>JAHDDE010000003.1:0-170373 GCA_020629515.1 Saprospiraceae bacterium | reverse complement strand
TACTATTATCGCAGCTAATAGTAGCAATAAGTATTTAGCAGATTTTTTCATCAGAATGCATGATAATGATTTAAGATCAATATGAAACAAATTTGGTTAAACAGATCGATTTTAATCTAAAATTGAACCAGAGATATATACCCTTAAAGAGTAGATAATACGATTTGAGGGATGTCTTTTTTAATTCTCAACGTATACTTTTCATTTAGTAAACGCTGAGTATTTAAATATTCAATAATGTCTCCATGATCTGACCATTGTGCTTGCGTATTTGGTTTATGACTGATAATAGGAATAATCATGAATGAATTTTCAACTTCTCTGAGCAGTGCTTTATGTGATACAATAGACAGTTCATAAATATACTCCGTATAAGAATCTGACCCTAAAGGTCCTATACTAATTACTTTAGAATCATATGAGACTATTTCAACTTCTTGCTGTATACCTATGTCTTTCAACATCACCTTCAGAGTTTCATCTTTTTTACTCTGAAAGTGACAAGAAATTAAAAAGATGAGACCTACAAATAATAACTTCATTTTAATCTTTTATGGATAAAAAATGTCATAGGAATAGCTCCGCCAAATAATCCTTTAAAAGAAGTTGTTCTTGTTTTCATTCTTTTTCAAATCCTCGGTCCGTGTAACCAGTTATTGTAAATATTCCTGTCAAATAATATCTGTCTACGAGGGGCTTGAATGTGAATCAAAACCATAAGTTTCAATAACTCCAATTAATTTGTCACTGTAATCCATTCATATAGTAAACAATCCTGGATTACATGAAATAGAGACTACCAACTTTATAATGATAGTCTCTGCCATAGGTTATGATGATGTTACTAGAGCCTTTTAGTGTAGCACATTTATAACTTACTTAGGAACCTTTCATAAAAGATACTCTTAATACCTCCACATCATCAAGATCGTTTTTCTCCTTGAATTCAATAATTCGCTCATTTTTCACGTCACTATCTCTGCTCTCAGTAAAACTGATGATCAATTTGAGGGAATCGAAAGAAACAGTTTTGCTCTTTAAGCAATTTAATGCATCAAATACTTTTAGGTAAACTTCTTTAGAGTGTTTCCCTATTATCTTGGTAATGAAAAAAGCCCCATCCACTTCTTTTATCTCAAAATATACCAATTCATCTGTAAGTATATAATCTTTATTCTCTACAAGAAAGCATTTATAGAAAGGTGTCAGATTTGAATCATTTGTACCTCCCAAAGGACAGTTAAAAAGCGAAGGCATAGAAAATATAATAAGAAAGAAAGCTAATGGATTCATATTAACATTGATATCTATTGTCAATGTATAATATTTTTGGACATGAAAAATAAGATAGTATTAAAACCATCCTCTAATTAGACATTTTAACTTTCATTCCTTGAAAATGGAAGCTCATCAAATGCTACTCCCTGTATGCCTCTGTCTTCACAAGCACGTTTTACCGCCTCGGTTACTACAATAACATGTTTTGCCCAAATGGCTAAATAAAATACATCGTAAGTCATATCAGATGTAAAAGATAGATGAGTAAGATTGGGGCCACTTAGGCCATCTACTTTCTTCTCTTTAATATCTCCGATAGAGCTGATGGTTGGGATTATATCCAGCTTTATCCATCTCCCATTTTCAAATTTATTGTAATGAAACGAGGACTGGCCAAAGTCTATCAGGTCCTCTGATATACCAGAATTAAAATATAAATAATGATAATTTGTATAGACGTCTTTAGTACCTACTATTCGGACAGGGGCCAAATCATGAGTGCTAATATTAAACAATGATAAAATATCATATAGCTTATAACTTATTATTAGTACATCGGCATCAGAAGCTGGAGCACATTCTACAATATCTTTTGGAACGACTCTTCGATTAAGCTTTACAGAAAATAGATTTGGAGAGAGATGATTCTTTCTCCAATGATATACACTATCTGCTGCACCATAATCGTAACCTTCGACCATGGTTTCGCTATCCATTTTTAAGCTTAATGCTCTTCGTATTCTATAATATTTCATCAGTCTATATCAAAGTTAACTTCTGCCTTACTAGTGACATTCTTCTCAAAATTGTTAATCAACAAAGTATATTGTTTTGTTCGTCGCTGCTTTAAAAAGTATAACTAAAATTTAAGTTGATCGTTTGTGGTAGGAGATTAGTCTCTGTGCCAATGATGGTATTAATGGTTTTTTCTTGCCCTTGGCGATTAGATGGTACTGAGAAAATGTATTGGAGATAATTGACATTATTGCGATCGGTAAGATTAAAAACGGATAGTCCGATCCTTGCTTCTTGAGAACTGATTTTAAAACTATAGTCTACGCCCATATCAAGTCTGAAGTAGGCTGGTAGACGACTGATACGATCTTTGGGTCTTATATTATTTCTATCTGAGATAGCTGTGAACTTGGTTAAATCTGTGTAAGGTCGACCAGAAGAATAGATAATATTCGCATTAAAATTAAATTGCTTAAAGCTGTATTGGTTGATCCACTTAAACTGATGTCTCCTATCTTCTTGGGACGGGAAGGCTTCTCCACGTGATATTTCATCGAATGAGTTAGTCCCTTTGCTCCATGTATATGCCAGCCAAGAGGCGTAATCTTTCTGCGTAAAACTTAACATGAAGTCCACGCCATAATTGGTGCTCTGACCAGCATATAGTTGATAGTTATTGAATTTAGGCTCATCTTGGTTTTCATCAAACTGATTATTAATAAAGGCATATTCATTAATGCCATTGGCAGTTCTGTAGAATCCTTCGATATCAATAGACCATCTATCCTGCGTATAAGTAGCTCCAAGCATAAAGTTGTCACTCGTATTGACTGGGAGCTTATCAGATCCAGCTATAACCCAGAGTGATTGAGATCGACCTTGAGGATTTTCATAGGATAACTCTTTGACAAATTGGTTTTGTCTAGCCGCAGAGGCTTTTAAGGTCCATGAATCTTCTATGCTTTTCACCAAGTTGATTCTTGGAGAAAAATAGAATTGATCATTTACTGAAAAATACGACCCTCTCAGCCCAGCACCAATTGCCCAGCCATTGTCGAATAATACTTGATATGATCCAAAAGCACTATAAATTTCAGCGCTCTGATTTTGATCAAATGATTGAAGATTTTCACCAGCTATAGACAGTTCATTTTCTTTATTTTCTATATCGATACCGACAACAAGTGTGTTGTTTTTTTCTAATTGATAAGTCATGAATGACTTAAATCCAAAATCTGTAATGTTATTACCTATTTGATTACTCCTATTGATATCTATGACTTCTGTGCCTTGTTCCCTAAATATTGATACATCAACTAAAGCATTATTTCCGAATTGTGTATAGTATAGAGTGGAGTTGAGTTTTATGTCTTGAGATAGTAAAGATGTCCAGTTCATGCTGCCACCCAGATTTGTCCAATCTTCTGTGTTTTTATAGCTTTCTTTCACTTCTATTCTTCGATCTCTTGCTCTTGCTTCAAATTGGTTAGCATAGCTATTAGACATGGCATCATCACTATTATAGAAATTCAAGTTGACGTTATTATCGTCATTGATGTCTAAATTAATCTTGGCGTTCCAATCGCTAAATTTATAATCTGGTAAAGCAGAAAGGATAGAATCTCTTGATACCAGACTAAAATTCTGAACAGTTTCCATTATTTCTTCAGCGTTGCTAAAGAGCTGTGCTAATCCAGATTCTGACACGTTGTCGTAAGTGGTCCTGCCATTGAGTTGAAAAGACAGCGCTTGGCTTATCGGTACCTGCAGCACTAAAGATGAAGTGAGGAGGTTGACATCGATTATTCCTTTTACCTCAGACAGGTCGCTCAGATTTTCACTCGAGAGATTAAGCATACCAGAAGTCTTTCCTCCATATTGGATAGGAAGATTATTCTTATACAATGAGGTGTTGTCTACATAAGAAGCATTGATTGAGCTGAATACCCCGTAATAATGGCTGGGATTATATATAGGTATCCCGTCAAGTACGATCAAAGTTTTATCTTCTGAGGCACCACGAATTTGAAGACCTGCTGATTTGTCATTGTGAGCAGATATACCAGAGACTAATTGTACTTGTCTCATGATATCTTTACCTGCCACTCCTGAAGTTTGTAGAGTCGATTCGTTCACTCTTATATTTTGTTCTTGTTGGATGGGGTCAGTGGCTATTATGTTTTGTCGATCTTTGACGATTACCTCCTCTATGTCAATAATCGATTTATCCATTTGCCAAGTAGATTTAGAGGACTCAGCATTAATTTCTATGATTTGATCCTCATATCCCACCAGTGAGATCTTAGCTTGATAAGTCTTATGCTCGTCAAGAAAGAAACTAACTCTGCCTTCAGAATCTGTGTAGTTACCAACCTTAGTTCCTACGATAGATACAGCCACCATTTCGAGTCCTTCGCCTGTCTCACTATCGACTAAAGTAAGCTGATGTGTCGGTTGGACTTGAGCATTATTTTTTCTTCTTATGAGAATATTATGATCGGTGATGGCCATACTTTCTAGGCCAGCTTTAGAGAGTATCGGCTCGAGTATATCTTCGAGATACGCTGATTCTAAATCAAAAGAATATAATTCTGAAACATTCAGATCACTGTCATAGGCAAAATTGATTCCGTAAGATTGCTCTATATGAGAAAGTATTTCTGACAGTGGACGGTCAGTAACTTTAATAGAATAACTGCTCTGCCCAGACAGCATAATTGCGATCAGACAAAAGATTAAAGTTGTTATCAATCTTATTAAAGACCAGTTCGTCATACAATTTTTAGATCCTACTGAAGGCTTATAATCATTCTTCGCTTATGATAACAAGATCTCCTTCTATGGTATATTTTAAATTCATAGGCCAAAGCACACTTTGAAGTGCGTCTTTAAGATTCTCATTGCTATATAAACCAGTATAGTTTTTATCTCTTATGATTTGATCATTCACATCTATTTCGATTTCAAAGCTTTGCTCCAGACTATTGAGAACTTGCTCCATGGGCTTTGCTTCAAATTGATAGAACACTATCGCATTCTTAGTGTCTTCCACTGTGTTTTTTTGATTCTTTCTATAGCTCATATTAGCAGTAAGAATCTGAGATTTATTGCCAGAGTTCACCTTTACTTTACCTTCTTCGACATCTACCTTATAGGAATCGTCATAGTCATGAATTGTAAATTTGGTGCCCAGTACTTGTACCGAGCCATTATCGCTTGATACGGTGAAAGGAACTCCTTTAGTCACATCAAAAGAAGCAGCTCCTTTTAGGCTTATATTTCTTTCCTTATCCCAATTAGTATCATCATAATCTATAGTGCCACCATCTATAAGTGTGACGATAGAACCATTAGGAAGTTTTACTATTTGATCAGCAATCGAAGTATTAATGTCATCATTATCAGAAATATCGATAGGGCCACTATAAACGAAGAACAATAAAGCTATAGATGCTGCTGCAGCAGAAATCCAAACGGTCCAATTCCTTTTTATCGATGGGTTTAATACTACTTCTTTAGCCGAAGTGGATTGTGCTATTCTATCCCAAACTTTAGATTTATTTTCAAAGGGCGTCTCTTCAAACTGAAACGACTTTGCTAATTGTAAAGATTCGGCATAGATAGGCTCCATTTCAGGATGCTCACTGAGCCATTTTGACCAGCTATTTTTATGGGCATCATTTTTAATACTATTGAAAACCTCCTCATCAGAAAGGAAATCTTCAACTTGATATTTTAAGTATTTTTTCTTCATAGGCCTAAAAACAATTCATCCAAATAATTACTTCGGTTATTCGTACCATAGCGAATGCGGCATCCTCCTAAGCCACTATTCATAATACTTTGACAGGTGCCATTCCGATCGGCATCATCTACATGCGATCGTCCAAGAACACAATGCCCCAACTCATGAAATATGACAAATTCTCTGCTGAGATTAGAAGATCGATTCCAATAATTTTCATCAATTCTTACTTCACGAGATCCATCTGTCAAGCTCGCACACTGTCCTACTATATCATTATCAAGATTTTCGAGAAATCCAGATATGCCAAGTTCTTCAATATTGATCTCTATGCCTCTTAGTATGGCTTCCTCTTCAAATGAGTTGAAATAAGGCATCATCTCAGAAGAAACGAATGATTGTGTTTCAAGTTCTTCATCAGAACTACAAGCATATACAAGCACTAAAAGGAATATGATAATCTGATATTTCATGTTTACTAAGAGTACGTTTACTCTTATAAGGGTTTATCATAGTTTATGTACTCTCTGTATCAAAAAATATTAGTACAAAACATTATAAGAAGCAGCAATTCACTTCTCAGTTTTTTAATACTTTTTGAAACAGTATTCCTCAACGATTGATACTTAATTCCTAAGATTTCTGAGATCTGATCATAATCATATCCCTCATAAAACTTAAGATATAATATCTCTTTCTGTCTATCACTAAGTATCTCAAAGGCCTTTTTCAATTTTGCGGCTTTCTCTTCGCTTAATTCTTGATTGATTATAATTGAGTCTATAGCTAGCTGTGGTTCGAACTTTAGGCCATCGAATGTATCAACAGCTTGAGCCTTAGAACTTCTTTTAATATCATTAACTATCCTTCTCCTTAATGAGGCAGCGAGATACCTACGTATATTATCAGTATCGCCGAGGGTAGATCTTTTATTCCAGATATCCACAAAAAGATCGTGAATGCCATCTTCAACGATTACTGGATCTTGAAAAATTTTACGACCATAGTTGAATAAATAGCTACTCTCTTGATCATATATCTCTTTTAATGCAGACTTATCCCCATCTTTCAGTCTATTCCACAATGAATCTTGTTGGGGCATTTACTAATTTCTTTTATTCAGCTTTTCAGAATCTATAACTGATTAATACAGTAAAAAGTCTTTAAGCTAAAGCTTCTGCATAAATCTCTGCTCTCTGCTCTTTTACCTTTTCAGATCTAATATATTCATCAAAGTTGGTTAATTTGTCGATCATACCATTAGATGATATCTCGATGATACGATTGCAGACAGTATCTAATAACTGGTGATCGTGAGATGTCATGATAAGATTACCAGGAAATTCATTGAGGGCATTATTGAGAGCAGTTATTGACTCTAAGTCAAGGTGATTAGTTGGTTCATCTAACAACAAGAAATTTGGATTCTTGAGCATTATTTTTGATAGCATACATCGGACTTTCTCACCTCCAGATAAAACACCAGATTTTTTATAGACTTCCTCCCCAGAGAATAACATTCTGCCTAGAAAGCTGCGAATAAATTGTTCGTCTTTTTCAGTCGAGTATTGACGCAGCCAGTCCATTAATTCTATGTTTTGATCTGCACTAAAGAACTCATTGTTTTCATTGGGGAGATAGTCGTATGTGATAGTTTGTCCCCATTCTATTGTTCCTTCATCAGCATTAGTCTTGCCAGATAATACTTCATAAAACGCCGTTACAGCAGCCGAATCTTTTCCTAATAAGGCAATTTTTTCATTGTGATTAACTATGATGTCTACATCCTTAAATAGGTATTCTCCAGCATCATTCTTTTTGCCGAGACCTGTTATCCTTAACATCTGATCGCCAGGTTCTCTTTCTGGTTTGAAATGGATGAAAGGATACTTTCTTGTAGAAGGTTTGATTTCTTCGATTTTAAGTTTTTCGAGAGCTTTTTTGCGACTTGTTGCTTGTCTTGATTTTGATGCATTAGCAGAGAATCGCTGGATGAATTCCATCATTTCTTTTCTTTTCTGCTCATTTTTCTTGTTTTTGTTAGCTGCTTGCTGAAGCATCAATTGACTTGATTCGTACCAGAAGGTATAATTACCTGTATAGATATTGATCTGATTGCGATCGATATCTACCATATGAGTACAGACCATATCCAAGAAATATCTATCGTGAGATACTACAATTACCAGATTCTTAAATTCAGCAAGGAAATCTGACAACCAAGTTGCCGTAACCGCATCGAGGTCGTTAGTGGGCTCATCCAGGAGTAATATGTCGGGTTCTCCAAACAGTGCTTGGGCTAATAGTACTTTTACTTTCTGTCCACCAGTAAGGTCCTTCATTAGGCCGTAGTGGAGGGACTCTGAGATACCCATATTACTCAATAACTCAGCAGCACTACTTTCTGCTTCCCATCCTCCCATTTCACCATATTGGTTTTCGAGTTCTGCGGCTTTAAGCCCATCTTCTTCTGTAGCATCGGGATTCATGTATATAGCGTTCTTTTCGAGCATTATATCATACATCTCCTTATGACCCATCATCACTGTATTGAGTACTTGCTCTTCTTCATATTCAAAGTGATTTTGTTTAAGAACGGCCATACGTTTTCCTGGATCGATACTTACAGCTCCATAATTAGGGTCGATCTCTCCAGAGAGGATTTTTAGAAAGGTTGATTTGCCAGCTCCGTTAGCACCAATTACTCCGTAGCAATTGCCGTTGGTAAATTTGATATTGACTTCGTCAAACAATACTCTTTTTCCATATTGCAAACCTAAATCCGATACAGTAATCATAAAAATTATCTTTTTTCTCTGATGAAATGGAGGATTCCTAATTCTGCCGCAAAAGTACTGTAGATATTGGGTTTTTGCTCAATAATGTGCTGCTCAATTGTTGCGAGGAGAGATATTTTATAAAATAATTTCAAGATTTTTTTCACTTAATAGAGTACATCTTGAGAATTGCCCTCTTATAGAAGTGTAAGTAACAAATTATAAAAATATTGTTTGCACCGTTTGATGGAGAAAAGGCCTTTGATTTTTTGAATAATGCAATACACTCTAAAAACTTTAATCATGTTTAGAAAAATCTTTTTGAAATACAGTTTTGCAATTTTAGCCTTATTAAGTGCTGGTTTATTTATTACTTCTTGTAGTGAAGAGGCCGATAGTGTGGTCGATATTGAGACCACTGAAAATTTTGTAAATCAGTCCATATATTCATTACAGACTGAGGGCAATGTGGGCAAATTAGGATGCTTTGAATTTGTATTCCCTGTATCAATCCTTTATCCAGATGGTACGACTGAGTCAGTCGATGACTATGAGACACTTAGAGCAACGATTAAGGCGTGGTTTGAGGCCAATGCAGCATCCTTGGATCTACCAGAGAAGGATTCTACCCGTAGAAGAGGGTTTGGATATCTTGCAGATATACCATGGGATATGCTACCTACTTTGGACTTTCCAGTTGATATTCTTACAGATTCTGCTGAAATCGTAACAGTCGAAGATAGAGAACAACTATTCGAGCTAAAGAAAACGTGTAAAAAAGATTTCTATGGTAACAGAGGCAGACACGGACATGGTAAAGGTGATAAGTGTTTTAGCTTAGTATATCCAGTAACACTTGTTTTACCTGATGGATCTACAATAACTGGTGAAGATCGCAAGGAGATTAAAACTCAATTGAGAGAATGGAAAGCGGAGAATCCAGATAATGAAGAACGACCTTCTTTGCAATTTCCTGTAACAGTAGAATTAGAGGACGATTCTACTCAAGAGATAGCAACCCAAGAAGATTTAGAAGCGCTTAAAGAGACTTGTAGTGCAGACTAAATAAAAAAGTATCGCAATAGTAAATTTCATAGTAAGTGAAGGCTCGAATCGTAGGATTCGAGCCTTTTTTCTGTAAGTCTAATTAAGATACGATGAATGAGCTCCGAGATTATTTTGGTCGATTGAGGCTTTCCATTGCTGTTGGGGATCCCCGTATCTTGTGGGTCTCTGGAGTAGGAAAAGCAGCGACTTAATATAAATAAGCGTTCAAGGACAAAACAGGGTAATGAGGCTTCTTATATTATTCGTATTACTTCAAGTTGTTGTTTCTTGTTCATCTGATGAGCCGAATAGAGATGAGATCATCTCTATCAATACTGACCACCAAGCACAAAAAAGCCAAAACCAAAGAATAGATGAAGTTTTAAATTCTCAAGAGGCTATTAACTTCAATTTACTTGTTGAAGTAAAGGATTATTTGGGAAATCCTCTATCGGATGTCGAGCTTACTTATTATGATCAGACATACGTTGTAGATGAGAGCGGAACGACTTTTTTGGAGAACGTATCTGGTAGAAAGCATATCAACGGATTAAGTTTTTCTAAAGAAGGATACTTTAAAGCTTTTAAATCCTTCAATGTATTGCATTCCGATCTCAAGCGTCTCGAGGTCATCATGATCCAAAAAAGTCAATCCGCTAAGTTTTACGCTCAGGAAGGAGGCAGTATGTCGATAGGGGAAGTTGACTTTTACTTCGAAGCAGAATCAATTGTTACTGGTGGCGGTCAACTTTATGAAGGAATTGTGACCATATTTACTCATCATTATGATAGTAACGATGAGAATTTAGGCTTAGTTGCTCCAGGACAATTAATTGGATTATCTGATCAGAATGAATTACTACCGCTGAGGTCTCATGGCATGGTGCAAGTTGAGATGATCGGCCAAAGTGGTGAAGAGCTTGAGATCAGAGAGGGTTATACCGTGGCTATGTCTATACCCACCGATGATGAGGCACCTGAGTCAATAACCTTGTGGAATCTCAATGAGCGAAATGGGATATGGATAGAAGAAGGAACGGCCACTAAACAAGAAGGAAGATATGACTTTGATGTGTCACATTTTAGCATTTACAATTGTGATGTTTTTTGTAATGAAGGCCTTTGGTTAGATTTGATTTTTAAAGACCAAGAAGGTAATCGGTTGAATGATGACTTAATCAATATTTATTATGATGACATGCAAATCGCATCTTGGAATAGTCGATGTTCAGATCAGGGCGAATTGCAATTATTTTTATGTGATGCCACTTCGGTTGATTATAGATTCAATATATCAAATTGTACCCGATCAGAAGTCTATTCATTCTCTCAATCTGGGTCATATACGATTACCTTAGAGACAGATCGAACAATGAATGTCCTACTCGATTCTGATCAATGTCTCCAAGAGTACATTAGTGACTCTTACATTGTGAGCATCGATCACGGCGGAATGTTTTCGACATTTTCGGGTATCATTGATGGACCTATCAGTAATTCTATATTATTATGTGAATCATCCATAGCACCAAAAAGTGGTGACAGGCTCACACTTAAGATCATACGTGATGGAGTAATTTTCAATTTTGAAGAGGAGTTGATGGTTGATGAGGATGAAATAACTGTATCATTGGATCTTTGTAATCCTGAGGTAGTATCGGATGACTTTATAGTTCCATTTAAGGATGAAGAATTTAAGAAAAGATTGGAATGGTACCTCAAAAAGGAAGATATCACTTTTGGTGAAGCCAAATTAGTTGATAGTTTGATCATCGCACGTGACGAAAACATAGAATCATTTGCTGGTATAGAATACTTCACTAATCTTAAGCAATTTAGATGCCTTAGAAGTAGTATTTTGGATTTGGACGATTTTGCATCAAACCAAAACTTAGAGGATTTTCATATCTATAGTCCTTATCTCAAAAACTTTGATGGTCTCCAGCAATTGACAAATCTTAAGATTTTGCGTTTGCGCAGTGCGAACTTCAATGATTTAGAGCCTATCAAAAACTTATCAAACTTGGAGGTTCTGGATGTTCCTAATAATAAGATCCAATTGCTCCCTGATAACCTTAAATGGGACAAGCTGAAGTATATAGACATTTCTGACAATTGGTTGATTTCTTTGGGAGCGTTAAGGAATGTTTCAGGCTTAGATTCAATACAAGCTTCTAACAATCAATTTGAAAATCTCGATGGATTGCAAAATATGAAGAACCTCCATAAGGCGAATTTTTTTAATTGCCAAAGTCTATTGGATATCAGCGCACTTAAAGATAAATCCTCCATGGTTGAGTTGAATTTGGCAATGACTAGTATCCGAGACTATGAGGACCTTAAGACTTTAGATAATCTCGAAGATCTGTATTTGCCTTATGTGGGGGAGAACTATAAAGAGCTTTCAGATCTCAAGAAGCTCCAAAATTTAAAATTTGGGTCATTTTTGGACGGGTTTAAATTTGATCCAATAAGTATGAATGATTTAAAGTGGATTGAACCGATGAGGGGCTTGAAGAGTCTTCATATCGCTAATGTAGGATTAAAGGATATCAGAACCCTTAAAGAATTAAAAGATTTGGAGGAAATCTGGTTGTCAGGCAATAGTCTGACACAAATACCAGATATGAGTGACCTCAACAAATTGAGCAATCTCCATTTGCCCGAAAATAATATTAGCTCAATTGATCCATTTTTAAATCTGAACCAACTTACCTACCTCAGACTATGGGAAAATCCTATTAGTGCAGTTGATCAACAGAGATTGATAGACGCCCTGCCAGGAGTGGATATTAAGTTTTAAATTTCCTCATTTATCAATAGGAAGAATCATTGATTTCTTTTTGTAGGTCTTTAGGTTATTATTAATTTGTTTTTTAAATAAAAACAGACATATGCATCTCATACAAGAAGGAGGGCCTACATTTATGATACCACTGATCATCGTATTATTGATCATCATAGGTCTGTTAGTTGCTTTTCTCATCGGGAGAGCCCCTGGCAAAACCATGTCTTATGTAAAGCACTTTGGCACAGTAGGATTAGCTTGGGGATTGATAGGATCCATACTTGGCTTGATTGGAGCCTTAGATGCAATCGAGGCCTCTGGAGGAGCCGCACCAGCATTAGTAGCAGGAGGTCTTAAGATCACATTATTATCTGCATTGTTTGGTACGATAGTCTTTTTCGCATCACGGCTCAGTATACTTATTATGACATTGCGTTCATAGGGAATTAGAGAGTTATGACTTATAGATTATTGATGTGAAAGAATATTTAAGTTAGACTGAATTAACTTTATCGAGATGGCAAGAAGTATTATGCCGAATATTTTTCTAAGGATTTCTTCTCCATTTTTTCCAATCTTCTTTTGAATCCAATCAGAGGATCTGATCACGGCATACACAATAATTAAGTTGATGATGATGCCCGCTATAATATTACTGATATGATATTCGGCTTTTATGGACAAAATGGTTGTCAAGG
The DNA here is from genome assembly GCA_020629515.1 of Saprospiraceae bacterium. Lineage (GTDB taxonomy): Bacteria > Bacteroidota > Bacteroidia > Chitinophagales > Saprospiraceae > GYS-P2D. Next base: position 157,305 of record JAHDDE010000003.1, on the reverse strand, counting down.
TCCCTGCTCCTGCTATTAAGGGAAATGCCAATGGAAACACAGAAGCGCTATTGATGTCCTCGTCACTTTTCATCAGATGAATGCCTAAAATCATCTCTAATGCGATGATGAAGATGATAATACCACCTGCTACAGCAAAGGAATTAAGATCTACACCAAAAAGAGATAGTAGGCCTTCGCCAACAAATAGAAATAAGATCATAATTATTCCAGCGGCAAGAGTAGCTTTTCCTCCTTCGATCTTAAGTCCCTTCTTTTTGAGGCTAATGATAATAGGAATGTTGCCAATGATATCAATGATAGAAAACAAGATCAATGTAATCGACAGAATGTCTTTAGGATTGAGCATAAATTATATTTTAAACTAATGGCGGGCGAATGTCTATTCTTTAAAATTAAGAGTCAATAATCTGGGCACTATTCTGCAATTTTTGCCTTGACCTTATAAATGGCAATAATGATACTGCTCAATTTAAAGCCTTATTGCTATTTTCAATAGACTTTGTAAAAATTACTGAATATGCGACGTTTATTTATCGTTTTTGTTCTTTGTATAGTTAGTCTGGTTGCGTTTTGCCAGAAGATGGATATGTCTTTGTTTCATGGTATGCAGCCTCGCAATATTGGACCTGCAGGAATGAGTGGTAGAGTAACCGCTATAGATGTAGTGCTCAGTGATATAGACCATATATATATCGGAGCTGCGGCAGGAGGAGTATGGGAGTCCAAAAATAATGGCCATACTTGGAATCCGATTTTTGATAATGAAAAAGCAGCATCCATCGGAGATATAGCGATTTATCAAGCTAATCCATCGATTATCTACGTTGGAACTGGAGAAGGTAATCCCCGAAATAGTCAGAACAGTGGCAGGGGAATGTTTAAAACTATGGATGGAGGGAAGACTTGGAAACATCTTGGATTAGAGAATTCGCGTCAGATCCATAGAGTCCTAGTACATCCTAATAACCCTGATGTGGTTTGGGCAGGAGTGAGTGGAGCTACATGGGGGCCAAGTCAGGATCGAGGGGTGTATAAGACCATTGATGGAGGTACGACTTGGAAGAAGGTGTTATATGTCAACGAATATACAGGGGTATCTGATTTAATTATTGATCCAGCCAATCCCAATAAGTTGATGGTCGGATTGTGGGAACACAAAAGATTGCCATGGAGATTTAAATCTGGGGGCGCAGGAAGTGGACTATATATCTCACATGACGGAGGCGAAAATTGGAAAAAATTGAGTGATAAGGAGGGACTTCCTTCAGGAGAATTAGGGAGGATAGGGTTGTCTATTGCACCGACTAATTCAGATAGAATTTATGCCTATGTCGAAAACGAATCTAATGCAATCTACAGGTCTGATGATGGTGGCTCTGAATGGCAACGAGTGTCGCAAAAAGGTGAAAGAAATATAGGTGGAAGACCTTTCTATTATGCCGATATCTATGTTGATAGTCAAAATGAGAATCGACTATATTCTATAGCTACAGAAGTGACGGTCTCAGATGATGGGGGCAAATCCTGGAAGGTTTTTGCGCCAGGCAATAAGATACATACTGATCATCATGCATGGTGGTCTCATCCAGAGGACAATAAACATATCATAATCGGCCATGATGGTGGCCTCAATACAACCTATGATAGAGGAGAGAATTGGGCATTTGCTGATAACCTTCCATTAGCCCAGTTCTATCATATTAGAGTGGATAATGAATTTCCATATCATGTGATGGGAGGGCTACAAGATAATGGTTCTTGGAGAGGACCCAATAGGACATGGTTTAAAGGAGGAATAAGAAATATGTATTGGCAGAGATTGAGCGTTGGAGATGGTTTTGATGTAGTACCAGACCCTCTCGACCCTACTCGTGGATATGCTATGGGGCAGGCTGGAAACTTGGTGAATTACCACACTATTTCTGGTCAACTCAAAAAGATTAAACCTGTTCATCCAGAGGGGACACATCTTAGGTTTAATTGGAATTCTGGTATTGGAATTAGTCCTATAAACAACAAGACTATCTTTTATGGAAGTCAATTCGTTCATAGATCAGACGATAATGGTCAAACTTGGAAAATTATCTCTCCCGATCTTACCACAAATGATCCAGATAAGACAAAATTTTTAGAGACTGGGGGACTGACTTATGATGTTACTGGCGCAGAAAATCATTGTACAATAATCTCTATAGATCCAAGTCCGATAGATAGTAATGTGATATGGGTAGGGACAGATGATGGTAATGTGCAAGTGACAAGAGATGGTGGCGATACTTGGCAGAATACATCTAAGAATTTAGGCGGTGTTCCAGCTAATGCTTGGGTAACTCAGGTAACTGCCTCTTTGCACGATCCATCTATAGCTTATGTGGTTATCGATGATCATAGACGCAATAATTGGGAGCCTTATGTCTTCGTAACGAGTAACTATGGGGCTACTTGGAAGAGAATAACTCAGTCTGCTGATATAGACGGATATGTCTATTGCTTTGTTCAGGATAAAGAAGAATCAGATTTGATGTTTGTTGGAAGTGAATTTGGGCTATATGTAAGTTTTGATGGCGGCCGTAATTGGAACAAGTGGTCTGAAGGATTACCGACCATGCCTATTTCTGATTTAGTGATACATCCAAGAGAAGGCGATTTAGTCATAGGGACATTTGGGCGTGCTATATGGATATTAGATGATATAAGACCTTTAAGAGCGATGGCCGCTAATACAATAGAGACTAATCAATCACATTTGATTGATATACCTGACGAACATGTCATGATTATTGGTGAATCTATAGGATATCGACAAGGTAAAATTGGAGATGCCATGTATAATGGGGAGAACAGACCATATGGAGCCTTATTGTCTTATTGGATTGATAATGATACAGTGTCCACTGCTAATATATTAATAAAAGATGCAGATGGCCAGTTAGTTCGAACGCTAACAGATGATGTCTCTAAAGGATTAAATAGAATCAACTGGAGAACTAATTATGATGCGGTTAGAAGGCCAGATCAAAAAAAGCCTAATGCAAATAGTAGTCCAAGAGGTGGTTGGTATGCACCGCCAGGAGATTATCAAGTGTCACTTATGGCAGGAAAGGATACCTCTACCTTGTGGATGAAGCTTTCGCCAGATCCGAGGATCGATATAAGCTCTTCTGAAGTGAAGGCAAAACAAAGGCAAATCAGCGAATACAATAATCAAGTCAGGCGATTGACGGACATAGGAGATGAGTTAAGGAATTTTCAGAATAAGTTGAGTCTATCTAAAGAGATATTAGAATTGAACGATATTGACCAGTCAGATAAGGCTTATGAGGTGTTAGATTCAGTTAAGAAGAGAATTAGTTTATTTGATGCTAAGTTCTTTGGTCAGAAGGATAAACAAGGGATCTATAGAGATCCTGCAGTTATGACAAGTCAGCTTCGACAGGTTGGATATCTTTTGGATCATCCTCTCTCGCCAGTGACAAATAATCAGAATACTGCTTTGCAAAATCTTATGACTGCAGTTATCAAAAAAGAGGAAGAGTGGAAAGAACTTCGACAATATTGTACGGAGCAGTTAGAACAAGTAAATAAAGATCTACGAATTCGGTTAGAATAAAATAACCCCCATCTCATCTTTTGAGATGGGGGCGAATAAGCGAAACCTTTATTAACTAAAGCTCAGGTTTTATTTGATCTTTATGGTCGTTGGCGCTTTAGGTTTGGCCTCCTCCCTTTTGTTCAATGTGATGGTCAATATCCCATCTGTATATTTGGCATCTATAGTGTCTTTATTGATTTCATCAGAGATATGGAAGCTTCTTTTGAAGCTCGAGTAGCTAAACTCTCTTCTTTTATATTTAGAGTTTTCATCCTCTTTATTTTCTTTTTTTTCTGTCGAGATTACTAATTGATCATTAACCAATTCGACATTAAAGTCGGTTTTAGTTAGACCAGGAGCGGCCACTTCAATTGTGTAAGCATCATCATTTTCAAGAATATTGACAGAAGGTGTACTCGTGGTAATTTCAGTTCCTAATAAATCAGAAACACTTCGTCCAAAAAAGTCATCAAAAAATGAATCTACGTTAAATGGTTTAGCTGGAGTGAATGGATTATACTTTACTAAAGTCATGATTATAATGTTTTATGGTTTAATGAAATGATTTATTTTATGCTAATGGTTTTAGGAGGTTGAGGAATAGCTTCTTCCTTTTTATTGAGTGTTATGCTCAATACTCCATTATTAAATTTGGCTGAGATATTATCACCATCGATGTCCTCAGGTAACCTAAAAGATTTGGCGAACCCATTGTAATTGAATTCTCTCAATCTATAAGTTGCTTCAGAGTTGCTTTCTTCTTTACCTTCTATTTTCAGGATGTCCTCGTCAACTGTTATGGTTACGTTCTTTTTATTAAATCCTGGTATGGCTAACTGAAGTTCTAGATGATCTTCATTTTCTACTACGTTAATAGCTGGATTAGTGAAGTGCCTTTTTTCAGTTTTTTGTACCACATCTCCTACTGCGGTATTTAATAATTCATTAAAGATATTCCCTAAATGAGGAGTGTATCTTAGTCTGGCTTTAGGTCTTCTTGTACTGCAAGTCATAATATTTGTTTTATATGTTTTTAATCAATTTTTATTCGAAAATTTGACATCAGACGTAGATCAATGCATGTGCCATTCCAGTTTTTGACCATTTTTGGTCGAAAATGGCAGCACTTTTAAATTACATACTGACAAAATGACATTTTAATTTTAAAAAATACTGACAAAATGACAATTATATTTTCAATCTAAATATGAAGGCACTTGATATTTTATATCGATCTGATCAAATGGTTGCCATCAATAAACCTCATGGACTATTAGTTCATGCTTCTTCTATTGCACGAGATGCAGACGTCAATGCCTTGAAAGTATTGCGAGATCAGTTGGACCAATATGTTTTTCCTATTCATAGATTAGATAGAAAGACAGCTGGTGTGTTATTATTTGGTTTGAACAAAGAGATCGTAAGAGAGGTCAAAGAACAATTCGATTTAAGTCAAGTGTCCAAGAGATACATAGCTATAGTGAGAGGTTATTTTCCAGAGCAATTCACCTTAGACTATCCATTAACTAATGATAGAGGCAAGTTGCAAGAAGCCATTACCACATTTAGATTGTTGCATCGATCAGAGATAGCCGTGCCCTACGGACAGCATAATACTTCCCGATATTCTTTAATCGAGTGTTATCCAAAAACAGGAAGGTTCCATCAGATACGTAAGCATCTTGCTCACATGAGACATCCCATAATAGGGGATAGACCACATGGTTGTAATAAACAAAATAAACTCTTCAAAGAGAGATGGAATATGACGACCATGATGTTACATGCGATTGATATTTCTTTGAATGTAGATGGTAGAGCTATTCATATCCAAGCTCCAATATTTTCTGAGTTCCATAGAATGCTGACAGAACTACAATTAAGAGAAGGTATCAACAAAATAGAAAATAGTCTATCATAGTAAAAAATCCTTTAGAAATAAGGTTAGCCTCAATTTGATATTGTTCATCTGGATTAGATACAGCAACGATGATTTGAGGTAACTCAAATTGTGTCAATTCTGTAGAGGATCGCAATGAGATGTCGTAGATCTGTTTATTGATTTTATTTTCATTATTAGTTATCCAGTGTAAATCTTCTATTTCTTCATTCAAGAGCTTTGCAATAGATTTGCCCTTTTTACCGGCACCCCATATTACTGTTGGCCTAGAACTATCAAAGTCATAATCTATAAAATGACGACATTTTAAAGGGAGAAAGCGGTTGTCTGAATAGTTTTCATCAGTTCGTGAGCTGCGATTAGGGTGGTCGCGCCAATGATGGATAATATTTCTACAAGGGATAACGCTTAGACCTGATTGATACATTCTAAAAGCCAGATCATAGTCCTCTGGATAGACATCACTATCAAATGCTCCTACTTGTTCCAGATCATCTCGCCAGAGCATCCAGCATGGAGAGGGTATGACACACTCTTTATACAAGTGATCAAAATTTCGTCCTGTGGCTGATAGTTCATTAAGCCATTGTTCATAGCGTTTATAGCCTTCTCCGAGCATATCTCCGCTAAAATATTGCACGCCTCCAATAGACACATGACCCTGTCCATGAACCACTAAGTGATTTCTAAGGATTCTTAGTTTTTCAGTTGCCATAATATCATCGGCATCCATACGAGTAATCAATGTTCCACTAGAAAGCTGATAGGCTTGGCGTAATGCGGCTATAATTCCAGTCTCTTCATTTCGATATACTTTAATACGGATATCCTTAGAGAAATATTCACTCAATATAGCCCAACTCTGATCATCAGAATGGTCATCAATAGCTATGAGTTCCCAGTTTTTAAAGGACTGACCTATGATAGAATCCAAACACTCAGCTAAGAAAGCTTCAGCATTTTTTACTGGCATTAAAATACTTACCAAACTGGCGCTGTTATTCATTCCAAAGTGCTGGATCTAAGCCTGGGATTATTTTGAGAGCATTCTTATAATACAGTTTTTCTAAAATGTGATCTGGTAGATCTAATCCATACATCCGCCAATAAGCATGATAACGCTTGTAATAAGGAAAGTGCTCGTCGGCAGTCTCTAAGACTCTAAAATAGGTAGCATATTCTTTAGGTTTATAGGAGTCTTTTCCGAAAAGTACTCGATCTTGATATTTTTCAAAAAACCAATTTGCCATTCGAGGCTGTCTGCCTAGCTCAGCTATTACAGCTCCTATCTCAACATACATATTTGGAATTTCATCAAGTAGGGTTCCGAGATGTGCTAAGTCATTAGGAAACCATCCCATATGCGCATTGATAAAGGTAGTGTTAGGGTGTTTTCTAAATATATCATGTTGCTCAGCTATGATGGTTTCCCACGGAGCAGGATTATCTGCGGATCGCTTTCTGCCAGGTCTTAACTTAAGCTCTAACCAACGCTCATTAAGACTATCATGAGGAGCCCAAAATGGTTTTGGATCTGCAGAGTGAATTAAGACGGGTATACCCAATTCGCCGCACTTGGCCCATACAGGATCTATCCTCGGGTCATTGATTTTAACCCTATTGCCTAAGCTATCCGTATTGGTCATACCTTGGCTCTTGTATATTTTCAATCCTCTTGCTCCATTGGCTACATCGTACTCAATTTGTTTTACGGTGTTCTCAGTCCAATCGGGTTCCAATATGGAGCGGATATTAATATTAGTGAAGACCACAAGACGATCTTCGTAACCATGTTTTTTAATGTTGTCTGTGATATCTTTGAGTTGTCGCCCACCTCGACCGCTTAAGTTGACATTGACCATCATATTAAGACTATCCATCTCTCGGATCAACTTGTCCAGATCCATAGTCGCCATGCGCCAATGATGGCTGTGCACATCAACAAATGGAAATTTAGCATGATCCTTAGGATTTTCTGGAACTACTAATGTGGATGGAGGGTCATACGATTCCCAATCGATTGATATATCAAGGGGCTCTCTCCTTTGAGCAGATAGACTCATGGCTATCATAACAATGACTAAAGTCAGTCTAAGCTTCATAGATGTTTATTGAGCTATAAATCTAAAAAGATCTAATGTTCTTAAGTTCTATTCGAGATAGTTCTTTCAATTTTTGTTGAGAGAAAAGCTCATCCATTTGCTCTGGAGGTATGTTTTTATCACCCTTATAATTAATATAATCCTGAAAAGTAATTCCATCAATGATTCGACGATTATATGCTGATCTGAACCTTACTCCTCCGCCATTCACATGAAAAGAATATGCCAAATAGTCGAGATGATAACTCATGCTGTTGATCCAATAAATATATATATCGTCATGATCTGTTCCTCCACCATCTTGATCAAAGCTTACTTGTATTTTGTGATATTGTTGATCCTTGATTCTTGTTTTTCCTAAATACTTTTTATTGACGGCGGGGTCATTAAGAAAATGTGGAAGCATAGCAAAGTAGATCACTGAGTTGACAGAATTGCTATAAGAAGTTGATTGTTTTGTACTAAGTCTTGTAGGTTGATTATTAATAGTTCTTTCAAAACTACTGTTACTAAGTTTATCCTCTATATGTTGGTCATCCTTTGTAAAAGCTCTGGTGTATAAATAGTTATTACCATCGTTTTCATAACTATAGCTCTTATCTCTAAATTCAAATTGAAAGCTCTTTTTAAGGTATCTTTTTCCGCCATGTACTTTGATCGATTTGTCTATTATAGACTGGGCGTCGGGTTGCCCAAAGAGTACAACTGGCAGACATGCCAGAAGAATTAATTTCATAATTTATTGCTTGAACTATTCTAACGGCCATCGTGAAGATAAAGTTTGAAATACGAGCTGTATTGTCTTTGCTATGACATGAAATTAAAGAACCCAAGGTTGTCACCTTGAGTTCTCTGGTTTTTCATACGATTTTAATCATTTCATAGGCTCAGAGTCGATTTGATCGATAGGCCTATTTATTATTTAGCTGCGGCAAAGGCTTGGTCCAAATCTGCCTTGAGATCATCAATATGCTCTATTCCTACACATAGTCTAATCATATCTTGACTTACCCCAGCAGACGTTAACTCTTCTGCTGTAAGTTGTCTATGAGTTGTTGAAGCTGGATGACAGGCTAATGACTTAGCATCTCCGATATTAACTAATCTCTTGAAGATCTTCAAAGCATCATAAAATTTCACAGCATTGTCATATCCACCTTTGATGCCAAAGGTTAGTAATGAAGCTGGCTTGCCATTGGCATATTTCTTAGCCATCTTATAGTATGGGCTATCTTTTAGGCCTCCATAACTTACCCACTCTACGTCTGCATGCTCATTGAGGTATTTAGATATTGCCATAGCATTATCACAATGACGCTCCATCCTAAGTGGTAAGGTTTCTAATCCTTGTAATATCTGCCATGCTGCCATTGCTGATAGCGCTGAACCAGTATTTCTTAACGGAACAGTCCTAGCTCTTCCGATATAGGCTGCCTCTCCAAATGCCTCGGTATATACTACACCATGGTAAGAAGGTTCCGGTGTGTTGAGCATAGGAAATTTATCAGCATGTTCAGCCCAAGGAAATTTGCCTGAGTCCACAATAATCCCACCCAGTGTAGTACCATGGCCACCAATATACTTGGTTAGTGAGTGTACCACAATATCCGCTCCATGTGCTATTGGATTAATGATGGCCGGAGAGCCAACTGTATTATCCACAATAAGTGGAACCCCTTTCTTATGGGCAACTTTGGCTATCTTTTCTAAGTCAGGAATGTTGCCAGCTGGATTTCCAATAGATTCACAATAAACAGCTTTTGTTTTTTTGTTGATCAATCGATTGATGGCTCGTGCATCGTCTGACTCGGCAAAACGAACATCAATACCTTGTTTTGGTAACATGTGTTTGAACAAGGTATACGTACCTCCATAAAGTAATGGAACTGATACGATGTTATCTCCTTTCTCTGCAATATTGAGAATTGAGTAATTGATGGCCGCACTTCCGGCACTAACACCAAGCGCAGCAATGCCGCCTTCAAGAGCTGCGACTCTCTTTTCAAGGACATCTACGGTTGGATTCATAATTCTTGAGTAAATATTGCCAGGAACAGCTAGGTTAAATAAATCTGCTCCATGTTGTGCATTATCAAACTCATATGCGACAGTTTGATAGATGGGTACTGCAACAGACTTGGTTGTACCTTCTGTTTCATATCCACCGTGTATAGAAATAGTTTCCTTTTTCATGATGATTGTATTTCTAATGTTTTATTCAAATGGACCGCTAAATAAAGTATTATTCTATAAATCTGATATGCTTTCTAAAAGAATCGAATTCCATTCTTTTTATTGGTCATTTGGCGGTCATAATGGTTTAGAATGATAACATTTAAAAGATAATTGACATCCAAGGGATTAAAGTTTTTTGACGTATAGAATAAAATCATATTATTGCATTTCAAATATCAAAGCATGGAAATCAAAGGAAGAATAACTCATGTACTGCCAGAACAAACTGGTGAAGGAAGAAACGGAACCTGGAGAAAAGGTTCATTCGTATTGGAGCTGCCAGGTACTTATCCAAAGAGTGTTTGCTTTGATGTTTGGGGACCAAATATTGATGCCTTTGGGATCAAACAAGGTGAGGAAGTGACCGCACATATTGATATAGAAAGTAGAGAATATAATGGTAAATGGTTCACTAATGTAAAAGCCTGGAAAATAACTCGCGAAGAGCCGACTCCGACTGCAGGAGTATCTGGTCCTCCACCAGAGACATCATGGCCATCTCCAGATGATGAAGTGAAAACGCCTCAGTCAGAAGAATTTGACGATCTGCCATTTTAAATAAGCAAAAATTGGTCAGAAATGACCCAATCACTAGGTCATAACTGCGCTTTTTTGTCTTGATTAATTCTAAATGTTGTATTAATCCAACGCGAAATTAAATCATGAACGACTATACGATATCGGATGTAAAGATTTGGCAAGCATCCATAAGGTTCGTCTAAAACTCCGCACTTCCTGGAAACCTTGGGAATGGAATCACATCTCGGATATTAGTCATACCAGTAACGAACATAATCATTCGTTCAAAGCCTAACCCAAATCCTGCATGAGGACAAGTTCCAAACCTTCTGGTATCTAAGAACCATTCCATTTCATGTTCTGGGATATCAAAATCCTTCATTCTTGAGAGTAGTACATCTAAACGTTCTTCTCGCTGTGATCCACCAACGATTTCGCCGATCCCTGGGAACAATATATCCATGGCTGCAACGGTCTTGTTGTCGTCATTCATTCGCATATAGAATGCTTTGATATCTTTAGGATATCCAGTAAGTATGACTGGTTTTTTAAAGTGCTTTTCGACAAGATATCGTTCATGTTCCGACTGTAGGTCAGCACCCCACTCCTCAATGACAAATTGAAATTTTTTCTTCTTATTTGGTTTAGATCGCATCAAGATATCGATGGCCTCAGTATAGGTCAAACGCTCATACGATTCATCAAGGCAGAATTGTAATTTTTCGCGCAGTGCCATTGGCGAACGTTCGTTCTGTGGTTTATTTTTCTCCTCATTGATGAGACGTTGTTCGAGAAACTCAAGATCATCCTGACAGTTGTCCATGACATACTTGATGATATATTTGAGCATGTCTTCTGCCAAATCCATATCATCATGGATATCGGCAAATGCAATCTCAGGTTCTATCATCCAAAATTCTGCTAAATGTCTCGAAGTATTAGAATTTTCAGCTCTAAATGTCGGGCCGAATGTGTATACATCACTCAGTGCAAGTGCACCTAATTCTGCTTCTAACTGACCCGAAACGGTAAGATTGGTAGCTTTACCAAAAAAATCCTCCTTAAAGTTCACATCTCCATTTTCAGTCTTGGCGGGATCCGCAAGGTCTAAAGTGGTAACCTGAAACATTTCTCCGGCACCCTCTGCATCTGAACCGGTTATAATAGGTGAATGGATATAAACAAAACCTCTATTGTTAAAAAATTCATGTATCGCAAAAGCACAGGCATGTCTAATTCTAAATATTGCCCCAAAAGTATTTGTCCGGAATCTCAAGTGAGCGATGTCTCTCAAAAATTCTAAACTATGTCTTTTAGGTTGCAAGGGGTATTTTTCTGGATCTGAGTCTCCAACCACCTTAATTTCACTTACATGCATCTCAACCTTTTGACCTTTCCCTTGTGATTCAGTGATTATGCCTGTAGCTCTGATGGCGGAGCCTGTAGTAATTCGTTTGAGAAGACCATCATCAGTATTTTCCCTATCAACAACAAGTTGCAAAGTCTTGATAGTACTACCATCGGTAACTGCCGCAAACTGATTATTTCTAAATGTACGTACCCATCCACATATCAACACCTCTTCTCCAATAGGAGCATTGGTTAACACATCTAAAATTTTCTGTCTCTTCATTACTATTTTACATTATGTGGACGCAAAGATATTGCGCTCATTCAATTTGGACTACTTTTTTAAAGTTGTCTCTACTTTTTCTATTAAATTAATCGCAGTTTGGTAAAGATCATTTTCATTTCCTGGAGTCATATTCGCATATATAGCCATTTCACCTTTTTGCATAATATTTAAAATCTCTGACTCTATAGCTTCTAAACCATTCTTATGTAGTAAGTCTGATATATCCGCTTTACTCATTTGAGCTGATGATTGATATGTTTTGCTGGAGAGATATTCGACTAATCCCTTGCGAAGCTGGATATAGAATTCTTTAGTGTCGCCTTGATCCCAAGCTTTTTTAGCTTGAGATAATTGAGCAATGGCCATTTTTTTAGCTTTTGAATGCTTCAATACTGTGGGGTCAATTTTAGATCGATCAACTTGTATTTTTTTAACAACAAGCATTCCTATTAATCCCAAAGCTAATGTTCCATTTGCCAACCAGTATGGAGTGGAGTAAAGAAAGAATGAGTTTCGATCTTTAAGTTTGGTTGTACTAAATATTGCGGGTAGTTCTTCTTTTTGAGTGGCCAGATCTACTGTCTGTCTCCCTGTAGATGGAGTTATGACTACTGTGTATGTCTCGCCTTTAATAGTAGTATATTTATTTTGCTCAAGATCATAGAAGCTCAGTTCAGGATTAAAACTCACCCTTCCTTCTTTTTTTGGGATCATTAAGTATTCATAAGTTTTGGTGGTCACAATTTTAGCACCTTGAACGACACTTTCTTCTCGCAGTAGGTTGGGCTCGTATATATCAAAAAGATCTCCTAATGGTTGATCTGGTGGAAGTATCAATTTGCCGTCTCCGTCACCCTTAATTTGGTAGGTCAATGTGAGAGCGTCATCCATAGATAGTTTTCTTTTGTCTATGGCAGATCCGAGATAAAAGTCTCCGATAGCCCCAGAAAAAGAGGAGGGTGCTCCAGTAGGCAAATCAGTGATCAATATGTCAGCCGTACCTGAGGCAACTCTAACTGTCTTTAGATTAGAATTAAAAAAGAAACTGGTCCGTGAGTTCTTGGTGGATATGCCCAAATTGATCTGCGCGGGCTCTATGGTAAAAACACCTTTCTGTTGTGGGAATAGTGCAATGACTTTTACAGTGCGGGTTACGTATTGGACGCCATCTCTTACGACTTGCTGTGGACGATCTCTATAGTTTTGTATTTCTTGAGCAAAGAACCCATCAAAAGATGGAGCTTTGGCAAAACTATATGATCTAATATCCTTGGTGGTATATAATACATACTTCAACGTGACTTGTTGGCCTATATAAGCGGTGTCATAACTCAATTGAGCCTCAACAAAGAAATCACCAGTATTTATGCTATTATTATTTGAACTACTGTTAGCAACAGTCTTCTTTGCCTGAAGCACATCTATAGTTATCGGATCAGAAGAGTACTTTTTACCATTAACGGTGATTGTGGCTGCCCCTAAACTTACTTTACCAGGTTTCATGACTGTGAGACCATAACTAAAACTCATTTTTTGACTCATTCTACCATTTACAATACTCATCTGTGAAGACCTACTTGGTCCGGAGAGAATTTCAAAATCTGAGAAATCTGGTGGCACAAAAGATTGACCTTTTGCATTTTCGAGAGTAAAAGTGACCTCAAAGTAATTGCCAGCCACTATCTGTTTAGCATCCGTCTGTGCATAAAACAACACATCCTGACTGCATAGGCTGGATATAGTAGTTGACGAAGCTATCAAAAAGACGATAAGGTATCTCATATTATATCTTACGCACTTTTAGATTTTTTAGTTTTTCTTGTAGGCTATCTTTTTGAGTGGCGACAGTATCTTTTACCACTATTTTTTGTGTCCACCCATAGCCTCTATTATTTTGTATGGTCCCATCCGGATTGGGCAATACAGTGATCGTCATTGATTCAGTACTCCATAGGTCTTCTCCATTTTCTAAATGCGCAGATCCAATAGTTATAATTCCTTCCTCTAATGGTCTTAAGTAGTAAGAATAACTAGAAGACTGAGTAATGGCACCATTGATCATAGTAAATTGGCTACTCACATTAGGTCCACTTACTATACTGAACCCCTCAAAATCTGGAGCTTGAAAATCGCCATTGACATTTTCTATAGTATACTTGAGTTCTATATAATTTCCATATAGGACAGTATCTCTACTTAACTGTTGTTGAAATACTATGTCCTGAGCTTGGCCAAATAATAGCGTACCAATTGTGACGATAATACTTAAAAGAAAGATCCTCATAACAGTTTAAACTTACTTGCGAAGATAGATATAAGTAGAATACGTGTAAAGAGAATAGTTATATCATTACTCTATAGTGGTGACCCCTGGCATTGGAATTTTATAATTTCCATTTTCATCTGGCAAAGTTGGAGCAGGAGTATCCCAGGTCATGATATCTGGTGCTAACTGTTGCTCCATCTGTAGGGCGTCCTCCATTTTAATGACCTTGCCTGTGTAAGTAGCATTTCTCCCTAATATCGCAGTCATTGTACTCATGGCACCATTTTCTCCATCAGCGATGACTTCACCATTCCTTATAGCGGCAAATAGCTTGTCATGCTCAACTTGATAGGGATTGGGATCATCTATTCCGTTGTGTTGATATATTGTATTGCCATTATAATCCTTCATGAATGCATTACTTCCTGTAAGAAGGTGCCCTTTAGTACCTTGAAAGACTTCTTCTACTCTATACATAGTACCAGGTTGATGTCTACATTGGCTGGAGATCACCGTCCCATCGGCATAAGTAAATTCTACAAAGTGATGATCAAAAATTTCCCCGTGATCTTTTCCATTTCTGATTTGCCTGCCACCCATACCTTGAGCTGCAATTGGATAGCTTCCTTTGAACCAGTTGGCAACATCTATATTATGAATATGTTGCTCAAGTATATGGTCACCACACAGCCAATTGAAGTAATACCAGTTACGCATCTGATACTCTAATTCTGTTTGCCCTTCTTGGCGCGGCCTTACCCATACTCCGCCGCTGTTCCAATACACTTGACCCGACACGATCTGTCCGATAGCATCATCTTGGAGCCTCTTGATTAATTCAAGATAACTTGTTTCATAATGTCTCTGAAGGCCAACGACTACATTAAGTTTTTTTTGTTTGGCCTTTTTAGCGGTCTCTAATACACTGCGCACACCTCGAGCGTCGACTGCCACAGGTTTTTCCATGAAGACGTGTTTGTTTTGTTCTATAGCATACTTAAAATGCATCGGCCTGAATCCAGGAGGTGTAGTAAGAATAACCACGTCCGCTAAGTCAATAGCTTTTTGATATCCGTCAAATCCAACAAAACGGTTAGCCTTTGGCACGTTAATCTTTCTTTTGCCTTCAAATCTTTTCTGGATATTGAGTAAACTATCCTCCAATCTATCTGAAAAGGCATCCGCCATTGCTGTGAGCTCAACACCTGCATCTG
This sequence comes from Saprospiraceae bacterium, assembly GCA_020629515.1. GTDB lineage: Bacteria > Bacteroidota > Bacteroidia > Chitinophagales > Saprospiraceae > GYS-P2D. Next base: position 141,838 of record JAHDDE010000003.1, on the reverse strand, counting down.
CTGTCAATGCCTGTATTACGGCTCCTGTTCCTCTTCCGCCACATCCAACTACCGCAAGTCTAAGGGTATCCGTTCCGTTGACATAGGACAATGCATCAAGAGTCATTGGGCTACTGATAATGCCTCCTGCAGCTATAGCTGTATTTTTGACAAATGTTCTTCTGGTATTTTTCATATTGATAGCTTTGTCTATTACGTTTAGTTTTTATGTACCCAATATTTTTTTTGTTCTCTTTTGCTCGGAGTTACTAAGGGTCTAACAATTCGAAATCCAAGAAAAGGAGCATCTGTATGCCACCAAAGGCTTTTAGGATATTGAGGATCTCTTCGATTCCAGTTTTCTTTAGAAGCTCTCCGTGCAGCGCTGCGTAGCTCTGCTGGAGCGTCCATCCAAGATCCTCCTCGCACTACTCTTGGATAGCGTTCTTTAGGTTGATTATAAGGATTTTTTCCTTCATGTCTATCATAACCCCTAGAGAGATATTGATCCAAAGTCCATTCTGCTACATTGCCATGCATATCATGTAATCTCCATGGATTGGGCCGTTTAGATCCTACTGGATGAGTGCCGCCTTCGCTATTGTCGATATACCAGCCATACTTATCAAGTTTATAATCGTCATCACCAAAATGATAAGCGGTTTCAGAACCCGCTCTACAAGCATATTCCCACTCCGCTTCTGTAGGCAATCGATAATAATGTCCAGTCAAAGCCGATAGCCATTCACAGAATGCGGAGGCAGCGTGTTGTGATACATTGATGACAGGATATCCATCTGTTCCCATCCCTTGACTCATATCTATATATGGAATTGTGGCTCCAGATACTCCATCAACTTTGATTTTGACATCTCGTGCTTTAGTTTCTAGTGGAGTAGCTTTGTCGATAACCCTATCTACATAAAGTTGATATAGATTCCATGTTGTCTCGTACTTAGCCATCCAAAATGGCGCAATCTCCACATGATGTATGGGCCGCTCATCTTCATCAGAGCTATCATGGATGTAAGAACTACCCATGTCAAAATAGCCTCCTTTGATAGGAATCATGCGTATGGACTCTTCCGTGCCAGGGAGCTCCTGGGTGTATGCTTTGAATTTTTCTTGAGCAGATACAACATTGAGTGCAACAATGACTAATAAGATCCAAATCGTGCTCCACCTTACTACTGACGACATAATTATTCAATTTTGCTATTGAAATATAGTAATAATCGAGCTTTTATGCTCATTGCATAGACAATGACTGAATGTAAGATTAAGATAAGGCGCCAATGGATTATTGTTAATCCCTTTTACCAATCCTTTTTAGGTTTTTTCTTAGATCCTGAAACTTGTCTCATTTTTTCTTGAACGTTTTTCTCTTCGTTTTCGATAACTTCAAGAAGTTTTAAGGCGTCTTCTTTGCTCAGTTCTTGTTCATCTGGTGTCTGTTGTTCTTGTTCACTTTGATTCTCAATATCAGAATCTTGTGGTTGTTGCTGTTGTTCTTGATCTCCCTCTTGTTGATCCTGTTGTTGTTGCTCCTGATTCTGTTCTTGATTTTCCTGATTTTCCTGATTCTGTTCTTGCTGCTGCTCTTGTTGCTGTTGCTGTTCTTGACGTATCATTAGCTTGGTCGTATACAGATTTTTGAGGATGTCAGAATCATCTGGATTTAGCTTTGAAGCTTTTTTATAGGATTCTATTGCGGGTTCGAGTTCGCCAGCTTTTACTTGAGCATTGCCTAGATTAAATAGTGCATTCGCTCTTTCAAGATCATTGGTAGCCATATCATAAGTGGATTCATAGTGTTGTACAGCTTCCTCAAAACGTTCTTGTTGATATACAGCATTACCCAAATTAAAATTACTCTTAGTAGAGTTCTTTTTTTCTTGTGCTTTTCTATAGTTTTCTTCGGCCGACTGAAAGTCTTCCTTAAGATAAGACTCATCTCCTTGACGAAGCAATTTGTGCGAGCTCTGTGCATTCAGTATCAAAAATGATGACACCATAAGAGTTAATGTAGCTGCAATTGTTTTTATCATGATTGAGCCATTTTCTTTTGTTCTGCAATAAAAAATTCAATTAAAAGAAAAAGCAATCCTATTATTAGAAAATACTGAAAATAACTAGCATAATCTGTAAAAGCCCTCGTTTCTACTTCTTCTTTTTGTAACAGATCAATTTTGGCTTTAAGGTCTGTGATTATTGAATTTCCTTCGCCTATCAGATAGGATTTTCCTCCTCCTGCATTGGCTAAATCATTCACTAATTCTGTGTTTAAAGAACTTTTAACTGGATTGCCGTCCTCGTCTCTTTTATACTGTTGCCTGCCTTGATTTAAGTAGGGGACAAAAGCGCCTTCTGACGTTCCCACTCCTATAGTGAAAATATTTAACCCCTTTTCTCTGGCTTCTTTTGCTTTGGATATGGCGTCATCATCGTGACTCTCTCCGTCAGTAATAATAATCAGTCCTCTTTGATTATTTTTTTCTGGCTCATATGCTCTTAGTGCTAGATCTATAGCTTCACTTATTGCTGTTCCTTGTGTAGATGCTTGATTAGTGTTGGCACTTGCGATGAAGAGCTGAGCAGCACTATAATCACTAGAAAGTGGCATTTGTAGGTAGGCATTGCCAGCAAAAAAAATTAGTCCAATTCGATTTCCTTTGAGAGCTCTTGTTACATTCTGCATAAGACGCTTGGCCCGTTCTAGTCGACTAGGTGATATGTCTTCAGCCATCATACTCTGGGATATGTCCAGAGCGATGAATACATCACTACTTTTAGCTTTTACTTTTTCCTTCTTGTTACCCCATTGAGGATTGCTGTAGGCTATTATTAGAAATAATAATGCAAAAAGTAGTAGTATAAATCGATAATGATTTCTTTTATCGGCCCATCCTGGAATCAACCTTTGGAGGAGTTCTTTTTTCCCTAATTGACTTAATTGAGATTTGCGCCATTGCCAAAAAACGAGATATAGCCCTATAAAGATGGGAAGGGTCCACAAAAACCAGAGGTATTCTATATGTTCAAATCTAAACATGGGTTAAGGCAAAGTTTTAAATACACTGATGCGCAACAACATTTCGATAAGCAGTAATAAGATGCCAAAAATGAGGAAGGTCCTGAACTCTTCGCTATATCTTTTGAACGTAGTAATTTCCATTTCGGTTTTTTCTAATCGGTCAATTTCAGCATAAATGGCTTCTAAACTTTGTTCATCTGTGGCACGATAATACTGTCCCCCGGTCATTTCAGCTATTTGATTCAACAATCTTTCATCTATTTCTACATTGGCCATCCCAAAGATGTAGCGACCGTCACTACGCCTACTGACCGGACTGAGTGCTTGTCCACGAGTTCCAACACCGATAGTATATACTTTAGTTTCTAATTCTTGTGCGATTTCTGCAGCTGTGAGTGGTTTGATGTATCCAGAATTATTAACACCATCAGTCAATAGAATTACCACCTTGCTTTTCGCTTCGCTATCTTTCATTCTGTTGACTGCCGATGCTAAGCCCATCCCTATGGCGGTACCATCTTCGAGCATACCACATTGTAGGCCATCCATAAAGTCTTTCACTACTCGGTGATCTGTAGTAAGTGGGCTCTGAGTAAAACTTTCTCCAGCAAATACAACCAATCCAATTCTGTCAAACTCTCGCTTATCAACAAACTCTTTGGCTACTTCTTTACTGACTTGAAGTCGATCTGGTTGAAAATCCTGTGCCAACATACTGCTGGATATATCCATCACCAGAATGATATCAATGCCTTCTGCTTTGATTTCTTCCTCTTTGAGAGTTAATTGTGGTCTTGCTAAGGCACATACAATAGCAACAAAGCTAAGTGCTCGAAGGATGGGTAGAAATGGATATAATCTGGTCCGAAAAGAGCTGATTCCTTTGATAGGCTCTGTCGTCGATATTGTCATATATGACTCTCGTCTTCTGAGTCTATAGATGTACCAGAATATGAAGAACGGCAAGAGAATAAAAAGTAGAAAAGCCGCTGGGTTTACAAATTCTATGTTGTGAAATAGGTCATTCATCTTCTTCTCCCTCTTCGGTAATTATTTCTTTGGTACGATCTACAAATTCTTCAGCCTCATTCATGAATGTATCGTGGATGCTTTCATCAGGTTGAGCTTTAGCAAATTTGACTAAATCAGCTACCTGTAAGATTCTTTTTAAAGAATCTATATCAGATAGATCCATTTTAGCGGCTTTAATATTTTTCACGATTTCGTCAGTAGTAGATTCCAATGCTGGGACATGATATCTATTTTCTAAGTACTCTCGTATGATATACGTCAATCGAGATTGATATTCTTTAATCTCTCCTTTTTGCCACAGTTGTTCTTCTCTCAATTGACTTAGAGCATGGAGTGCTCTTTCGTGTGGTGGCACATATATCTCTGGTTGCACAATTATTTCTTTAGGAGCTTCTTTCCTATTATTCCACTTCTGAACAAGATAGTACAAGAGGATTGAGATAAGAATTCCGGTCAAAATATAAAAGTAAATCAAGTAGTCACTTAGATTTTTGGCTTCGATAAGTATTGGCTTTATAGGTTCAATTTCAAGAGAATCTTGATTAACAGACTCTACACCCACTGGTGGGGCTACAAAAATCTCTACTTGTCCACCTTCATAATATTGTTGTTGCTCCCCATTCAGCGCATAAACCACAGGCGGGAGTAGAATTATATTATTGCCGGGATCCCAGAATTGTAAAGTGAAAGAATTCTCATAAAGCACTTGTGATCCTATATTATTAATATTCCATTTTAATTCTTCTCCAGCGAACAAGTTGTCCATATCGTTTTCCTGCCATTGTCCTAGGCTCAACATTTCAAAATCGGCAATCTGAGGTGGGGTACTTCCCGTAGTATCTCCGGGGTTTATTTTGAACGTTTGTAAGGCTGAGTATATTGAATCCAAAAATGCATCGGGTATCGCTAGGATTTCTTCTCCTCCGGAAGTCTTAATACTCAAAGTAAACATTGAGGATTCTCCCAGTCTTACAGTATCTCTGTCAAACGCTCCAGTCACACTGATCTGCGCATCAATAGGATACATACATATAGTTAATATGAAGACGGACCAATATTTCATCGATGACGGCTTTTAAAGAATCTTAATAAATGCTTTACATAATCTTCTTTAGTATTGATGTTGATTACGGCAGCTCCTGCTTTTCTAAAAGCATTTTTATAGTACTCACTATGCTCCTTAAAATGCTCATTGTACTTCTTTCTTATGTTGGAAGAAGCCGTATCTATCATTTGTTTTTCTCCAGTTTCCGCATCTTCTACTTTGATTAGACCAACATTGGGTAGCTGTTCTTCAAGATCATCATAGACTTTTATACCAATGATATCATGTTTTTTAGAAGCCACTCTTAAGGCGTCTTCGTACCCTTCGGACATATAATCCGATAAGACGAATGTTATAGACCTTTTCTTCACTACATTGTTGAGATATTTAAGTGCTTCAGTAATATTTGTTCCATTATTGACAGGCTTGAAGTAGATCATTTCTCTGATGATTCTTAGCACATGTTGCCGACCTTTTTTGGGTGGAATATATTTTTCGATCTGATCACTAAAAAGTATTGCGCCCACTTTATCATTGTTAGTAAGTGCAGAGAAGGCTAAAGTGGCACAGATTTCAGTATTTATTTCGCTTTTGAATTGATTGATCGTGCCAAAGAAAGAAGATTTAGAAATGTCGATTAAGAATATAACCGTGAGTTCTCTTTCTTCCTCAAATACCTTAACATACGGATCTCCAGTTCTGGCTGTAACATTCCAATCTATATTACGAATGTCATCACCATATTGATAATCTCTTACTTCACTAAAAGACATGCCTTTTCCTTTGAAGGTACTGCTATATTCTCCAGAGAAGAGATGCTTGCTTAACTCTTTAGTTTTAATCTCAATTTTTCGAACCTTTTTAAGAATTTCTGCCGTATCCATTATTTCCGTTCTTTTTTGAGATAATTTTCAATTGTCTTATTGTCTATATAATCTTGTATTTCGTCATAGCTGACCAACACTTTTCTACGGCCAAAAATTACATTGAAATCTGTGAAAAATAGTAATCCTTCTGGCGTTAGCGTATAATGCTTGTAATCTTCTGTTTCTATAATTTTTTGGATACTCCTATTTTCTTTAGAGAGTTGCTCTCTTTTGATCGACTTTAAATGATTGGTTAAGAAATAGGCGTAGTCAAAATCTTTTCTGAAGATATCACCTATACCATAGAATTTTGATTTGTTCATATCAAAGATGAACGGCTTAGTATATACCTGGTTGGAATGGTTGCTAACACTATAAATGAATCCACTTATGAGATTTTTGCTCACCAAAGTGAGGTAAAAGTCATTGATATGTCTCAAGTCTAATCGTTCGCTAATAAGAGCTCTTTCGGCGTCTTCATCTTGGGGCTCTAAGTTTTGATCCTGTATTACATTGGATACCCAAGTATCAAAAGTCACATCATTCAAAACAGGGTAGTTTGATGAGTGGTAACCTTTATATGTGTGCTTTGAGGTATTATTGTATGCTATTGTATACTTAGATACTAAAGATTCTTGTGGAGCAATAAGACTCTCTTTATTTCCTTCATTGATTAGGGCAAAATCAATTGGAGAATTAACTCGACCTAAACTTTCAATTTCTGAACATTCAGCTTGATCGCACATAAAATCTGACCATTTCAATTGGGGTATAGGGCGATTTAAGGTTATCTGTCTTAATCCCTCACGCATAAAGATATGGCTATAGTGAGGTTCATTCTTATCTTCAAATACCTGTACTTCAAACTGGGGAGCCGCTATATTGTGCAAGACTAAATTAAGCTTAAGGCTTTCATCAGGATTGTGCCAAGTAAATAACTCTAAGGGCTTTACTACATCCCCTGAAATCTTACCAACTACTCTGTCATAATTATCAAACTCATATAAAACCAGATCACCAGATGACTTCATGGTTCCTAATAGATCATACCTATCCCTATTCTGACCATAATAAACATATCCCATTACTTCAGAATCAATTTTTCCTATAGCCACAGTAAGAGGCAATGATTTTTCTAAATATCCTTCAAATAGGTATTTAGAATACTCTTGATCGTCAAACAATTGGTCAAGATCAGCGAGAGCCCAATCCGATTGTGAGAATAGAGCTGTTGATATTAAGGAAATAATAATATATGTGTAAAATCGCATGAAATTCACAATACTATGGAACAACTACCGAATTCAATATTTCTGTGATGATATCTTCTTGTGATATATTTTCTGCTTCAGCCTCATAAGTAGTACCTATCCGATGTCTTAGGATGTCCTTACATACATTGCGCACATCATCTGGTATGACATAGCCACGTCTCTGCATGAATGCGTATGCCCGAGAGGCTAATGCTAAGTTGATACTTGCTCTAGGAGAGGCACCATAATTTATTAATCCTTTCAATTTTGACAATTGATAGTCGTCGGGATTACGTGTAGCAAAAACGATATCTATGATATATCGCTCTACTTTTTCATCCATATAGATTTTCTTGACGACTTTTCGAGCTTTGATAATTTTTTCTGCCGATACAACGGGTTTTACCTTTTTGCCGATAGAGCCCGATACATTTCTTCTGATAATTTCAATTTCTTCCTCCTTGGTTGGATATCCGACATTTACCTTAAGCATGAATCTATCAGTCTGTGCTTCAGGAAGAGGGTACGTGCCTTCTTGTTCTATTGGGTTTTGTGTAGCCAAGACTAAGAAGGGTTCTTCAAGCTTGAAAGTCTCTTTACCTATTGTGACTTGTCGTTCTTGCATGGCTTCTAATAGTGCACTTTGCACTTTGGCCGGAGCTCTATTGATCTCATCCGCTAATATAAAGTTGGCGAATATTGGACCTTTACGAATTGAAAATTCATTTGACTTCTGATTGAAGATCATAGTTCCCAAAATATCAGCAGGGAGAAGATCAGGTGTGAATTGTATCCGTTTAAAGGAGACATCTATGATAGAAGACAATGTTTTGATCGCTAATGTCTTGGCTAAACCCGGAAGGCCCTCTAAGAGTATATGACCATTGCTCAATAAGCCTAATAAAAGGCGATCCATCATATATTCTTGTCCAACGATAACTTGATTGGCTTCACTTTTAATATCCTCTATAAAGGCACTATCGATTTGAATCTGTTGATTCAGAGCTTCTATATCTACTGATGTTTCCATTTAATTAATTTCTCTTATTTTATTCAGATGGTTGCAAACTTAACGATCTAAAGACTAACATAAATGTGTCTTACTATATCATTAACAAAATTCTTAAGTGCAGTTCAAATTTTTATTTTTTTAGAATCTGTTTAACAGAACTTTTAGAATTGAATACAGCACTATCTACTGGAGTGAATTTTGGCTTCTTGGGCACTATAGGTTGATATACCGATTTGCCAATGAGATCGATTTCAATTTCATTGATTATCGAATCGACATAACTTTCTGCTTCAAGCCACGCCTCTTTTCTACATTCTTCCATTCTCTTACTCGTATGCAGTTCTATTTTTAACTGCATCTCCTCAAGTGCTAATGCTCGATTAGCTATGTCTGGATCTTCACAGGATGTCCATACGATTAATGATATGATGATGACACTTCTCATTGTTCGCTTAGCTCAGCTATTCTCTCTTTTTCGAATTGTAATAAAGAGTCTATTGCTTTGGCTCTGATATCTGCAAAGTTAATAGCACATATAGAGTCCACTTTAGTATTGATCATAGCTTTGCGCTTAGCGAACATAGTGTCGCTCATATATTTGACTTCAGGACTCAAAGTTTGTCTACTATCTGTGAAATCACAACCTGATGTTAGTATGCCACAAAAACCCAATAGGAGTAAAATTCTAAACTTCAATATTTTTTCTTTTGAGTTCAAATTGTTCACCCAGATAGAGTTTTCTGACTATTGGGTCCTTGGCCAATTCTTCTGAGGTCCCCGTTCTCAATATAGACCCTTCAAACATCAGATAGGATCGATCAGTTATAGATAGGGTTTCTTGAACGTTATGGTCAGTGATAAGTATACCGATATTTTTTGTCTTGAGTTTTGCGACAATATACTGTATATCCTCAACGGCTATAGGGTCAATACCCGCAAATGGTTCGTCAAGAAGTATGAATTTTGGATCAGTAGCTAATGCTCGGGCGATCTCTGTTCTTCTTCTTTCGCCACCAGAAAGTGAGTCTCCAAGATTTTTTCTCACTTTTTCAAGCCCAAATTCAGTTATCAAAGATTCTTGTTTTTCCTTTTGAGCTTCTCTCGATAGTTCCGTCATTTCGAGCACTGCTTTAAGATTGTCTTCTACACTTAATTTTCTGAATACTGAGGCTTCTTGAGGTAAATATCCCAGACCCAATCTGGCTCGTTTGTACATGGCTAACTGTGTGATGTCTTGATCATTGAGATATACTTTTCCTTTGTTGGGTTTGACGAATCCAACGATCATATAGAAACTGGTAGTTTTACCTGCTCCATTGGGCCCCAACAAACCTACAATCTCTCCTTGATTGACTTCGACAGAGACGGATTTGACTACTGTGCGATTTCCGTATACTTTATTGAGACTATCTGTTCTAAGGCGTATCATTTTGTGACTTTATTTGCTTTATATCAACGATTGATTCTATCGTCCAGTTGCCTTTGACGGACTCTAAAGATATAGGTTTGAATATTTTTTCAGATTGTTTCTTCTCGATATATTGACCAGGATCCCATCGTCCATTTAAGTTGATATCTTCAAATACCTCTAATCGGTAATCCCCTGGCTCTAATAGTTGAAAAGTATAAATTGTATCAAGCCGAACATTAAAAGTCTCAAGATCCTCATCACCGTAAACTAATGTGCAGTTATAGCTCGTATCGCTTGGGACATTTTGAAAATCAATATTTATTGTACCATAATCTTCCTCTGATGCAAAATCAATCGTGAGAGATATACTATCATTAGTATGGCCCCAGATATCTCTGACAAGTCCAGGTGCTATATCAAAAGTTAGCTGACCGTTAGATGGCCAATTGGAATGTATGGCTAATCCCATAGGATCATCACTTATTAATGACACCTTGGGTACATAATTCTGGCCTGTAAGTGTATCTCGTATATAAATATTGGAGTTGTTAAATGTATCTATGGGATAATTGGCAGTAAGTATTAATGGTTTAAGCGGATGAATACCTACGTCTGCTTTAGGAAGCTTTGCTGTGAGTAAAACAGTGGTATCTAAATTTTGAATCGACCGATTATTTACTCTAAATGATAGGGTATCTTGGAGGTATTGAATTTCGATTTTATTGAGGTTTGATGGCGAATAAAAAAAGTCAACCTTATAAGGATCTGATTTTATAAAAGAATACTTGTCGATTGATGTACTCACAATATTGAGACTATCCAAAGGAGGATATTTATCAAATTCTATCTCAATTAATCCCAAGTTAAGCGCATCATAACCAATGTATCTTGATTCTTGAAATTCCAAGAAAGATTCAAGATTCAGACTGATTCTGCTCGTGTCATCAAGATAGATGAGTTCATCAATAAATCCGATTTCCTCGCCTGGATCGTAAGTATAGTTGACATTTTTATCATTGAGGACAAATAGTTTGAATGTGTCAGCTCTTAGATTTTTAATTTCAAAAATTCCATTTTCGAGCGTTTTTGCGAAGTAAAAAGGCTTTTCTTGATAAACTACAGAGTCAAGTGTGGACTCATATAGCATAACCAGATATCCCTCAACTCCTTCATCTGTTAGGACATCTTTTACCTCTCCTTGGATAGATAGAGAATCTATATAGCCACCTGTAGAGAATACTATTGTAAAATTCTCCAATTTATTACTTTCTGTAAAGTCCGCTATAGATTCTCCAAAATTGATCACATAGGTTACGTCCTCCTTAAGAACCTCCTGTTCGTCAAATTCGAATGTAACTTTCTTCAATCTTGCATCAACTGAGGGGAAGTAATCTAAAGGTGGAGTAACAATAATCTGTTTTACTGGATCTTTGAGGTCGATAAATTCATCAAAGAAAAGCTCTATTTTATCTTTTTTATAGTAGGTCTGATAGTTAGGGGTGGATAAGGAAGTATCAAGTATGGGGGCAACCTCATCTTTCGGACCTCCTGTAAGTTGTATCTGATTAGCACAGGAGAGGCTCAGCGAGATAATTAGTATACCTATTATGCCGAGTAAAATGTATGAAGTAGTATCCCTCAAATATTAGTTGTTTCTAGGATGATATTTAAGTATTGCCTTGCGAAGATACTGAGTATCTAAATGAGTGTAAATTTCTGTGGTAGTAATTGATTCATGCCCAAGCATATCCTGGACTGCTTTGAGGTCAGCACCTCCTTCTACTAAGTGTGTTGCGAAAGAATGTCTAAAGGTATGTGGGCTTATATTTTTGTTTATCCCAGCGTTTTTAGCCGCATCTTTTATGATGTTAAAGATCATTACACGTGAAAGTTTCTTGCCTCGTCGATTTAAATAAAGAAAGTCAGCATGATCCTGATCAATAGTGTTCATTAGCTTTCTGATGTTGTCTATATATATTTTATTGTACTTAATAGCACTCTGACCGATTGGGATAATTCTTTCTTTGTCATTTTTGCCCACTACTTTAATTATTTCGAGGTCTGGGTAGTAATTGCTGAGTTGCAAATTGACTAATTCAGATACTCTAAGGCCACAGGCATACAGCGTCTCAAGTATAGCCCGATTGCGTTGACCCTGAGGGTGGCTTAGATCTATAGAAGAAATCATTAATTCTATTTCTTCATAGCTAAGTACGTCGGGTATTTTTCTTTGCAGTTTTGGTCCTTCTAATAATTCTGTTGGATCGTCTTGTATGATATCTTCTATCAATAAGTATTTAAAGAAAGATTTTAGACCTGAGATGATTCTTGCTTGGCTCTTATCTCCCAATCCCAATTTATTAATCCAATGTATAAATTGTTCTAAATCTTTGTATTGTATGCTTTGTACAGCCAGATTTGGTTGTTCATTATCTATCCATGATATGAACTTATTTACATCATCTTCATATGCCTGTATTGAGTTAATCGATAGACCTCTTTCGAGCATTAGATATGCCAAATAACCTTTTTTGTAAATCTGATATTCCAATTGTTTTTTGTGATACTTAATTTATAGGGCGCTCAGACTAATGTATTCTTGTATTTTTAACTTAGAGCGTTCAATCTTATTTTAAAGTATTGCTATTATTTTTCTTTCATAATTCAAAACGATGATTTTCCTAATAGTTCTTGTGTTGTCATGCATTTTTTTTGTAGCTCTGGGCTATTATGTTAACCCATATCTTTATGTTTTGGCGGCATTATTATGCCCATTGGTACTATTAGCTATTTATGATTATTTGCAAGAAAAACATAGTATCTCAAGAAATTTTCCTGTAGTGGGCAGAACGAGATTTATGGCAGAATGGTTGCGCCCTAAATTATACCAGTATTTTATAGAGTCTGATATTGATGGTAAGCCATTTCCTCGGATATTTAGATCAATCATATATCAAAGAGCCAAATTGGCTTTGGATACTGCACCGTTTGGAACGCAATTAGATGTATATGAAGAGGGTTATGAATGGATGAACCATAGCATCGGAGCATTGGATCATCATGATTTAGAGAGTGACCCAAGATGTATGGTAGGAGGTCCTGATTGTCTTCAACCCTATAATTGTAGCCTATATAATGTATCTGCCATGAGTTATGGTTCGCTAAGTCAGAATGCTATCATGGCTTTGAATGGGGGTGCGGCCATTGGTGGATTTGCTCATAATACTGGAGAAGGAGGCATCTCCCCATATCATGACAAGTATAATGGAGACTTGATCTACCAATTAGGCACAGGTTACTTTGGATCCAGAAATGAAGACGGTACTTTCTCAGATGAGTTGTATAAGAAAAGATCGACTGCTCCAAATGTCAAAATGATAGAACTAAAACTATCACAAGGAGCTAAACCAGGACATGGAGGCATCTTGCCTGCTAAAAAGGTATCCAAAGAAATATCCCAAATCAGGAATGTGCCTATGGGTAAAGATGTTTTGTCTCCACCATATCACAAGGAGTTTAATACTCCCATTGGGCTATTACAATTCATCAAAAAATTGAGGGATCTCAGTGGAGGCAAACCTGTGGGATTCAAACTTTGTATTGGTAATAAATCCGAATTTTTAGCCATATGCAAAGCCATGATAGAGACTGGTATTAAACCGGATTTTATTGCTATAGATGGGGGAGAAGGGGGTACTGGAGCTGCCCCATTAGAATTTAGTAATTCTGTCGGAATGCCACTTCGCGAAGGCTTGGCATTTGCTTATGATGCCCTGATGGGATTTGACCTTAAGAAAGATATAAAGCTGATAGCTGCGGGCAAGATAGTAACTGGATTTCACATTTATCGCGCTCTTGCGATTGGAGCCGATATATGCTATAGTGCAAGAGCTATGATGATGGCGGTGGGTTGTATACAAGCTTTAGAATGCAATAAAAATACCTGTCCAGTGGGTGTAGCTACTAACAATCCAAAACTCATGAGAGGTCTCGTAGTAGAGGATAAAAAAGTAAGGGTAGCGCAATTTCACAAAGAGACAATAGAAAGTTTTGTCGAATTGCAAGCAGCTTCTGGTTTTAGAGATATTGAAAAAATTAATAGAAGTTCTGTGCAAAGACGTTTTGATACTAAGTCCGCTAAGAGGTATGACGAAATTTATCCTTATCTAACCAAAGGAAGTCTATTAAATTATTCGTCTATTCCTGATGATTGGAAATATCATATGGCTTTGGCTACTGCGGAGTCGTTTAAACCTAAATTTGAAGAGGCATTCGAAGAATAAGTTTGGTTTATTTATAATTTGTCAAATAAAGACAAGGGGGTTTTTAGTATTTGCAGAGGAAGACAAATAGCCGTATTTTCGGCGACCTTTAGAAAATAGGGGCATTTATCAAAGTGAATTCGATGAATAAATGACTTCTTTTTCATTTACCTAAAAGATATCAAGAATTATCACCTATTGTTGATTTAACTACTTACTACCTCTTTCTGTAAAATATATAGTTATATGGATTCTAATATGCTACACGAAGCATTGAATAAGCATTTTGGTTTTGATGGATTCAAGGATCGCCAAGAGGAAATCATAAAGAATATCCTGAACAAAAAAGATACTCTTGTCATTATGCCTACGGGTGGAGGGAAATCCCTTTGTTATCAACTTCCTGCTTTATTATCCGATGGTACGGCAATTATCATATCTCCGCTTATTGCATTGATGAAAAATCAAGTAGACTCTATAAGGGGTTATAGTCAAAAAGATTCAATAGCTCATTTTTTGAATAGCTCGTTGAACAAGACACAAGTAAGGCAAGTAAAAGCAGATATTACTGATGGTAGAACTAAAATGCTATATGTTGCCCCAGAAACGCTGACCAAAGAGGAGAATATTGAATTTTTTAAGAATACGCCGATATCCTTTGTAGCGGTTGATGAAGCTCATTGTATATCTGAATGGGGTCACGATTTTAGACCAGAATACCGTAAAATTCGTCAGATGATAGAAGGAATTGGTAGCAATATTCCTATCATGGCATTGACTGCTACAGCCACTCCAAAGGTTAAGTCTGACATAATGAAGAATCTGAACATGTCCGACGTGGTACCGTTTGTTTCGTCATTTAATCGTGATAATCTTTTTTATGAAGTGAGACCAAAGATTACTAAAGATCAGACCATCAAGGAGATTGTGCAAATCATTAAAAAGTTAGATGGAGAATCAGGAATAATCTATGTGCAGTCTCGAAAATCTACAGAAGAACTTGCGGAGGTATTAAGCGTCAATGGCATCAAAGCTGTGCCATATCACGCTGGATTAGATGCTAAGACACGATCCAAGGTTCAGGATGACTTTTTGATGGAGGAGGCTGACGTAATCGTGGCTACTATAGCTTTTGGGATGGGTATAGATAAACCTGATGTTAGATTTGTGATACACTATGATATACCCAAAAGTATCGAGAATTACTATCAAGAAACTGGTCGAGCAGGTCGGGATGGATTAGATGGGAAATGTGTTGCTTTTTACGCCCATAAGGATATCTTAAAACTCGAGAAATTTTTAAAAGACAAGCCATTATCGGAACGAGAATTGAGCGTTCAGTTAATGGATGAAGTTATTGCATTCACCGAAACCACGCAATGTAGACGAAAGTTTTTACTTCATTATTTCGGGGAGCTGTTTGATAAAGATGGATGCAATAAGATGTGTGATAACTGTTGTAACCCTAAGCCGGTCGAAGATGCAAGTAAAGATTTAATAACTGCCATATCTATAATCCAAGAGCTCAATGAGAACTATGGTATAAAATTTTTAGTAGAATATATCATAGGAAGAAAGACCCAAGAGATGAAAAACTTCAGATATGATGTTAAAAAATCATTTGGGGCTGGCAAAGAGAAAGGAAATCTATATTGGCATTCATTGCTTCGTCAGGGCATCTTGGCTAATTACCTCAGAAAAGATATCGAGCAATATGGTTTGATCAAGGTAACAGAGAGAGGAGCACAGTTTTTAGAGGGTGGCTCAGGTTTTGAAATTAGCCTAAACCATGATTACTCTGACGAAGCTAATAGTCAGATTATCTCAAGCACTTCTACTAAAGGAGCGGCATTAGACGATCTACTGATGAAAATGCTGAAAGATCTTCGTATTAAAGAGGCTAAAAAGTTGGATGTGATGCCATGGGTTTTATTTATGGATCCATCGCTTCAAGATATGGCTACGTATTATCCTACTTCTATTGATGATATGGCTAATATTTCTGGTGTAAGTAAAGGAAAAGCAATTAAGTATGGTGGTCCTTTTATCGAGTTGATCAAAGATTATGTCGAAGAAAATGAGATCGAAAAACCAAGTGACTTCGTCGTTAAGCAGGTGGCGAATAAATCCAAATCTAAAGTATCCATAATACTTGGAGTAGATCGTAAACTTCCATTAGAGGATATAGCGCAATCCGTAGAGTTGAAGATGGATGATTTGTTAGATGAGATGGATATGATAGTCTTATCAGGGACCAAATTAGATATCAACTACTATCTTGAGGATAATATGGATGAGGATGTTATGGAGGACATTTATGATTATTTTAATGAGGCCGAGAGCGAGTCAATTGATGCAGCTTACAATGAACTCAAAGAAGACGATATCACACTCGAAGAGATTCGATTAGTTAGGCTTAAATTTTTATCTGATGTGGCTAATTAGAATCCGATGAAAAGAATACTAATTCTTAATGGTCCAAATCTCAATCTATTAGGGAGACGTGAACCAGAAATATATGGGCATCAATCTTTCGAAGATTTTTTTGAAGAGCTGCAAGAAGAATACCCCCAAGTTTCTTTACAATATTTTCAGTCTAATCATGAGGGAGAATTGATTGATAAGTTACAGGAGGTTGGTTTTTCTTACTATGGAATTGTGTTTAATCCAGCGGGTTATACACATACATCTGTTGCATTGTGTGATACTGTTAAAGCAATCAGTACTGCAGTTGTCGAGGTCCATATTTCGAATATTCACGAAAGAGAATCTTTTAGACATCATTCTTATATTGCAGCTCATGCCGCTACATCGATCATCGGTAAAGGGTTAAACGGTTACCGCATGGGTATCGATTTTCTATTATCAACCAAAGTGTAGATCAATTATCCTTAGACGATTTTTATTGTTTATTTTTTTGGTAACGGTGGTAAAGAGTTTTTTTGTAAGGTATCCAGAGACTATTGCAGTACCCCCTATTATCGCTGTATCTACTCCAAAGGAATAGGGTGAATCAAGGACGCCAATGGCATTAGTAGCTTCTACAATACCAGCAAAGGCAAACCAGGATATCCCAAATCTAACCAGATTAGTGCCTATGGCTTGAGGCCACTTTCTATAATATCTAAAATAGGTTATATCGTCAATATGTACTATTCGGTCGCCAAATGCTAAAGCGTTGTCTTGTGGGAGAATTTTGTAAATCTTACCATTTTGCCAGTACTCGTCATATCTCTTAGTTTTAAATTCTATATAGGAATCTGGAGCGTATTTGATCACCTTGGTAGAATTAGCTTTTTCTAATTGGAGGTAAACCTGACTGATACAAGGATTGGTTATAAAAAACAATAAGGAAAGTGAGAGAAGAAATTGGCCAAATGTCATTGTACTAAGCTACTTAATTTGCTTAAACTATAAACTTATCTTTTTGAATTTGTTCTAATAACATTCTATTAATTTTTGGGATACTCTGCATAAGTTTAGTGGTGTCATCTATGGACTTGCCTACATAGATATACATTAGGGACAGGTATATATTGTGTTGGGTAGTATAATTTAAGAGATCATCTTTGTTTATTCTGTAAGCTTCACGAATGTGACGTTTTATCTGATTTCTGTCAACGGCTTTTTTGTAGTTTCTCTTTGATACAGAACACGAGAACAACATTGGGAATCCTTCATAAGGATTATAGTGGTAGACTAACTTGATAGGATAAACAAAAACAGAGTTTCCATTTCTGAAAAGCTCTGCAATTATTTTTTTAGACTTTAATCTTTCGTATTTGTTAAGTGAGTTAGTTTTCACTGTTGACTTTGTACTAATCTAAGGATTAGAGTACAATAGAAAGATAAAAATATCACTTAAGAAATTACTTATGTGATCTTTCGTCTGAAACTGTTAATTTTTGGCGACCTTTCGCACGTCTACTTGCTAATACCGCTCTACCATTTTTAGAACTCATTCTGCTTCTGAATCCGTGCTTATTAGCTCTTTTTCTTCTTGACGGCTGATATGTTCTTTTCATTATCTTGAATTTTTACTTCGAGATGTTAATCGTAGTTTTCTTTAACATCTTCCTTTCAATGTAAAAAGGGCTGCAAAAGTAGCCCTTTTTATTATTAAATCAAATCTATTGACAGATCTTTTATCCATTCATAGATGCCATGAACTCTTCATTGTTTTGAGTTCCTATCATATGTTTTCTTAAGAAGTTCATAGCTTCATCAGGCTTCATGTCTGCCAAATGCTTTCTCAAGATATGCATACGCTTTAATGTCATCTCGTTGAGCAATAGATCTTCTCTTCTCGTACTGGATTTAGTTAAGTCGATAGATGGATATAATCGCTTATTAGCAAGAGATCTATCCAATTGAAGTTCCATGTTGCCGGTACCTTTAAATTCTTCGAAAATTACTTCATCCATTCTTGACCCAGTATCTATAAGGGCTGTAGCAAGAATAGTTAATGAACCACCATTCTCGATATTCCTCGCAGCACCAAAAAATTTCTTTGGCTTCTGTAATGCATTAGCTTCAACACCTCCTGATAATACTTTTCCGCTTGATGGAGCAACTGTATTATATGCTCTGGCTAATCTGGTGATTGAATCCAGCAATATGACTACATCATGCCTGCATTCAACTAATCTTTTGGCCTTCTCAATAGCTATGTTAGCCACTCTAACATGATTATCTGCTGGTTCATCAAATGTTGATGATATTACCTCTGCTCGGACGCTTCTCTTCATGTCGGTTACCTCTTCTGGACGCTCGTCAACAAGGAGGACTATCAGATAACACTCAGGATGGTTGTCTGCGATAGCATTCGCTATATCTTTTAATAAAAATGTTTTACCTGTTTTTGGTTGAGCCACAATAAGACCTCTCTGACCTTTACCAATAGGAGTAAACAAATCTATCATCCTATTGCCATAGTCTTTACCAGCAGGATGAGAGGTTAATTTGAATTTCTCTTCAGGGAATAGAGGTGTCAAATAATCAAATGGTATTCGATCTCTAATTTGGCTTGGTTCTAATCCATTGATGCTTGAAACCTTTAGCAGTGCAAAGTATTTTTCTCCCTCTTTAGGTGGTCTTATAGCTCCTAATACGGTGTCACCTGTTTTTAGACCAAACAATTTAACTTGGGACGGTGATACATAAATATCATCTGGCGAAGTTAAATAGTTGTAATCTGATGAACGTAAAAAACCATAACCATCAGGCATCATTTCTAAAACTCCACCGCCTTCAACAAGACCTTCCAACTCCACATTGAATTTCTTTTCTTTTTTCGGTTCTCGAGGTTCTTTATTCTGGCGTTGATCACGATTGTTTCGACGATCTCTATTTTGTCTTTGTTCTCTTTGTTCTCTTTGCTCCCTTTGAGGTTGTTTAGTGTCTTCTTTAGCTTCAGGAGTATCAGGAGTTTCCGCTATGGATTTTGGTGATTCTTCCGTTTCCTTAACAACTTCTTTTGTTACTTCCTCTTTTTTTGCTGGAGTTTTTCTCTGAGGCTTCTTTCTTTCTTTGGGTTTTGAGTCCTTAGTTTCAGCCTTAGGTTCCGGTTTAGTTACCACTTTATCACTTACCGCTTGTTCATCAAGAATTCTATAGATAAGGTCTTTTTTACTCAATCTTTTATAAGATTTCATATTGAGACTTTCTGCTATGTCCCTCAATTCGGGTACCAGCATTTCATTTAATTGCAGAATATCATACATACATTAAGATTGTAAGGGGAAAGTTTTTATTAATAGACTTTTAATAAAGATTATATCATAAATATTTGCTCCTGTTTACTTGAGAAGGACCAACTTTTCTATTTTTTGAATGATAGATTAAAGAAGAGTAGATAAACAGGATTTAATCTGACGCAAAAGTACATTAATAATTGATAAATGAAATACCTTTTTAAAATATTTTGGACATTTACAGTTCATTAGAAATAGAATATGCTAACAATACAAGCAATCAAGGTAGAGAAAGAAAGAGTCATTAAAGGATTAGTCAAAAGAGGATGGTCCGATGAACAGTTGAAAATTGTGGGTAAGGTTATAGAATTAGATGATGCGCGCAGACGCACTCAAACTGAACTTGATCAGTTGCTAAGTGAGATTAATTCTATTTCCAAAGAAATTGGATCCTTGTTTAAGAGCGGGAAAGCGGATGAGGCCAATGCACTCAAACGGAAAGTAGCTGATATCAAAGCTACATCTGGAGAATTGGAGACTAGACAAAAAGACTTAAAAAGAGAAATAGAAAGTCAATTGTTAAATATTCCCAATGTGCCGCATGAAAGTGTCCCGAAGGGAAGTTCTGAGGACGATAATGAGGTGTATCAATCTTGGAGTGGCGATCTCCCTCAACTTGATGCATCTGCACAACCTCATTGGGATTTGGCACGAAAATATAATTTAATTGATTTTGAGTTAGGTACTAAAATAACTGGTTCAGGATTTCCATTGTATCGAGGACAAGGTGCTCGATTACAAAGAGCTTTAATAGGTTTTTTCTTAGATGAGGCGGCCGCAGCGGGATATGAGGAAATTATACCACCATTATTGGTAAATGAATCTACAGCCAGGGCAACAGGACAACTTCCAGATAAAGAAGGTCAAATGTACTACATGGAAAAAGATGACCTCTATCTTATACCAACTGCTGAGGTACCTGTGACTAATATTTATAGAGATGTCATAATAAGTGAGAATGATTTTCCAATCAAATTGACTGGACATACTCCTTGCTTCAGAAGAGAAGCAGGTTCGTACGGCTCTGATGTAAAAGGTTTAAACAGAGTCCATCAGTTTGATAAGATTGAGATTGTGCAGATAGCGCATCCGGATAAGTCCTATGAAGTATTGATGGAAATGATAGCGCATGTTGAAGGACTTTTAAAGAAGTTGGAACTGCCCTATAGGATTTTGCGTTTATGTAGTGGAGACTTAGGATTTACTTCAGCATTAACTTATGATTTTGAAGTATATTCTGCGGCTCAAAAGAAATGGCTCGAAGTGAGTTCGGTTTCTAATTTCGAAACTTTTCAATCTAATCGGTTGAAGTTAAGATATAAAGATGGGCAAGGAAAGAAGAGGTTAGCGCATACGTTGAATGGCAGTGCATTGGCATTAGCTCGAATTGTTGCTTCTTTATTAGAGAACAATCAAACTCCTGAAGGGATAAAGATTCCTGAAGTTTTGACTTCTTACACAAGATTTGATTTAATAAAATAAAATTATATACAGACTATGATTGATATGGGTTATATGATAATCGTTGGCATATTTACGGTACTCGGTATGGTAGTCAGCGGGAGATTGAAATCTAAATTCAAAAAATACAGCCAGATAGGAATTAGTTCTGGTCAATCTGGGGCTGAAGTAGCTCAGGAAATGTTGAACCATTATGGAGTACATGATGTGAAAATTGTGGAAGGTCGTGGATTTCTTTCCGACCATTACAATCCTCTCAAAAAGACGATCGCATTGAGTCCTGATGTTTATAGAGGAAGGAGTATTGCTGCTGCTGCAGTGGCTGCTCATGAGTGCGGTCATGCTGTACAACATGCAGAAGCGTATCAAATGCTGAAAGTACGGTCGGCATTGGTTCCTGCCGTACAAGCGTCATCGAGAATTCAGCAATTTTTATTTATGGGCTTTATGTTTGGTGTTGGGGGAAGTATGATGGGGCTTGGTCAAATATTTATGTTGGCATTAGTTATCACATTCGGAATGACCGCTCTATTTGCACTTATCACGTTACCTGTAGAATTTGATGCAAGTAAGAGAGCCTTGGTTTGGTTAGATAACACAGGTACTACAAGAGGGCAAGAATATGATGGTGCAAAAGACGCTCTTTGGTGGGCAGCAATGACCTATGTAGCGAGTGCATTATCAGCATTGGCGATGTTCTTGTACTTTCTACTACAATTTATGGGAAGAGACTAATAGAAATATATCCATATATATTTTCAAAGGCTATCCATTGGATAGCCTTTTTTTATGGCCCAATCAAGATATGATAAATAGGGTCTGTAATTATTTTGATCGATTAAGACTTTTATTCAGACTGTGAGCCTATCATCATGTGGGGTTTTATTCTATTAATCCAGCTAAAGGTTGCTTGGTAATTTTAGAACTTATCCAATTAGGTATATCTAAGTATAGGAAGGCTCTTTTTTCAAATGGATCTTTCTCAAGTCGTTTTAATTCATCTTCAAATTGCACTAATACGGCAGTCCTGTCGGAGATGCTCACAGAACTAATTTTTTTAAAAAATTGAAGAGTGCTGGTTTGTAGTTGATTTTTAGTCTTGATTTTTTTGTAGAATGATTCTACAGTATTGACCAGATAGGGCATTAGATCAATATTATCCAGATCATAATGCGCCATTAAAAATAATAGTCTACTATAGGTCTGTATATCTTCTCTAAAGTCATTATGAGTAGCATTGATGATTTTATTGACATAATTGACGGCTTTGCCAGGCTCATTATTGCCGAGATACATCCAAGCTATTTTATAGTAAAAGAGCATTATTCTATGAGGGGCAATAGTATTTTTCCAACGCTTGATTCTTTTCAAGGTATTAGGCACATCTTTCACCCCTTGATTGAAGGTGCCATTTATAAAATGAATATTAAGCCGAGCCCAATGAGTATATAAAAAGGAAAATATTTTAGAATTCTCATTGAATTTGGCGTAGTTGTTTTTTCTAAAAGATTGTAATTCATTATAAGAATTTTGCAACTCAGTGATATTCTTTTGATTATAGGCCGCTGTCAATACATAGTGATACCCTCTCATGTAGAGGTCTGTGTCGACAAACTTTAACTCTGGCTTGTCGTCAAAAATTTTCACCCATCTTTTGGCAAATTTCAGGCACTCGTCAAAGTCCAAAAGAATGTAATAGTACCAAACCATACATTGGTTAAAATATATTTTTTCGAAATCACCTAAATTCTCTTCATTGATGTTAGGTAGATTGTTGGACAAGAAGTCTATAATTTCTGCTTCCTCTTTCTCACTTTTTACATGACTATTTTTGATATAATAACTATGTAATCTTACTCTTAAATTAGAGAGGATAGTAGCTGATTGTACTTTTTCGAGTCGCTCTTGAGCTTCAGCTACAATAGCTGCATTTTTTACAGGGCCAGAATTTGTAATGTGTCGTGATTCAATTAACTTTTGAAATTCAATTATTTGAAGCACTTCCATCTCCAATTCGGCTTTTACTGCCATGGTTTTAGCTCTTTGTAATAGCTTTAAACTTTGATGAAATAGCCCCTTAGAATATAAGACATTTGCAAAGTCAATGTGCTCCCTTACTTCTATCGATTTGATCCGACCGATATTAATTAATCGAAGACTTGTCAATAACTGTTTGTATAGATGTCTTTTAAGGTTAGATAATTGACCTTTTTCTATACCGTCCATTTTCTCAATAATTTTAGCTTCATCAAGAGATGGCATTTTATCGAGTACATCAAAAAGTTGGATAAATTTTAGATTATCGTCACTCTGCACCCTTTTAGCGTAGAGCTTAAAATTTCTCTTATCCGCTTTAGTTAGTGATTTAACAAGCTTAAAAAGGTATTGTGAATTGGATATCGGCATAACAAAGATATAGGATTTAAAATTCTGATAATCAGCCAGTTACATTTTTGTTACTATTCCTTAAGGATAACATTTATTAACGAATACAATTATTGAGAAGTACAATGATACAGTAAAATTGCGATCGAAATTAAATAATAGACAAACCCTTTCAATTCTTAAATATGAAAAAAATAGAAGCTATCGTGCGATTCTCGAAATTCGAGGATATCAAAGAAGCACTCGAAAAGATTGGGATCAACTTCTTCACCTACTTAGAAGTAAACGGTCATGGTAAGCAGAAAGGCGATACTGTGACGTACCGTGGAGCAGTGTATGATTCTGGAGATATCCCAAGGATGAAATTAGAAATTATTGTTCCCTCCGAAAAAGTTGAAGACGTAGTCGGAGCGATTATGGCTGAAGGAAGAACAGGAAATATCGGTGATGGAAAAATCATAGTGACACCTGTAGAACAATTTATTAGAATCAGAACTGGAGAAAGCGGAAACGACGCACTTTAGTTCATCACCTGAAAATTAGAATATAATGTTATTAGCATATTTACAATCAACGATAACTCCTACTGCTCAAGAGACAGTAGATCAAGCATTAGCTGCAGCTGCAGCAGCTCAAGCTAATGTCGATAAAGCCCTTGAGGCAGCTACTGCTGCTCAAACCAGTGCTGATTTTGCGCAGTTCACAGTGAATAACCTTTGGATATTAATCGCTGCTGCCTTAGTTTTTATCATGCACTTAGGATTCTCTGCTTTAGAGGCAGGATTTGTAAGAAAGAAGAATGTAGTGAACATTCTATTTAAGAATGCCATGATTATATGTATTGGATTATTGACATACTGCTTATGTGGATTCAACTTGATGTATCCTGGTTTTGCAGAGGATAGTTCAGGATTTTTTGCATTTGCAGGTTTTGGACTGAGTCCAGGTCCAGATGATATGACAGCTGCGTATGCGGATTACACGTATTGGTCAGATTTTATTTTCCAAGCTATGTTTGCAGCTACCGGTGCTACTATAGTTTCTGGAGCAGTTGCTGAAAGAATTAAGTTAATTCCATTCCTTATTTTTTCTACGATTTTCGTAGCTCTAAGTTATCCAATTACTGGTAGTTGGAAGTGGGGAGGCGGATGGTTAGATGCTATGGGCTTCTACGATTTCGCAGGATCTACATTAGTACACTCAGTTGGCGGTTGGGCTGCTTTGGCTGGTATCATATTGTTGGGCCCAAGATTGGGTAAGTATACCGCAAAAGGAATAAGACCTATACAAGGACATAGTATGCCTTTAGCGGCTATTGGAGTATTCTTACTATGGTTTGGATGGTTTGGATTTAATGGTGGTTCAGTATTAAGTGCTGACCCTGAGTTAGTATCATTAGTATTTACAACCACCTCTTTAGCAGCTGCCGCAGGTGGAATTGGTGCATTCGTGTGTAGTTATATCATGACTAAGTCGCATGACCTTTCTATGGTGCTGAATGGTTTCTTAGGAGGTTTAGTAGGTATCACAGCAGGAGCTGATATTATGTCAATCACAGATTCAATCATCATAGGTTTTATTGCTGGTATTATTATTCCATTATCAGTAACAGCATTTGATAAAGCGAAATTGGACGATCCTGTGGGTGCCACTTCTGTTCACTTAGTTTGTGGTATCTGGGGTACATTGGCTGTAGCATTATTCGGAGATTGTGATGATTGTGGTTCGTTTACAGCTCAGTTAACTGGGATCGTGGCAATTGGTGCTTTTACTTTCATCGTATCATTCATCTTGTTCTACATATTGAAAGTTACAATGGGAATAAGAGTATCGGCTGAGGAAGAAGAAAGAGGCTTGGATATGGCAGAACATGAGTTAAGAGCCTACAACTAATTGAACCAATCGATGAGATCAGAATAACAAAAAAGCTCCTCGATGAGCGGGGAGCTTTTTTAAAGTTAGTTTATCAAACACATTTTTTTGGGAAGCATTGTCCCAGATTTTTCATACAACTGGAACAAATGTAATTAATAATCTGAAAAATGAAAATTTTTCATAAGGCTTCCCATACTCTATTTTTTAAAAAGAACATTCTACAAAATTAAAATTGAAGATCATGAAAAAGATTTTACTATCATTTGTTTTAGCATTTATTACTATAGCTATTTATGCTCAAGAGGAGGTAGCTGAAGAGAGCGGACTTTCATTAAGTGGGTCAGTTGACGCATATTTTAGAAGCACAGGAGATGCACCAGCAACTTCATTCGCTAACAAAAATGGTTTCGCCTTAGGTATGGTAAACCTTATTGCAGAGCATGAAGCAAATAATGTGGGTTTCGTTGGAGATTTAGTATTTGGACCAAGAGGAGAAGAAGCTGTATTTGGGTCTGTAGGAAGTTCAAATATTGTAAACCAGTTATATGCCTATTGGAATGTTTCGGATAATGTAACTTTTACACTCGGTAACTTCAATACGTTTTTAGGATATGAGGTAATCTCACCAACAGGTAATTTTAATTACAGCACGTCTTATATGTTTTCATATGGTCCATTCAGTCATACTGGATTAAAAACGGATATATCATTAGGTGGTGGATTATCACTAATGTTAGGTGTATTTAATGAAACGGATGCGACGGAATTTCAGCCAGATGGATCGGATTACTATGGTGGTGCACAATTAGGATATGAATTTGATAAGGGTGGAGCATGGTTGAATACTTTATTCACAGATGGTTTCTTTCAGATAGATTTAACTGCAGGAGTAAATGTGACCGACGCAGTCTATATAGGAGTTAATGCTACAGATGCTAGCGATGCTTTTACAGGATTTGCGGGTTATCTGCAGTTGGCCAC
This sequence comes from Saprospiraceae bacterium, assembly GCA_020629515.1. GTDB lineage: Bacteria > Bacteroidota > Bacteroidia > Chitinophagales > Saprospiraceae > GYS-P2D. The sequence goes on along the minus strand of JAHDDE010000003.1, from coordinate 115,489 downwards.
TTCCGATGCACTTAAATTAGGGGCGAGAGTCGAGTACTTCAAAGATAAAACAGGAGGGATCGTAGGATCACTTGGAGAGAGTAGTGTGGTAGATTTCACTGTAAGTGCAGGTTATACTATCGGCAACCTTACTATTATCCCTGAGTTTAGAGTTGATTCATTCAGTGCTGATGAAGTAGAAGGATTATCATCGTTTATGTTAGCAGCGGTATATGGATTTTAACTGATAGTCTTGAATTAATATAGTTTAGGGTCGGTATCTAATGATATCGACCCTTTTTTGATTTTGATTGACTAATCCTTAGGATATTCGTCTTTGACATTTTCTTTGATCCAATTGAGACAATCATCAAAATTGTCAAAAATTTGATCTTTAGGGATCAGATCTGGAATTATATCAATTTTTTCCATCATATATCTCGGTTGTTCTCGAAGTTTACAAAGAAGAATTTTTGTTCCAGCCGCTGCTAAGTCAACTAATATATCTTCCATGGCATATAAGCCAGACTGATCCATATATGGGACTCTATCCATTCTAATTACAACGTTTGATGCAGTTTCTGGTATTTGCATTGCTATTTGTTGAAAGTCGCTTGTTGAGCCAAAAAATAACGGACCTTCGATATGTTTAATAAAGACCTCTTCTTTAAGATTTTTGGGAAAACGTTTTTCATCATCCCATTCTACTTCTTCTATTAATGATTTGACATCTGATTCTTTTGCAGTGAGATCTCCTATTTTTTTCATAAATATTAAAGAAGCTATAACAAGCCCTATTCCTACAGCGGCTATTAGATCGTAGAATGAGGCGATCACTAATACGGTAAGCATAATTGCTACTTCTTCCTTTGGCATATGAGGTATAGCCTTTATTCCCTTATAGTCCATGACGCCGATACCCACCGTGATCAAAATACCTGCCAATACGGCTGCTGGAATTTTAGAGGCTATCGGGCCTAATAATAATAGAACCACTAATAAGAGTATACCAGCGATCATTCCAGAGATTCGTGTTTTCCCACCAGCATTAATATTGACAACTGTTCGTATTGTGGCTCCCGCTCCTGGTAGGCCACCAAAGATCGCGGCAATAGAATTACCAATACCTTGTCCAATAAGTTCTTTATTGGGTTTATGCTTTGTTTTGGTCATATTATCTGCGACTATAGAGGTTAGCAGTGAGTCTATAGCACCTAATAGACTCAATAAAAATGCGGTTACTATATAAGGTTGTATACTTGAGAAGGTCATATCAGAAAACATACTCAATTGAGGGAGTGGGAAACCACTGGGTATCTCTTCGATTGGGTAGTAATCTACTTTGGCTATAACACACACTACACTTACTAAAAATAGGGCTACTAATGTGCTCGGAACAGCTGTGGTAATGCGCTTAAATCCATAAATTATAATGATGGTCGATAATGCAATTAGTAGTTCTAACCATTTGATATTTTGAATCGCCCTTGGCAATATTTTAAGTGCCCCAATTACTCCACTTGTAGCTGCACCGGCTAATGTTTTTGATTCTTTTTCGATTGCTATTGTAGAAATTTCAGGTGCTCTTTTAATCGTCTCTTCAAAGTGTCTTATTAACAATATTTCTTCCCCAGCTTCTTCTTTTAATATATTTTCTAAGATTACTTCTTTTGCTTGAGGTTTGAACTGATTGACGTATTCTATATCCTCCTTAGGATAATAACCTATTGCAGGAAGAATTTGAGTCACTAATATGATCACACCTATAGCGGTCATAAATCCTGAAACAACGGGGTAAGGGATGTATTTAATGTATTTTCCAATGCCCGCAACTCCAAGGCCTATCTGAATCAATCCGGCTAATAAAAATACTACGAGGATAGAAGGTAATGCTTTAGCAACATCCCCATCATTGGCTGCCACCATACCCGCTACGATGAGCATGCTCACAGCAGTCATTGGCGCAGTAGGACCAGAAATCTGAGTATTGGTGCCACCAAAAAGAGCAGCAAAAAATGCTATAAACATCGCTCCATATAATCCTGCACTTGGGCCAAGTCCTGATTGGACTCCAAAAGCTAAAGCCAATGGAAGAGCAACGATTCCTGCTGTTATACCCCCGAATAGATCACCCTTAAAGTGAGAGAAATCTAAATCAAATAATTTCTTCATTTTAGTAATAATTGAAAGAAGTATGCGTGTATACTTCTCTATGAATAATATTAGTTTTCTAATATTTGTAATCCATAGATAGAGTAAAAAATTAAATAATAGTTGAAGAGATTGTTAATTTTTTAGGGTGGCGTGACTATTATAAAACATCTCTATCTTGAACAATCCACAATTATGGAGCTATCCTCTTAATCTGCCACTTGTCTGGATCTATAGGTGAGTAGGATATCCTATCATGAAGACGATTCTTACGGCCTTGCCAAAATTCAAAATAATGAGGTTTTAGTTTATATCCTCCCCAATAATCTGGTATAGGTATACTCTTTTGATCTGCAAATTTATTTTCAAATTCAGTTTTTCTGTTGTCTAATTCTGATCGTGTGATCTGCTGACTTTGAGGGCTTACCCAAGCACCAATTTGACTGCCCCTTGGCCTTGAATGAAAATAGTCCTCAGAATGCGCTGGAGTAATTTTTTCTACTATTCCCTCTATTCTAATTTGTCTTTCCAGTTCTTTCCAAAAGAATAAAAGTGATGCCTTATTGTTTTCTTTAAGTTGAAGTCCTTTTTTACTAAGATAATTGGAATAGAATAGAAACCCATCTACTTCAATTTCTTTTAATAGTACTGTTCTCGCAGATGGCTGTCCATCTGATCCACAGGTAGCGAGTGTCATAGCATTGGCCTCATAGATCTCTTGATCAATAGCAAAGTTGAACCATCGATTGAATTGAACAAAGGGATTATCTGATACTTCATCTACGTTGAGTGACCCTTGTTCGTAGGACGATCTTAATGATCTTATATCGTCTTTATCCTTGTTCAATGTTTTTCTGTTTTTTGAAATAAAAGTACCCTTCGGTTCTATATTTTAATCTATAAGCTACCCAATACATAGCTGGAACAACTACTAAAGTCAAAAATGTGGAGAACACTAATCCATAAATCACAGTCCATGCTAATGAACCCCACATGGCAGTTGTGTCCCCTCCAAAATAAATTTTAGGATCAAGATCGGTTATAATGGTAAAAAAATTGATGTTGAACTCTATGGCTAATGGAATCAACCCTAATACCGTAGTAATGGCGGTCAATAACACAGGCCTGAGTCTGGTTGCACCTCCTTTTATAACGGCTTGTTTTACATCATCCTTGTCCATATCTAACATATTAGACAGACCAAGTTCTTCTCTACGCTTTTGTACTAATAGATTTATATAGTCTATTAATACTATGGCGTTGTTGACAACTATGCCAGCAAGAGATATTATACCAACGCCCGTAAAAATCACTCCCAATGTTTTACCTGTGACGACATAGCCAAGTAAAACACCTATGGTACTGAATACAACTGTTATAATGATAATAAATGGACTGTAAACTGAATTAAATTGGGCGACAAGAATGATGAAAATTGTGAACAAGGCTAACACAAAAGCATTCATCAAGAAGGCCATATCTTCTCCTTGTTGTTCTTGTTCTCCAGTAAATTCAAATGATACTCCCTCTGGAATTTCATAGCTGGTCATTGCATATTTTAATTCATCTACAATATCGTTAGCATTATATCCTTTTAAGACATTTGAATATATAGTGATTATTCTTTTTTGGTCTTTTCTTTTGACAGCATTATATGAAGTCTGGTAATTATAATCGGTTACACTACTTATAGGAACTTGAACAATTCTACCTGTCGCTTGACTTCTGAAAGTTATTTTTTGATTCATTAGAGCGCTGGTATTGTATCTATAGTCTTCATTAAGACGTATCATTATCGGGTATTCATCTTCACCAACTTTGAATTTTGATACCTCTTTTCCATAGACAGAAGTTCTTATTGCGCTGGCTATTTGGGCAGTCGAAAGTCCATATCTACGTGCTGCTTCTCGATCAATTGTCACCTCAAGTTCAGGCTTGGCAAGAATTACATCTCTTTTTAATCCCTCTATACCAGGTATTCTCTTACTATTGAGATAAGTAACCATTTCTTCCGTTAAGTCAGAGAGCTGATCAAGATCTTCTCCAGTTACTTCAATATTGATAGGAAGGCCTACTGGCGGTCCATCAACATTCTGAGCGACTACGATATTGGCACCTGGATATTCTTGGATCCCATCTCTTATGGCTTTCATAGCGTCCATCGAGGACATGCCGTCACGGTCTTTGTAAGCTAAAAAAGAGGCAGTGATCCTCGCTTTGTGAGGTGTTATACCTGGTTCTGGAGGAGATTGAGGATCGGAAGTTTCTTCTCCTATTTGAGTCAATACTTCTTCTACAATAAAGTCAAATGGCTCCAGAGCATCAATCATATCCGATTCTATTGACTTAACGATATGATTAGTCGCTTCGATATCAGATCCGAGAGGTAAGTCTACAAATACATTTACATAAGCTGGATCACTTGTAGGAAAATATTCAATATCTGGAGTGAATCGATTGAATAGTTGAATGGCACCGATCAAAAGTAAGAACGTACCAAAAAATGTTATGTAAGGTCCCACGCCACTTAATACAAAATTGATAAACCTATCATAGATCTTTTCTAAAAACGGTAGTCCAGTGTGTTGAAAAAATGCTGTAGCTGGCCTAAATAAAAAGAATGAAACTATTGACATGATAGCGGTGATACTTAGTATGTTACGTAGCCAAAGTATGTCACCAATATGTGATCCTATAGCAAGAAGTATAAGTATGGCTGTCCCTATTAATACATTTCTCATACGACGAGGTATGTCTTGATCTTCGTGATTATCTTGCTGAACTTTCATCAATCTTGATGTGAGTACAGGATTGATAACAAGTGCCACGAAAAGTGAAGAAGTCAAGACCGCGATCAATGTTACAGGAAAGAAGCGCATAAACTCTCCCATGATTCCTGGCCACATAGCCAGAGGGATAAATGCCGCTAAGGTAGTCGCTGTCGAAGCAATAATAGGCATTGCTACTTCTCCAGCACCATACTTGGCTGCCTCATAGGAGCTATAACCATCTTGCATGTAGCGATATATATTTTCCACTACCACAATGGCATTATCTACCAATAGCCCAAGGGCTAATATCAATGCAAAGAGTACAATGATATTCATAGAATTACCAGTAATATGCAAGAATAATATGCCCATCAACATACTCAATGGTATGGACATACCAACAAAAAGTGCATTTCTGAAACCTAAGAAAAATAAAAGAACGAGAACTACCAGTATTACCCCTGATATAATACTATTTTCAAGTGTTGCGATTGATTCCTCTATGTACTTAGACGTGTCATTGAATAATGCCAGATTAATATCTGGTGGTAGATTGGTTTTTTCATTCTCTAATAGTACCTTAATTTCTTCTGCTACATCTATGATATTTCCACCTTTTCTCTTTATGATATCAAGTGATATAACAGGTAGGCTATTGGAACGAGCATAACTCGATCTTTCTTCAAACCCATACTCTACGGTTGCAAAGTCTTTGAGGTAAATAGGTCTTAAATTTTCTGATTTGACTATAACCTCCTGAATTTCATCTGTTGTCTCAAATTCTCCAATGATTCTAATCGATCTTCTGAAATCATTAGTCACTAACTCTCCCGCTGACATGGACATGTTCTCTTGCGCTATTGCAGCCTCTACATCCATAAAGGAAACTTGCAGCGACTGCATCTTGATAAGATCTATATCCACTTTTACTTCTCTATCCAAGGCACCCTTGAGATCGACCCTGTTGATCTGGGACATGCTTTCTATCTTATCTTGGAGATATTCTCCTATGGTTCTCAGTTCGTCCATACCATACTCTCCAGAGATATTAATGGTCATGATAGGGAGTTCAGAGAAGTTAACTTCTTGTACGAGTGGATCTTGGTCTAAGTCAGTTGGCAATTCTGATTTAGCCTTGTCTACAGCGTCTTTTACTTTTCTGACTACTATATCTTGGTCTTGATCTGGGTCAAACTCGACTAATATCACTGAAAAGTCTTGAATTGACGTGGAGTTCATCCGCTTAACTCCACTTATCGTATTTATTTCATTTTCAATGGGTCGAGCTATAAGATTTTCTATCTCTTCTGCTGAATTGCCAAAGTAGGGAGTATTGATATACACGGTAGGAAAACTGGCATCTGGATAGGACTCTTTAGGCATATCTTGATAAGCCCTAAATCCAAAAATAAAAATCATCAATATGAGGATGAAAATACTGGTGCCATTATCTACAGCGAAAGAACTCAGTCCAAAGGTTCTTGATTTTTTATTCTCCTTGCTCATAGATATCTATTAATCAAATTTGAGAAGATCTCCTTCACTTATGTTTCTCGAACCTTTACTCACTATAGTAGTTCCTGGTTCTAATCCAGAAGTTATTATTATGTCGTTACCTGATGCATCACCTGTCTCTACCAACTGACGTTTGGCTCTTATGCGATCATCTTGTATGTCTGCGAGATACACGAATTCTTGGCCATTCACTAATTGCAATACATATTCTACTGGTATGGTAACAACATTATCTTCTTGTTTTTCCAAAATTTTGATTTCTGCCAATAAGTTTGGTTTCAATAGCTCGGAGTATTTAGCTGGTGTTATCTCAACATTAAGAGTCCTATTAGTTGGATCTATTGATCTACCCATAAGACTAACTCTTCCTGTCATTTCCAAATCTATACTTGGGAAATATAGATTTACTCTATCTCCTTTTCTGATGATTTTCAGAAAGCGTTCTGGGAGGTCAGTATTCACTTTTACCTTTCGTGTATTGATGAGACTGACGATAGGCATACCTGGCGAGGCAATCTCTCCCAATTTTAATATCTCTCGGTCTACAACACCTGATATAGGCGCATAGATTTTAGATTTTGTCAATTGGAACTGAGCTGATTCTAATGACTTTTCTAACCTCTCCTTATTATTTTTTGCTTGGAGAAATTGTACTTCACTTCCTATATTTTGATCCCATAGTCTTTTTTGCCTGTCATATACATCACTAGCAAGAGATAAAGCAGTCTGGATCTCAGCAATCTGGAGCTCGACAGATTCCATGTCAACGGTAGCGATTACTTGCCCTTTACGTATAGGGTCTCCTTCTCTAACTTTGAGATAATTAATCCTCCCTGGTATTTCACTCACCACATTGACAACGTCATCTGCGATTACGGAGCCTTGTATTTCAATATAACGTTTGAAATCACTATTAACGATGATCATTGTATCAACAAGTTTTGACTTTTCTTGAAGTTCGGGACTTAGACTGATGATGTCATCTTGTAAGAGCTCGATCTCCTCTTGGAGTGATTTTAGTTGTTGTTTTTTTTCAGCTAAAACCGCTTGCTTATCTTCAAGCGTTATTGGGCTTTCGGCTTTTTCATTATCACATGATTGCCATGTGATAATGCTTGCGGTGATAATTATTAAATTGATTATTTTTTTCATCTCGATGACTTTGATCAAGTATATTTTATTTAGTAAAGTTTTTGGAAATCTCTCCTGTTGCTATATCCAGTTCTGTTTTTGAGCTCAATACATCGTATAGTGCGTTGATATAAGTAGCTTGAGCTTGATATAACGAGGCTTCCGCTTGAGTAACCTCAACACTGCTGCCTACTCCCTCAGCATATTTTATACGTGTTTTTTTGAATATCTTTTCATTGAGTTCGAGGCTTCTATTTGCATTTTCGAGGCTTCTTTTTGCATTGTTATATTGAGTTTCGGCGTTCATGATCTGTAAGGTCATTGCCCGTTGGAATTCTGAGAGCTCAATATTTCTCTTTTCGATTTCAATTTTTTTCTGTTCAATTTTTGATTTAGTAAATCCACCATCATAAATAGGTATTCGTGCGCTTATTCCCACAGATCCGTTTCCTAAGAATCCAGTTTCATTTCCATCAAACAGATTGTTTCTTTGGAGAGTTTGACCATAACCAAATTTTCCTGTGACCGAAGGATAGTAGCCTTGTTTTATTCTTACAAGATCTGCCTCGTCCAATTCGATAGCATCAATAAGAAGTCGGTATTCTGCTCTATTTTTATAGTCTATCGAATCAGACTGTTCATAGTCCAATGTCATGATATTGACAACAGTTTCGAGATCCTCTGATAGAGCGATTTGTTGATCCTTTGGGTACGCCATCTGATACTTGAGTACCCCATGGCTGACATCGATGATTTCTTCAATTTTCTTTTTTTCGAATTCAAGATTTTGTTTCGAAAGCTCAAGTCTATCTACATCTAATTCTTCTATGAATCCATTCTCGTAAACAATTTTTGCTTCATCCAAGGACTTTACTATGGTGCTAATATTATTTTCTATGATTTCTATATTTTTTTCTGCTATTAGCACATTTTGGTACGCCCGAGCTACATTCTGGATTATATCTTGTTGTGTCAATTCAATTTGCTTTTCTGCAAGGTTGATAAAAAGCTTAGCTGCTTTGAGCCCTTTGAGATAATTGCCATCGAATAAAAGAACCTCCCCATTTAACCCTAGACTGAAATTATTCTTTTGCTGAAATGTAAAGTTGAACGTTTGTAATTCGGGTAGGTCTGCAGGAGAGACTGTACCAGTTTCGGTGGTAACCTGTTCTTGTATTAATACACCATATATAGCAGGTGAGATAAAGTCTTGAACAGGACTGGCCGGGACCTGATAAAAGTAAGTATAGTTTAGGTTGCCATTTAACTTTGGCATTCCGTAAGCCTTAGCTTCCTTATATTCCCATACGGCATTGTCGCTATCAAGCTTAGCGACTCTGAGAGTTGGATGATGGTCGAGTGCATAAGAGATCGCCTCTCCTAACGAAAAAGTCTCTTGACCGTAAAAATAACCTGAACTCATAAGCATGAAAAGTAATACCCTTAAAACCATTTGTTTCATTCTTGTCAATTCTTGAATAGCTCTATTTTTTTAAAATGATTGATTCCTTTTTCTGATAGTATCCCATAGAGATGATATAAGAAATGCTGTTCAAATATTTTTTCTAATTTTTCTCCGTGATATTGGTTCATATAATCAGAGATTATCCAAGCTTTCTCAACATATAAATTGGATATAATATCGGAATCGATATCTGGGCGATAGAATCCCTCCCTTTTGCCTCTTTCGATATTGAGAGACATCTGATTTTTGATGTAGACCGTCTGCATATTCTTGACCTTCTGCCATACCTCTTTGTAGTATTTCTGCAAGTCATTCAGCAATATTGGCTTGGTGGTCCTGAATATGGAAATTATATGATGGGCCAATTGCCTCATCTCGTCTAAAGCATCAATTGATTGTACTTTGAGATGATCCATTAATTTTTTCTCTTGCTCGATGAAGTTGGTGATACATACATCTACAAGCTGATTCTTATTGGAAAAGTACTTGTATAATGTCTTTTTGGATATGCCCAGACCAGAAGAAATATCGTCCATGGATACTGATCTAATCCCAAGTGACATAAATTGTGCCATGGCGGCGTTCTGAATATTTTCAATCTGAGTGGTGTCCACAAAACAAAATTATGACAAATAAACTTTGGAAACTCAAATAGGTTCAAAAGTTTCTGCAAAAATTATTAATTATTGATTAACTTACTTAAACGCCAGTTTTTTTATTGCTATAAATAGAGATATATGATAATAGCGGGGACTATGAGTGGAAGTTCTTTAGATGGTCTTGACATAGCTATTTGTCAATTTAACAAAACATCCGAAAAGCTGAATTGGGAATTAATTAAGTACCATACTTTCCCTTTTTCAAATGAGTTGAAAGGTAGGCTTAAAAACATCCGAGAGGCCTCAATCGATGAGATACTCACAGTTGACAATATGATTGCTAAATTTACGGCATCTTGTGTGGCTGAAATAGGTCAAAATGTATTGACGCCAATTGATTATATCTCATCGCACGGACATACGGTATTGCATCATCCACAGGAGGGCTATAGCCTTCAGGTTGGAAATGGCGGAACCATAGCCGCAATATCTGGTATCCCAACTATATGTGATTTCAGAATGAACGATATAGCTTTGGGTGGACAGGGAGCACCGATTGCACCAATAGCAGAAAAATACTTATTTGCTGAACATAGATTTTTTCTAAATCTTGGAGGGATTGCTAATATCAGTATTCATGAAGGAGATAAAATATTGGCTTACGATGTATGTCCATGCAATCAAGTACTCAATAGATTGGCCAATGAGTTAGGATTAGTCTATGATCCTGAAGGCTATAATGCCAGAATGGGTAAAGTAAATGATAGACTATTGAGTCAATGGAATAACATGAAATATTTTAAAATACAAGGCCCCAAATCATTGGATAATAACTGGATCAAAAAAAGATTTTACAAGAAAATTGAAGATTTGGAGATATCGGTAAGAGATGCATTAAGGACTTCAACTGAATTTATGGCTCAAACCATAGCCGAACATATCAGGGTTAATCGATTAGCGGGAGCCAAAAATTCTATTTTCATAACAGGAGGAGGAGCTCATAATGATTTTTTGATGCAATTGATTGATGAATATACAAGTGTAGACGTGGCTATTCATAAACCCAAAAAAGAAATTGTAGACATGAAAGAAGCTATCTTGATGTGTCTTATGGGTTTTCTTAGGGCTCAAAAAGTAGCTAATAATATACCTTCAGTCACAGGGGCATCAAAAGAAACAATAGGAGGTGCACTATATTTACCTTAAATAATTCATCTTTTTGTGATCTCATTAAGAGAAAGATTGTTTCTTTTTTGAATTCAAATGATTTAATTGAAAGTTTTCATAACAGGAGGTACTGGTTTTATTGGAGCATATGTTTTGAGAACATTGGTTAGGGAGGACAGTCTTTCTATCACTGCTATAAAAAGAGCACAATCAGACTTAAGTTTAGTCAAGGATATATCTGCTTCGATTAATTGGATAGATTGTGATATCGAAGATGTAATAGGTCTGGATGAAGCTATTGAGGGACATGATATAGTTATTCATGCTGCGGCATTGATCTCTATGAAGCCTAAAGATAAGAATCGAATTTTTGCTGTCAATGTGGATGGAACGGCCAATGTTGTAAATTCTTGCCTCTCTCATTCAATCAAAAAACTGATCTATGTAAGCTCTACAATTGCAATGGGATACCATCCAAATAAAAAGATTGGCGAAGAAACTCAATGGAGTGATGGACCTATCAAATCAAATTATGCCTTGAGCAAATATCTGGGTGAACAAGAAGTTTGGAGAGGTAAAGCTGAGGGGTTGAATGTGGCGATCGTAGCTCCACCTATGGTGATGGGAGCAGGGTATACCGAAGCCTATACTTCTATAACAGCTGAGATCGCCAAAGGAATAAGTTACTATCCCATGGGGAGTAATGGACTTGTGGACGTCAGAGATCTGGCTCGATGTATTGTTAAATTAGTACAGCATAGTGATGGCGATGGGAAGAAAGTTGTCTGTTCAGCTGGCAATATTTCGATAGAGGAGTTATCTCATTCTATTGCTCAAATGATCGATGTGACTGGACCCACTAAACCTTTAACTGGTGTCTCATTTTTGTTAGCCAAGATTTACTCAAGACTTAATGCCTGGTTTCATTTTGACCAGAGGGTATATCCTGAGGCGCTCAGGATTTCTAATCTTCATCTTGAGTATGACAATCAATTATCCAAAGAGTTAATATCTATGCAATATCATAGCATCCAATCCACCATCAGGGATTGTTCAAAAGCTTTTGTCGAGGCAAAAAGAAATAATAGATCATATTCTATTTTCGATATAGAATAGCCGAGGTATATCGACTTATATTTGTCTCTTCTAAGCTGGTCAGAAGCACCATTACAATACTTGATATGAAGAAAATTTTGCTATTTCTTATATTTTTGAGCATCTACTCTTGTGTTCCACCTGAATCTGAAAAGTTGGGTGCTCCAAATATAGATTGGGGTAACGCCGAACTTCAGGCCATAGTAGATCTTAGGGATAAAAGAAGAGCTGATTTATTGGCTACGTATCTTAAAGATTCTAATTACGAAAAAAGGTTCTTGGCAGTAGAATCGTTTGGATCTATAAAGGATACTTCGGTATTGGAGGATTTATCTGGATTGTTGGTCAGCGATCCATCTAATTATATCAGAGAGAATGCCGCATATGCGTTGGGACAAAGCGGTTCGCCAATGGCAGAAAGTCTGCTAATTGATGCTTTTGCAAAGCAGGATACAGCAGATGCTAACTCTGCGATAAGGATGGCGATATTAGAGGCAGTAGGAAAAGTTGGAACGGAAAAAACCCTTGATCTATTAGCAAGTGTATCGTCTTATACTCACCAAGATGACAAATTACTTTTGGGACTATCAAGAGGTCTATATCAATTCGGGTTAAGAGGAATTACAACTTCTAGTGGTACGCAGAAAATAGTTGACCTGCTAAAGGATGAAAAAAATCCAGTGGAGGCCAGAGTAATGGCGGCAAACTATCTATATCGCATGAAGGGAATAGATTTAACAGATCATATAAATTCAATTAATACAGTATTGTCAGATGCTCAAGATCCAAGAATAAGGATGTCATTAATAGTACCTTTGGCCAGAAGCAAAGATGTAACCCAACTTCCTACGATCTTAGAGAAAATAAAACAAGATGAAGATTATAGGGTCAAAATAAATGGAATTAGGGCTTTAGCTAATTACCCTTATCAACTCTATAGAGATAGTATCATCAATTATTTGTCTGACGACAATCGTTCTGTAGCCATCACAACGTCAGAAATTATCAAATCACAATGTGATGCACAAGATGCTCGTAATCTGATACAAGTGGCAGTATCACAAAATGATCCAATAATAAGAGCAAACCTATTATCTGGAGCAGGAAGGTCCATGCCTTATTATTATTACAATACTCGCAAATCATTGACTTCTCAAATAGTTGATGATTTGGGTAAAAGCTTAACTATATATGAAAAGACTGCTTTTATAGATGCATTGTCTCAAGATCCATTGAATTATAAACTTATCTATGAGCAAGCATTAGAATCTGGTGATCAAGTAGTAGCGACAAATGGGGTCTTAGCATTTAGGAATATATTGACGAGTAACAAATTTGATAGGACTTATCCGACGAGACTAGGACAAAAACAGGTCAGAGGAGATATTACTAAATATCTGATGAATGTATTCAATTCTAATAATATTGGTGCGATGGCTACTGCTGCCAATCTACTAAGAGATGCTAATCTCCAATTGAAAGAAGAGGTAATAGAAAAAGAGCCTCTTAGAGCCGCTATCAGAAAAATGAAAGTACCACAGGAGGTAGAAACGAAAATTGAATTACAAAGAACTTTAGCTTATCTCGAAGACAGAGAATTCGTACAAGAAGCATTGGATTATAACCATCCGATCGATTGGAATATGTTAAATACTTTATCAGATTCTACCCGTATATACGTGGTAACCTCTCAAGGCCAGTTAGAGATAGAAGTGTACCCTAAAAGCGCACCTGGGAGTGTGGCTAATTTTATAAAATTAATTGAATCCGATTTTTATGATGGCAATACATTTCATCGTGTAGTCCCTAATTTTGTTGTACAGGCAGGTTGTACAAGGGGTGATGGTTATGGTAGTTTGGATTATAGTATACGGTCTGAATTCAATATGGAGCATTATGATAATGAGGGTTATATAGGAATGGCCTCTGCTGGGCCAGATACAGAATCAGCACAATGGTTTATTACACACAGTCCAACACCTCATCTTGATGGTCGTTATACAATTTTTGGTAAAGTTATCAAAGGGATGGAGGTAGTACATCGCATTCAACAAGGAGATGTAATACAAGATATTAGAGTATTTAAAGGATAAAATCCTTATTATTTTAAACAATGTTCATTTTCTGTGCTTGTAATTACGAAGTAAGAAACTATGAACCTGCTTGAAGCTCGAAATAAATTTGTGCATGAATGGGGTATTCTCTGCAATAGTTGGGGAGTAAATAAAGCTATGGGACAGATACATGCACTTCTATTAATATCCAAAAGTGCCTTATGTGCTGATGATATAATGGAAGAATTGCAAATATCCAGAGGTAATGTAAACATGAACTTAAGGGCTCTATTGGATTGGCGACTCATAGAGAAAAAATCAAAAACAGGATGTCGAAAGGACTATTATCTGGCCGAGAAGGATCTGGGCAAGGTGTTCAGGATAATAGTGGAAAATAGAAAGAAAAAAGAATTCGATCCTTTGCTGCAATTATTAGATGACCTTAAGGTTGTTAAGCCCAAGTGTGACGATTCTGATGAATTTTGTAAAATGATGAATCAGCTAAATGCATATAGCAAAAAAGTGGATCATGCTTTTGATGCATTAACAAGTACTAAGTTGGAATGGCTATCAAAAATCATGATGCGGTAATGCGAAAGTTGTCAGCTGAGTTAATTATCACAAATTCTACGGCTCCATTAAAAAATCATCACATTGTTGTTAGCGATGTGGGCGAAATACTACATATAAGACCAAATGACGGTAGTAGAGATATCGAGCATTACGATGGGATCATTACTCCAGGATTCGTCAATGCGCACTGTCATTTGGAGTTGTCACATTTACAAGGAGAGATTCAGACCGGGACGGGATTGATTCCTTTTATCAAGGGAGTGGTTACATTGAGAGATTTTCCTCAGGACATAATCGATCAAAAAATAAAAGAAGCTGACCTTTTAATGCTTAATAATGGAATTGTAGCAGTAGGAGATATTTCTAATAAAATCGATACTAAGGGAGTAAAAGACAATTCTCCAATATGCTATTATACTTTTGTTGAGATGTTTGATTTTCTTCAAGAAGAAAGTGCTCAAACGACTTTCGAAAATTATATGGAGGTATATAATCAACAGTCTGTCGCAGCTAAAAATAAAAAAAGCGTAGTTCCACACGCTCCATATTCTGTATCTCAAAAGTTATTTTCTCTCATCAATCAAACGAATGATGCCCAAAGTACCGTAAGTATACATAACCAAGAGCTAGCTGCTGAAAATGAGTTGTTTCTAAATAAAACTGGAGCATTCATTGATTTTTATAGAGATTTTGACATAAGTCTTGATAGGTTCGAGCCTATTGGTCAAAATTCAATTCGTTATGCCATCGATAATATGGACCCTAATCAAAAAACACTTTTTGTACATAATACACAAACCAATATAGCTGATATAGAAAGAGCTCATGGTTGGAGTGATTATGTTTATTGGGTTACATGTCCAAATGCCAATCTATACATAGAGAATAAATTGCCTCGATACGAAAGATTTATCAACTCCGATGCTCGTCTTTGTATAGGTACCGACAGCCTCTCAAGTAATTGGACATTGTGTATTTTATCTGAAATGATGACTATTAAAAAATATCAATCATTTGTAGATGATTTGGAAATCATTAGATGGGCCACAATCAATGGGGCCTCAGCATTAGGTTATGATAATCAATTAGGAAGTATAGAAATAGGTAAAACACCGGGTCTAAATTTGATTGATATAAAAATTACCGACGAAGGGTTCAACCTTTCAGAAGCAAAGGGAGTAAAGAAATTAATTTAGGACAAAAGATTTGAGTTGATTGATTTCTGTAGTAAAGTCTATCCCAATTTGATCGCTTAATTGCTCTGCTATAGAAACTTGTTTTTGGATAAAGATTTGGTGTTCTGGAGAGTTAGGTTTAAAAGGCTTATGTCTTATTGCCTGAATAATCTTTTTGATTTTCTGAATATTATTAGTTGTCTTACTATCAAAGTATTTATAACTGAATTTGTCATAGATGTAATTTATAGCCAGATCACTTGGATGAATTAAATCCTCCTTATAAAATCTATAATCCCTTAGATCATCAAGTACCAACTCATAAGATGGAAAGTATTCTATTTGCTCATGGGTATCTTTTAGTTCATGGCACGCCTGTATAAGAATGGATTTACTCAAATTGTTAAAGATTAACCCATCTCTCATATGTCTAACTGGGCTGACTGTGAGGATAATTTTCAAATGTTGATTAAATTTTTTAAGTGCGACTATTAATTCATTGAAGTCATCGACAATAGCCTTCTTATCTAAGAGTATTCGCGAAAACTTTTGATTATCAATTTTGTGACAATTGGCTACAATAAAATTATGGTCATGATATCTAAAGACATAGGAGCTGCCAAAAGTGAGTATTAGATAGTCAGCTTTTGATAACGACTCACGAGTTTGATTCTGAATGTTAATGATATCGTCTGAAAGTTGAGATATACTATCTGCACATATATCACTATGAAAGTCAAAATGGTAAAACAAAGAGTCTCGTTGTACAATTTTTTGTTGATCAATCGCAATTGAATTTATAGCACCATTTAGATTTTTTATAATACTAATAGGGTTGTATAGTGTGCCGTAGGGATTAACTGTACATCTGAACTTATCTTCTATTAATTTATTGCCTATGTTGACGCTGAAGCAAGATCCAACGCATAATAAGGTATGATTATGGTTAATTTGGTTAGGGGAAACAGCTAATTTTAGTTCAGTTCTTAGATTCATATTGAAAAGATTCTCGAATCGCATATCTTAGCATAATAATAATGATTCATCTGATCCGTTAGATTGTTTATCTAATGATTTCAGAACAAATATTTTCTACAAGTAAGTGAATATGTCGAAAGCTACCACAATCCTATTGAAAACTATCTTATTGGCGTTGTTTTGCTTAGGATCATCAGGGACCATAAAAGCTCAGGATATACATTTTTCTCAATTTTATTTGTCTCCACTTAATTTGAATCCAGCTTTAACTGGTGTGATGAATGCGCAGCAACGAGTTACGGTACATTATAGGAATCAATGGGCGGCGGTAGCTGGATCAGGTGCATATAATACATACTCTGCTTCCTATGATAGAAGAGCAGAAGTAGGGCAGTTTGATTATTTTGGATTTGGAGGAACATTATGGAGTGATGTAGCAGGTGATGCCAATTTTGGAACCACGCAAGCAAAAGTGTCTTTCGCTTATACTAAGAAAGTAGGGGGAAGTTGGTCAAAACAAGTAAGAAGAAATCTTAAAAAAGCAGGGTTGTATCTTTCGATCGGAGCTGATGCTGGCTTTACCCAGAGAAGAGTAACTACAGGAGACCTTAGATGGCCCTCTCAAGTTTCCAATGGTCAATATGACCCGTCTGTAGGATTTAGTGAAAATATACCCAATGATAATTTTATTTATCCAGATCTTACAGGTGGTTTGATGATCTATGGATTAGACCAAAAAAATAATAGTTTTTATGTAGGTGCAGCATTGCATCATCTAAATCAAGCTAATGTTAGTTTTTTAAATCGGGAAGAAAGCCTATTCTCTCGACTCACTATCCACGCTGGTGGTGAGCTAAGGTTAAATAAGTCCTTATCAATAGTGCCTAACTTGATATATATGTCTCAGGGCCCTCATCTTGAGATTTTGCCAGGAAGTGCAGTAAGGATCAACATAGGAGAATATGAAGGTATCAAGGATTATTTTGAATTAGGACTGTGGGGTCGAATAGTTAAAAATTCTGGGAATGGGTCAAGTACCTCTATTGGTAGTGATGCTATCGTAGTTTATTCGAAGTTTTCTTTTGGCAATTATAGCATAGGTTTTAGTTATGATTATAATACTTCTGCTCTAAGCCAAGCCGCTGCTGCCAATGGTGCTTTTGAGCTGTCAGTGACCTATTTATTGTATGATCCTAACTTCAAGGGCTATTTGAGTCCAAGATTTTAAATATTTTAGTTCCGAAACGTAGGGTAGTTTACATAAATGGTTGTCTAAAGGTTAGGACGAACTATACAAAAAACCTGTAATGACTTATTTTAAACAACTTACTGTAGCCATCTTTTGGTTAGCGTGTGCTTTTAGCGCATCTGCTCAGGACATCCATTTCTCACAATTCTATATGTCTCCGCTCAATCTAAATCCTGCTATGACTGGATTAGTTAATGGTGGACAAAGAGTTATAGTCAATTATCGAAATCAATGGGCTGGAGTTATCGGATCATCAGCTTACAATACTTACAGTGCTTCTTATGATAGGAGGCTATCTGTAGGTCAAGAGGACTATTTTGGAGTTGGAGGCACTCTGTGGAGTGATGTAGCTGGCGAATCAAAATTTGGGTCTACTCAAGCAAGAGTATCATTCTCATTTAGCAAAAAAATAGCGGGATCAAGAAAGGTGTCTCATTATGTATCATTTGGAGCAGATGCTGGAATGACCCAAAGGAGAATAAGACAAGGTGATTTGAGATGGTTAACACAAGTGGACTCCAATGCTGAATTTTGTCCGTCTTGTGGAGCCGGAGAGGTAATACCAGATAATAATTTTACATATCCTGATTTATCGGGAGGATTAATGTGGTTTAGTAATTTAGGAGATAGAAAGAATTTCTATTTGGGTACAGCATTACATCATATGAATCAGCCGAATGTTTCATTTCTCAATGAACAAGAAAATTTATTCAGTCGATTGACTTTTCATGCAGGAGGAGAATATCCAATCAATAATAAAGTAAGTGTTAAGCCGAATTTTATTTATATGTCTCAAGGCCCTCACAAGGAGTTAAATGGAGGTGCCAGTGTTAGATTTAAGACTCAAGGCAGTAATCGCAGTACTTCTTTTACAGGCCAGTTTTTTGAGTTAGGTACTTGGTATAGATTAGGAAATAAAGTTGAAGGAGGTGTGCATTCGGATGCTATAATACTTACTGCTCGCTTGGACTATGATGTGTATGGCATAGGATTTAGCTATGATTACAATATATCTGACCTTGGACAATCATCACCAGGTAATGGTTCATTTGAGTTATCATTGAGCTACTTATTTGGCGACGTTTCTCAAGGAGTATTTTGTCCAGTATTTTAGATTTTTATTCTCTTAAAATCCTGAATTTATTCCCTCAATTTATTTGAGCTGCTGAATAATAATTGTTAGCGGTTACTCAGTTATATATTACACTTAATTTTATATATAAATCATTTCGTAAGTCATAGGTTAAATCTTTGATATTGTCATATCTTTTCGATTCAGAGAATGATTTGAAAATTTATGTTTGGCAATAACTCAAAAAAAGAAAGTGGAAATATGGCTTCATCCTCTTCAGAAAGTGCTCTAAATGGTGGCATTAATAGCCTGGGCTTAGGTACTAAAGTAACTGGTGATCTAATAGCTCAAAATGATATAAGAATTGATGGAGAACTCGAAGGTAATCTTAAGTGCTCTGGAAAGTTGATTTTAGGA
This sequence comes from Saprospiraceae bacterium, assembly GCA_020629515.1. Taxonomy (GTDB): domain Bacteria; phylum Bacteroidota; class Bacteroidia; order Chitinophagales; family Saprospiraceae; genus GYS-P2D. The sequence goes on along the minus strand of JAHDDE010000003.1, from coordinate 96,098 downwards.
CCTAAAGGAAAAGTAAATGGCCACGTTGAATGTCAAAGCGCTGTTGTAGAGGGCCAAATAGAAGGAACCCTCCTTGTAAAAGATCTACTTCAGGTCAAAGAATCTGCAAAAATAAAAGGTGAAATCAATACTGCTAAGCTTATGGTCCAATCTGGGGCAGTATTCAATGTAAAGTGCGAAATGGGAGGAAAAAAGATAGCTTCTCAGCCTTCTTCTTCAAAGTAAGAACCTATCATAATATGTCTGCTAAAAAGACTCCTGGTTCAGAATATCTTAAGTATACTGGAATAGCCTTCCAAATGTTTTTTATATTATTATTCGGTTGGTTAGCAGGTTCATGGATAGATGGATATTTTGATATGAGCAAGCCCGTATTTGCATTGTCACTCATGTTTTTATTCTTGATAGGTTTCTTTTATAAGTTGATCAGAGATCTTTCTCCTCCCAAGAATCCTAAATGACGATCAAGAGATTTGCCATTGAGACTCTTTTATTGTTCGCTATAACTGTGTTTTTAGCTTCACTAGTCAGTTGGGCCGGAAGTTTCGAGGGATTCTTAGAGTTGTACTTATACGCGGCACTCGTATTTGTGATTTTTAATGTATTTATATTCTTTTACGGTTATACCACATCTCAATCAGATCAACTTTTTTCTTTTAATAATGTCGTTTCCGCATCATTTTTAATCAAGCTGATTATGTCGATCGGATTTCTTCTATTATGGGAACGTCTATTTGATCCTAATAATAATATGCACGTGCTTAATTATATAGTTGTCTACGTGATTTTCACTGTTCACGAAGTCTATTTTTTGACCAAATTAGCAAAGCCAAAAGGGTGAATATACTTAGGTTATTTATAATATGTAGTTTCGTAGTGGATTTATAAAGACTTGATTAGTCGTCAAAAAGTATTAAATAGCTTCAACTCTGACGAGTATTTTTACTATTGAGTCAATCCAAATTGAAGCCACTTATATGCGACAATAATTATATAAATAGTATTACTTCAAATATTCCTTTTCAAAGAATCTTCTGTATGAATTAGCAGATTTTTTGGTGATCACTTGTCTATAATTTAATTGATTGATGGCGAACACATCGTAGGAGTACTTGTCAGGATCTAAGAATTCATCAGGATTAGCCTGATATTGATTATAGTATTCCATAGCCTGCTCTCTATCGGCGAAACGACGCAGCAATATAAGATGGACTTTCTTTTCTTGGTTTAGATACATGCTCGTCGATCTTAAGCGCCAATCAGAGAACTTAGATTCATTATATGCATTTAGATCTTTTTTGATATTGTTTACATCGTTGCCATTACCATTATAGAGCAATACGATAATATAATGAAGCTTGTCATTTTCTATCTTGAATTCTGACAGATCAGATTGATTGTCTCCTTCATCAAATGCTTCTTCATCTCCTCTTAAAAATCGCAACATCTCTTTAGCATAGGTCTGTTCTGGCGTGTTATTATGTTTTAATATGACCCCTCTTAAGGCATTTATATATTCATTTTGACCGGATATATTGCCAATGGACATGGCTCTAAGTAGGTCATACTTTGGTATCATATGGTGTTCTTGGCCGTACTCTTCTCTTGCTTTTTCTAATCGGTCAAAAACCAACTTGTAGTTACCATTTTCAAATTCTCGGTAGGTATTCTCGTAGTAGATTTCTATCTGTTTCTCTGGTGTCAATAGAGCATTCTTATTTGTTGGATCTTTTAAATAGAGAGCAAAAGCAGATTGCGGAAATTCTGCTAAAATTTTATTGTAGTATTCTTGTGCATTTCCTTGTTCATCAAGATCGAGATAATTCAAATAGATGAAATAGTAGGCTTCTACTCTATATTCTGTTTGAGGATATTTGGATATGAGAGATTTAAGGGTTTTGTTAGATTTCTCAAAATTTTCAATATAGGTTCTATATCCTGTGCCTAATTCAAAATAAGCTTTTTCGAGAATCTCATTTGCATTATTTTTTTCTGCTGGAGAATTAGGGATCCCTCTAAGTAATTTCTCAATTTCGACTGTTAGATCTTCTTTTAATTCTTCTTCAATTATTGCCCCCTCCTCTTCTTGATCAATAATACTACTTGTTTTATTAGACCTTCGCCAATCATCTTCCAGGACTCTTGTTCCCCATCTTTTAACAAAGTCTTGTCGGCCCTTTTGTATTGAGGAGGGATTATAAGCGAAAAATTTACTATTACCAGAAAGTATTGTGGTCGTAGTATTAATATTTAAAGCCTCTTGTTGCGATTCTCTTTTTTTCTCTGCTTCTCTCTGTGCTGTTGCTTCGGCAATTTTTCTTTGCTCTTCTGGGCTTAATGCTGCCAATCTCAAAAGGCTATCTTTTGTATCTATAAGGATTATGTTGTTAGCAATACTTGAGAGATTGTTAGCAAAACGCTTAACAGTAGAAAAGCGCTCATCTTTCTTATTCATGATAGTTAATGTGCTATCAAAGTAGTTTTTAGAATCGACGTAGCGTTCTCGTGACAAAAAGAGAGATGCCAGTCTGTAGTAAATTTCTGTTTTGTTAGTACTGTTACTGTGTTGGAGGGCCTTATTAAAATGTTCTAATGCCTCAGTTTCATCTCCATCAGCTAAAAGTATCTCAGCTTGTGTGAAATAAATGCTTCCCTTATAAGGTTCATTTTTGCTATCCTTGGCGAGTTTATTTAGTTTTTTGATGGCTTCCTTGCTCATTAAGGTATTTGCAGCCCATGCGTTTTTAAGCTGATTCATTTGGGCGTGAAGTTGCATTTCAAAGCTGGCTTTATAATCATCTACTTGTTCAAAAGTAGCAGAGGCTTTTTCAGCATCGCCTTTCATTTGATAAAGTTGTGCCAGGATAAATGTCAATCGGGCATTTTTTCTCTTATCCGAGGATTTTTCTATGGCGAGTAATAACGCTTTTTGAGCAGCATTATAGTCTTTCATTTTAAGTAGCATATCAGCTCTGACTACGGGCACTTCATTTAATACCTCCTTACTGGCAAAACCTTCCTCCTCAATTCTATCTAAATAATATTTGGCATCAAGCCATTTTTCTCTCTTGATATACGATTTAGAAAGCCATAACATCCCTTCGTAATATGATGGTCTATGTTTGAGAAATCCTCCCTCAAAAGGGTTATCCGCTTTTTTCTTGTTTTCAGCCTTACTCTTTTCTATACTCGCTAAATAGGCTTCATCTTCATTGATAGGAATTTCATCACTTGAACTTGCTATTCCTTCGATTTTATTACCTCTTTCTTTATTTTCCTTTGCAGCTATTTCAGCTTGTTTTTCTGCATCAGTTTTTTTTGTTCTTTTTTTATCCTTTTTGTTTCTGGACTTTTTTCGTTCTTTTTTGATGCGATCTCGTTCTTTTTCCTTTTCTTTTTGAGCCTTTTCTCGTTCTTCTTGTTTTATTTTTCTTTCTCGCTCTTGTTCTTTTTTTCTTGCTTTTGCATCTTCTCTACGGTCTGGGGTTTCATATACTCTGGAGTCAGGATCTTTTGGATTAAAGTCATCTATGAAATATTCAAAAGTCTCTTGAGCTGATTCATAATCGCCTTTCAGATATTGAGCTTTACCCATCAATACATAACAGTCATCAACCCACTTGCTGATATGATGAATGCTGGACACTTTGGTTACTTTCTCTATAGCTTTATCCATATCTGCTTCAACAGAATTAGGATCTTCTACTGCTTCAAATGGATAGATAGATAAAATTCGATTAAAATTATCTTGATGGCTTTCTTCGAGCAATAGTTTACTTTCTTTATAAAGTTCCTTAGCATTGAAATAACCGTTGTATCTCGCTGTAAGATCATGAAATTTCGTGCCTACCAGGCCTGCTTCATCCTTAGTTTTATGGCTGGCAGCACATGAACTGATAAAGATTGTGGCGGTAGCGAAACTTAATAAAAATATAAATTGTCTCAACGGTTCAATATTACTGAGAAAAAAAAGTTTTACTTGACTATTGCTCTAACTCAAGAATAGCTCCATTTTCGATATTTTGAGATGTATTTTTTAAAAATTACCAACTTTTACAGTATATCGGAAAATTCTAATCACAAGAGCATTACAATAACAGTTTTATTACTAAAATATTATGAGATACATTTGTTGATCTATGGCGGATAATGAGCAAATAGATAAATCATTTACTAAAAAATTGCAAGAAGAATACAAGTTAGTAGTGTTCAGAGCTGATGATTTTAAAGAAGTCAGATCTTTTAATCTAAGTTTGGCAAGTATTTATACCATGATCAGCATTGTTTCCCTCTTATCATTGTTCACATTTTATCTGTTATTCGCCTATACGCCTCTCAAAAAATTAATACCAGGTTACGGGCAGATTGAAGTAAATCAAGATTTTATCAAGCTTATTGAAGATGTTGATGATATAACTTATCAAATAGAGTCACAAGACACATACTTATCCGCTTTACGCAAGCTAATATTAACCCCTAATTGGGAGGGCACCTCTCAGGGATATAAGGGAGGCAGTAATAATGTAATTAACACTTCTGACCTAAAAAGTGACATTGGAGAAGAGAATAAAACCCAAACTACTGTAGAAGTTAGTGATGTAAAAGTCGGAGATAATTTTGATATATACTCTACGCTTAGGACAGCTAAGGTTATCCAGCCAGTTGAAGGAGTGATAAGCTCAAAGTTTATGCCTGAAGTTAGACACTTTGGTGTGGATGTATTGGCTCCCAAGGATACACCAGTTAAATCCATGATGGATGGCTTTATTTTTAGTTCGGGTTGGGACTTAGAAACAGGCTACACTATAGGAGTTCAACATGCAGGTAATATTTTATCATTTTATAAGCATAACTCGATTTTGTTGAAAGAGAAAGGTACATTTGTGCGAGCAGGAGAGGCGCTTGCAATTATAGGCAATACCGGAACGCTATCGAGTGGGCCCCATTTGCATTTTGAGTTATGGCATAATGGTAAGCCCGTAAATCCTGAAGACTTTATAAATTTTGAATTATGAAAGAGGCCAGTTTAAAAGAATTAAAAGACAGTGAAGGAAAGACGCTGAGTCCTATACTTCCAGAAAACGTAAAGAATTATCTAATAGATATCGATGGAACTATCACAGATGATGTTCCTAACGAAGAACCTGAAAGAATGGTTACTTGTCAACCGTATCCCGATGCATTAGATATACTAAACAAATGGTTTGACGAAGGTCATATAATAACGTTTTTTACTTCTCGTACTGAAGAGCATCGCACCGTAACAGAAACATGGTTAAAAAAACATGGTTTTAAATATCATGGATTATTGATGAATAAACCTCGGGGAGGTAATTACCATTGGATTGATAACCATATGGTAAGAGCTACGAGGTTTAAAGGGCACTTTACAGATCTAATTAAAGTAAATAAGGAAATAGAAGTATTTGAAAAACCTGAATCTTAGTACAGGTTTTTTAAAGCCTCTTTTAAATTTGGATATTTAAAAGAGAATCCATTTTGCTTAATTTTTTCGTTGCTTATCAACGAGCTGTTAAGTACTATCTTAGACATCTCTCCCAATATTAATTTTAATGAGAATGAAGGGGCAGGCATTAGTAGAGCCTTTGGGTTGATTACGTCTCTTAGTGTTTTAGTAAAATTAAAATTAGTTGGGGTTTCGTCCGCTACTGCATTGAATATATGATGTCCTTCGGGGAGAGTAAAGGTATGTAATATCATATGGCACAGGTCTTCGATATGAATCCAACTTAAGTATTGCTTGCCGTTCCCAAGGTAATTGGCCATGCCAAAAGGGATAGTTTTGTCCATCTTAGAAAGAGCACCGCCTCCTCTGAATAAAACTGTTGAGATACGCAGGATGGTTAAATTACTACATATTGAAGTTGCTTCTGCTGCAGCTTGTTCCCATAGAACACATACCTCTGAAATAAATTCATCTGTTATGGGGTCAGAGGTTTCGTCCACCAAGTTATCTCCAGTGTCACCATAATAGCCAATGGCAGAAGCTGAGATAAAAGAGTCCAGTTGATAGCCAAGTTTTTTAAATTGAGTTATTAGAAATTTGGTGGTCTTAACTCTGCTGTCTATGATGAGTTTTTTTCTGTTTTTGGTCCATTTTTCGTCAGCGATACCCGCTCCAGATAGATTGACGACATGATTAGGTTGATATCCGTTTAGCTCTAATTCACCATTAATGGGTGACCAATACAAATAGGAACTATCTGCAGTGCACAACTTTTTCTGTCTTGTTAGGATTTTCACTTCGTAGTTGTTTTCTCTTGCAATTTTGCTAAAAGCTTTTCCTATTGATCCAGACCCTCCTGCTATAAGTATTTTTGACATCTTTTATTGTATCTTATATACTTAAGGAGATTTCTGTTCTCATTGTTTATAATTAACTTTCCGCGACTATTAAAATCAAGTCTTATGATCATCCGAAGTTATATCCTGAGCTCATTAGTTCTATCCATTTTATGGTTGGTATCATGCCAGTCCGATAATAAAGACGGTAATTCGAAGGAACAAATAGTGGTGCACTTGCAACAAGAGCCTCAGAGGATATCCCCAATTCTTGAGACTTCTGGATATGAGAGAATGGTTTCAGAACACATTTTTTTATCTCTTTGTGACTATGACCCTGTCAGTTTAGAGATGGTTCCTGTATTGACCACTGATGTCCCTGAAGGTGTATCTAGTATAGGAGATGATGGAACAACCATTACTTCTTATTCTATAGAAATATTAGAAGATGCAGTATGGGATAATGGTACACCTATCACTGGGGAGGATGTAGTATTTACACTAAAGATATTATCGCTGCCATATGTCGACTCTCCTTTATGGAAACGTATGCTGGAATCCGTGGTTGATATTCAAGTCGATAAGACTAATCCGAAAAAATTTGTGGTGATACTTTCTGGAGATTATTTTTTGCAAAAAGAAGGAATTTTGACGGCAGAGATATATCCAAGTCATATTTACGATGGAGATAATATTCTAAAAGATCAAAGTTTTATAGAGTTGAAAGGTAAAGACTGGGAAGATGAAAAGGAAGATTTTTCTATATACAAAAAATTCGCAGACGTTTTCTCGAGCCCTAAAATGACTAAAGAAAGCGGTATCCAAGGGGCAGGTCCATACAAAATAGAGAGTTGGGAAACGGGCCAATATATTGTGCTCAACAAGAAAAATAATTGGTGGGGTGATCAATATCCAGAAAGAACACTTTTAAGAGCTTTTCCGAAAAAAATAGTTTATCAGATGATCAAAGATGCTACTGTAGCATTAACTCAAATGAAGGGTGGAAATATTGATCTGATGTCATTAACTTCACTCCCAGTACAGGTCTATACTGATCTCCAAAATACAAATAAAGATATAGAGAAGTACCAATTCGAAACGCCGAGCCTTTTTAGATTATATTATATCCTACTTAATAACCAGGACAAAAGATTGAGTGATAAAAAAGTAAGGAAGGCGTTAGCACATTTACTTGACGTAGATAAAATAATTGATATTCAAGAGGGCGGAATGGGAACAAGAATAAATAGCCCAATTCATCCCAAGAGGCCAGAATATAATTCAGAGATAGCCCTTGTGGCTTATGATATTGACGAGGCCATTAATCTTTTAGAGGAGGCACAATGGATGGATAGAGATAATGACGGTATACGAGAAAAAATAACTAATGGAGTAGAGGAAGAGCTCAATTTGAGATTTTTTATCACTGGAAGTAAGTTGAGTACTACGATATCGACTGTATTAAAAGAGAATGCTCTCAAAGCAGGAATTAATATCGAGATACTCACAAAATCAAGTAAAGTAACCAGAAGTGAACATGTTAGTACAGGAGATTTCGAAATGACGGCCCAAGTTATAACAGGAGAGGCCAAACCAGATCCTTTTGGTTCGTGGCATTCGAGTGCATCAGGGACTTCTGGATCAAATATGTCTGGATTCAGTAATGATCGAGCGGATCAATTGATGGAGACAATTAGGACTACTAAGGATGAAGATGAAAGATCTCAAGCTTATAGGGAGTTTCAGGAAATTATCGCTGAAGAGCAACCAGTATTGTTTTTATATGCTCCAGTAGAAAGAATTGTTGTTTCAAAGGATTTTGATCCACTTATTTCGTCCAAGCGTCCTGGATTTTTCGTCAACTCTTTTAAACCTATAAGGTAGCCTGTTATTAATGCTGACCTTTATTATCAGACGCTTGATACTTGTGATACCTACTCTTATAGTAGTACTGATACTGACTTTTTTATTGAGTAAACTTACACCTGGTGATGAAGTCTACAGTCGACTGATGACTGAGGGGCAGGCTACACAATACAGGACTGAGGAGTTTGAAAAAATATATAGGGAAGAGCAAAAAAAATTAGGACTCCAACTCCCATTATTTTACATCACGTTGCGTCCTCACTATGAGCCAAATGAATCTGGCAATATAATACCTGTGACTTATAAACGAGCACTCTTTGAGTTAAACAAAGAAATCAAAGATTGGAAAATTGTCCATGATTATCATCAACAATTATCTTCTTTCAAAAAACGGCTAGAACTGAAAACAGCTGATAGAAATCTACTATTTCAGCTTAACCAATTACAAAAAGCAAATACAATATCGCGAGCTAAGTCTTTTGTTAATATATTGGAAAGCTATGAGGATATTTATCCTGCTGAAATTATGTCTTTGATAGGAATGATCAAAGAGTTTAAAAATTCTCAAGAATTTCCCAGACCAAAAATAGAATGGCACGGCAGCCAGAATCAATTCCACTTTTGGGTTACTCATATATTTGATTCAAACTCACGGAAGTCTCTTGTTGATGGCCGACCAGTTCTGCCAAAAATATTCCAAGCCTTAAAATGGACATTAACACTGTCAATCATTGCTTTACTCATAGGAGTAGGCTTGTCGCTCATATTAGCGATGTGGCAGTTTGGTAGGACTGATATGTTGAGCAAAATTATTTCTACCACATTGTATGTTTTTTATGCTGTCCCACTTTTTTGGTTGGCGACGGTGATGGTGGTGTTTTTCACTACGGAGGATTATGGAGTATGGACAAATATTTTTCCTAGTGTTGGAATCAGCTATTGGAATCAAACCACATCACTTTGGGGAATGATACTCCAATTTTCGGGACAATTAATTTTACCTGTCTTATGTATGGTTTTAGTAAGTATGGCCTATCTATCAAGACAGCTACTTTCTGACTTAGGTAGAGAATTGAAGCTTCCTTATATAACTACTGCAAGATCAAAAGGAGTTGATAATGCGAGATTAAAATGGAAGCATATTTTGCCCAATGCCTTAATGTCCTTCATCACTATAATTACAGGAGCTCTGCCACGGACAATAGTGGGCTCTGCCATAATCGAAACAATTTTTAATATACCTGGTGTAGGAAAGCTAATGCTTGATTCGATTTATAATAACGACTGGCCAGTCAGTTTTACTATTATACTATTGGTGGGAGGAGTTACTGTGATAAGTTATCTTTTAGCAGATTTATTATATCTCATCTTTTTTCCAAAGATGGCAGACAAAATCCTGACCAATGTTTAAGAAAGGTTTTGCTGGAGTAATAAAGGGATTAGGGTGGCCAGAGAAGTTTTTTGGACTATTAGTTATGCTCGCACTGTTTGGGCCGTTACTTGTGGGCAAGACTTCTTTGATAGCCTATGAACCTAATGAACTGGCTACAGGAGTTTATTACAAGTCGCCATTGACCAAAGAGGGCGATCAAGCCATACACTGGTTAGGTACGGATGGTTTAGGGCGCGATGTGGCTTCAAGATTAATTTATGGTACACGCACGGCTATGATGATTGGTGCGGGTGTGGTTTTAATATCATTGGTCCTTTCTGTAATTCTTGCTCTCATAGCAGGATATGTGGGGAATGATCGGATTTCATTCAATTTACTGCAGGTGCTTTTGTTGTTTTGTCTACTTCCTATAGTTGGATTTTATTTTTCGCAACCGATAGCATTGATATATAAGTTGCTGTTTATATTAGTTTTAATACTGGTAGTTTATTGGTCTCAATATGTGCCACTGTCGAGCTTCCATCTGCCTGTAGATACTTTGATTATTAAGATGATAGAAATATTCAAAACTATTCCTGCATTATTTATTATTCTATCTTTTTTTGCAGTTAATTCTGATCCCGGAATTTTGAATGTGATCCTTATATTAGGACTCATGTCTTGGCCAAATAAAACTCGATTGCTCAGAGCTGAAATCTTAAGAGCAAAATCACAGAATTATATTAAGAATGCGCAAATAACTGGACTTGGACATTGGCGAATAATTACATCACACCTATTGCCCAATGTTATTAACCCATTATTAGTAGCCTGTTGTTTTACTTTTTCAAGTGCCGTTTTACTTGAGAGTACATTATCTTTTCTGAATGTAGGACTTCCACATGATATTCCAACATGGGGGTCAATGTTGAGAGATGCGAAAGAGTATATCCCTGCATGGTGGTTAGCTGTTTTTCCAGGATCTTTACTTTTCCTAATTATTTTGACACTAAATGCAATAGTAGAACGTCATAGTTTGAATAAATAAAGTGAAAATTGAGTTGATTTGAATTTTTTTTGTCCCAAGATGGAATTTCAAAGAAGCAGTATAAAATAAAGTTAGAGGAGATTAAAAAATATTTAATTATACTATAATATAATTGAAATAATTTAATATTTATATACGAATAAAAACTTAGGGTAATGGCCTAATTTTGGGGATTTTTGGCGTTTATATGAATTAATATTGTATGTGTAATTATTAAAATATACATTTGGTCCACTAAAAATAATTTAACTAATAAATCATTTAAAAATGAACAAAGGAGAATTGATTTCTGCAGTTGCTGAAGCAGCTGGACTAACAAAAGCTCAGGCGGCAACAGCTGTAGATACAGTTTTTGGATCTATAGAAGGAACATTGAAAAAAGGCGGGAAAGCTGCATTCATAGGATTTGGTACTTTTTCTACTTCACATAGAAAAGCTAGAGATGGAAGAAACCCAGCAACAGGAGAAACAATAAAAATTAAAGCTAAGACATTAGTGAAATTTAAAGCTGGTAAGGCTTTAGAAGAAGCGGTGAACTAATTGTAGTTTACATAAATGTTTTAGAAGATCTAAGGACTGGTATTACGCCAGTCCTTTTTTAGTTTTATTATTGTGAATTAAGAACAAAATAATTTTTGAGATGAAGTTTGAGACTAAAACGATTCATGCTGGAGTAGTACCAGATCCATCGACTGGTGCAATAATGACTCCTATCTATCAAACATCTACTTACGTCCAAGAAGCACCTGGAGTTCATAAAGGATACGAATATGCCAGAACTCAAAATCCCACACGCAACGCCCTTGAAAATAATCTCGCTGCTCTTGAAAATGCAAAATATGGGATTTCGTTTTCAAGTGGACTGGCTGCGATGGATGCCATCTTAAAAATGTTTAAACCTGGTGATGAGATATTGTCTACTAATGATCTATATGGTGGATCCTATAGACTTCTAACCAAGATTTTTGAAGGATTTGGTTTGAAAAGCAGATTTGTAGATATGCAAAATGCACAAGACATGGAGTCGAATTTCTCTCCAGCTACTAAACTACTGTGGATCGAGACGCCAACTAACCCCATGCTCAATGTAGTGGATATAAAGGCATTAGTCGATATCGCACACAGTAAAGGAGTATTAGTTTGTGTTGATAATACTTTTTGCTCTCCATATCTTCAAAATCCAATAGACTTTGGTGCTGATTTAGTTACTCATTCGGCCACTAAGTACATAGGTGGGCACTCTGATGTGGTACATGGATGTGTGATGACCAATAATGAAGAAATTGCTAATAAGTTGAGATTTATTCAAAATGCAGCAGGGGCAGTACCAGGGCCTATGGACTGTTTTTTAATTTTGCGAGGTATTAAAACATTGCATGTTAGAGTTCAAAGGGCTTGTGAGAATGCATCAAAAGTGGCGCAGTTTCTAAAGGATCATCCAAAAGTATCTAAAGTATATTATCCTGGATTTACAGATCATCCAAATCATGAAGTTGCTAAAAAACAGATGAGGCTGTTTGGAGCAATGGTATCTTTTGATTTACATGAAAATACTTTTGAAAGTGCAAAAAAGGTATTAAGTAATACACACTATTTTTCTTTAGCAGAATCTTTAGGAGGGGTCGAATCATTGATAGGCCATCCAGCGAGTATGACACATGCCTCAATACCTAAAGAAGAGAGATTAAAAGTAGGATTAACTGATTCTTTGATCAGGCTAAGTGTGGGTATAGAACATATTGATGATTTAATCGGTGATCTCGATAAAGCATTGAGCTAATCCTGTAGAGGATTTTCCAATTGCTTTTTCCAATTATTTATCAAAAAGTTAGCCTCCTCAAGTTGAGCTGGACTATGAATATTGGGTGTCCCAATGATGTCGTATACTTGATCGCCTTCAAATATTTTTTTGAGGTCAATTTTGAATTCTAAATCTATATCGTCTTGATCAGAATTGTTGGAAACCACAATATTCCTCTTTATTTGATCACTACCTAAATGCATAGCGAAAGTGCTTTCGGCTGTGCCATCATTGTCAGTATCAATAAAACCTTCAATTTTGGCAAAGACATAGCTCGACCACCCAGGCCAATACTCTGCACTATTTGATAGTGGATTGTCGATAGGATAGTCAGCAGGAATTTTTGAATTTTGAGCTGCTGATAGGCCTAAATTAAATCTCACCTCATTTATATTCTCAATGTCCAATTTTTCGTATTCTATACTAACACCTTCTTCAGCTCCGGTCAGATCCATATGACTCGAAGTAAGATTGATCATGTTAACTTCACTCAATAAAACTTCCTCGATTCCATTGGCTATCACTAATTCTGAAATAAAAAAACTGACTCGAGTAAAGCGAATGGTCCTTCCGTCTGGATAATTGTAATTCTCCAATATCACCAATGGTTGATTGTCATATGTCATAGTAAAATCCATACTGAGATCGCTTTCCTTATTAGAACATGACATTGTCAGAATGACAATTGTGATAAGTAGCATTATTCTTTTCATAATCATATGAACGTGGTGATGATGATTTTGATTATAAACCGTGCTTTTAAATCAAAAAATTATCTACGACGATATTCGTAGATAATTTGATAGGGTTTGTCTACTATTCTATTCTTTAGGTGTCTTTAGTCTGTAGACTTGTATAACCCATTGAAAAAAACCTTATCAAGTGAGATTATTTTTAAGTATTTCATTTTTGTGCTGGAGCCTTTTATGTCAATCCCAAGAACCAATTGAAAAGCGAATTTTCGAAACTCAGAAACTTAAGACAAATCAAGAAATTGAAATAGACGGAGATGTGTCGGATGGAGCGTGGGAGATGGTAGATTGGCAATCAGAATTTACTGTCCATCGTCCTGATAACGGTGCCCAACCAAAAAGACAAACTAAATTTAAAGTACTATTTGACGACGATCATCTTTATTTGGCCTACCATTGTTTACATGAAGATATTTCGCAGATCGAAAGAAGGTTAAGTCGTAGAGATAATTTTCCTGGAGATTGGGTTGAAGTTAATATTGATAGTTATTTCGATAAGAGTACTGCTTTTTCTTTTACCATTTCAGTATCGGGGGTTAAAGGGGATGAATTCATAACTGGTAATGGGAATAATTGGGATACCAACTGGAATCCAATTTGGTATGGATCAAGTAAGATTGTTGAAGACGGATGGACTGCCGAAATAAAAATTCCCCTCAGTCAATTGAGATTTGGGGTAAAAGAAAATCATGTTTGGGGTATAAATGTGATGCGCAGAGATTTCGGCGCAGATGAGAGAAGCACGTGGCAGTGGATACCTCAAAATGCAGCTGGATGGGTGAGTAATTTTGGAGAACTTCACAATATTAAAGGTATCAAGCCGAAAAGGCAGATAGAGATTCAACCCTATACTGTGTTAAGAAGTAGCTCATTTCCTAAGACTGAAGGTAACCCTTTTGCTACTGGGTCAGAAAGTGGTATCAATATCGGTCTTGATGGTAAGATTGGCGTTACATCTGACCTTACTTTGGATTTTACTATTAATCCAGATTTTGGTCAAGTAGAAGCGGACCCCTCTCGGTTGACATTAGATGGATTTCAAATATTTTTTGATGAACGACGACCTTTTTTTGTAGAAAACTCCAATCTTTTTTCATTTCAGATTTCCAACCTTAATGCTGGCGGGCCATTTGGCAATGATAATCTGTTTTACTCAAGAAGGATAGGTGGTGCTCCTAGAGGGCGAATTAATGTAGAGGACGGCGCATATGTAGATTATCCAGACTTTACCACCATATTAGCTTCTGCTAAATTTAGTGGTAAAACTCAGAAAGGACTTTCTGTTGGACTTTTAGAAAGTGTCACCTCCAAGGAGTACGCTCAGATAAGCCACGAAGGTCAAGTATCCCAAAAGCTAGTTGAGCCACTGACTAACTATTTAGTAGGGAGTATTTCTCAAGACATAAAAGAAGGGGAGAGCAGAGTAGGATTTTCTTTTACAGCATTGAATAGAGATTTAGCTGGGACTGAATTGATCGATCAATATCACAGCAAGGCTTATTCGGGAGGTCTCAATTTGTTTCATAGCTGGAGCAATAGAGAGTGGCAACTAAAAGGGAATTTTATTTTCAGTCATGTACAAGGAAGTCAAGAAAAGATTTCAAGTACACAGCGCTCATTTGAGCATTATTTTCAACGTCCGGATGCTGAGCACCTCACGGTAGATGATACTAAAACTGGTCTTACAGGTCATGGCGGAACCCTTTCTTTAGCGAATTACGGTGGAAAGGATAATATAAGCTTCGAGACGGGGGTGACTTGGCGTAGTCCAGAGATAGAATTGAATGATATAGGATTTTTAAACACCGCTGATCAAATTGATCATGTCACCTGGGCTGGCTACAGAAGTCCAAAAGCATTTTCTATATTTCGAAGTTTGGGGGTTAATCTTAATCATTATAATAGATGGACTTATGGTGGAGAACATCTATATCAAGCGGCCAATGTAAACATGCATTTTAATTTTAAGAATTTTTGGAGTGCTGGGACGGGTACCACCTTTGAGATGAAGGACATATCCACTAAAGCATTATTTGGAGGGCCTTTATTGAGACAGAATGTAGGTTTGGCATCATGGATATATATACAGTCTGATAATAGGAAAAAAGTTAATATTGGACTCAATACATTTGGGTTTAGCTCTATTGGGAGCGATAAAGGAGCGTTGAATGCGAGAAACTATAATATTTGGGTTAGTTATCAACCTATTAGTTCAGTTAGGCTTTCTTTTAATCCGGGTTATTTTAAACAGAATAGGGCTATACAAAATGTAGCATATTATACATTTGGAGAAGAAGATAGATATATCACAGCTCGGGTGAATCAGCAGACATTTAATATGTCTTTTAGATTAAATTATAGCCTTTCTCCTAACATGACTTTGGAATACTGGGGGCAACCCTTTTTATCAAAGGGTAATTATTCGGAGTTCAAATACATTACGAATCCATTGGCCAAGGGTTATTTGAATAGATTTCGTCTCTATGATAATGAGCAATTGACCTTATCAGAGGGCCACGATCAATACCTTTTGGATGAAGACTACGACAGAGTACAAGACTTTAGTTTTTCCAATCCAGATTTTAATTTTTTACAGTATAGATCCAATTTAGTATTCAGATGGGAGTATAAGCCAGGATCAGAACTTTTTGTGGTTTGGACCCAGAGTAATACCAATTCTGGCGACCCAGAAAAAGGAATTTTTAGATCCCTTCAAGATGATTTATTTGGACAGGAAGGTACCAATGTTTTTTTGTTAAAGCTGACTTATAGATTTTATTAGCCTCCGAAGTTTCTTAATGATTTGTAGGTGATTTTCTCTTGATTTATGTCCTTAAATAAAAAGCATCATCGCTTCACATTATTTTATTAATTTATAATTGAATATCAATAGATTATAAATTATAATTAATTTTAATGTGATAATAAGGATATTGAGTTGAAAAATTATCAGGTTAGAAAAAATATACAAATAGCACTTGTGCTATCTGTTCTATTTCACGGAAGTGTATTGTTTTTCACTTTCGAACAGACCTATGATGCCAATGTGCATCTATTTTTTGCAGATCATTATGCCAGAGATTGGTTTGAGAACTGGGATTATCGATGGTATACTGGATTTACAGTGACCAGTTACCCACCTTTGGTACATCATGTTATAGCACTATTGTCATTTATCGTTGGATTGAAGTTTGGATTTTTGATTTGGTCCATGATTGTTTGTATGATGTTTGTAAGGGGTGTATTTGAATTTTCTAAAATTTGGGTCGATGAAGAGACTGCATCTTGGGCAGCATTAGCTGCACCGTTTTGTTTTTCGTTTGTTGAGGCTTTACATGTTTTTGGTCAACTCCCGAGTATTACTGGGTCTACATTTTTGCTTAATGCCCTACCAGAATTTTATTATTATTTTAAAACACATAAAAAGAGATATCTCCTCCGAGGTTTATCATTCCTAGCTATCACTACAACGGCCCATCATGTGACCACTATTTTTGGTATGGTCTTTTTTATCGCTCCTACCATTGGATTAGCAGTGATAGACAGGACCATAGAAAAAGTTGGATCTTTAAAAGAGCTAAAGTTTTCTACTTTTTTAAAAGAAGTCATAGCTGTACTTCCCCGAGCTATTGGTTTTGGTGTTATGGCGATAGCAATGATAATTATTCTTGTATTCCCCTACTGGTATTGGTCTAAGACCGATCCTATAGCACAAGTATCCATACCTCATGGAAGTAGAGATAATTTTATAGAGGTGGCTTCCTCAGGAATGGCTTTCTTTCTTATTCCATGGGCGATGATGCTGTTCTTTTTACCTTTTTTATTTATGAAGACATTCAGAAAAAGAAACATCTTTTTAGGAATTTCAG
This sequence comes from Saprospiraceae bacterium, assembly GCA_020629515.1. Lineage (GTDB taxonomy): Bacteria > Bacteroidota > Bacteroidia > Chitinophagales > Saprospiraceae > GYS-P2D. Next base: position 79,087 of record JAHDDE010000003.1, on the reverse strand, counting down.
TATGTCTTCTATTTCTTTTTGGAACTGGTGGTACTACTCCCTTACCCAAATTGATGTTGGGTGAAAATGCTTTTAATATATTAACTCTTGACAGATTTACTTATTGGGGCACCTTGGTTTCAATGCCTTTCTGGGGTCTTTTCATCAGAGAGTTGTTCGCAGGGAACTTTAAAGAATATCTACGAGAGAAGTGGACAGATTTGACCTATTACGCAGTTATTTCAGTATTTATAATAGGTTGTATTCTGTTCAATATTTTTATTGTAAATCTGGGTTACTGGAGACCTTTACAGCCTGAGAAGGTCGATATCGTCCCAATAGTTAATTTTTTGCATACTGATCAACATGAGGAGTGGCGTTATCTCACTTTGGGATTTGGGGATCAAGTAGCTTGGTTAGCAGCTAATACTACTGCCCTCAGTGTTGATGGAAACTATCATAGTGCGCGTAGACTTCCAGAACTTACATCAAGAGCAGTGGAGCGGTTAGAAAATGCTAAATACTTAGGTTTTCAAGGTATTGGCTCGCTACAACAGTTCCTAACTGTACCTGACAAGTACAATCTCAAGTATATATTCTCGAATGATAAGTTTTACGATCCTCTGCTCCATTTCACAGGATGGAAGAGAGCCGGACTTTTAGAGAATGGTATTATGGTTTGGGAGCGTCCAGATGTACCAAAAATACCAACCTTGCTCCCAAGAAAGAATATTCCTAAGTACCAAAAGGTGATGTGGGGCAGCTCAGCTATTACTGCTTTGTTGACAGCCATATTAGTAATTATCCTACTACCTATATTGGCCCAATCATATTTTAAGCCTGATCGTCTAAAAGATAGATTTTATCTGATGGGTGAAGTAGAAAGAGGAAAGAGGAACTATTGGGGTATTCACCTGATATGGTTCTGTTTGATGTGTATAATATTTGGTTATGTCTCTTTTAAAATTTATACACACAATACGGTGAGATACTCACCCAAAAATGTAGTAAAGGCCTATTTTAATGCTATAGATTTCAAGTATTTTCAAAATGCGCATGATCTCTTCGATCCTATTACAAGACCTGATTTTGATCAGTACATGTTAGAGTTGTCCATCGAGGATGGTGTATTGTCTTCATATGCTAAACTCAATAGTATTGATATAGATATAGTAGAGAGTGAAAAGAGTAATCATAAAGTGGCTAAAGTTACCGCGCATTGGATAACTTCGTTGCAAGGATATTCTACAACACATGAATTCGAATTAATCAAGAGATCTAATGGTTGGAATCTGATATATGAGGGTGTTGAAAAGAAAACTCCTCCAGATCAATTGATTAATATTCCCGATGTAGTTTTCCATAATCAAGGTAGAAGAGAGGCAAATACTGAACAGTCTTTTCATGAGGATATTTTGGATCGACCATTAATTAATATTTTATCTGCGAGATTGGTTAAAAAGGACAATGATTACTTCGTAGTAGGCGAGCTGCAAAATGTTGATAACGACCCTGCCTTTATTAATGTCAAGGCAGTGTTATATGATAAGTATGATAATGAAATAGTGTCATATAATGCCAAAGATGAGATGAGTCACGTCCTATACCCTAAAGAGACTACACCTTTTAAAGTAAGTTTCGAATCTGTGGCGTGGGATAAATCTTACGACAAGATTCCTTCTTCTTATGATCCTGAGTTGGTAGACCCTTTTGAATTTTTAGAAGAACCAGTAAATTTTGTGGTATTTGCTACCTCGTCAGTGGAGGATGGATTTACCTATAAAAGAGTAGGATTGCAAAATATCTCAATCTCAACTGAAAGAGATATTATTAAAGGAGATTTCTTCAATTATGGTCCCAAGCATGTATCTATCCCACAGATTTTAATTGCTTATTCTGACCATGAAAAAAGGATTGTCTGGCTTGATAAAAATTATCTGTCGTATGGAGCGCGTCAACAAAGGAAAGAACCCTTTGAGATACCGTTTAAGAATATTGATGATGTTCACATCGTAATGGAAGGATCAGAAGAAAACTTATTTGTTAATGGGGGAACTATAAAAAAATATGCTGGGCTAAAAAAATCTTCTAATTGGAAAAGATACGACTATATCCCTCAGGAGAACGAATGTTATGACTATATAAATTTTGATATCAACGCATTTGTAGGAAATCCATGAAGTTAATTTGGTTCATATTAATTTTCATACTTATCTCCTGTGGACAAAAGGAGATATCAACTGAGGTGTGGAAAAAACCGGTGATTACAATTTCAACTGATAAAGAATCATATGTCGCAGGAGATAGCGTGTCGCTTGATGTTTCGCTGGTTGAGCCTAATGATAGTATAGATGTACAACTTCTTGTGACGCATTCTCATGGAGAGTCTGTCTATCCATATGTGTTAAGTGCAGGAGATAATAAGATTATTATTGATCCGAATCTAACCCAAAAAAGAGGACATATTTTTACTCAAATATTATCTGAAGGCCATCCAATTGGCCAGAAGCAGCTAAGTATAAAACCGAGAGACCCTTATAATCTGGTAGAAAGTTATTCTGGACCAGCTACCATAGAGTCCTCTGGGATAGATTGGCATTTAGTTACGGCCATAGTGAAAGACGAATTTGATAATCCAGTGGCCGATGGTACTCCAGTATCTTTTACTATTAGATATCCTGATGGTTATGTCAGACGTGTGAATAAGAAAGTTGAAAAATTATTAAATGGGGTTAGGATTGATGCAACGACTAAAGCGGGTAAAATCTTCACAGGTATAAAAAGCGAAACCGCTCACTCGGTTGAACGAGAGGTGCTTGTGACTCCTACCTGGCCTAACCCTTTTCAATTGGAGATCATAGATTATCTGCCGTTCGCAGAACAAAGACAAGTCTTGAAGCTCAGGACATCGATCATCAGAGATAGATACGGCAATACCATAGCAGATGGTACAACTATCAATTTTGAAATAAAGGATGAAGATGATTTGATTTCTAACTTTGTAAGTTATAGTGTCAGCGGTCGTGGTGAGGTGCAAATTGAAAATCCCGATAAAGCTACATTCTGGGAGATATTTGCGTATGTAGACCAATCTAATCGATCTAATATCTTAAATCTTAGTTTTGATCAATCAATTAGGGAGATTCCTATATCCTATGACTCTATTGAATCCCAACTTGTATTTGGTCCTGTATTAGGTCCTCTTGAGCAATTTGTAGCAAATGGGGTCATTTTGTCTTTTGAGCTAAAACCAATAAACGCTAAAGAGTGGAATACATATACAGGAGAATTGATCCATGGTTATTATTATTGGAATATCCCAATGAAATCTTATGTGTCAGGTTCCTATGAGTGCAAAGCATATATTGGAGGTTTAGATTCTCATTTTTCTTTTATTTACACAAATCCAAATGATTAAATATGTCATATAAAAGAGGAAAGTGGGTTCATCGAATAGCTATATTGATCATATCTATTGGGTTTGTAGTTCTGTGTACTTTTGCTATAGGAAGGCTTTTACACTATTTTAATACAGGTACAGAGCCTGGAGATGCCTTGAACCTTTCTCCCAATATCATCCTTGAGCACACTCCAAAAATAGAATGGCTTGAACCTGATCCAAGAATTCAAGAAAATCTCGGACAAAACAAATTTTTAATAAAGGAAATTGAAGAAAACTATATCAACTCGTGGTATTTATTAAATCTATCTATTAAAAATGGCAAGCCTATATCTTTAGAAGATAATTTTAGCGAAATTCCGAGAAGTAGCATTGCATTAGCCTCTTCTTCTTTTGAAAACGAGCCATCTTTTGAAGTAAGGCGCGCAGATCTGTCACATACTCTACGGCTTAATTGGATGGCGCCGGACTTACAGATATGTGCATTTGAAGATTATGGAGTCAATTTGATCAAACGTGTAGTTGATAAGAAGAGTAACGATATCATCAGTGAGCAAGAGTTGATTATGGACTTTCAGGTTGTTATGACTTTAGAAGATGGAAGATGGCGTATTAGACATATTGTTGCAGATACAATACAGCCCCTAAATACTGATACATTGGCAAGAACAGGTCGTGAGGGATATCTTACAGAAATAGAGAATGTACAAGGCGTGAATTATTATCCCAGAGAAACGCCATGGCATGACTTCTGGTCTTCTTATAATGACACTATCATTAGTACAGATTTTAGATTGATAGATAGTTTGGGATTTAATACTGTGAGAGTATTCATCCCTTATGAACATTTTGGTAAAGGAAACGTAAAAATTAGTGAAGTCGAAAAATTGCAAAACCTATTGGACATTGCTGAAGAATCCGGGCTACAGGTCATCGTAACTCTTTTTGATTTCTTATATTATTTTGATGTTATGAGTTATCCAGCGATAGAAAGACAATTGGAAATAATAGCAGATAGCATTAAGAACAAACCAGCACTTTTAGCTTGGGATATCAAGAACGAACCAGATCTTGATTTTGAACATTACGGAAAAGATAGAGTAAAGAGGTGGTTAGACTTTGTTATTACCAGATTACGAGAATATGATCAAACCACTCCGATCACCATTGGATGGTTAGATCCTTTAGCTGCCCCTGAGTATCATGAAGTGGTTGATTTTGTTTCTTTTCATTATTATGAAAAACCTGAAAACTTTCTAAGCAACTTACATGAGTTGCGAGACTCAATTGATGGAGAGAAAAGCATACTAATCGAAGAGTTGGGATTATCTACATTCAACTTGTTGATCGCAGGAAATAGCGAAAATGATCAAGCGAGATATTATGAAGAAATGCTTGATGCCATCAGTTCAGATATCCATACTTCATTCGCCCTTTGGACTTTATATGATTTTGAGGATATCCCAAATCAGGTTGTTGGGCCATTACCTTGGAAAAAAATACCACAGAAAGCCTACGGATTAATTAAAATTGACTCAACCGCTAAGCTATCGATAGACGTGATCCAGAAGTACTTGAAATAGGGTCTAATAAGTACATAAAGTGCATGAGATACCAATCTGCAATATCTTCCATAGGAAGTGATGCGGCTGCGGCGTAATTCTTTTGGGCGAGTTTAACTCGATACTCTTTATCACTAAGAGTCCTTTCTATGGCCTCTGCTAAACTGGCTACATTATCTGGCTCAAAAAATGCTCCTGAATAACCTTCTTCTTCAACCAATGCTTTAAGGTCACCTATATTAGGCAGTATAGCGGCTTTCCCATAACTACCGGCTTGGTGCAATACTCCTGAGCTTCCTGTTGTACTGGTATATGGGAACACACAAACTGTGCTTTCAGAAAAAATCCTTGGGACATCTTCCTCCTCGACATATCCAGTATAGGTAATGTTATCTAAGTGCTTATATTTTTCTTTCATAGCATCGAGATATCCTTTTCTATTAGGGCTATCTGTTCCCGCAATTACTATTTCTACATCCAGGCCAAGTTTTTTGCGTACTATATCTGTGGCTTCTATCATTGCTTCAACTTTCTTGTAAGTACCAAACTTGCCAAAAGTCATGACCTTTAGAGGACCCTCTTTATCAAAGTCTGGCATTTCTGGTAGTTCGAAGCTGCCATGTGGGACAAGAGCTACATTTTGTGCGTTATATTTTTTCTCTAAAATAGTGACATACTTAGCGATAGTTACGGTCATCATATTAGTCAATAATATGATCCTTGTCAATAAGGTTCCGATGGTAGTATACAACCATTTCATAACCGGATTCTTAGATATACCCGCAGAGCTAAGGTCCACTGTTTCTATGATATTATGAAGTAGGACGACATTTTTAATACCGTTAAGTCTACACATAAAGGGAGTGAGAAGCCCAAGAGCTGCAGCTATCTTACTATCTCCAAATGATAAAAACTGAAGATTGAATAGTACTACATCAACTTTTTGTTTTTTTAGCGCACCTAATATTTTAAAGTTGTTAAACCAATTGTTGAAGGACCAATTATCAATAATGGTTACGGGTATTGGAGCATCCTCGATAGGATATTCCTTATTGTCAGGAAGTATATCTGTGATAAGTACTAATTCACTTATCTCTTCCTTTTTCTTGAACTGCTGTACTAAGTGAAATGCATATTCATTTAACGTTCCCTTACTCGGCGGATAAGGAGACACAATGGCTAATTTGATTTTTCTCATTCTGGGTTATTTCAGTGATTTTTTATGTATTGTCGGGGAAAGCCTTTTTTAAAGTGTCTATTAATTGATACTTAATGTATCACATCATCACCTTCAATAAGAAAATGACTGTACGTTCACTATTAATTTATCATTGGACCTTTTTTAGACAACTTTTTGTCTATGTTTTCCTCTATCTATTTATATCGACAGGTATAACTGGACAATCCCCTATGCAAAAGGGATTTGATATGCTTGAGAGCGGATCGTTTTTAGATGCCAAAGAATTTTTTAAGGATTACCTTGAAAGTAATCCCAGTGACAAAACTGCTCAACTTTGTTATGCGAGAGCATTGGGCTTATCTGGCCAAGCACAAAAGTCTACTGAATTATTCAATGATATGCTAATAGAATATCCCGATGATCTTGAGATCAAATTGAACTATGCAGAATCATTGCTGTGGCAAAATTTATACCCCAAAGCAAAATTGGCTTATGAGGAAATTCTACAAGATCATCCTAACAATTTTGTGGCATTACTTGGTGGGGCAAATACCTATTCGAATTTAAAAGAGTATTTGACAGCTGAATTACTAATTAATAGGGCACTTTCTGTTGTCCCAGATGATGCTGGCGCATTAAACTCAAAGAAATTTATTCTTTTGGGATTGGCAGCTGATGCGAGAAAAAGTGCAGACTATGATTCAGCAGATGGATATCTGTCAGAAATACTCTCAATAATGCCAAAAGATAGGCTTGCTCTGTTGAATCAAGCTATTAATTATATTCTCTGGGGGAAAATCAAACAATCCATCCCAGTATACGAAAAACTACTTGACAACGATATCGATAGTTTAGAGGGTTATCTTGGTCTATCATATGCCAACCTACTGCTCCATAATCCCCAAAAGTCTTTGAATTACGCCCAAAAGGCCTCGAAGTATGTGGATGATCATATCGTAAATAACGATGAATTAGTTAAGGCAAAAATAACAGAGATCAACGCGTATGGGATAGTTGGTAATTTCAGGAAGTCCTTTGAATTGTTAGACATAATTAAAGGTGTCGCTTCAAATCATTTAGATATTGAATTAGCCGAAGCAAGGTTGCACCTCTGGAGTAGGGATAAAGAAAAAGCCAAAGAGTTATATAGTTTATTGTATCCCCAAAATGAGGATGTCTATGATGTCAATATGAATATGGTTGATCTTATGAGAAATTTTAAGGAGGATAGTCATGCGCAAGAATATTTAAAAAAATCATCTACCATCATTCCTAATCAACCTGATGTGATTAGATTACAAAATCAGATAGATCGAGAAAACTCAACCACAATGCGGTTAGAATACTACAGAGGAGAGGATAATGGAGGCAATCTTTCTGATAATATGTATGCACAGATAGAATTCAATTCTTATAAAAGATGGGAACCCTTTGTGAATTTCAAGAGTAGATCTTCGTATACATTACAGGGTGGGCAAAAGCTGAGCATTCCGAGATTTGCTGCAGGTACAAATTATATCATAAATGCCAATAGCTCAATTAATGCTTCAATAGGCTTGGCAAAAAATACTTCAGCTGAGATATCAAATGGAAATCAATTGAATGCCACTTTAACTTTTAAGACTATAGTCCAAAAACACCATAATTTCACATTTAAATATTTTACTGATTTTCAGGACTTTACATTTGGATTGGTTAATGAGGGGCTGTCTTCACATAATTTTGAATTAAATTATTTCGCAACGACATTCAGAGGATTAGGTATTTATTCACAATTTATGGGTACTACGCAAAATGATGATAATACTCGATTTCTTATGTTTATATCACCTTATTACGATCTAAAGAAGATTCCAAATATTAAAACAGGGTTCAATTTTCTATTTTTTCAGTATGAGCTGCAAAGACCAATAGTATATTTTAGTCCTTCGAGATTTTATTCGTTAGAATACTTCTTGTCTACAGAAAACAGTAGTAATGTCAGAGCCAAAATAATATATAGGGCATTTTTGGCATTAGGTACTCAAAAAATTGAAGAACAATTAAGTCAAAGTACAATTAGAATAGAAACAAGTCTTGGTTATAGATTGAGTCATGACTTAGAGTTCACAGCTTTTTATAATTATAGCAACGCTGCTCAATCTTCTGCTACAGGGTTTAATTATACCACATCTGGGTTAAGATTAAAGTATCATATTAGATAAGCGTAGGTCGTATAGAAGAAAGGTTATAATATCAATTAGAACTCATTTACAACTTTCCGGGCTCAGAACACCAAAAATATAGGTATCTCGTCCATGTATCGAATTTGGGAATCGATGTCTCTTAGTCTGATCTATCTTGTAGTCAGAAACAATCAAAGAGTTATAGTTAACCCAAAAAACTATAACCAATAAACCAATTGACTCTTTAACCCCAAAGAAAAATCCCTTGAAAAACTTCAAGGGATTTTTTTAGTTTATTATGTTGATAGTGTTCATCACTATAGATTTATGGGCCCTGCTGATCGGGATTACTTTTTTGTTGATCAAAAGGGTATTCTCTTGGATGTCTTTTATTTTATCCATATTGACAATATAGGATCTATGTACTTTAAGAAGTCTCGGATGATTCAATTTAACGTGTAGATGTTTAAGGGCTATATTGATGACGTGGACTTTGTCTTGAGTGATTATTTTAACGTAGTCACCCACATTTTCAAAGTATAAAATGTCATCTATTGCGATTCTAATCAATTTGCCATCGGTACGGATGTAGATTTCTTTTAAGTTACTATTTTTAGCAACATCTTTTAAGTTTTCATCTCGATCAATAGCTTTGTCAATAGACTTAAAAAATCTCTCTTGAGTTATAGGTTTTTTAAGAAAATCTGTTACATCATATTCGAATGCATCATAGGCATATTCTTTATTACTGGTAGTAAATATGACTTGTGGCATAACACTGAGTTGATCTAATAGCTCCAGACCAGTCAGTTCTGGCATCTCTATGTCCAATAGTAATAAGTCAATTTCATTCTGACCTAAGAACTTAATAGCCTCTATTGGATTATTGAACGAACCTTGAAGATCTATTTGCTCTTTTTTGCCACAGAGCCTTTCCATTGACTTTGTTGCGACTTGATCGTCGTCTACTATGATTGTTTTCAGGCCCATTTATTCAGCTTTAGAGAGATATTCTTGAATATTTTTTAATTCTTGCTTTACTAAACTAAGCTTTCTATTTAAATTCTCATCAATACTTTCAAAATGTTCTTGATATCCCACTGTGTTCGCCTCGAGTCCTAATTTTTCTAATTGTTGAAATAGTGAGGTGATATCAGATAATCCAACCATGCTAAATGTTGGTTTCATTTTGTGTGCGATACTTTTTACATCGGAGCTGCTACCTTCGGCTATAGCAACTTTGAGTAAGTCATATTCTTCATCAAAAGTCTCAATGAATATCTCGAAAATATCCATGGCATATTCCATATCATCTCCATAAACCTCCTCCAAAAAAGTGGTATCGAGTTGTTCCGAAAATTTAAATCCCATTATTTCATCATTTTGTATGTTGACTATTTCTCCAGCAATATTTTTTTCAATTGCCCGTATGAGCTGATCTGGAGTAAAAGGTTTAGACAAAAAGTCTTTCATTCCAACCTCCAGTGCAGCTTGCTTTTTAGATAAAAAGGTCGAAGCTGTCAGCGCAACTATTGGAGTATTATTATTTAATCCTTCTTCATTGATTATTTTCTCAGTCGCCTCTATTCCTGTCATGATAGGCATCTGCAGGTCCATAAGTATTAGACTATACTTTTCTTCCATACATTTTTCTACTGCCTCCTTTCCATTCTGTGCTACTTTATAATGTATATTCCATTTATTGAAGAGGGTACAGATATATTTTTGGTTCATTAGGTTATCCTCCACGACTAAAATGTATAAATCCTGATTGATTTTTTCACTGGTTAATTCTTGAGTGTCAGGAATCACCTCGTTTTCAAGAGCTATACCACTATCCTTTATAGGTATAGAAAAGAAAAATTTAGAACCCTTACCAACTTCGCTCTCGAGGTAGATCTCACCACCCATGAGATTGATTAGCTTCTTTGTAATACTTAAGCCCAATCCCGTGCCGCCATAAGTGTTGATAATATTGCTATCAGCTTGTTTGAATTTGTCAAAAATGAGGTCGTGCTTATCCGTACTTATCCCAATGCCAGTATCGATTATCTCAAAAAGAATTTTTCTTTTACCACTATATTTTTGTTCTTGTATCACATTAATTCTGATGCTACCATCGGAAGTGAATTTAGCTGAATTGCCGACAAGATTAATCAATATCTGATTAAGCACCATCTGGTCTGTTAGTAGTAGAGTATCAATATCTTTATCTATAAATGTTAAGACTTCAACGTTTTTATCTTTGAGCTTCATTCTGAAGGTCTTCTCAATGGCCCTGATGATTTTATGGAGATTAACAGGGTTTTCTTGCAAGTCCATTTTTCCTGCATCAATTTTGGAAATGTCCAAGATGTCAGAGATTAATCCAAGTAGTAAACTTGCGCTGTTAGTTAAGATGTCTAAATATTCAGATTGATCTGTACTGAGAGGAGTGTCCTTTAGGAGATGAGCCATGCCAATTATAGCATTTAACGGAGTTCTTATCTCATGGCTCATACTTGCCAAGAAATGCTTTTCAGCTAATTGAGCATTTTCTGCAGTAATCCTTGCCCCATGTAGTTGTTCTTGAAGCTCCTTTTGTTCGCTGATATCAAAAAATATCCCTACAGTGCCAATGACTTCATTGAACTCATTATACATCGGTGCACCACTCATGATCGCCCAAATGTGCTCTCCATTTTTTTTGATGAGCTGTAGTTCAGAAGCATGTGATTCCAAATTTTCTCGCTTATTCGATATTTCTACTTGGAATTCTTCACTGATGAGCATAACATCAGATTTTTGACCAACTAATTCTTCTTCTTTATAGCCTACCATAATGCAGAATTGATCATATGCTCTTATGATATAGCCTTCGAGATCTACTTCTAATATACCAAGCTGCATATTTTCTATCATGCTACGGTATTTCTGCTCACTTTTTTTAATGGCTTCTCGGGCCTTAACCAGATTAATCTCTGCCACTTTTTTAGCCGTAATGTCACGTGCGACCGCCGTGAACGAGGTGATTCCATCAATATCTAACCTTTTGGTATTCTGACCGACCCAGATCACTTCGTTCGACTTTTTTAGTACTCTAAATTCAAAATAGCTTTCTTCAATTTTATTTTCCAACAAGTCCATGAAATGATCATAGCACTTCTCTCTATCCTGATTATCTATAAAGTCCAGAAAGTGCTTACCTATTACTTCTTTCTCTTCATATCCATATATACGCAATCCAGTCCTATTCATATAGGTGAAAACGCCATTCTGATCTGTGTTGAAGATCACATCGGTAGCAGTTTCTACAAGAGTCCTAAATCTTGCTTCACTTTCTTTTAATTTTTGAGTTCTTTCGTTTATTCTTGCTTCAAGACCTTTATTAAGGTGTAGGAGATTTTGATTAGCATCATACAATTGCAAGGCCTTCTCTTCGAGTATAGCTTCTGCAGCTTTTCGAGCCTTGCGCTCGCGCTCTATCCTTCTTTGTAACTTTTCAATGTCTGTGGTCACGACATTTTAGATCTTACTATGGTAAATTTAATTTGTGTTCCTTCTTCGTCTATTGCTTCTTTTTTTAATGAAATGTTATCGCCATAGTGCTCTAGAGTTTTTTCTATGAGCCCCTCAGCAAAAGCACTCATTTTTCTTTGAGAGGTATAAATCATCTCTAAGGTCGTTTCATCAATTCTCGAGGTCTCAAATCTTGGTAGCTCAGCATCTGGATATAACTTTTTTACCTCCACGTGTATATGATTATCTATTGATTCTAAAAAATCAAAAGAATTTTTTGACCTTTCAAAGAATGCAGGATAAGACCTTAAAAATGTATTGAATAAGTATTGGCCATAGGATTTGAGTAATTCGGGAACTGTAATTTTAGTAATTGAAGAAAGATTCGATATTAGCTGTATCATTTCTCCGTGAGCATAGGTTCCGACCGCAGTATATACCCCTCCAGAAGGCAGATCGGAGTTTTCCAATATGTCATCGACAGTATCGTATCCGAATTCTTTTTCTACCATCTCCAAAAATTCTGTAAAAACTATTCCTTTCATTGCTTTATGGTTGATATGTAATCAATTTAAAAATAAACCTTAATATACTTAAGACAAACACAGGTAAGAAAACCCTGAGTATTACGTTAATAAATATGATATTAATGGTTTTCCCTAAGTATAACTGAATTAATATCAATTAAATTTAACTTAAGACTTGACTTTATTAAAAATGAATTCTTTATTTGAATCGTATTTAGAAAGTTCACTTCTAATTTCATTCATTTCTTAAAAATATATTTATAGATAAAATTCTACTCTAATTAATTATTGATTTTTTCATTAACAGTATAAGTTATTAGAGATATGGATTATAAGAAATTGAATGATCAGCGTTTGATCGAATTATACCTCACTGGCGATCAAAAATCTTTCGAAGTTTTATTAAATAGACATAAAGAAAAAATTTACACGTCCATTTATTTGTTCGTAAAAGATCACGATTTAGCCGAGGACATCTTCCAAGAAGTATTTATAAAAATAATAGATACCCTAAGAAAAGGGAAATACAATCATGAAGGAAAGTTCTTGCAATGGGCTATGAGAATTTCTTATAACTTGTGCGTAGACTACTTCAGAAGGTCAAAACGAAGAACTAAAGTTTCTCCATCCGAAACCTTCGATATCTTTGATGTTTTAGAAGTAAAGGATGATAATATGGAGACCACTATGGTTAAAAATCAAACTTATGCAAAAATCAAAGAATTAGTGAATATGCTACCTGCAGAACAAAGGGAAGTGGTGATTTTGAGACATTATGCAGACATGAGTTTTAAAGAAATAGCATCATTAACGAGGGTAAGTATAAATACTGCCTTGGGTCGAATGAGATATGCATTAATTAATATGAGAAAAATGGTTGAAGAGCGTCATCTTCAACTACAATCCTAAGAAATAATCTTTTAGATACCTTATACATAGAGGCTAATTCAATAATGAGTTAGCCTTTTTTATTTTGACACTAAGTCTGATAATATTAATACAAGATTGTAGACTTCTTCAAACGTGTTGTATAATGGTGCCGGGCTTATACGAATTATATCAGGTTCTCTCCAATCACAGATGACTCCGCTATTAATAAGACCTTCAAATACTTCTTTACCATTTTTAATTTTTAATGAAAGCTGACAGCCTCGTTGATTGCGATCTTTTGGTGTGATCAACTCTATATCAGTATTACTTAGATTTTCAATGAGGTATTCTAAATATCCCGTGAGGAGAATTGATTTCTGACGTAGATCTTCGATTGTGGTCATGTCAAATATCTCTAAAGATGCCCTTAGAGCTGCATAGTTCAGTTGAGATGGAGTACTCATCACCCAAGCTTCAGCTCCATAACTTGGATCAAACTTATCTTTCATTAAGAATCTGCTATCGAGACTATTGCCCCACCATCCTTCCAATCTGGGTAGGTTAGATGAATGGTGTTTGTGGTGTATATAAAATGCCCCCACACTTCCTGGTCCTGCATTGAGATATTTGTAATTGCACCATGCTGCAAAGTCTACTTCATCATCATGCAGATTTAGAGGTATGTTGCCCACGGCATGAGCCAAATCAAATCCTACCATACATCCATACTGATGTCCTAATTGGGTGATTTTTTTAAGATTGAGTACTTGACCATTTACATAATTAACACCACCGAGGAGAATTATCGATGTCTGATGACCATGGTTTTGAAGACAAGTTGCTATGTCATCGTATTCTATATTGATTTTTCCTTTTTTAGGTGAGATGGTGATGATAGTATCATTAACATCATATTGATGAAAATGAGCTTGAGATTTAACGATATATTGATCAGACGGAAATGCATTAGCTTCAATGATAATTTTGTATCGTGTTTGGTTAGGTCGATAAAAAGAAAGGAGGAGAAGATGCAAATTGACTGAAAGCGAATTTGCTATGGCAATTTCACTATTCATACATCCGACTAGTTTTTTCATGCTCTCTTTAAGAGTAGAATGACTGTTTATCCATGATGCATCCGACTCAAACCAAGATTCTACACCTCTTTTAGACCATGCGTTGAGGACTTGATCGATTTCTGTTTTGCAATTTTTGGGCTGTAATCCAAGTGAGTTTCCACAGAAATAGATAGAGTCTGAACCATTATTATTTTTTGGGATAAAAAATAGATCTCTGAAGCTTTTGAGGTGATCATTTTGATCCATATCAAGAGCAAAAGTGCGGTCAGAGCGATAGTTTACATCTTTCAACATTTTCAATATTTCTTGAGCTCAATCTCTTAAACTTTTGTCCAATTGTCGAAAGTATTGAGCTAAATGTTTTAATAAAACTTGCTTTATTGGTTCATGTTGTTTACACTTGTAGTGTATTAGAACAATAGTACACTAACGCAATTTTATGATCGATATCAAAAACTTGACTTATAAGTATCCATCAGGACAAGCTGTTTTTAACAATTTGAATCTCAATTTATCTAGTGGTACAATCTATGGTTTGTTGGGTAAGAATGGAGCAGGTAAAACTACATTGATAAAGAATTTATTAGGATTAAGACGTGGTACAAGTGGAGATCTCGTAGTTGGGGGGCATAATCCTAAGAATAGGAATAGAAATTTCTTGGAATCATACTTTTTTATCCCAGAAGATCCATACTTGCCAGAGATAACGATGAAGGAATATATTGAGTCTTACTCACCCTTCTATCCGAACTTCAATATTGATCACTTTTTTCAAATTTTGAGAGAATTTGAGTTGCCTAAGATGTTGCATTTCAAAAAAGTATCTTTTGGCCAAAAGAAAAAAGCATTAATCGCTTTTGCTATAGCCACTCATACTCCATTGTTAATAATGGATGAACCTACTAATGGGTTAGACATACCTTCTAAAAGACAATTCCGAAAAATAATTTCTCATATGATTGATGACAAAAGATTATTTATAGTCTCAACTCATCAGATTAGGGATTTACATAGTCTGATTGATCACATGATAATATTAGATAATGGGGAGGTAATTGTAGACAACAGTATCATGATGATCGAAAGAGCAATAAGCTTTGAAGTTTGCCGCACTCAACCCGATGAAGAGTCAAATTTATACTCAGAAAGAGTGCCAGGAGGATATATGTGCCTCAAGGAAGGAGGTGGACGTCCAGAGTCATTGGAGGTTGATATGGAAGTATTGTTTAATGCGGTTATGACTGATAAAAAAGTTTTCTCTCACATACTTAAAGCAGGCCAGTCATGATCATTATAGATACTTCGTATAAGAGAATACTATGGTTAATACTTACTGATATAAAGAATAAAAAGTACCTGTATGCTTCAGTACTATTAACCTGCTTTGGAGTGCTTACATTCCTCTTTTTCAACAATTCTTTTTCTATCTCATCTTTTCTGGATCTTATTTTTAATCCCAATCAGCAAGTAAGCTATTCATCGAGGACTGTTACGACGTTTTACTATTCATCGACAGGACCAATAGCCCAAAACTTGCATTTTTTGAAATACCATTTAGAATATTTTCCCAAAGCGCTCTTTTTGACAGGTTTTATAATTACATCCTTATTGTTTATGGAGTATGGAGAGATCACATCTCGTAGATTTCATATTGCACTTCCAGCAATGAGTGTAGAAAAATGGATTTCAAAATTGATCATATCAGCTGTACTATTTCCTATTTTATTTTTAACTATTTATCAATTGTTTGCTTTAATCACCTATCAGTGGGGCAACTCAAAAGGCTTAGAATATGTGCGATTACATTTTTTTGATCCTTATACTTGGTATTATATCAGATGGTATGTGGTGGCGCAATGTTTTGTATTTCTGGGAGCCGTAGTATTTAGGAAGTATTCTTTTTTTAAGCTTACTTTATCCGCATTGGTGCTATACTTTATTTTGATTATAGTCATTAATCTCAGCATGATCATTTTACTTCCTGATCTTGATATAAAATATATGGATAGTTATCTCAATAGGACTAGTCACATGTCATATATCTTGGGTAATCAGATGTATGTAAAACAAGGATTGCCTACAGAATTAATGGTTACAATAAAATATGTCGCTATAATATTAGGTGCATTGGGAGCTTTGTTCTTGAGTTATTTGAGATTTACAGAATTAGAGGCTTAATATGAATTTTAAAGATAGCAACCCAATATATCTTCAAATAGCTCAATATATAATAGATAAAATTATCATGAATGAGTGGAAGCAGGGCGAACGAATAATCTCTGTAAGAGAACTCGCATCAGAAATTGAAGTAAATCCAAACACAATAGCTAGGACATATACTTATTTAAGTGATTTAGGACTAATTTTTAATAAACGTGGAGTAGGCTATTTTATAAGTGAAGATGCTTATGAGATATCACGTAGGTCTCGTGAAAATGAATTCTTACAAAATGAACTACCACAGTTGTTTAGTAAAATGGAATTACTTCACATTGATATAGAAAAAATCAAACAACTCTATGAAGAATATAGAAATAACAAAGAGTGAAAAAACATTGATACTCATTTTATTCCTTTTAATTTTTTCTGCCATCGGGTATGCCTATTATGTAAGTACCCAAGTTGAGTTGAGAGAACCAAAATGTTCTCCAGGCATTCAGCTGGCGGAGGGCGAATATTTTGCAGATACATTAATAGTTGAGTATAGCCATTTATATATCAGTTTTCATGAAGTGCAGTTTAATCCTCATCTCGAGAATATTGTTTATGTAGAAGGATATGAAAATGTAAGAGAATTTTATGATGTCCAGGTAGTAAATGATACGCTACGAGTTACGCCAAAGACTGAATGTGATCCTCGGCCTGTCGAAACCGATGGCTTGAGTGCTGTAAAGATAATTGTGGGAGCTTCAAACTTGAAATCAATAACTATTGATAAAAATGGTAAGTTATTGACGCCAATAAAGCCATATGGTGCGGATGAGACAGGAAGGCCCGTATATAGTCAAAGTCAGCTCAAGAGACACCTTTATGTATTCGACAGCTTAATTATCAATCTACAGGATTATGGTACTTTTAATATATTAGTGAAGGGCGAAGATCTAACTATGAATTATGATAATTACTTTTCAGGGAACCCAAGTATATATGGAGAAATAGACTTGTTAGAAGTGAATCATAAAGGCAATATGGGCAAATTTGTTAGTCTTTATGCTACAAATACGCAAGTCAATAAAGTAATTGTGAACACCAATAAAAATACTGATCCAGATGTGAATGGCTCAATATCAATAACTGTCCGCGATGATTTAAGGGCAAATCTTTATGGAAACTTAGATGTCTTTTATAATGGAAATCCAGAGATAGCTAAGACAGAAATAAGCTTAGGTAGAGTGGTTAATGTCAATGGAGTCAAATGATATGATAGAAATTAAATGTGTTGAAAATGAAAGAGAACTGGAGCAAATTCTGGATTTGCAACAAAAAAACCTACGCAAGAATATAAGTGAAAAGGAATTACAGGAACAGGGTTTTGTTACATGCGAGCATGATATAGACTTGATCCGAAAAATGAATGAACCCTATCATCATGTTATCGCAAAGGATACTAAAAAAGTAGTAGGTTATTGCTTAGTGATGTTGCCAGAAAGAAGAAACGATATAGAGATTCTTAAGCCAATGTTTGATCTAATAGATCAACGCATGTATAAGGATCAACCATTACAAAGTACAGAGTATTTCGTGATGGGCCAGGTTTGTGTAGATAAGCAATATCGAGGGCAGAATATATTCTATGATATGTATGACCACCTCCAGAAAAGCATGAATCCATATTATGATTTAGTCATAACAGAAATATCTAATTGGAACAAAAGATCCTTTAGAGCTCATGAAAAACAGGGGTTTGAGTTAATACATAGTTATCTTTCTCCTGACGGTCACCCATGGGATATCGTGTTATGGGATTGGACTAACTGATTTTATTAAAATATTCTTTTGATTTTTTGATCACTTTTGGCGCAAGAATCAAGGTGGCGATCATAGTTGGAAATGCCATTAGAGCATAAAATCCATCTATCAGATTAATCATCATATCTAAGCTTGTCAATGCGCCAATGAGGATGCTCAACAAATAGAAATAATTATAGTAATGGGCTCGCTTTGCCCCTACCAGAAATCCTAAACATTTAGTACCATAGTAACTAAAAGAGAAAAGCGACGAAATACTGAATACAGAAATACATAACAATAGAAGATAAGAACCAAAGGTCGGAAGAGCATTTGAAAACGCATTGGCTGTTAGACTAACACCATTACTTTCACTCAATTGCCATGTATCGGTGACCAAAATGGCTAGCGCAGTTAATGTACAGACGATTAGAGTGTCAACAAGTGGACCCAACATGGAGACTAATCCCTCTCGGATCGGTTCATTCGTTTTAGATGCTCCATGAGCCATTGGAGCGGTACCAATTCCGGCTTCATTACTAAATGCTCCTCTACGGATGCCAAGTAGTATAAGCCCACCTAATGTGCCGCCTAAAAACGAATCTCCATTAAAATGAGTTGGAACAAAAGCTTCTGTAATTATTAGAGAAAAATAGTACGGAATTTTTTCAATGTTGACTACTATAATAGCCATCACAGCTAAAAAATAAATCATGACCATAAAGGGTACTAATCGCTCAGCCGTTTTGCTTATACGCTTAAGGCCACCCAAGATGACTATCGAAGTGATAGTTAGTAATACCAACCCGATGCACAAGTTGGAGTAGGATGGATGATACCATTGATTTGGTATTAGTACAATGTCTCTAATAGCCTGAGTGAGTTGATTGACATTAAACACGGGTAATGCTCCAATAAGACCTGACAGTGAAAAAAATGTGGCTAACCAATGCCATTTTTCAGACAGACCCTCTTTAATAAAGTACATTGGCCCCCCTTGAATTTTTCCCTTATCATCATATCCACGATACATTATAGACAAAGAACCCGTAAAAAATTTAGTAGTCATTCCGATTATTCCGCTTATCCACATCCAAAAAATGGCACCTGGCCCACCGATACTTATGGCCACGGCTACACCTGCTATATTACCCATACCAATAGTAGAGGCTAATGCTGTAGATAAGGACTGGAGATGGGAGATTTCTCCTCTAATAGTAGGGTCATTTTCTTTAATTCTTAATAGTGAAAGAGCATGGCGAATATATCTCAGCGGTCCAGCCTTAATATAAATCATAAGATAGAGTCCACCACCTATCAATAATGTTAGTAATGGCAGACCCCAAGCAAAGTTGGCAAACATACTTATGAACTGATCTAATTGCTCCATCTGCTGTAATATATATAGTATTTTGCAGCTATCTCTACTTATTCTCACACATTAAGGTCTTCTACTATTGACATTAATCAAATAAAATGTTGATGTTTGCAGCTTTTTTGAGAAAGGTCTATAGAGTACACATATGAATAAATTAGGATTTTGGTTGTTTGCAGGAATTTTATTGGCTGTGTTAGCCACTTCTTGTGGTGGTGAAGGGAAAGAGGCTAAAAAAATGGTCATTGAGGATTTGCCTTTCAATAAGGCTGAAAGCGCAAAAGAGTATGCTGATTTGGTACTAAAAGCGATAAAGACGAGCCGTGAGAAGCCATTGAAAGATGAATTTGGCCCAGAGACGGCGGTAAATATTGTTCAATTGAATAGAATTGTCAGTATGTACTCTTCAGGTATTGGAGGTAGGAAGGATTGGGATTTTCATGATTTTCACGAGTTGAGTAAGAGTACAGATCAATCTCAAGGATTTGATTATGCATGGTTAGATCAGAAAGGACGATTGGGAATCCAGATATTTATCAAGCCCGCTCACGATGGCAAAGCTTATCATATAGAAAGTATGGACTTCAGAAGTCGTCTTGATGTAATGGAAAGCGTTACTTTCCCGACTGGCGAGTCCATAGAGAATTATAAAAAAATAAACTACGACTGGGTTGAGAAAAAGTAGGTACTATCTCGCCTGACCCATGAAGTCTTTAGCAAAATAGCTAATGATCACATCCGCACCAGCTCTTTTTATCGATAATAGTGTCTCTGGCATCGCTATATTATAGTCTAACCATCCACGTTGACAAGCGGCTATGAGCATGGCACATTCTCCACTTACATGATAAGCAGCCAATGGTCTATCATAATTTTCTTTGATTAAATGAATCACATCGAGATAATTTAAAGCTGGCTTAACCATCAAAAAATCTGCTCCTTCATCTACATCTAAATCTGCCTCAATAATGGCCTCTCTTTTATTCGCAGGGTCCATTTGATAAGTTTTTTTGTCATTAGGAATACTTGGATCCAAGACAGGAGCACTATCCAATGCATCTCTAAATGGTCCGTAAAATGCACTTGCGTATTTAGCCGTATAAGACATGATCGATATGTCTTCATATCCATGGTCATCCAGCTCCTCTCGGATGAATCCTATTCTTCCGTCCATCATATCAGATGGTCCCAAAATATCAAATCCGGCTTCGGCTTGAGCAATGCTCATTTTACCCAATATTTCTAATGTTTCATCATTGAGAATTCTTCCATTTTCCACAATTCCATCATGACCATCCACATTATAAGGATCCAAGGCTACATCACTAATCAAAGTGATATCAGGAAATTCTTTTTTAATTTGTTTTGCAGCTTTTAAATAATAATTATTGTCATCATAACTGTATGTCCCTTTCTTATCCTTGTGCTGATCGGATATTTTGGGAAATACCATGAAGCTATGTAATCCTAATTTTATGCATTCTTCTATTTCCTTTAGCATCCTGTCTGTGGACCACCTATAATTACCAGGAAGAGATGATATCTCTTCTTTGATATTGGTTCCTTCGGTAAGAAACAAGGGATATATGAGATCATCATTGGTTACTCTTGTTTCGCTTATCAATCTTCTTATAGAGTTGGATTTTCTATTTCTCCGTGGTCTTTGATTCATTTACACGTTTATTTGTATGATTTTTTGGTACAGGATCTGGTCC
The DNA here is from genome assembly GCA_020629515.1 of Saprospiraceae bacterium. GTDB lineage: Bacteria > Bacteroidota > Bacteroidia > Chitinophagales > Saprospiraceae > GYS-P2D. The sequence goes on along the minus strand of JAHDDE010000003.1, from coordinate 57,789 downwards.
AAAACCTCCCCATGGATGGCACCGACTTATCCTTTTAGTTCCGAGCCATATTCCTTTTATTACGCCCCATTCTCTTATTGCCTCAATCATATAGTGTGAGCATGTAGGGTCGAATCTGCATTTTGGTCCAAACAGACTACTCAATAATGGTGATAGAGTCCATTGGTATATCTTGATTGGAAGAATAAATATGCTCTGAAATATGTAGTTGATCATCGAATATTTATTGACCCAGATGTTTTTTGACTATTTAATAAAAAATAGCCTTTATTGGTTTCGTCAAAGTTGATCTGAAGTATATTTTTTTGATCTTCATAGAGTTCATTAAAAAAATCTAATTCTACTGTTACCATTTCAGGTTGCTCTTTTAATGGAATCTCAATATAACACCAAACAGCTTGAAGATCGTCGCTTTCCTCTTTGCCTAAATAGGTCATATTAACTTGATTATTATCAACAAGGATCTTAAGATGTTCAGAAAGATAATGGCCTATATATGTATCAGCTTCTACATCTTCTTTGTCAGTACATAACATTAAATTATCAAAACCATCTTCAGCAAGTGCGTACTCAAGGTCATCAATAAATAGGTGGATCGTAACCTCAAATGAATTGGATGATGGATTAAATGCTAAATCAGTTCTACTAAGATGCAAGTCATGTATAGAGCCACTTTGAATTCCTAGGAATGATGATATAAGGAGTATGATATAATTCATCAATACAAAGATACGACCCTTAGCACTTATTTATTTTGTAAAGAAGGTGTCAAATAATTTTTTAAAAAAAGCTGTGACTTTTTAATTCTATCTATGTCTAAAGGATAAATGAAGAAAAGACTTCATTAAAATATAGTAATAGGATTTATTTTTTGGTTGATGCAGTGAAAGGAACTGTCTCTTAGGAGATGGTTCCTATCTTAATTTTAAAAATTTTATCTCTTAGAGATTTATTATAAAGACTTATTTTTTGGTTGATGCAGTGAAAGGAAGTCGCCTCGTCTTGAGGTGGCTTCTCTTTTTTATATAGTACCTAATCAAAATAGAATAGATTATGCCTTGTGGTAATTATTGTTGAACAAGGCCTCATCTCACTTGGTGATATCTACATCATATAGAGTTTTACGAGCCTAACGTTAAATAAAAAAGCCCTCCAAAAATTACGAAGGGCTTTTAAGTATTATCTTTTAAACAATAATCTATATATCGACATTGGCATATGTTGCATTTTCTTCGATGAATTGTCGCCTTGGAGGTACTTCATCTCCCATTAGCATTGTAAAAACAGAATCTGCAACAAAAGCATCTTCAATGGTTACTTTTCTTAGCATTCTACTTGTTGGATCCATCGTAGTTTCCCATAATTGTTCAGCATTCATTTCACCGAGGCCCTTATATCGCTGTATTTTCACCTTTGATTCATCTCCTCCAGCGGCATAAAATTTAACTGCATCTTCTCTTTCTTCTTCATTCCAACAATATCTGAATTGTTTTCCTTTACTAACTCGATAAAGCGGAGGAGCAGCTACATAGATATTACCTTGCTCGATTAGTGGCTTCATGTATCTAAAGAAGAATGTCAAAATGAGCGTAACAATATGACTGCCGTCTACATCGGCATCACACATAACAATTACCTTGTGGTATCTCAACTTTGAAATATTCAATACTCTTTCTCCTTCGACTTCCTCAATGTTCACGCCAAGAGCGGTAAACATATTTTTTATTTCCTCATTTTCATAAATCTTATGCTCCAATGCTTTTTCAACATTTAAGATTTTCCCCCTCAATGGCAGAATAGCTTGCGTATTTCGATCTCTACCTTGCTTGGCAGTACCTCCTGCCGAATCACCCTCTACCAAGAATATTTCGCACTCTTCAGGGTTTCGAGAGCTACAATCAGATAATTTTCCAGGTAGTCCACCACTGGTGAGTACGGTTTTTCTTTGAACCATCTCACGAGCTTTTCTGGCGGCATGTCGCGCTGTGGCAGCGAGGATCACTTTTTCAACAATTTTTTTGGCCTGAAGTGGATTTTCTTCCAAGTAATATTTGAGTACTTCACCCACTGCTCGAGATACAATCCCTGTTACTTCTGAGTTTCCTAATTCACCTTTTGTTTGGCCCTTGAATTGAGGCTCTGGTACTTTAACAGAAACTATTGCTGTTAGACCTTCGCGAAAATCCTCACCCGAAATATTAAACTTAAGCTTGTTGAACATTCCAGTATCCTTGCCATACTGCGTGAAGACTCGATTGACTGCTCTTCTGAATCCATTAACATGTGTTCCTCCTTCTCTTGTATTTATATTGTTAACGAAGGAATATATGTTTTCTTTAAATGAAGTATTGTATTGCATGGCTACTTCCACTTCTACATTGTCCTCGTTGCCAGTGACATGTATAGGCTCATTGATAAGAGGTGGTCTATTTTCGTCTAAGTGTTTGACAAATTCCTTTAATCCTCCTTCTGAAAAGAACTCTTCTTTCTTAAATGACCCATCTTCATTTTTATTTCTTTCGTCGGTTAGAGAGAGCTTTAAGCCCGCATTAAGGTAAGCAAGCTCTCGAAGCCTTACAGCTAAGACTTCGAACTTATATACCGTTTCTTCAAATATTTCTGAATCTGGTGTGAATTTGATTGTTGTACCATTCTTAGTGGTATCTCCGATAGTTTTTACTTCAGTTATAGGTTTACCATCTGAGTATTCTTGCATCCAAATCTTTCCCTCTCTATATACTTCAGCCCTGAGGTAACTTGATAGTGCATTCACACATGACACTCCAACACCGTGGAGTCCACCTGATACTTTATAGGTGTTTTTATCAAATTTACCTCCTGCATGAAGGACCGTCATAACAACCTCAAGAGCAGACTTTTTTAATTTTTGATGCATTCCTACTGGGATACCACGTCCGTCGTCGGATACACTTATAGAATTATCTCCATGCACTATGACATCGATGGTACTACAATGACCTGCGAGATGCTCATCGATTGAGTTATCCACGACCTCCCACACTAAGTGGTGTAAACCTTTAGTATCGGTACTGCCGATGTACATTCCTGGGCGTTTTCTTACCGCTTCCAGTCCTTCCAATGCCGTGATGTCATCGGCACTATAGTTATTTTGATTTTCCGCCATATTATTTTATCAGCTTAGCTAAACTAACGAGCTGCAAATATACTAATAATAACGGCTTGTTTGATAGATATGACAATATGTAAGTCCTTCATTTTTAATGGATTTAGGTAAAACGTTCAATTGTACAATCGCTATTTTTGTACTATAAAATTCACCATGAGTACCTGGAAGATAAAAGATGAAAATGAGTTAAAAGTTGTAGCTGAATTTATAAGTGGTTTATGTTCTGATCAATCTGTTATTCTACTAAATGGAGATCTTGGTTCTGGTAAAACAACTTTGGTCAAATATCTTCTGTCGCTTTGGGGTGTAGAGGATATTGTAAGCAGTCCGACTTTTTCTATCATCAATGAGTATCTTACTGAGAGAGGAGAAGTGTATCACATGGATCTATACAGGGTAGAAAATTTAGATGAATTAGTTGAGATAGGATTAGAAGAATATTTATGGTCTGGAAGCATATGCTTGATAGAATGGCCAGATTTAGCTCTACCAATGATGCCAGACAATACTATTTTGGTTAATATTGAAGTAGACGATAATCAGGAGCACAGACTAATAACGATACAATAATTCATGCCAAGAGGAGATAAATACAAATTTTCTTCATTTTTCACCCAGGGGCAATATGAAACCCAGGTAGAAACATTGGAGATATTAACGAGTGGGGAAGGAGCAATCATCGGAATACCCAAAGAGGATATGATTAATGAGAATAGGGTAGCGTTAGTCCCTAATTCAATCCGAACTATTACTGGATATGGGCATAAAGTAATTGTGGAATCTGGTGCTGGACAATTGGCTAATTATCAGGATGAAAATTATACTTCAGCTGGTGCTGAAGTAACGAAGGATAGGGGAAAAGTCTTTGCCTCTGAGATTATTATTAAGTCATCACCGCCAAGTCTGTCTGAATTGGATATGTTGAGCGCAGGACAAGTATTGATATCGCCACTTCCCTTACCAATGATATCTAAAGAATATCTTGAAAAGATAAAATCAAAACGGGTGATAGCCATTGCTATGGAACAACTTAAAAATCCCGATGGAACATTTCCAGTCATTAGAATGATGAGCGAGATGGCTGGCCGTATAGCTATACAGACGGCATCTGAGTTACTTAGCATTGATAAGGGTGGGAGAGGAGTGTTACTGGGTGGAGTCTCTGGAGTTCCTCCTAGTAAGGTAGTGATATTAGGTGCAGGGGTGGTTGGTCAACATGCTACACAAACAGCCCTTGGATTAGGGGCTTCAGTAAGAATTTTTGATAATGATATCAATAAGATTATTCGATTGCAGAATAAGGTAGGTAGACAACTACACACTTCTTCGATAAATCCAGAATACTTGGCCTACCAGTTGACAAGTGCAGATGTAGTTATTAGTGCAATGCACTCCAAATCAGGAAGAGCACCAGTATTAGTCACCGAAGAAATGGTGTCTAATATGAAAAAAGGTGCCGTAATAATTGATGTAAGTATCGATCAAGGAGGATGTATCGAAACATCAAGAATGACCAGACATGAAAAACCAACTTTCATTAAGCATGGAGTAATCCATTACTGTGTGCCAAACATTGCTGCCAAGGTACCAAGGACAAGTTCATCAGCCATAAGTAATGTAATAACACCGATGATATTACAAATTGCGGCTCCTACCAAATTAAAGGATTTACTCTATCAAAATGATGGAATAAGAAATGGAGTATACTCCTATGAAGGACATCTTACAAATGAATATCTCGCAAAAAGGTTTGATCTCAAGTATATGGCTTTAGAATTAGTTCTTACCTCATCACATTGAGTATATAGATTGGCGGGATTATTGTAAAGAATAAATGTTAACGCTTATATAACCTTTGTATAAAAACAAAGGTGAGAGCTCATTCGTTTTACTTTTAAATGGACCTGATATGTTAAGACCGCAAACAACAGAGATATTAGGGGATATGATTAATTATTGGGATGAATTTTATGCTAAAAATTATAGTTGGCTGTTTAATTCCTTAATAGAGATCAATCAATCAGAAGAAAAGACTAAAATCCAGATTGAGAAAGCTTTTATTAGACTTTGTTTGACTCACCCGCAAATGGTAATTAGCGGTACTAAAGAATCTATTCATATAGAACTTGCTCAAATCATACCTGATTTAGCTGCATGGATCAAGGTAGAAGATCCGTCGATTACATCTAATAGTCTTTTGAATAAGTATTATAATCCAAATTAAAAAGAGCCCTTGTTGAAAACAAGAGCTCTTTAATTATTCATTAGAATTAATGCTTATGATAACAATGATTGCAATTTCATTGCTAAGCCCATATCACCTTTAATTTTAACTTTCCCTCCCATAACGGCCATCATAGGATTTAAGTCACCGTTTTTTAGCTGAACCAAAGTGTCTACACTTGTCGTAATAGTACAATCAGCATCATTATTATCCTGACTGACTACATTTGAATCTCCAGTACCATCTATAAACACTATATGTTCATCAACTTCAAATTTGATAGTTGCTCCAATAGGATCAGTTGATTTGGCTTGTTCATTAAGTTGTGCTAACAATGCTGTAGCGTCCATTTTTTATTGTTTAGTATGATTTAAAAATTTCGAATATAAAAATTAAGCAAAAGCTTTTACAGCTTCTTCTTCACTCACTATAGTTAACGTCTCTTCATTTAATAAAGTTTCGGCTGCACTTTTAACCTTTGGTAATTCATATTTGAAATAGAATTTCATGGTATGTATTTGCGCTTGGTAGAAAGATTCTTCTTTCACCATTTGATTAGTGACTATTGCTTGTTTTGCAGCAGTTGCCATTTTTATCCATTGCCAAGCTATCACTACATTGCTCATGAGTTCCATAAAGATTGTCGCATCAGCTAGAAATTGTTCGAATTTACCCGCCATGGCAAATTTACTTAGATGGGCTAAGACCTTTTGAGAAGTCGCTAAGGCCTTTTCCATTTGTGCACAATATGGTTGTAATTCATTATAAGTGTTTGCAGTTGATAAATCACTGTTTATTTCTGTCATCAAGCTCATCAACACCGCACCGTTTTTCATGAGTGCTTTTCTACCTAATAGGTCCAAAGATTGAATACCTGTGGTACCTTCATAGATAGCGGTAATACGTATATCTCTATATAATTGTTCTAATGGAAAGTCAGTAGTAAATCCGTATCCTCCTAGAACTTGCATGCCATTTGAAGTGGATACTCTACCCATTTCGGATGGATAAGTTTTAGCGATAGGTGTGAGTAATTCTAACAAGTCATGGTATTTTTCTTTTTCTTCTTCAGACTCCGCATAATGGCTTAAGTCTAGGTATTTGCCACACAGTATCAATAGACTCGCACATCCTTCTACCACTGACTTTTGGAGCATCAACATCCTTCTTACATCAGGATGGTTGATGATTAGTGTTTGATCAGCATTGATATTCTTTCCGCCAGTACCATCTAATTTTCTTCCTTGTGGTCTTTCTTTGGCATATTGTAATGATGCTTGATATGCAGCTGAAGCAATTGCAGCAGCGGTCAATCCTACTTCTAACCTTGCGCCATTCATCATTTGGAACATGTATTTCAATCCTCTATTTGCCTCGCCCACTAAATAGCCTTTACAATTTTTCTTATCTCCAAATACCAAGTGAGTAGTTACGTAACCTCTCTGACCCATTTTTTCAAATTCTCCAGCAGTGCTTACGTCATTGGATACTTTATTTCCATCCTCAATGTGATATTTAGGTACTATGAATAGAGATATACCTTTAGTGCCGGCAGGGGCTCCTTCGATTCTTGCCAATGTTAGGTGTATGATATTTTCACTACATTGATGGTCTCCTGCAGAAATAAATATTTTTTGCCCTTCTATATTGTAAGTTCCATCCTCATTAGGCTTAGCAGAGGTCACTATATCTGAAAGTGAACTTCCGGCTTGAGGTTCTGTCAGAGCCATAGTACCACCCCATTCACCAGACATCATCTTTGGTACAAATTTGTTAAATAGATCTTTTGTAGCATAAGATCTTATTAATCCTGCGGCTCCAGCAGTAAGTCCAGGGTATCCAACAGCGGTATTATTGGCGGCAGTGCTGATGAAGCCTAAGGCTAAATTTGCCACATGAGGCATCTGTGAGCCTCCTTCGTCGTAATCAAAATGTGGACATATAAATCCATTCTCTCCATACATTTTCATCACCTTTTCTATCTGAGGATGACAAGTGATTGTCCCATTTTCATATTTTGCGCCTACACGATCCATCTCGATGAAATAAGGATAAAGCTCCTTATCTGCTAGCTGTTTCGCTGAATCGAGTAACATTTCTATACTGTCTTTGTCGTAATCAGCAAACCTTGGCAGTGCTAATACATCATCAATGTCGTGTACTTTATCCAATAAAAATTTGAGGTGATCTACACTAACGTATTTTGACATGGCAAATTAATTTTTACTAATAGTTAAATATTTAATTAAAAATAATGCTAATTGAATTGACATGCTCGCCAATTAAGATTGGAGTGATTAAAATTATTGACGTTTTTGGGCAAAAATGTTCAGATATGAAGCTTTTCACTTTGAAGTGATTGTCTCGCCATGTCTAAGCTGAGACTTTTTAGAGATTTTAAGTCGACACTCATTAGGTTCGAGCCCTTATTGCCTGATGCAATGAGGAGTTTGATATATCCCACTACCATAGTCCAACCCTGAATGGTGCTTAACATAGGGTCTATGTTTTCCCTTATGGATCCATCATCAATACCCCTGATGATTTCTTTGGCGGTTAGTTTGAGCGGTAGATTTTGAATGTCTTGCAGCTTGCTAAAAAATATACTGTCAGTAAGATTAGAATTATCACCAGATCTATTACTATTTCTAATCATGGAGAAATAATCTAAAATAGCCTCGGAGTAAAGAAAACTATTCTCACAAAACTGATAGAATGAATTGAATATGGCTATTGTCGACTCGAATCCGCTATTGGATCTGTTATCGTTGATAGTGGTATAAAATATTTCTGTTAATGCTTGAAATCCTTTATAAATAACAGCTAAATAGAGGTTCTCTTTACTTTTAAAATAACTGTAAAGCGTAACTTTTGTGATGTCCGCATTTTGAGCGATATCTTCCATTTTAGCATTATGAAATCCAACTTTAGCAAAGATTTCTTCTGCTGCGGTTATTATTTTATTTTCTTTTAACTGTCTTTTGGCAACATCCATAAGCTTGCAAAATACGATGGCTATATAGAAATAAAAAACCCTATCGATACAATGCTCGATAGGATCAAAATTTATTACCCCAAAAAAACCAATTATCATATCATGTTTCAAAATTCGTGCCATGAACCATTGGGTTTTAAATAGATTTGTATTAAAATAAAATGGCTTGTATCAATGACATTAGATTCCAACTGGTTCGAAGCCTATAGCAGAAACTTGAATTCTAATAAAAGTCTTGACTATATTGAGCGAAGTACATTTCTTAATACGGTAAAGCCTTTTGATGCCTCTGATTATACTCAGGGTAGGTTGCTGGCTTTTATTTCATCCCTATTACGACCCAAGACAATATTGGAAATTGGGACATTCTCTGGATACGCAACAGTATGCATGTGCGAAGGGCTTGCATCGGATGGAAAGGTTAAAACAATTGAGTGTAATGAAGATTTGAAGGATTTGATAGATCATCACATTTCATACGCAGGGTTCACGGATCAGGTTGAAGTGATCATCGGGTCAGCCTTAGAGATGATTGATATGATTACCGAAGAGATAGATATGGTGTTCATAGATGCTAACAAACGAGAATATAACGACTACTATGAAAAAGTGTTACCAAAGGTTAGAAGCGGTGGAGTTATAATAGCCGACAATGTACTTTGGAAAGGTGAAGTATGGCAAGAAGATAAATCCAAAATAGCAAGCTCTTTGGATAATTTTAACGATAGAGTAGCTAAGGATAATAGGGTCAAGAGTTTTATTTTGCCCCACCGTGATGGCTTATTAATGATTACCAAGAATTGATAATTTGGCTGGAATCTATATACACATACCATATTGTAGGCAGGCTTGTCATTATTGTAATTTTCATTTTTCGACTAATCTTTCTACGGTTCAACAAATGGTTGAAACAATTGGGAAGGAGCTCGTAGCTAGAAAGCAATTCTTAAAAGGAGACCGAATTGAGACGATTTATTTAGGTGGAGGGACTCCATCTGTCCTAAGTATAGATCAAATCTCAATGTTGATAGAAATTATAAGAAATCAATATTTTATCATTGAAGAGCCAGAAGTTACTATAGAATTGAATCCAGAGGATGTTAATTCGCATTACGCTTTAGGATTACTCAGATGTGGTATAAATAGAGTAAGTCTTGGTATACAATCGTTTGAAGATCAAGATTTAGCTTTTATGAATCGCAGTCACTTGAGCCACCAAAGTCATCAAAGTTTAGACATACTTTACGAAGCAGGATTTAAAAATATCAGTTTAGACTTAATGTTTGGCTTGATCGGGAGTGACCTTAAGTCTTGGGAGCGAAATTTACTTAAAGCGATAGACTATGGTCCTGAGCACATCTCTTGTTATAATTTGACCATAGAGGAGCAGACTGCTTTTAGTAAATGGGAACAGACTGGTAAAATACGATCCATTGATGAATCCATTCAGTTTGATCAATTTATGTTATGTCATGACCTATTATCACATAATGGATATGATCATTATGAGATTTCTAATTATAGCAAACCGGGTTTTAGGTCGCAACATAATACTAACTATTGGCAAAGAGTACCTTACATAGGTGTAGGCCCTGGAGCTCATTCTTATTATGGACAATCAAGATCTTATAATGTTTCTAATAATAGTCTCTACCTAAAATCAAATGGAATCCCAGAAGTACATAATAGAGAGACGCTCACGGCTTTTGATGAATTTAATGAACAGGTGATGCTCGGACTAAGAACTAAAGCTGGCTTGTCTAAAGAACTGATTGCTTCCTTCGATAAGTCCATTGTTGAGAAATTCTACTATAATCTAAATCTGCTCACTCAATATGACTACATAATTGAAGAAGAAAAGAACTACAGACTCTCAATCCAGAATTGGTATAAATCAGATGCGATTAGTTCCGACTTATTTGTTATACCTGAGCAGTAAACTGTTCTATTTGCTCAAGTATCTGATCTGCGTGGTCTTTTGTTTTTACTTTGGTGAAAACATGTTCTATTAACCCTTTCTCATCTATTAGAAAAGTTGTCCTATATACACCAATCACTTCTCGTCCCATGAACTTTTTTGGCCCCCAAAGACCATAACTATTGATTATCTCTTTCTCAGGATCAGCTACCAATGAGTATTGAAACTCATACTTGTCTATAAATTTTTTGTGCTTAGTATATTTATCAGGACTTACACCTAGGATGGTATAACCTGCTTTGGTCAGTTTTCTATAATTATCTCTTAAACTACATGCCTCTTTTGTGCAGCCAGGAGAATCATCTTTAGGGTAAAAAAATAGAATTACCTTTTTACCTAAAAAGTCTGACAAGCTTATTGTTTCGCCATTTTCATTAACTGAAGTAAAATTTGGAGCTTTGTCTCCCGCTTTTAGTGTAGTCATTTTCCTAATTTTAAGTGAAACAACTAATTAGAAATTTTGTTTAGCAGGTAGCCAAAAAAGATTAAACAAAATTTATTGATAGCTAAAAGAACCTTCTTTGGTTGCAGTATTTCCTACACCGTCTCTCACAATTATTTTATAATTATGTTCTTGGCCTTTGTTGATGTTTACAATCTTATGCCACACCTTATTGGTTTTTATATCATGTTGACATAGCACCCATTGACCATCTATAAGTAGTTCAAAATTTAACATATCCCTGTTATAAATCGCATCGTAGTTGTCATCAATAACAAAGCTTATAGATTGGTTTGATCGAGAGGGAAGTTGTATCATCTTAATTATAGGGGCAATTGTATCAGAGGTAACTTTATACTTACCCAAATGATTTATATAGGTATAAATATTATTGGCTTCTTTTTTGGCCCCATAAGAAATCCATTCTCCCTTATCATTTTGTCCACTAAATATTAACCGATCTGCTGTATTAGTAGAATCCAGTGTATAACTTAATTTGACATATTCGAACAATGCAATCTCTTTATTTGAGCTTATATCAATGATTTCATTATCTTCTTCTACCTTCATGTATTGAGGATTATCTACTGTGAAGGAATCAATTTCTATGGAAAAAGATTCCCCATTAATGAGATAGCTTTTTGTTGGTATGATTCTTATGTGCCCTTCATGTTTTTGAGGAATTAGTGTTTTTAGTTCCTTTTTTCTTTTCAATGCAAATTCGATGGTTGCATCATTTCCTTCTATGTCATATGCTCTAATCTTGATGTGACTGGGTATTTTTTCTGACAAAGGAATGATTCCGTTAGATGCTGTAGCCTTATAGATATTTAAAGGGTTATGATCAGCTCTAAAACATTTGCTTACATATCTATTGGCTTTTTTATAACTGTAATCCATATGCGAATGGATGTAATGACTATTGTCAAATGATATTTGATCTAATTGAAAAGAGTAATTGAGTTCATCATTGATATAACTTTCTAATCCGTATATACCGTTGTGGTTACTTGCGCCATTCATGGTGTCATAACAGTGAAGTCCAACACCTACTGCTATGGCTCCAGAATGGATGATATCTTGCGCTATGCTATAATTGCCTTGACCTTTATAGATTGCTTTATGATATTCTTTAGACAGAATTGCCCCATCTGGTCCTATGCTATAGATCACCACTCCATTAATCGTGGGTCGGAGAGAATCCTCAGGCTTAAATCCGAAAAGTGCCGGATTAATTGAATTTTCTGATTCCGTTTCTCTTAATTCAAAATGGAGATGCGGAGCAGAGGAACGACCAGTATTACCCATAAAACCTACAAAATCACCTTTTTTTATAGTGAGCTCACCCGGATCGAGATGGTGTACTATTTGATGCTTCCTTTTTTTATAGAGAATATCTTCGATATATTCCTTGATTTTATCTTCAAACTGATGAAGGTGAGCATATACCGATGTATACCCATTAGGATGATTTATATACAAAGCATTTCCATATCCATCTGGTTTTACATTGATTCTGGATATATATCCATCTCCAATAGCATAAATACTATCAAAAGGCACACCTTTTTTTTGTTTAAAGTCGATTCCTGCATGAAAATGGGCTGTTCTTGGTTCAGCGTACGAACCCGACAACACAGTCGTATAATTGATAGGAGATGTAAAGACTAAAGAGTCTTGCGACCATAAAGAATTCAGACTTATCACTATACACAACAATAATGGACTTCTCATTTCTGGTTTAGCTCTAACTTGTAGTGATTTTTTAATTGAGATAATTTTTTGAATAGATGCTGATCAATATGCTCTTTTTCAACCCAATGCTTTAGTTCTACAAGGTTGTCAATCCGTTCAATTAATTCTTTCGTATAATAATTGATTAAGCGATTCTTTAGTAGAAAAGTTTGTTGCGCTCGGCGTCTTTTATTGAATAAACCTATGTCAGACATTGTTTTAAAAAATGATTCTAAAGAATCAAATAATTTTGCTCGTCCGTCATGATTAATAGAAGAATAACGGTGTACAGGCACTCTCCATGGGCTTTCGCTATTTTGAGTGACGTGAGTGGCCTTTTGATAATCTTTTTGTATCTGTTTGGCCAACTCCACTCTGTCGCCATCAGATTTATGGATTATGATGATATCTGCTATTTCAGTAATACCTTTCTTTATTCCTTGAAGATCGTCTCCAGCACCCGGCAATAACAATAACAAGGTACAATCGACTAAATTTTTAATTTCATGCTCAGATTGACCGACGCCCACCGTTTCGACTATGATCATACTGAATCCTGCAGCTTCACACAACGCAATGGCTTCATAGGTCATGGCACTTGTGCCTCCTAAGTGAGTTCTTGACGGACTTGGACGGATAAAAATGTGGTCGTTTTTAGTGATTTCATTCATCCTTGTTTTATCCCCTAATATACTTCCACGATTATCAGAACTACTTGGATCGATCGTAAGTACAGCGATCTGCTCCTTTGAGGCAAAGGATTCAGCAATACTTTCTATAAAAGTTGATTTGCCTACACCTGGTGATCCAGTTATACCAATACGTTTAGATTTACATTGATGATTGGTGCATTTGATCAGCAGTTGATCAATTAATAATTGATGTTGAGGTGCATCACTTTCGAGTAATGTAATGGCTTCAGATAATATCAAAAAGTTCCTATCATTGACGATCCCATTGAAGTAGTAATCCAAAGCCTTTATCTCAAAATTCTTATCCTTTAGGACACTTTTAATATTTGGATTTATAGATCTCAAAATCAAGAATTTGCACTATGTATTATGATAAATTTCCATATCAAAAAGCGAAAGTAGGGGATAACGGGAGAAATATGAACAATAGTGAAAATAAATCGGGTATAACACCATAATATTCTCTAAACTTGCAAACTATTTGAACATACGAATGTTTCTCAGCTTTGAAAGGTATAAATAGAAAAAATGTCTGTTAAAAAAATATACTTAGATAATAACTCCACAACACCTTGTGATCCGAGAGTGGTTGAGGCAATGCTCCCTTATTTTAATGATTATTTTGGTAATGCGGCCAGTAGAAGTCATCCATTCGGATGGCAAGCGGAAGAGGGTGTTGATTATGGACGTGAGCAGATCGCTAAGTTAATCAATGTAGATCCTAAAGAAATCATAATTACCTCAGGGGCTACAGAGGCAGATAACTTGGCATTAAAAGGGGTATATGAAATGTACAAGAGGAAAGGAAATCACATCATAACGTTACAGACGGAACATAAAGCGGTTTTGGACTCGTGCAAAAAATTAGAAAAGATGGGTGCCGATGTCACTTATCTCTCCGTACAGAGAGATGGTATTTTGGACTTAGCAGAATTAGAAGCAGCGATAACTGATAAGACGATTTTAGTCTCTATCATGTGGGCTAATAATGAAACTGGCGTAATTCAACCCATGAAAGAAATTGGAGAGATTTGTGCCAAGCATGGCGTTTTGTTCATGAGTGATGCTACGCAGGCAGTAGGTAAAATTCCTGTTGACCCGAAAGCCACTGGAGTGCATCTAATGGCCTTTACCGCTCACAAAATGTATGGACCAAAAGGGGTAGGCGCTCTTTTTGTAAACAGAAAAAATCCGAGAGTTAAAGTAACGGCTCAACTAGATGGCGGAGGACACGAGAGAGGAATGCGTTCAGGTACATTAAATGTGCCTGGAATTGTAGGATTCGGGACTGCCGCAGAATTGGCACGTTTAGAAATGGATAAAGACGCCGAAAGATTATCTAAACTGAGAGACAAGTTAGAAAAAGGTCTAATGGATAATCTGGAAGAAGTATATATCAATGGTAATGTGGAGCATAGGATGCCACATGTTACAAATCTGTCTTTCAAGCATGTCGAGGGAGAAGGATTAATGATGACATTCAATCAGAACATTGCGGTGTCATCGGGGAGTGCTTGTACATCAGCTTCATTAGAGCCTTCTTATGTACTGATGGCGTTAGGGCTTGGGGATGATTTGGCTCATTCTTCAATTAGGTTCAGCTTAGGACGATTTACGACAGAGGAAGAAGTAGATTTAGCCATTGATGCATTGACTAAAGGAGTCAACCATATGAGAGATTTGAGTCCAATATGGGAGATGTATAAAGAGGGAGTAGATCTCGAATCTGTCGAATGGACAGAACATTAATTAGGAAACTTTTTGTAGATAATAATCGTTAGAAATAAAAAAGAAAGGTCAAATGGCATATTCTGAAAAAGTACTGGAACACTTCAAGCATCCTAAAAATGTTGGTACGCTTGACAAAACAAAGAAAACCGTTGGTACGGGCTTAGTTGGTGCGCCAGAGTGTGGTGATGTAATGAGACTGCAGATCGAAGTAGATGAAAGTTCTCAAACAATAAAAGATGCCAAATTCAAAACATTTGGATGTGGTTCTGCCATTGCATCAAGTTCTTTAGCCACTGAATGGTTAAAAGGTAAAAGCATAGAGGATGCAATGAAAATAGACAATATGGATATTGTTGAGGAATTGGCTCTTCCACCTGTTAAGATACATTGTTCAGTATTGGCTGAAGATGCTATCAAAAGTGCCATTAAAGATTACAAAACTAAAAACGACCTGGCTGATTAATAATTTCTTAATCAAATAGAGAAGATGTTATTCGTAGCTGAAAGTGCAAAAGAAAAAATTAACGAGCTCAAAGAACAAGAGTCTTTTGGAGAAGATTACTTTGTGAGAGTGTCAGTAACCAGTGGAGGATGTTCGGGACTCAGTTATAGTATGGATTTTGACAATGAGTCTAAAACAGATGATCAAGTTTTTGAAGACAACGGAGTTAAGGTTGTTACTGATCTCAGAAGTTTTTTATATCTCTGCAATACTACATTAGAATTTAGTGGAGGTCTGAATGGTAAGGGTTTTTATTTTAACAATCCTAATGCGGCTCGAACCTGCGGCTGCGGAGAAAGTTTTGCTGTATAGATAGTTATAATAGGTCTATTTAACCTTAAAAGTTAAGAAGTCTTCCATTAGGTACGAATATTGATATAATTTTGTCATAGACAATTTGAACATTGGAGGTATATCAATTCATAGCACCAGCTCTATCCATATATTACATATACAGAATAGTATTAGAGCTTAGAGAGAAAAAGAAGTTCATATTTACGAATTTCCTCTGGCTAGCTTTTTGGGCGGTGATAGCTGTGTTGGGAATAGTCCCTCATGAATTGTCAACACAACTCGCCAGCTTGTTAGGAATAAAGAGTAATATAAACGCCATTATCTTCATTTCATTGGCTTTTGTTATTGTTTTGGCATTCTATCTATCAGCCAAAATTGAAACAATGGATCGAAAAATTACCGAGTTAGTGCGACAGCTGGCACTCGATGAGAGCAAAATCAGAGAACTCGAAAGAAAAAGGATCAATAAGTTGAAAAAGAAGGAAGAGTCCAAACTGATTAATAAGATTTAGCCGATATCACTGAATCAGTATGAAAATCCTTTTCGTTCTTGAATATTATCATCCACATATTGGTGGGGTAGAGAGCCTATTCAAAGGTCTGGTTGAAAATTTAGCAGTCCAGGGCCATCAAGTAACAGTACTTACTAATAGACATGATAAAAAATTGTCTAAAATAGAGGCATCAAAGAATATCACCATACATAGGTATGATTATTATAACAGATATGTATTTACATTTTTCGCTTGGATCAAAGCCTATCAATTATCCAAGAATATTGATATAATTCATACTACATCCTATAATGCTGCTATACCTGCTTGGATAGCCGCGAAAATTCGCAAGAAGCACATTGTGATTACATTTCATGAGTATTGGGGGGATCTCTGGTTTAGGCTACCATGGATGTCTTCATTCACTAAAGTATTGCATGCCAGCTTTGAAAAGTTACTGGTAAAACTAAATTTTGAATATGTCGTAGCGGTATCGGACTTTACGAAAGAGGCCCTACAAAAAGCTGGTGTAAAAGGGCGTAAAATATATCGTATTTACAACGGTATAGATTATGAAGATTGGCCAACACATAAATCAAAAATTGGTGAAAAAGTTTTTACTTATTTTGGACGCGTTGGTTATTCTAAAGGATTAGATTTATTAGTTCCTGCTATTGCGCTGATTAAAGATCGTGGACTAAAATGTAAATTTCAACTTGTTACATCTCGAGGCCCACTACTACAAAAGTTACTATACCTAATTGAAGCAAATGATGTAAGTGATATGGTGATACTTCGTCATGAATTAGAGTTTGAACAATTGAAGGAGTTAATATCAGAGAGTTATGCTATAATTATACCGTCTTATAGTGAAGGCTTTTGCTTTGCTGCTGTAGAATCAATGGCTATTGGCACACCGATTATATCCTCAGACCAAGGAGCACTTAGTGAGGTGGTTACTGGTCAATTCATTAAAATGAAAGAATTTTCTATCAAATCCCTCTTTGAGTCTATTGAGAGCGCCCACCATGGACGATGGGAATATGCAGAAACTAAAAAGTTTCCTTTAGTGGATACAATTAGAGATTATAATCAATTGTATAATGACATTTATAAAAGAAGTCAAATTTGATTTTCATCTCTAAAGCTATAGTAGCCTTTATGTCCTATTATAATGTGATCCAACACTTTAATTTCCAATAGTTTACCAGCTTCTGTTAATTTTTTAGTGATATTGACATCCTCCAAGCTGGGTTTAGTCTGACCAGATGGATGATTATGAAATAGTATTATCCCAGAAGCTAAATTGGCTAAAGCCGATTTAAATATAAGTTTAGGGTCCACCACAGTTGCGGCAACTCCGCCAGAGGTTATTTTTTCCTTGACTATTATTACGTTATTCCTGTTTAATAACAACATCCAAAATTCTTCATGCGGCAAGTCTTCTAACAAAGGGCCCATCACATTGTAAGCATCTTGGCTTGAAGATATTTTTATTCGTTTTAAAGGGGCTTCGGCCTGACGTCTTCTTCCTAACTCAAGTGCGGCAGATATGGTAACGGCTTTTGCTTCCCCTATACCTTTAAATGAGGTGAAAAAGTCAATTGATTTTTTGCCTAATTCATTTAGACTGGAAGCCCCTCTAAGAACTCTTTTTGCTAAGTCTACGGCGCTTTCCTGAGCAGACCCTGATCCCATGAGTATTGCTATCAATTCGGCATTAGAAAGTGCACTTTTCCCTTTTAAGAGCATTTTCTCTCTTGGACGATCTTCAACATCCCAAGACTTTATGGATTTTTCATTCATTGACCCTTGTTTTTTCCCTTTTAGTAATTTGAGTATCAATATAGTTATGACTATATATAAAAGATATTAATTTCATTGAACAAATTTTAATAAATGGAAAAAGGAAAAGTTGCGGGAACGTCTCCTATGAGAATAGAATTGGAGGCAGGAAAGAAATATTTTTGGTGTAGTTGCGGTGAGAGTACTAATCAGCCATGGTGTGATGGTTCTCACAAAGGTTCGGATTTTAGCCCAGTTATGGTTGAAGTAGAAGAATCAAGAGCTTATTCTATGTGTACATGTAAGCAATCTGATCGTCCACATTTTTGTGATGGTTCTCACAAAAAGATTTAAAATCTTATCATCGTATAATCTCTGTGTGTATGCGCCAATATCACTGTCATAGCAGATAGAGATAGCTGTATACCTGATATGATTTCCTCTTTTGGGATGTTCCTCGAATAAGATGATTGACCACAGAAAAAGAGGTCTATATTGTTTTCTAATAGTTGGGATAAAAGATGACTATTGGGATTAGTAGTTCCAAATCTCTCTTGATAGTGTTCATCATCTAATATATCCTTACTTGCTTTATTATGGAATACAGCGGCCACTTGTAATTTTTCTATTGGGATTCCTGCATTGAGGTGCATATTTAGGAATCTGGCTATGGTATTAATTTGAGGATTAGTTTGATTGTAATCTTCTGGCGTATTGTGAATGTCAAAAATGACTTTATACGTCATAGATGTATCGGTAGGGTAGTCTAAGTCTTTTATATCCCAAACGTGTCCATATCCTTTTATAAGTGGTCCGTCGGATTTAGTATTTTGGGCACCAATGTTAAAGGATGATAATATAATAATGGTAAATACTAATGATTTCATTATTTAGCACTTGGCGGTATAGTTGGTCTTACTTCTATTTTGCTAGGTAGAGTTCTAGGATTCATTTTGAGCAAATCCAAAACTAACTCTCCAATATCCTCAGGTTGTATTTTCCAGGCATCTTTTTCATTTGGGGTATGGTTGTTAAAGTAAGTGGCAACAGATCCGGGCATGATTGTACTTACTTTGATTCCATACTTCCTTAAGTCTAACATCACAGCCTGAGTAAATCCTACTACACCAAATTTACTAGCGTTGTAAGCAGACCCTTTAGCAAAGAAATTGGTGCCAGCTAAGCTGGCAATAGTGATAAAATAACCTTTTGATTCTTTAAGTACATCAATGCTGGACTTAATAGAATTGTATACTCCCGTTAAGTTGATATCGATGACTTCATTCCATTGTTGTGGACTGAGCTCTTCTATAGATGCAAAGTGACCGACTCCGGCATTAGCAATTATTATATCTACCGAACCCCAAGTGGATTTAGCTTTTGCTACAACAGCTTGTTGATCTTCTAATAGCCGAACATCAGCGGCCATGCCCAAGCAGTCCCCCGATCCTAATTTGGTCAATGCGCTTGCAGAGGAGTCGGCAGATTCTTTAGATCTACTGGTTATTAATACATGAAGCCCAGCTTTGATAAGCGACTCGGCTATGCCAAAACCTATTCCTTTTGATCCTCCAGTAACAATAGCTACCTTTCCTTTGATGTTGGTCATATTTTTGATTTATGAGTAATTAGCTTATTCGGGAAAGTTGTTTTGAACCCAACAAGTTATAATATCTAGTTGTTCAGCAGTAAGATCATCCTGCAGAGATTCTGGATAGATGTTTCGATTAGGAGGCATACCTCGTGTAGGATTATCTCTGATGTCAATCACTCGTTCCACAAAACTACCGTCGGTCAGAAATCGTTGTAAGCCGGCATATGTTCTGTAGTCTCCTGGAGCACTCCCCTCACCATTATGACAACCACTATAAGCACAAGTATCATCAATTATGGTTTTCACATTTGTTGAGTAGGTGGCTGCAGTAGCACAATTGTCTGTGGGTTCTAACACATCAGAGCTACATGCGAATGCCAATACGACAATCGAAATTATTGATAGTTTTTTATAAAAATAAAATTTGTTAATGCCCATTATTTTTTCTTAGTTATCAGTGTCATTATACATCATCAAACGGTTATAGTCGCTTGGATTGTCTACATCAAGAAAGAAATTTACAGAACTCACTTCAACTTTTAATAGTTGCTTCTGATTATTTTCTATTATTGTTTTCCCCGAGACTTCTTTTGAAGTTTTCAAAATGTCGAATTTATATTTTTTATCAAAAATCACAGGATGACCTAATTGATTTTTATAGTAGGGTCTTAATATAGTACAGTTCGAAGTTTTATGATTGAATTGATCTATTAAGAAATTATAGTCTGCAGTAGAAATATTGGGCATATCTGCTAAACAGACCATAAAGGCATCAGCTCTATCATCTATTAGACTCATGGCTGATTGAAGACTACTTAGTTGTCCGTGGAGATGTATGGTATTGTAGACATATTCTACCTTATCTATACTTTTAGTTGCTTCTTTTACTCTCCGATGATCGTATCCCAAGACAATTATCAGTTTATTGACGTTAGCCTTGGCTAATTTTTTAGTAGTTTCTCTAATGATTGTAGAAGATGAATAAGGGAGAAGTAATTTATTCTGTGGGCCCATCCTAACTGAGCTACCAGCTGCTAATAATATGGCATCGATCATTAAAACAATGAGTTAGAGAATTATTAACGATCAAAATCAACATTGGTCTATCTCCAACGTTATTTAATTTTTACAATATTAAATAAAGAGGGTTCTTGTAATTAATAAGAACCATCTTTGCTTAACAATACTAATTGTGAAAGGAGAGAATAAAAAGAAATTTGATTTAGAACTATTCGGAAGAATAGTAGGTTTAGCGAGGCCATATCGGTTTCTTTTTCTGAGTACGATTGTCTTAGCTGTAGTTCTTGCACCTGTGTCTATGCTCCGTCCATACTTAGTATCAGTGATGGTTGATCAGTATATCTTATATGAAGATTTAAAGGGATTATATAGGATTTCAATAGTCTTCATATTTGTGATTTTAGCGACTGCAGGATTGAGATACTTCTTGATATATTATAGTTCTCTATTGGGACAATATGTGATAAGAAACTTAAGAGATAAGGTATTCAGTCATATCCTCTCCTTGAGGCTTAGGTTTTTTGATCAAACACCGATTGGAAGAGTTACTACACGAACGATCAATGATATTGAGACTATCAATACGGTATTCACTCAGGGTATTATTACCATGACAGCTGATCTATTAAGCATTTTTGCAGTGGTGGGTATAATGCTTTATACAAGCTGGCAGTTAACCTTGTTGGTACTAATGACTCTTCCACTGCTCATGATAGCCACCTACGTATTTAAGGAAAAGGTTAAGGTGGCTTTCGAAAAAGTGAGATCTCAATTGTCTAATATGAATGCTTTTTTGCAAGAAAGGATCACAGGTATGAGCGTGATTCAAATATTCAATGCAGAAGAACAAGAGATGCAAAAATTCAAGGGTATTAATCGAAAGTATACACGGGCTAATTTGGATGCTATTAATCACTATGCTATATTTTTTCCTACCGTTGAATTCATCAATTATTTGGCTTTGTCGGCTTTGGTTTATCTAGGAGCAACCTTTGTCATAAGAGACACGGTTTCTTTAGGAGCGTTGTTGGCATTTCCTTGGTATATAGACCTTTTGTTTAGGCCAGTCAGGATGCTTGCAGATAAGTTTAATACGCTCCAGATGGGAATGGTAGCAGCGGATAGAGTATTTGATGTATTAGATAGCCAAGAGCAAATTCCAGATCGTGGATATCTTAAACCAGAAAAAATAGCCGGAGATGTACATTTTGATGCAGTTACTTTTGCCTATGATGAAGAAAATGTGGTCTTAAAAGATGTTTCGTTTGAAATAGCTGCTGGAGAAACAATGGCTATAGTAGGAAGTACAGGGTCAGGAAAAACTACTATCATAAATCTCATGACTCGATTTTATGATATCCAATCGGGTAAAATCAGTATTGATTCAAAAGATATAAAGGAGTATAATTTGGATTCATTGCGATCAAGGATGGCCATAGTTTTGCAAGATGTGTTTCTATTTTATGGGACTATTTACGAAAATATAACCCTTAAAGACCCAAGTATCTCAAAAGATGAAGTTCTGCGTGCCTCTAAAATTATAGGAGCTCATGACTACATTATTCAATTAGCCAATGACTATGAATATATGGTTATGGAGAGAGGAGCTAATTTATCCATGGGGCAAAGACAATTAATTTCTTTCGTTAGAGCATTAGTATTTGATCCAGATATCTTGATACTTGATGAGGCAACTTCATCGATTGATACTGATACCGAAGAAATCATTCAACATGCGATAGAAAAGCTGATCGAAAAGAGAACCAGCATTATTATTGCCCATAGATTGTCCACTATTAAGCATGCTAATGCCATATTGGTTATGGACAGAGGAGAAGTAGTAGAATTTGGACATCATGATGAGCTGATTCTTAATGAAGAGGGCCGATACACAGAATTGTATAATATGCAGTTTGGTCAGGAGGAATTTCAGTATTAATGTTTTAGTCCAATTCATGCTTGGTTTAATCGATTTATGGCAACTTTGGATATCTTAAGGCTGTTATATTAGTGCACGGATATTTAATTAATACTTATGGACAATCGATTTATCAACGTAGGAAGAGTGAATCCACTATACGCACTATTAGTTTTAGTAGCGATATTTTTAGGCCTATATTGGATAGCTAAAGGGGTATTCACTATTTTATCTTGGGCTTTTCCAGTCATGATTATCGCTGCCGCTGTCATCAATTACAAGGTGATACTGGGTTATGGAAAATGGATTTTGGAAACATTAAAGAAAAATCCAATCGCTGGTATATTAGCAGTTTTATTTAGTCTTTTGGCCTATCCGTTAGTTGGCATGTTCTTATTATTTAAAGCCATCGTCTCTAAAAAAATTAATACGTTAGATAACAATCCACCTGCCCAAGGAGAGTACATTAAATATGAAGATGTCGAAGAGGAAGATTTCCTTGATCTAAAAGAATTAAAGAAAGCTCAGCAAAAAGTTGATAACACTTACAAAGACTTATTTTAGCATTTCACTAGCCTAAATTTTACCATCGGAGTTATTATAATTGCTCTATTATTTTGTTTGTCACTTGCCTATGCCTGGATTATCTTACAGGTAAGTAGGGATTTATCGATTAATAATGAGGCGAATGACTTCGATCAGCTTTCATTGCCGAAAGCATCAATTATTGTTGTAGTCAGAAATGAAGAAGAGTATATAGAGCAATGTATACAATCTATTCTTAAGAACGACCATCGCTATCTTGATAAAGTTATCGTGGTAGATGATCATTCGACGGATAATACTCTCCAAATACTAAATGAAAACATTAGTCCGCTACTCCAAGTGTTAGAACTAAAGAATTTCAAGAGATTAAAATCGTATAAAAAAAAGTATAAAAAAGCGGGTTTGCACTATGGGTTAAACCATGCTCAATCAGAATGGATAATGACCACAGATGGGGATTGTTGGGTAGGCCATCATTGGATAATGCATGGATTGGCAATTATAAAGCAAAAGGGGTTAGATATGTGTACTGGTTGGGTGAATATTAAAGGTGATAATAAGTTAATTGAATTATTTCAGAATATAGAAATGAAAGGGGTAATGGCGGCTACTTTAATGGGCATCAAGAGCGGCCAATATTACTCAGCTAATGCGGCCAATATGGTATTTAAGAGGCAAGATTATTTGAATTTTTTGCAAGAAGACCAACATCATTTCGCTTCTGGAGATGATCTTTTTTTTATTAATTGGTGTAAAAATAATTCCAAAAAAATAGGTTTTGTCAATCATATTGACGCATTGGTATCTACGCCAGCGGTAACAACTTTTAGAGGTTTAGTGGATCAGCGCATTAGATGGGCAACAAAGACTACCTCCTATGATACATTGGGCCTTCAAGTATTATTGTCATTTATTTTTTTATTTCATTTGGTGTTATTACTTGCTCCAGTGATTTCGATTTTGTTTTTCTCCAGTTATGTATTATTCGCGTTTTTGCCGCTGATAACTAAACTATTAGTAGATCATCAGTTGATAACGAAGGTGAATAAAGAAATTAATGAAGGCCCTTTGACGACCTCTTATCCAATTTTAGGGCTTTTACATGCTATGTATATTGTAGCTATAGGCCTATTGGGATTATTTATAAAGAACTACAATTGGAAGGGAAGGAGAGTTCACTAATTAGTGTGATCGATCATTCCTATTTCTTGAAGTATTTTCATTTGAGGAGCATAAGTGAGTGCGATATTTTCTCTTGTAAATACCTCATCTGTATCACCATATGTGATAAGTCTCTGATTGAGTAATATAACTTTGTTGAAATAATCATCAGCTGAGGCCAGATCATGATGTACCACAAGTACAGTTTTATTCTCCTCAGCAAGTTCTTTTAATATTTCAATGATTTTATGTTCTGTGGTCATATCTACGCCAACAAATGGCTCATCTAAGAAAAATAGATCTGCTCCTTGACATAAAGCGCGAGCTATAAATACTCGTTGTTGTTGTCCCCCTGATAAAGCACCAATTTGTCTATCTTTTAGGTCTTCAATGCCTAATTTTTGAAGTGACTCGATTGCTATTCTTTTATCTTCGTTAGATATGCGCTGTAATATCTTTTTATGGGGGTAGCGACCCATTAACACTATATCCATCACTGTAGCAGGAAATGACCAATCTACCTCATCTTTTTGAGGAACATAGGCCACTCTCTTGCGTATTTGATCTACATGACCATCAAATACTTTGATTTTGCCAGTATTGGGTTTTATTATTCCGAGTATTGACTTGAATAAAGTGGACTTCCCCGCCCCATTAGGCCCAATTAAGCCATAAATGTTGCCTGATTCGACCTCCATGAATATATTGGATAGTACTCTTTTTCTTTCGTAGGATACAGAAAGTCCCTTTATGTCGACTACTACGCTCATCGATTTAATTTTGTAATAAGCAATAGGAGACCTAAAAGGAGAATTCCAGTTAATATCCATAGAAACGTATAATTCGTTTCACTTTGGTCCTGTTCAATCGAATAATTATATTCTTGACTTAGAGCTTCGACTATTGTTTTTGTATTGTACTTGAGCATATTGATATAGGTATCTGCAGGACTTTTTTTATCACCAAGCGAGTCTGCAAATAGTTTGCCTCCTATTTTTATATTATTGTCTCGGGCTATTTGCTCGATTAATTTGGGATTAATTGTGCTTTCTACAAATATTGCCGGAACCTTATTTTCTTTAATAGTACGATTGACCCTTATGACATCAGAGGTTTGAGCTTCAGCTTCTGTGCTTATACCCATTATGGCCTCAAGACGTATCCCATAACGCTTTCCGTAATATTGAAAAGCATCATGGGAAGTGATTAATATCCTTTGTGTACTAGGTATAGTTGAAATTGAATTTTGGATGTATTCATCCAACTCTAATAATTCTTTTTCATAATGTGTAAAGTTGTCTGAGAAATATTTTGAATGTGATGGGTCCAACTGATTTAGAGCCCTTAATATGTTTTTGGCATAAATAATTCCATTTGATGCATCCATCCAAGCATGGGGGTCAGCAGAGTTTTTATATTGCTGACTGGATAAAATATCTACTCCTTGCGTTATGGTTATTGTTTGGGCTTGAGTCCCTGAGTTTTCTATTAGTTCATTAATCCAACCCTCAAAAGTCAGTCCATTAATCAATATTAGATTGGCCTTAGCCACCAGTCGAGCATCCTCGGGCGTTGGCTCATGAAGATGAGGATCGCCACCGATTGGAACGATCATTCTTACCTCAATTTTATCTCCACCTATATTTCTTGCCATATCGGCCATCATTGACGCTGAGGTTACAACCAGAGGCTTTTCTTGGCTTACCATAAATTGGGGCAGAAGGAGAAATAATATGAACGATTGAATAACTATTCTCATAAGGCAAGTATTTTTTTAACCATCAAATTATTAGCTACCTTTTCAGATATCTGAACGGTATGTTCATTATCAACAATTATGTTATAGGTTTTATCATAGAGCACCTTTTTAGTCACTGTGATTCGTGAACCTAACTTTATATTTAGCTCATTTAAATATTCTAAAAACTGATCATCATGATTTTGCACTCCTATCAAATTTCCTTCTTCACCAATATTGAGTTGGCTGAGTTTGATTTGTTCTCTTAGTGTAAATTTACCTTCTGCATTAGGTATTGGATCGCCATGAGGGTCATATTTAGGAAAATCCAAATATTCATCTAATCTTTCGATGAGTTTATTAGAATTAATATGCTCTAATTGTTCGGCTAATTCGTGTACCTCTTCCCAAGAAAAGCTGAGTTTTTCTACTAAAAATGTTTCCCAGAGTCTATGCTTTCTGATCAGTGAAGTGGCGATTTGAGCCCCTTGAGAAGATAACTTAGATCCTTTATATCTTTCGTAAGTAATAAGATTTTTATTTGAGAGCTTTTTCATCATATCAGTGACTGAAGCCGCCGTAGTCTGCATTATCTCAGCAATGGCATTAGTGCTTGCCCTTTCCTTAGTTTTCTCGTTGATCTTATAGATGGCTTTGAGATAATTCTCTTCAGTAAAGCTAAGCATATTGCATATGTTTGAATTGCAAATATATCTAAATTTAGAGCAGTCTAAAAATATTATTTACTTCAACCAAAAAATATTAACTCGAGTACCATAAATGTGGAGGTGTAACAATTGATGTATTTTTTCAAAATAACGCTACATTTGCAAACATTTTTTATTCAAATTAATAGATAAGCTAAACTTAAAATAACAATGACTCAAAACGTAACATATTTAATTCCTTTGTTTGGAGTGATCGCTTTGCTCTACACCGTATGGAAGTCTGCTTGGGTATCCAAGCAAGAAGTCGGAACTGACAGGATGTCAAGAATTGCCAATAACATTGCCGATGGAGCAATGTCATTTCTTAAGGCAGAATATAGGGTATTATCAATTTTTGTTGTTGCAGTAGCAATTTTGTTAGGTGTAAGTGGCAATACTGAGGGATCATCACCTTTGGTAGCTTTATCTTTTATACTTGGAGCTTTTTGTTCGGGACTTGCTGGTTTCATTGGGATGAAAGTGGCTACTAAAGCGAATGTAAGAACAACCAATGCAGCGAGAAAAGGACTTGCAGGAGCACTTGAAGTAGCTTTTGCCGGAGGGGCCGTTATGGGACTTGGAGTAGTCGGATTGGGAGTACTTGGATTAGGACTTTTGTTTTTATTGTATTCTAATATGTTCGGATCAGGCACTCAAGAGGCAGTAGTTAGAGTTATTACGGTACTTACAGGTTTTTCTTTTGGTGCTTCGTCAATCGCTCTTTTTGCAAGAGTGGGTGGAGGTATTTACACCAAGGCAGCAGATGTAGGTGCTGACTTAGTAGGTAAAGTAGAGGCCGGCATCCCTGAAGATCACCCTCTTAATCCTGCAACCATAGCAGATAATGTGGGTGACAACGTGGGAGATGTAGCTGGAATGGGAGCTGATTTATTCGAGTCTTATGTTGGCTCAATAATCGGTACGATGGTTATTGGTGCTACTTTTATGGGCCTTACTGGATTCGCTACTGACAATCCGTTTGGAGGCATGAATGGCGTTTTATTACCTATGATGTTGGCATGCTTAGGTATTGTCACTTCGATAATAGGAACTTTCTTTGTTAAGGTCAAAGAAGGAGGAAATCCACAAACTGCTTTAAATACTGGCGAATATTTATCATTTGCATTGATGCTTGTTGGTACTTTCTTTATTGTTAGACATGTGTTACCTGAGACTTGGATAGCTGGAGGAGTTGAGTATAGTGCAATGGGAGTATTTTATGCTGTATTATTTGGATTGGCAGCAGGACTACTCATAGGTATTATAACTGAATTTTATACAGGTACGGGAACTAAACCTGTTCTGTCAATTGTAGAGCAGTCATTGACTGGTTCAGCTACTAACATTATTGCGGGATTAGGAGTTGGAATGATATCTACTGCTTTACCTATAATCGTTTTAGCAATAGCAATAATTGGAGCGAGTCATTTTGCAGGATTATATGGAATTGCGATTGCTGCTGTTGGGATGTTATCTAATACAGGTATTCAGTTAGCAGTTGATGCTTACGGTCCGATAGCTGATAATGCTGGAGGTATTGCAGAGATGGCTGAATTGCCAAAGGAGGTAAGACAAAGAACAGATAAATTAGATGCGGTAGGTAATACAACTGCTGCAATTGGAAAAGGCTTCGCAATTGGTTCTGCAGCTTTAACTGCCTTGGCGTTATTCGCTGCATTTATTACGGCTTATAATGTAGCGCATCCTGGAATGGAGCTTTCGGGCATTGATATTACTAATGCTCGTACTATGGCAGCGTTATTTGTTGGTGGAATGTTACCGTTTTTATTTTCTGCCTTATCTATGAATGCAGTAGGACGTGCGGCAATGGATATGATAACAGAAGTAAGAAGACAATTCAAGGATATTCCTGAATTAAACGCTGCTCTCGCTGTGATGAAAAAGAATGATGGAAAAGATATGAAAGATTGGAGTGATGCAGATCAAAAGACTTTTGAAGCAGCGGATGGAAAAGCAGAGTATGGAAAATGTGTTGATATCTCAACTAAAGCATCTATAAGAGAGATGATCCTTCCAGGTGTTATAGCGGTTATTACTCCTGTGATATTTGGGTTTTTAGGAGGAGCAGAGATGTTAGGAGGGCTACTTGCTGGAGTTACTGTAAGTGGTGTTCTTATGGCTATATTTCAGTCAAATGCAGGGGGTGCATGGGATAATGCTAAGAAGATGTTTGAAGAAGGAGTTAAGATTAAAGGGGAGATGTATTATAAAGGATCTGAGCCGCATAAAGCTACTGTTGTAGGTGATACGGTGGGTGATCCATTTAAGGATACTTCTGGGCCTTCTCTTAATATCCTATTAAAGTTAATGACCGTGGTGGCATTAGTTATTGCGCCATTTATATAAACTTTATTAGTCAGCTATCGACTAAAAATAGTTATTCATAAGTTAATATAAAGTGCCTGTCGTATTTCGACAGGCACTTTTGGTATAATGTATGTATATTCATTAAAGTACTTTTCTATTGAATAGTTTATGGGAGTTTCCCAAATCTTTTAAAGAATACTCACGTTAATAGATCAGTAACATTTGTGATAGAATAAATGAAGAATATGATAAGAATAGTTGTAGTTGCGGCACTTGGTATTGCTAGTTATTTTTTTGGGCCATTTGGTATTGGTGAAGAAGTTAATGTGGACAGAGAGCGAATGATTCAAAATGCGGTATTTGGAGTTTTAGAGCAGGCTCATTTTGACCCTCTTGATCTGAATGATGAAATCTCAGAAGAAGTCTACAAAGAATTTCTTGAGGCTATAGATGGCAGAAAAAGATTTTTTACAAAAGAAGATCTAATTCAGTTAGAACCTTACAAGACCCAATTAGATGATCAGGCTCAAGTAGGGTCACTTGAATTTTTTGACCTTGCGACATCTTTGCTTGAAGCAAGGATTGAAGCAGCCGAACAAATTTTTACTGATCTATTGAATACACCTTTCACTTTTGAGGATAACGAGTTTTTTGAATTTGATCCTGACAAGAAGGATTACGCAGCAAATGAAGAAGAATTAGTTGATCTCTGGAGGAAATCCCTCAAGTATGATGTTATGGCAAAGATAGAAGGCCGACTGGAGGATCAAGAGGATAACGATGATAAAGAACTAAAGTCATTTGAGCAAATTGAAGAAGAAAGCAGAGAAGCAGTGAAAGAAAATTATGATGATTGGTATAAGAATTTTAAGAAGGTAAGAAGATCAGATCGTTTTGAAGCATACCTTAATTCTTTCTCACATTTGTTTGATCCACATACGGACTATTATAATCCCAAAGAGAAACAGGATTTTGATATCAATATGGGTGGCAAGTTAGAAGGTATAGGTGCTCGATTGAGATCCGAAGATGATCTTACAAAAGTTGTATCAATAGTCCCAGGTGGCCCAGCTTGGAAGGGCAAACAACTCGAAGTTGATGATGCTATTTTAAAAGTAGCTCAGAAAGATGAAGAACCCGTAGATGTATTTGGTATGAGGATAGATGATGTGGTATCAATGATACGAGGAGATAAGGGTACAATAGTTATCTTGACTATACAAAAGGCTGATGGAACTATACTTGATATCGAAATAGAAAGGGAAATTGTAGAAATCGAAGAGACGTATGCGAGATCTGCCGTTATGGATTTGGATGGTGCGGTAGATAATATAGGATATATTCATTTACCAAAATTTTATTCAAGTTTTGAGGGTCCTGATGGTACAAGTTGTGCAGCGGATATAGCTAAAGAAATTAAAAAACTAAAAGACCAGAATGTAAACGGGATCATATTGGACCTGCGAAATAATGGAGGAGGTTCACTTAGGGACGTGGTTGACATGTCAGGACTTTTCATAGAGGAAGGCCCGATAGTGCAAGTGAAACCAAGAGATCGAAAGGCATATGTGTACAAAGACGAAGATGACTCTGTACTATATGATGGTCCTCTCGTGGTGATGATTAATTCATTTAGTGCTTCTGCCTCCGAAATTTTGGCTGCCGCACTACAGGATTATAATAGAGCAGTTATAGTTGGATCTCAATCATTTGGGAAAGGAACGGTTCAACGCTTCATCGATTTGGATCGAGCAGTACGAGGCAACAGTGAGCACAAACCTTTAGGCCAATTAAAGCTTACGATGCAAAAGTTCTATCGTGTGAATGGAGGCTCTACTCAAAGAAATGGAGTTACTCCAGATATTGAATTGCCAGATAGATTCTCTTATATCGAAGTCGGAGAAAGAGAATACCCTCATTCATTAGAGTGGTCTCAAATAGCTGGATTGGATTATAGCCAAGAAGTATATCAAGTAAAAGATATCAAAGGCTTGTCAAATAGAAGTGCGGCAAGAATAAAAGCAAATGATCAATTTACCTTGATCTCAGAACAGGCTAAACTTCTAAAAGACAATAGGGATAAAACCAGCTATTCGTTAAACTTCGAAGAGTTTGATGCTTACCTTGAAGCCAAGGATGCGGAATCAGAAAAATTTGAAGGATTGTATAAGCAAGAATTAGAAAGTCTATTAGTGAGTAATCTTGAGGTGGACTTAGAGGCCATTAACTTTGACGAGAGTACAAAGGCAAGAAATGAAGATTGGATAAAGGGACTGAAGAAAGATATTTATTTAGAGGAGACTTTGGCGATAATTGGGGACATGATTAAGGGCCCTGCCTATACTAATAATGTAGTAAAAGAAAAAGAGGAGTAAGATCCCAGAACATATAATAAGAAAGCCTCGATCGTTGATTGAGGCTTTTTTATTTTTGGCCATATTATAGTTACTCAAACTAAAAATGCCTAATGGAATATTTAACAATTGAAAATGCCTCTAAGAGTTATGGAGAGAAGGTTTTATTCGAGAATATTTCATTAACAATAAGCAAAGGAGAGAAGATAGCAATTATCGCTAAAAATGGTAGTGGAAAATCAACACTACTCAAAATTATAGCAGGGCTGGAGGCAGTAGAAGGAGAAAGAGCCAAGATTAGATTAAGCAAGTCAATAAAAACGTCATTTTTAGATCAAGAACCTGATTTTGATAAATTAAGTACTGTAATGGACGTGTTGCTTAATTCAGATCATCCGTCAATAAGTGCCATAAGGAATTATGAAGATGCTATGTCTTCAAAGAATGAAGAAGCTATACAAGATGCTATAGCTCGAATGGAAGACTTAAAAGCTTGGGATACAGAGGCCAAAATCAAGGAAATACTGTACAAGCTAAAATTGGATGACCTTGATCAATTGGTTGGAACGCTTTCTGGTGGGCAGAAAAAAAGACTGGCTCTCGCTAAAATAGTCATAGATGAACCCGATTTTTTAATATTAGATGAGCCTACTAACCACATTGATATAGAAATGATTGAGTGGTTAGAGAATTACTTGCAATCATCTAATCTGACACTCTTTATGGTTACTCATGACAGATATTTTTTAGAGCGAGTATGCAATCAGATCATAGAACTTGATAAAGGAAAATTATGGATTTATCGAGGCAACTACTCAGAATATCTTGAGAAAAAAGCCATGCGTACCCATCAAGACACTATGAACTATGATAAGGCTAAAAAGCTCTTAGCGAAGGAGCTGGAATGGGTCAGACGACAACCCAAAGCTCGTGGTACGAAGGCCAAATCCAGAGTGGACTCTTTTCATAAGTTAGATAAACATGTCAGTAGTATATCATTTGATAAGGTATTTGAGATTGATGTTGATACGGTGAGATTAGGTAAAAAAATAGTTGAATTTTATGATGCATCTAAATCATATGGTGATAAAGTATTGCTCAAGGATTTTTGGTATAAATTCAAAAAAGGTGAGAGGGTAGGAATAAGTGGCGTCAATGGAAGCGGCAAATCCACATTTATTAAACTAATAACAGGTGATGAACGCTTGACCTCTGGTAAGAGAGTGATAGGAGAAACAGTTGCTTTTGGGCACTATAAACAGGATGGGATACAGCTTATGGAGGATAAGAGGGTGATCGATGTCATTAGAGATTATGGTGACTACATTCCTCTTAAAAAGGGTTTGAAACTAAGCGCTTCAAGGCTATTAGAAACATTTATGTTTCCTCCTGAACAACAGCAGGTATATGTATCACAATTGAGCGGTGGAGAAAAAAAACGTCTTCATTTACTATGTGTGTTAATGGGCAATCCGAATTTTTTGATTCTCGATGAGCCCACTAATGATTTGGATGTAATAACTCTCAATGTATTAGAAGATTATTTGTCTCAGTTTCCAGGATGCTTAGTGATAGTGAGCCATGACAGATTCTTTATGGATAAGTTGGTAGACCATATGTTCATATTTAAAGGAGCAGGTGAGATACAAGATTATAACGGTACTTATAGCGAATGGAAAGCCCAATCACATAATCACCAGTCAAAGCCTAAAAAAATTATTGAAGAACCACTAAATAAACCTGTAGAGGCCCAGGAGTCGACTAAAAGAAAATTGAGCTATACCGAAAAAATGGAAATGCAGAATATCGAAAAGAGGTTAGAACAAATAGCTAAACGAAAAAAAGAAATTGAAAATTCATTTCTTGAAAAAGATCTTTCCTCTGAACAGATACAATCACTATCCAAAGAGTTAGGCCAACTCAATAACGAAACTGACGAAATAGAAATTAAATGGTTAGAATTAGCTGAAATTGAAGGTTAAAGAGCCTTTAATTTATTTTCCAACTCTTTTTCATAACCTGGGAAGTATCCGGTCTGTACGGATTTTATTTCTCCATTTTTATCAATCAATATCGAATAGGGTATTCCTGTTATTCCCAGCTTTCCCATAAGTTCTTGATTTTTGTCGTGCATAAAGGTGTAATCCCATCCATTGCCTTCAAACATGCTTTTAGCTCGTGCCACCATTCTTCCTCGATCTACAGTGATGGCTACAATTTCTACGTCATAATTGTCTTTCCACTTAGGATACACTTTTTTCAATGCGTTGAGCTCTTGTCTACATGGGCCGCACCACGTAGCCCATAAGCTGATAATTTTTGGTTTCCCATCTTTGCTATAGTTCAAGATATTTATGTCATTGCCATTAATATCCTGCACAATGGCTTCAGGGATATTTTTCTGAGCATTTGCCATTTGCATAGAAAAGAAAAATCCAACTAACAATATTGTTGCTATACGCATAATAGTTCTTTCTTAAGTTATAGCAATAAAACGGCCAATAGTTTCAAAAAATTCTAATCGACCCAATCTTAACATTACTTTTAGAGGAATACTCTATGAAATATTAGGGTTTCTATTGATCAATAACACTGTTGATATTAAAACTTAGTTGTCCAAAATCAACGACCAAAATTTCATGTTCTTTATCTAATGTCCATTGTAACGTTAACTTTTCACCAGCATAGTTACAATGGAAAGTTCCATTAAAAGCTTTACGACCATTTCTATACTTTATAAGTTGTATTAATTCTTCTACTACTGGACGATCTAAAGCTTCAGATACAGATGTTTTTGTAAAATAATGACGATTTATATCTCGACCAACTCCTGTATTAAGAAGAAGATCCATATCATTTGGTTCTGCCAAAAATCCTTGATAGTAAACTTGTGGGATGCCAGGGCTAAAAAATTGAATGGCTCTGGCCAATAAATAGAGGCGATCATCTTGGCCTAATGCGTCATAGTATGTTGTATTTACTTGGTAGAGGTCTAAGTTAGAAGCAGCTTCACCTGTTGCTAATCTTGAAGTATTGTTGGTACGAGTATGCATCTCTTCGACAAGTGAATTGATGTCTTCGTCTGGGATTAATCCACTCAAGCTTTTATCTAGACTATGAGGACCTATGTCTATCACTCCAATCCCATCGTGTGTATCCAATACTGTAATAGCATTGCGTGGACTGATGTCGAGCCATTTTTTAAGGTATTGACCTGTATGATTATAAATGGCGTGAAGAATAAGGGGAGGAAGAGCAAAGTCATATACGTAATCTACCTTCTTTGCAATTTCAATCTGCTCTTTATAATATGAATGAATCTCTACTAAAACTTCCATCCCGAGATCATGGGCCTTGGTAGTAAGATGATCTATGAATTCAAATGTTTCGGGTATCATAAAGCAGCTTGTTCCTGCTTTCTTGACGGCATATCCTGCTGCGTCTAACCTGATCAAGCTGATACCAGATTGAGCAAAGGTGTTTAAAATTGAATCTAAGTAAGTCTTGCCAGCCTCACTATATACATCAATGTCTATTTGATTAGAGGTAAAAGTTGTCCAAAACTCTGTAGTAGTCCCATCAGACATTAGCTTATCAGAAAATGGAAGTCCTGGCCGAGGGCGGTATATTGCTTTAAGTTGGTCTGAGTCAAGACCATTTGGAAAAACAGTTTCTTTAGTTAAAAAAAGAGAGGTGTATTCAGATGATTGACCATTCTTTAATACATCTAAGAACTGATTGGATTGTGCAGAAATATGATTGACGATTAGATCAGAAGTAATATCAACTAATTCACTGATAGCATAGATATCTCCCCAATCGCCTAGACGATGGTCCACTTTAGTATGATCAATTGGGTCAAAACCAGCATCTTCTCCATCTATCGGATAGAAAAATGGAAGTAAGTGGACTCCTCCAAAAATACCTTTAAGTTCATGGTTTAATAGATTGATAAATTCTTTTAAACCACCATCGGCTAACCTATCCACATATGTGATTAGATTTACTTTGTTCTTCATTCTTTTATCTTGACATACAAAAGAATTAAAAGATTAGAAGACTATAGCTATGGTATTTAGTACAATTTGATCATTTTTTCACCGGCAACGATTTCGACTGGTAGAAAATTTTCCTCGGGAGGCAATGGGCATGTAGCATATGGAGTAAACACACAAGGAGGATTGATGGCTTTATTGAAGTCTAAAGTTGTCATTCCATTTTCGTCGGCTTTAAGGGGATAGATATACCGACCACCGCCATATGTAGAATGATCAGTTGTTTCGTCTGAAAATATCACAAAATAACTGTTGTCGTCATTTTCAAGTGCCTTAAGTCGATACTCTTTACCTAATAGTTGAAAGTCGAGATATCCCGCAAAAGAATCAGAGAATGACATGCCTATTATATTCTCATAATTTACTCTATCTGAGGTATCTGCTGGAGTAAATTTTGCGTCGACTCTAAAGTTTGGATTAATTGAGAAGTAAGGTATTTCTGTTAGATTGGCTCTATATTGACTCAGTGAGTCTTTGACTCTTAGATAGGCTTTATCTTGTCTTTCTATAATATGCCATCTTAAACTTCTCCAGCTTGCTTCGCTTGGTCCTCCTTCCTCTTGATCAGTCAACATTCTTACTTTAGTGACGGTCTCTCCATCAAGTTGAACTCTCAGGCTATAGTGAGCGATCATATAGTATGCCGTGTCATAATCCATTATACGGCCAAATCCAGATGGAGCCGTCTCTGGGAGGATGAAATCATTCCCTTCTTGATGCCCAAAGTAAGCCATAGAATTTCTAATCCAATATAAACCAACCACCGATGGCCAACCATAAGGGGCTTTCAGCTCTTCGAATCTTTCTTTTTGCCACTTGATAATATCTTTTTCGTAGCTACTCTTGCAAGAACAAATTGATAGTAGTGAGATGATCCCAATAACGAAATATAGTCGATTAAGAATTGGATTCATTATTGTATAATTTTTTGATAGAATCTGTTAAAGTGTCTGCAAAGATAATACATACTGAAGTAGAGGGAAGAAAACTCAAATTAACAAATTTGGACAAAGTAATCTATCCTCAACTCAGCGTCACCAAGGCCGAAATAATTCAGTATTATATGAGGATAGCACCGATAATGTTGAGATATATCCGTGATAGACCTTTGACATTTATAAGATTTCCTGATGGTATAAACCAAAAGGGTTTTTATAGTAAGGATAAACCAGATTGGACACCCGATTGGTTGGCCAGTCATATAATACAGCACGATGATAAAGCGATAGAATATATAATGGCGCAAACTACGCCATCATTGGTTTGGATGGCAAATTTGGCATGTCTCGAATTACACCCTACACAATTTGTAGCTGATGGAAATGATTATCCAGATCATTTTATTTTTGATTTGGACCCTGATGATTCAATAAGCTTTGATCAAATCAAAGAATGTGCTTTTGAGCTTAAAAAAATATTAGAGCTTAAAAATTATCAACCATTTATTAAAACATCAGGGGGGAAAGGATTGCATATCATAGTCCCAGTCATCGCAAGCTGGACGTTTGATGAAATTAAAGAATGTGCTAAAAGTATCTCTCTCGAATTAATAAGAAAATTCCCTAATCAATACACTTTAAATGTCTCTAAACAAAAGAGAAAAGGAAAAATTCTAATTGATATTTATAGAAATCATCTGTCTAATACTACCGTTGCTCCTTATAGTTTGAGAGGAAGAAAAGGGGCTCCAGTATCAATGCCCATTGCTTGGGAAGAACTTAATAAGCTCGAAAGTCCGGGCCAGTATAACATAAGGAATGTATTTAATTATCTAGATCAGAGACGAGACCCTTGGCAAGAATGGCGCAACCATGAAGCAGACCTTCATACTCAGAAGATTCAGGTATTTATGGATAATAATCAGATCGACGAACGTCTCGATAGTTATGTATCAAAAAGAAACTTGGAGGCCTCACCTGAGCCTTTGCCGCGGATATCGTATGAATACAAAAATCAATTTGTCGTTCAGCAGCATAATGCCAGCAATTTACATTATGATCTCAGATTAGAACAAAATGGAGTATTACTTTCTTGGGCCATCCCCAAATGTCTCCCTTATAAAGTGGGGCAAAAGAGACTAGCTATAAGAACAGAAGATCACCCTATAAAATATTTGACATTTGAAGGGCTAATCCCCAAAGGAGAATATGGCGCAGGGCAGATGTACATATTTGATACTGGACAGATCAATTGGATTAAAAGGGAAGAAAAAAAGCTGCATTTTCACCTCAAAGGACTCAGAATAAACTGTGAGTATAAACTCTACAAGCTAAAAGCCGAAGATCAATGGATCATAGAAGTTAACCACCCAGTATCCAAGATTGATATTGACAACCAGCTTAAACCAATGTTGGCAAATGCTGCTCCATCAATACCTAAAGGAAACGATTATAAATATGAGGTTAAATGGGATGGTATAAGAGCCCTAATTTACGTAGAGGAAGATACTGTACATATCATCAGTAGGAATGGTAAAGGACTTACTTCACAATTTCCTGAACTGCTTGATCCTAATTTTTATAATGTTGAGCACGGGGTGTTTGATGTCGAGATAGTGGTATTAGATGAAGAAGGGCGACCAATTTTTTCTGATGTGATCAGTCGGATGCATACGGGTTCGCCATCTGCTATAAGCAAATTACAATCTACCAAGCCTGTGGTAGCATACTTTTTTGATATGCTATCTTTAGATGGCACTAATATTTTGGATGCTCCATTATTTAGGAGAAGACAATGGTTAAGTCAGGTAATAAAATGGAATACTACCTACAGATATAGCCAATCATTTGATGATGGGAAAATGCTTTTTGATGCTATTGATGCCAAGGGTATGGAAGGAATTATGGCTAAGGACCAGAGCGCTATTTATGAGCCAGATACTCGGTCCAATGCTTGGTTAAAAGTGAAGTGTAGAAAAATGGATCAATGTTTGATCATTGGATATACTAAAGGTAAGGGAGATAGAGCAGAAGTATTTGGGGCCTTACATTTGGCCAAAAAAGAAAAAGGAACCTATAAATATATGGGTAAGGTAGGGACAGGATTTGATATGACTAAGTTAAAGAATATCATGACGGTGATAGATGATATTGAAATAATGGAAAAATATATCGACGAAAAGATCGAAGAAGAAAGAAATACAATTTGGATTGAACCTAGGTTAAAATGTAAATTAAAATATGCATCACTAACTAATAATGGGACTTACAGGGAGCCAGTATTTATTGATTTAATCAAATAAGAAAAAAGCATAAAGACATGAGATCGATTTGGAAAGGACATATTCGTTTTTCATTAGTTACCATACCCATTCAGATTTTCAATGCTGTAGAGACTAAAGGAAATATTAGTTTTAATCAACTTCATAAAGAAGATAATGGGCGTATTTCCTATCAGAAAGTATGCAAATCTTGTAATAAGAAGGTGTCAAGCAAGGATATTGTAAAAGGATATGAATATTCGGATGATCAATATGTAGTCTTTGAGTCACAAGAATTTGATGCTCTAAAATTAAAAAGTACCCGAGCTATTGATATAGAAGCATTTGTCGACATTGCAGAGGTCCACCCCAGCAGGTTTGAAGCAGTTTACTTCGTCGGTCCATCTGGAGAGGTAGCTAAAAAAACTTTTTCTTTATTTACCAATGTATTAAATAAGACAAACAAGGCCGGCATAGGAAGAATCATTTTGAGAGATAAGGAAGATGTTGTATTGCTGAAGGCCGAGGAGCGAGGTTTGATCATGTATAAGCTGAGATTCCCATATGAGTTAAGATCAATGGAGAATGTTCCAGATCTTGAAGTAATCGAAGTAGATCAAAAACAAATTGACTTAGCTGAGACCTTAGTAGAATCGTTGACAACTACTTTTGACAAGGTTGATTTTGAAGATAGGTATCGAGATGCACTAATGGAATTAGTTGATAAAAAGATTGAAGGACAGGAGATCGTAAGTGTCACAGAAGAGAAGTCTGATGCACCGGTAGTTGATATCATGGATGCCTTGAAAGCAAGTATCGCTGAGGCAAAAATGAAGAAGGGTGCATGATAAAAATACTCTCTTGGAACATAAGACAAGGAGGAGGAAGTAGAATACTTCAAATTACCAAAGCACTATCAAAGGCAAATGCTCAGATAATAGTATTATCAGAATATAGAAATAATGATTCTGGAATAAAGCTTCGGACTAATTTATTAAGGATGGGCTATCGATTTCAAGCAGTTAGCAGTGCTGATGCTAATATTAATTCTGTGATTATAGCGTCTACATTACCCTTTGATTCTGAACTTTTTATCGGTCATACAACTGAATATGACCACAATTTAATAAAAGCGTCATTCTCGGCATTCTCAGTATATGGGATGTATCTTCCCCATAAGAAAAAGCATAACTTATTTGAGATACTGATACAAAGAGCGACTGGTGATGATCAGCCAATGATATTTTGTGGAGACTTCAACACAGGGATAAATCACATTGATCAAAAAGGCAGTTCTTTTTGGTATGAAGATGAGTTTAAAGAATTAACCTCTTTACACTGTTTCGATGCTTTTAGAGCAATTAATGGTACTGTGAAAGAATATTCTTGGTATAGTCATCAGGGAAATGGATATAGATATGATCATACTATTGTACATCAAGATTTGAAAGTTATCACTAAGGATTGTCAGTATATGCATAAGTGGCGTGAAGAAGGTTTATCAGACCACTCACCTATGATGCTGACCTTAGGATAGTTTATTATGATTAAATTATGTTATTAATGTGGCTAAATCAATTAATGTGGAGTCAGTAATTATAAATTCAAAATACAACGGACCTCCTAATTCGGGAAATGGGGGATATGTCTGTGGATTATTGGCTAATAGCACTCCGTATGATACTATAGAGGTTAAATTAATCGCTCCACCTCCTCTCGATACTGAAGTCATTATCAAAAATGTCGACGGAAGATATGAACTTTGGGATGCAAATAACTTAATAGCTTCGGCGATTAGGTCAGATATAGATATAAGTGTCCCTGTGATCCCTTCGATGGCTGATGCTATACTTTGCGAAACACGTTATCCGGGTTTTGATCGGCATATATTCCCTCATTGTTTTGTGTGTGGTCCTCAGCGCATGGAGGAGGATGGTCTGCGATTGTTCACAGGAGTATCAGGCTCTAAAGACTATGTTGCCGCACCATTTAGAACTTTTAGAGGGCTATATGATCAACATGGACATATGTATCCCGAGATCATTTGGTCCGCTTTAGACTGTCCAGGAGCATATGCGATCACACAAATAAGCGAAGAAAAAATGATGGTGCTTGGCAAGTTAAAGGCGAAGATTGTAGAGCCTATAAAACGAGAAGAGAGACTGATAGTCTCGGGTTGGTATATGGGGACAGATAAAAGAAAAAATTATGCCGGTACGGCTATTTTTACCTCTGACGGAAAGCTCAAGGCGATAGGGCATTCGGTATGGATTGAGATTGATCCAGATAGATTTATATAGGAAGTGCAGGTTATGAAGGTCGTCTTTATTGCAGATTGTTTAACCACCCAAATTGCGGGCATACACTATTATGCTAAAAATTTTATTCCTGATGTTATTCGAGACTTTTCCAATAATGAATTTTATCATATTACATCAGAAGCATATGAGATAGTTGGCTCAAAAAACATAGTGATTCCCATAAATCAACGCGTACCTTTTCATTATAGATTGAGATATTTTGGGGCAATTCCAAAAGTCATTAATTCTTTAGATGCTGATGTGGCCATTGAGATGGCTCACTTCGGTCCTTTCCGCCTTAATAGACAAATCAAAAGAATGACGATGGTGCATGACTTGACACCTATACTATATCCATATTATCATGATCGCTTGTCAGTTACATGGCACAGATTGTTTTTTAGACGTTTACTTCAGAAAGTTGATGGGATATTGACTAATTCATACAGTACTAAAAAAGATGTAGTAGATCAATTCGGAATTGAGCCAAATAAAATCTATGTCAATTATCCTCGTTTAGCCAGTACTTTTACACCAAAGACGGATGAAGACAAGACTACTACTACCTTTTTAACTGTGGGGACCATTGAGCCAAGAAAAAGACATGAATTAATCCTTGCAGGTTTTGAGCGAGCTTATGGTAGAGGATTTTCTGATTTTGAATGGATTGTTGTTGGCCAGAAGGGTTGGAATAACGATGGATTTTATAATAAACTGAATAAATCCCCTGTAAATCATTTGGTTGACCTTGTTGGATATGTCGACGATGAGGAGCTTCATGATCTATATAAAAAAAGTGATGTATTAGTCTATGCCTCAGAATATGAAGGATTCGGCATGCCTATCACAGAAAGCTTGTCATATGGTCTGAAACTCATATTATCAGATACTATTGTCCATCGTGAAGTGGCTGGTGAAGCAGGTCTATATTTTTCAGATATAAATGTTCTCGCTGAACTCATTATTCATAATGATCAGATTGAATTGGACATTATTAGAGAGCGTTTTGAGCAGTTCTCGAGACGTGTAATTTCTCTACCATTCCTCAGTTAAAGGGCGAAAAAATACGAGCTATCATCTTAAACCCTGAGGTAAGACCTTGACCTTTTTGCATTGTCTCAGATGTATAAATAACATCAATTGGTACTTCAATAATTTTAGACTTAGTTGCATTGGCGACTTTAATCATCTCCATACAAAATTCGAATCCATCATAATTCATATCGAGCTTTTTCGCCAGTTTATGACTTATCGCCTTAAGGCCTGACTGACTATCTGAGAGATATTTTCCAGTTAGGAACCAGCTGATTAGATTACCCGCTTTATTGAAAAAAACTCTACTTTTTGGTATACTATTTCTCTTGGTGAACCGACTGCCGATTACTAAGTCAGCATTATTTTTTTCCAATGCAGCTATTAGATCTAATAAATTTCTGGGATTATGCTGTAGATCAGCATCTATGGTCACTATTATCTGTGCTTTTTTCTCAACCGCATAAGCGATACCTGTTTGAGTTGCCGCACCTGCGCCTAAATTGATGACATGGTCTAAAATGGTCACTCTTGGATGATTCTCGGCGATAGATCGAGTGTTATCTATACTTGAGTCATTAACTAATATGATGTTTTCGAATCCTAATGATATCAACTCTTCTAAGAGTTGGTTTATATAATTTTCCTCATCCTTGGCAGGTATTACTACATAAATGTCGGACATATCTATAGAGACATCTTTTATCATTATCTATAGGATTTCATAGATGGCATAAGACCCTGGATTCAATATCTTTTCTCCAAAAACATTAGCCAGTTTTTGTTGATTGCCATTGCTATCAATGAATTCTATAATTCTGTCCGTACCGATTAGGCTGACAGATGGATTCTGGTATAAAGTATTCAGTAACAATTGAAATTTCTGTGTTAGGCTCTGTTCAGGAGTCTTATCGAGAGAAGGAGTGTGGAGATCGATTATCATATATTTAATGCCTGCCTGCTTAAGTACATCGATTTGGGTGCTTTTGTCCGGATAGTTTTTAGCAATCCACCAAATATTACCTAATGCATTATCACTAAAAATCCTTTTTAGGTTATTCCTAATATTGAATGAAAAACTCGTTCCTACCATATAAATCAATTCATCGTCAGCATTTATTTTATTTAATGCCTTCGACAAGTTTGGAGTGGAATAATCGATAGTTTGATCTTCATTAAATATTCCCATGGCATATGGGAATATAGTACCGTTGATAATCGTTTTACCATAATGTTCCTCGTAGTTGGCCACAGTTACATCAATATTAGATACTCTGTTGATAATGGCTGTGGTAGTCCAGATGATAAGAACCGTAAAAATTAGATTTTTATAAATTCGACTGAGAGATTCTTGTTCAAATATTATCCCTATGAATAATATGATCAACGGAATAAATAGAAAGCCGTACCAAATAATACCTCCGGACAAAAGCATCCATAAGAAAAAGTAAGACATGAATACAATTAACAAGTATTTCTCTTTTTTAAAGTTCTCAACTTTGGACATGCTCCAATAGAGCAATCCTAAGAATATAGAGAATAGTATACCATAAGTGATCTTGGAGGTGAGCGCATTATTATTTTTAGCATATTCTATCATTGGACTCATAAACGACTCAGAGAAAGCATAAAGATGATAGAGAAACTGATCTGTATAACTTAGATACTGTGGTTTTATAGCGATATCCCAATCATCATTGACAACAGGATAATAGGCCTCTAAAGTGATCAATAAAGAATTACTAAGGCAGATTAAAAGATACAAAGTGAGTAGACCTATAATGGAATAAAATGCTTTTTTATTCTTAAATGATAATCCTAATAAGATGAGTGGAAATACAGCTATCAATAGAAAACCAATGTCGACAAACCTCCCTTGTTGATTGACATTTATACTACTATCGTAAGGCACCGTAAGATATCTGAACAGTACATTTTCATAACCAAAGTAACGCTGTATCTCCTCTCTCTTGATATCTCCAAGAGGAATCTCAGTCAGCACCTTATCTTCTTCCTGAGCTTCTAAAGAAGGAACAAGTAAGAATAAAAAAATGCTTAAAGCGAACAGTATATGTTTGGAGGAAATTCTATTCATCTTGCTTTTTATAATCTCTTAACATTTTACCTAAATCTAATTCTGAATTAGGGATCCCACCAA
This sequence comes from Saprospiraceae bacterium, assembly GCA_020629515.1. Lineage (GTDB taxonomy): Bacteria > Bacteroidota > Bacteroidia > Chitinophagales > Saprospiraceae > GYS-P2D. The sequence goes on along the minus strand of JAHDDE010000003.1, from coordinate 13,660 downwards.
GTATAATGGAGATTACATCCTTCTTACTAGATTCAGAATAATTTTTAACGAGCCATGGGCTGAAGCAACCTATCATAATCAGTCCAGAGAGCACAATTGGTTTTGAATTTCGTAGGAGCAGTTTTACCCCATTTTTGTAGATGGAATATGAGAGCAAAGCAACACCTATCAGTATGAATATAATTGCTGTTGTATTCTGTAAATCGTGATATGCTCTAAGGCCACTTATCTCATCAAGTTTTAGTAGTAGTGTTAGACTTACGCCGATACTGGCTAATCCTAATGCGCCCATCTTATCTCGACTGAACAACCAATAAAGCAGAAAAACTGAGTATGTCAAGAATACACTCAATACTTTGATCGATAAGGAAAAACCCATCAAAATAGCTATCACAACGACTATCATCCAGTCATTCTTGTCTTTAATTAGAGTAGAACTTTCAGTTTTTTTCTTTTCAAAAAACCAATGAAATAATAAGTTGAGAATGGCGAATTGAATAAATAATAGAGACAAGTCAATCTTAAATTCGATGATCCAATGATTATTAATCGCAGGTGTTATCATAAACAAGAGTGTAGACCATAGCGCATAATTCTTGTTTAATTTAAGATACCTTGTACCGAGTTCATATATACCCCAGCAAGTAATGTAGCCACCTAAAGTGGATAAGAATAAAGTCACTTCGGGACTGTAAAAAGCAATATAACCAACTGAGGTGAGGAGGCTCCATGCATATGGCTGAAATCCTTCTACCAAAGAACCAGATTCTGCGAGCAATTTAGAAATATTAACGTAATAGTTCCGAGCATCAAAACCCAATGGAAATGGCGCTTGAACAAAAAAGAAATTGATGGTACTATAGATTAACCCAATATACATTGCGAAATAACCCCAAAATGACCATGATTCATCGAGTATAAATGGCGTAATCAGTACTTTTTTAATATACTTAATAACATATTGGTATTGTGAAATTGGAAAAATTAAAAGCCAAATAAGAACAGGAAGTTGTTTGAGTTGACCTATATAGCCCAAAAAAAATAAGCCTAAAATTATTATAAAGAATCCCAATGCCAAATGGACCAAATAAGTTGTTATACCTCCTATCTGTGCTAAGTAGGGGGCAAAACGTGCTAATAGGTGCCCAGAAGATAAAGCAGAAAGTAATACGATGAATGAACATACTAAAGTATATGTCGATCTACTGACCAGATGCCAATAGTGACTGAAATTAAGCTCTGCTTGAAAAAAATGATTGAATGAAAAAGCAGTTAAACAAAGTCCAATAATAAATAGCAAATAAACTACCAGGCCATTAATCCAAGGCGCTTTAATGCTTTTGAACAAAAGGGACCGAGAACAATATAGTCCTAATAAGCTACCTATTGTTAAAAGGATAATGGACCACGATAAATACTTGAAATGGGTAATAGAATACCAGTATAATGGATGTTTGTCCCAGTAATCGATCAAAAGGATACCTATCCATATTGCTGAAAAGACCCATAAAATGGACTTTCTTATTTTTAACTCATTCTGCATTTGATAATTATCTGAACAATGATCTTATTTTTGTACTATAAATAAGCCTCAAGATAGTTAGGTCTTATAACATTATGAAACATATGATTAATGCATTATATAAACTCTTCAAATATGAATCAAATAAGTTTTAGCCTTGTACTATTAGTATTCATTAATTTGGTGAGTACCAGTTGTAATAATAATAGTGTTCAATTACAACCATTGGATATGATGTCACAAGGCTTGCCAATTAAGATTATGGCTCCGGATAGTGCATCAGTAGAATTTGATGATTTGGGTATAATGAAAGATGTAACTGTCAAAGGTCAGGGTAATTTTCATCTTCAGATTTATGCTATGAATACGGATGTATTAGAAATTAAGAAACTGATAGAGGAGGCTAAAAGTGAGGTTGAGGACTCTGAATTCTTTTCTGAAATTATCAGCGAAGATAATCGAGGATTTATCTATAAAAAGGACATTACCGAAGACTATTCAAACTATGATTTTAGATCTTTCAAACTTCAAGGAGATACTAAATATTCGTTTCAGGCGGGCATGGGACAACAATATTCTCTTGATGATATTAAACTAATGTATCAGGCCGTTAATTAGGCATTATTATGAGAAGAAAGAAGAAAAGAGAAATACCTAAAATATGGACGTGGATTAGTTTTATCATCTTTTCACTTTTAATACTATGGTTTGGATATTCATTAATAAATAAAAAGAATCCTGGGCAAGTGCTAAAGGATTTGTTCACTAAAGAATATGTACAAACTGATCTTTCTACTTATACCAAAGAGAGGCTTATAGAGGAATTGACTGTGGCCAATAAGACAATCGATACACTTCGTGCTAAATTAGATTTATTACAAGAGCGATTCGGATTTATTACTGCAGTGGTTAGTGTGGAATCGGCCACACTTAATTTAAGAGCAGAACCTTCGTTATCCGGTGCATTGATACTAAAAATTCCAAATGAAAGTCTTGTTTCAATTATAGAGTATGATACAAAGGAGCAATATCTTGATGGTACTCGAGGCACTTGGAGCAAGGTAAATTATCAGGGATCTATAGGATGGGTATGGGGCAATTACCTTAAAGTATTGGAATAAACAATAAAATTAGCTAAACTCTTTTTGAGCTATAGGGGCAGCAATAAGATGGTCAGGTATACCAAAAGCATCAACTAAGCCGATAATATCTTTTTTCATTTCGAGCATTAGTTTATTCCTCACTCTTCTTATCGCTTTAGTTTTGGTGCCATCAAAATACTCAGTTTCAAGATACCACCCTTTATTTTCATGCAGTACTTGGAGGCCATAAAGCTGAATGATATTGGATAAGCTATCTTTTAATTCTTGATCAGTAGAGATATCATATTTGTTAGTTATCGATGTGATGCTTATATAGTCAATATATGCATCGGCTAAGTCAACCATATGTATCTGGCATTTCAAGAATGCTTGATATGGGTCCATCCTACGAGAGAGATATTTTTTCATTCTTTCACTTAGGTTAATCATTAATTTGTTGTATCTGTACTCAAAAGCATCTTTCAGGAAAGTATGTGAGGTCAAGTGCTTATAATCGGTATTTCTTCTCTGGATGGGGTTGTTTTCTTGAACCTTGTGATCGACTTTTTTCATCAAAAATGACATGACAGCTTTAATTCCTTCATTATGAAAGCTTTGTTTGAATTCTGTTAAAAGTCCTTTTGCCACAAGCTGCATCAACACGGTATTGTCTCCTTCAAAGGTGGTGAATATATCAGTATCAGCTTTGAGTACTCCTAATTGATTTTCTAATAAGTACCCCTTTCCACCGCAGGCCTCTCGACATTCTTGGATCGTAGCTGTGGCATGCCACGACGCTTTAGACTTTAGTCCTGCAGCTAAAGTTTCTATCCTTCGGCTCATAGAACCATCGATATCAGCCGTATACTCATCTGCTAAATCCCGCAAAGCAAAATAGTAGGCATAAGTTTTACATATACTTGGCAGCAGTCTCGCTTGATGAGTAGGGTAGTCAATGATTCTCGTTTCGTCCATACCATCTTTGGCAGCAAACTGCCTTCTGTTTACAGCATATTTGGAAGCTATAGTCAGTGCTTTTTTGGCCGCATTGACTGATGCCAGTCCTACTGATATACGACCGGTCACTAAGGCTCCTAACATCGTGAAAAACCGCTTAGATGGGTTTTCTATAGGGCTATTATATTGACCATCATTAGTAACAGCGCCGTATTTGTCCAAGAGATTTTCTCTTGGTACTCTAACTTGATCAAACCAGATCCGGCCATTATCAACCCCATTAAGTCCTATCTTGTCTCCGCAGTCCTCTACTCTGATGCCTTTTAACAGATCACCATTGTGATCTCTCATAGGGACAAGCACAGCATGGACTCCATGATTAGTGCCATCAACAATCAGTTGGGCAAATACGGCCCCCATCTCGGCATGTAATGCATTTCCGATATATTCTTTGCCGGAGGCAAAATCAGGAGAATGTATAATTAATTCGTCAGATGTTTTATCATATGTGGCGGTAGTGCATAATCCCTTTACATTGGAGCCATGTCCAGTTTCGGTCATTGCAAAACATCCAAGGAGTTCTGCTTTATGCATAGCTTCTAAGTACTTTTTATGGTGCTTCTCTGTACCTAATGAATACAAGGCACCACCAAATAGGCCAAACTGAACTCCGAACTTAACAGTAAGGCTAAGATCGCTATATGCTAACATCTCGAATACAACAATATGTTCTCCAGCTTTTTCACCACCACCAAATTTTTTTGGAAATGAAAAGGCGCTTACTCCCTGATCGGCCAAAGCTTTTACTCTCTTTAAAGTCAGCAATCGATGGATGTCCTTGTCAGACTCGTACTTAAGTTCAAATAGAGGATCTTCTAAAAGCCTTTTCATTTTGGTGCGTATTTCACTGTAAGGCCCATCCAATAATTGGGACATTTGTTTTACTGGATAGTTAGTCCTTATGTCCTCTTCTCGAATATTTTTATTGACTTTTTTCAATAATAGTTCTGCACCTGTAGTATTTGAAATATTTAGTGCTTTTTGTAATTCTACTAAGGCATCCTTAGTATCTGCTCTTGACCATTCTCCTTCTTTTATTTGGCCATTGGCTTTAGCCAATTCTAAGCCCAAATTGATTAAATCTTTTTTCTTGTCATCTTGTAGTTTTCTGGCGCCTTTCTTAATTGCGGTTAACCAGGATAGAAAAATCTCTGTAGAAGGGATATTCTTAGGATTGGTATACTTAATTAGGTATTCTTTGTCTCCATCGGTCAAAAATGGTAATTCCTCCAAGGTCCTATGAATGATCTCAATTTCGCCTGGACTCAACAAAGAATCTGACCATGCTACATAAAATATTGGTAGTACGCTTAATACACCAGGGCTGAAAGTATGGCTTATAGTAGAAGAACTCATATCTTGTGACTTTATCTATATTATTAACGGCGTAGCAGCATATTTAACATAAATTAAACCAAATTTTAATTATGGGATCATTAAACGGAAAAGTGGCGATTATAACAGGAGGAACCAGAGGTATAGGAAGAGGAATTGTCGAGAGATTTCATAAAGAAGGAGCGCAAGTGGTGTTCTCTTATCGCTCTTCTGAAGAAAAAGCCAATGCCTTGATAGCTCATTTAGGAGGTGATGATATAATTGGAGTAAAATCAGATGCGTCCATCATGGGGGATGCTCAAGAGTTGATCCAAGCGACACTTGATAAATTTGGACGAGTAGATGTACTAATTAATAATGCAGGTATTACTAAAGATAATCTTATGCTTAGGATGAGTGAGGAACAATGGGATGATGTGATACAGGTCAACTTGAAGTCAGTTTTTAATTTGACTAAATCGGTTTTGAGAACAATGCTAAAGCAACGATCAGGTTCTATTATTAATATGAGTTCTGTGGTTGGTGTATTTGGCAATGCGGGACAAGCTAATTATGCCGCTTCCAAAGCAGGGGTTATTGGTTTTACCAAGTCTATAGCTAAGGAGGTTGGCTCAAGAGGTATTCGCTGTAATGCTATTACTCCAGGATTCATCCAAACAGAAATGACAGAGGATTTAGACGATAAGACTAAAGAAAATTATGTCGCGAACATCCCTTTAAATGATTTTGGACAGGTCGATGATGTTGCTGAGGCTTGCGTTTTCTTGTCGGCAGATGGATCAAGATATATTACTGGTCAGGTATTAAGTGTATGTGGAGGACTCAATATTTAGTTCTTTTAGCGATTTTTTTCATTTTAATTTCTTGTAGAAGTTATGATCTCATAGATATCAGAGATGATCATTGGGAGGTGTCCTATGATGAATTGCCTTCCTTTCAAGAAATAAAATATTTATCCGATGATTATGAAAATTTTATATATCAAAGGATTATCCAGCTCAAGTTTCATATAGTTAATAGCACTGACTCAACGGCTAATTTTAATTCAACTCAGGCCACCACTTTCATTAATGATTTGGTTTATAACGCCAACAAAAGATTTGCTAATAATGCTATGATGTCCTTACCCAAGGATAACTCTACACCCAAGTTGGATACAAAAATTAGGTTCGTATTAGCCGAAAATGGGATAATTCACCACTTCCTTGACAATCCTTATTTCATAAAAAAAGGGCGAAAGGCTAATAGATACGATCGTTCATTTATTAATAAACCGACTAAAGAAGACATTTACTCTTTGCATATTTATATTATGCCTTTTGATCCTGAAGAGATAGCATCAGGGCGGCAAAAGATTGAAACTACGGGTGTTACCTTAGGAGGGGCGATTAAAATTGCAGGATATTATGAATCCCAAAGTCCTGGTTGGGCCCATGGGGGCATTTTTACTCATGAGATTGGTCATGCCTTAGGGCTATCCCACACTTGGAATCGCAATGATGGATGCGATGATACACCACTCAATGAAAATTGTTGGAATATAACTTCAGAGCCCCCTTGTGATCAAGAGGGATCCAATAATCTGATGGACTATAATGCCCACCAATCTGCGATTACTCCATGTCAAATAGAAAAGATGCATGTGAGATTGTGTGACCGATATAGTAGTGCATACTCGTTTGTGAGAGAAACCGTCTATCCTAACAAAGCTTCACATGAAGTGTCTATACATACTGATCAGAAGTGGAGCAAACCGAGGGAGATCGTCGGAAGGCTCAAATTGAAGAAAGGTGTCACCCTTCATGTTAATGCGGATATTTATGTCCATGAAGGGGCATCTATTATTATGGACAAGGGAGCAAAAGTGAATTGGCTGGGAGGAGATGTTTATTTTGTTGATACAGATTCTTTCCCATTTATCAAGAAACACAAGACGAGTCAGATAAAAAAAGGTGATGAAATCAGATTCCACCACCTTAATTGATTGATGCAGTTTTATTTCCTACATTTTCTTAACGCTTCCGCCAGAACTTTTATTGATATTACTATTGGTGGGATTGCCACTATATTTAATACTTCCTCCTGAACTAGCGTTGGCCTTAATTTTATCGCTGACATTAATTTTGATATTCGCTCCTGAACTTGCACTTAATACAGCATTTTTCACTTCAAACTCAGATCCTTTGAATGATGATCCAGAACTTACATTGACTTTTGCATGGTCACTTCTCCCATCTACTTTGATGTATGCACCAGAGCTTACATCACCATCTATACTATGACTTTCGACTTCAATATCAATTCTTGATCCACTCGACGCATCTATAGATAATTCCTCACTTTCTATTACATCATTCGAATAAATAGCGGCCCCAGAGGAAGCATCTAAATCATCTAATTCTCCATTATAAAAAATTTCTACTTGAACTTTTCTCTTTTTACCCCAGCCCATTTTCCACCATTTTTCGTCTATACGCACTTTTAGCGTTCCGTTTTTAACCTCGGTGATAATTTTGTCCAGTTCAATCCCTTCTGCTTCAATATTTATTTTATTCTCTGATCCTTTCATCAGTGTGGCTTCTATACCTTGCGATACTCTCACTCCCTCAAAAGATTTAAGTGATCTGGTTGTTTGATCTCCAAGGGCATGAGCTGCCATGGTGATAAGAATTAGAACTGAACTAAGAATAGCTTTTTTCATTTTGATAATTATTTGTCTGATTTAATGACTTAAAAAAAATGTAATAGTTGCACGGTTAACTATACGATTTTAAGATCCATCAAATTTTCATAATGATTAATTTTTTTCGATGGACGATTGAATTTATTGGTCTAACTGAGTACTATGCTGATTTATTTGGCTTATAATAGATTAAAGAACTCTTATGGAGAGAATCATAGGTTTATTAGGGTTCATGACCTTGTTGGTTATAATGGGATGTGATAATGAGCGATTAGATTATAATACCAACGTTGTTGTTAATCCTCATGGATTAGCCCCTCTTACCGCAGAAATATATATTGAGACAAGTTCTGCAATTTCAACAACTGCGACAGTTTTAGGCAGGTTTCCAATTGTTTGTGAATCCCGGTTAGAGTCGAAAAATAATATTGTCGAAGTAGTTGGTTTGTATCCAGGCGAGATTAATAATATTGCACTGAAGATTAATCATCCGAGGGGGACCTTCCATGACACTATATCAATATATATTGACTCATTACCTTACTATTTCCCTAAAATTGAGATAGAGAAATTGGATTTAACGAAAATGGAACCTGGTCTACATTTTTGTGATACCCACTTTGCGCAGGATGGGAAATTTTATACTATTCCCTTCTTATTTGACAATGAAGAGAAAGTGAGGTGGTTTTTAGATTTAAGCCAATTCAATCATGCTTTAATGCCAATTGGACAATTGGCCAATGGAAATCTATGTGTAATTGATAATAATGTCATATTAGAATTTAATATGCTCGGAGCACTGGTCAATAAGACTAAAATGAATGATGTATATACTGCCCACCATGAGTGGGTCGAATTGCCTAATGGGAACCTTCTCATTGCTGTAAGTAAATCGGGGACTAAAATTTTGTTGGATGGAATCTACCAATCTTCAAGTCAAGATTATATTGTCTTATATGACAGGGGCGCTCAACAAGTAGTCAAAGAGTGGGATCTGGCAGAAGTATTAGATGTTTCGAGGGATGATTTGATACATATTGGTGGACAGGGCAATTGGTTGCATATGAATGGTTTAGCTTTTAATTTTCAAGATTCTACTATTATTGTGTCCAGTAAGCACCAAGGAGTAGTTAAAATCGATTGGAATAATAAACTCAAATGGATACTTGGTCCAAAAAAGAATTGGGGCTTAGCAGGAAGACAGGGAAAGGGATTAAACACCAACAAATATCTATTAACCGCCGTAGATAGCAACTACATACCTTACAATATCGAAGTGCAAAGAGGTAATCATAGTTTGGATAATTTTGATTTTCCTTGGGGTCAACATGCTCCAGAATTATTACCTAATGGCAATTTGCTATTATTCGATAATGGATATTTGAGAAATTTTAGCGTAACCCCAAATTACTCTAGGGCAGTGGAGTATGAGATTGATGATAATAATATGTTGGTTCGACAAAAATGGCAGTTTGGCAAAGAAAGGAATAGAGATTTTTATTCGCTTATTATATCTGATGTCGATTTTCTGCCTAAAAGTGGACATGTATTAATTTCTGCAGGGTATTTAAATTATAAAGGCGTGCATTCTGCTAAAATTGTTGAAATCAACCCAAGAGACAATGAAATTTTCTTTGAAGCAACCTTATATTTTAAGGATTTAAATGGGGATAATAGTTTTGCTTGGGCACAATTTGATATCTTATATAGATCCGAAAGAGTCAAATTGATTAATTGATGATAAACCTATCTGAATTATCCATCGAATACTTCAAAATATTTTTCATCTTTGTTTTACGGTTAAACATTTTGGGTCATTAGCTCAGTTGGTTTAGAGCGCTGCCTTGACAGGGCAGAGGTCACTGGTTCGAGTCCAGTATGACCCACATTCAGACCTAAAGTATCTCATTTCAAAATTTGATTGATAAGTCACTTAGAATATTGTAGCAAAAAATACCAAAATGGTCTATATTTGCAGCCTCATTTGAGAATCCTGTCAAAATCGACACTCTGGCAGGTCTTATCGAAAACTATTAGTAACAAGAAAATATTCTACTTTGATCATTATTAACGTAAAAGACGAAGAAACAATTGATAGAGCTTTAAAGAGATACAAGAGAAAACACAGGAATGTGGGTATCATCAAAGAAATAAGAAATAGAAAGCACTACACAAAAAAGTCTGTTTCACGTCGCAATGAGATATTGAATGCAAGATATCGTCAGAACAAATTCGCTGACGCATAAACATCAAACATGGCAAGAAGGAGTACAAAAAGATTTGATTACGGAGAAGGAATCTACTATTTCGAAATCAAAAAAGGATTTAATAATAATATCTGCATCAAAAGAACTACCCTGAGAAAAGCCTTGGAAGCCTACAATATGTATCTCAGAACACAACGAGATAATTGTAAGTGGTTGGGCAAATGGGATGGAAAGAAATTTATTGAAGACGACGTAGATGCTTTGTTCAAGCAAGAGTCTATAGTTGCTGTACAATAGTCATATGGGTTTTATTGATAGTATAAAAAAAGTTTTTGGATTGAATGGGGGCTCTGCTCCTGCAATTACCAAGGGCAAAATGGTTGGTGAAATCAGTCATTTCAATTACAGAAAGGGATATGGATTCATAGAAGTGCCGAAAATGGAGAACAGAATTTTCCTTCATGTCTCAGAACTCTCTGGAAAAGCGAGAAAAGGAAAGAAAGTTGAGTTTAAAGTAGAACAAACTGACAAAGGCGTAAAAGCTAAAGAAGCAGTTATATTAAATTAGATTTCCTTACAATAAGATATAATAAAGGGCATTCGATCAGTCGAATGCCTTTTTTTGTTTGAGCTCATTTAAAGGGCAAAAAAATACCGTTCTTCAATAAATCACTTTATAAGAACTATTGAAGAACGGTAGAATAAATCACCTTGGCTGAAATGTCATATGTCAACTTTTTGTCATAATGATAATTCAAATATATCTTTAATAATATGTGATTAAAGTAGTGAAAACCAGTCTTTTTATATTCGGGTTTCTACTTAAGAAAAGGTGGCAATTGCAGTAGCTATAGGTATATGAACTACAACAGAAGTTCCTTGCCCCTTGACAGAATCAATGTTTATTTCGCCTTTTAATAAATTCACTCTTGATTGGAGATTGCCTAAGCCTAATCCTCGTTCTACTTCATCTTGATTAAAGCCTACACCATTATCTTCAACCATGATAAGTAGTTCATGTTCATTCTTATTGACTTGGACATCGATTTCTCCAGCTTTAGCGTGTTTGAGAGCATTATTTAATAGTTCTTGTATGATTCTATAAACATGAAGTTTTGATTCTTGATTTAGAATGCCATCTACCTGATTGACATGAAGAGATATGTCCAGTATGCCCCTCGAATTATATCTATTGATTAGATCTTTAAGAGCGGCTGTCAAACCGAGTTTTTCTAAGGCATTGGGCTTTAGATTCCGAGCGATATCTCTGATGTCTGTGCATGCCTCATCGATCAGTGACATTATCTTATGATAGTCATTATCATTACTCAGGTGAGCATGGTCTACTTGGAGGCTATCAAATTGTAGCTTGAGCGTTGATAACATCCCCCCCAAGCTATCATGCAAGTCAGTGGCTATCCGAGTCCGTTCTGCTTCTTGACCATTAACCATGGCTTTCAGATTCTTTATTTTAAGTGAATTCTCGAGCTCGTTTATTTTTTGTTGACTTATTTCTTCTTGTTGCTTTGTTATGAGATTTTTAGCTTGGAGTTTTTGTTTCTGCAGTCTGTAGAGATATATGGCTCCAATAGTAAAAATTAAAAGAATAGAACCCAGTATGAGGAATAGACGAGTTCTTTGGTCAAGCATGAATTCTTTATGCTCGTTATCTTGTTCTAAAGTTCTTATTTCTTTTTCCTTTTCATAAGTCTGATACTTTACCGCAAGTTGGTTGGATAACGCATACTTTTCTTGATTATATAAGTCGGTTTTTATGTTGTTGGAACTTAAAGCTGCATTGTATGCGTCTTCGTACATACTTTTTTCACCATATAAAGAAGACAATAATTCGTAGTTGTCTAAAGCTAATTGGCTGTCAGAAGTGAGATTTCTTTGTGCGAGTTCGGCATATTCCAGGGCTTGATCTATCTGATTATCTTTATAAAGATTGAGAGCGATCACATGATTTATTTTTGTGCTTACTATATCTAAGTCATAGGATGCTTCTAAATTGATTGTATAAAGTCCTTGTTCGACTACTCGTTCTACATTACCTAATTTGCCAAATAACTCTATTATCAATAATCTAATCCTAAGTTCTTCAGGGTGATCTTGTAGTTCTATGCTTCCTTCTAAAGCTTGCTCTACATAAGATATTGCCTTTTCGTAATCCTGTTTTTTTTGATATACACGGCCTAACTGTGTAGTTGACTTAACGACTTTAGTTTTTATACCATTTTGTTTATAAAATCTAAAAGCCTCAGAAGTAAGCTTAAAAGCCTCGTCTAGATAAATTTCTTCGAGGATATAAAATTCCGCCAATGCTAATCTTGCATTGTAGAAGCCTAAATCATCTTTGAGATATTTGTATACTTTGGCACTTTCTATCAGATCTCCGATAATATCTTGGTTCCTTAATGGTACATCAAAATTAGCAATGGCCCTATCATAATAAGCTGAAGCCAATTCAGAATAATTGTTTTCATCCAGACTGCTTTCTATACGTTGGTTAATATCCTGCAGTTTGTTCACATAAGAGCTATCTGGTAGTGCAGCATTGAGGTCGATTATGAAGTTGAAACATAATAATAAAAGCCCTATAATGGTTAATTCTCTCATAAAGACTAAACTGATCTTAAATAAAATGGGAGTAATTAGAGTATACCCTAATTTTCTAAGACGAAAGCTTGTTTAACTTGAATTCTAAAATAATTAATATGATAAAGATTCTAATTGTTGATGATCATAAAATGTTCGTGGAGGGTTTAGAGTTTATCTTAAGTAAAGAAGATGATATCAGGATTGTGGAGAGATGTTTTGAAGGGAAAGGGGTCTTTAATAAAGAATTATTAGACAAGGTTGATATCATACTCTTAGATATTAATTTGCCAGATATGAGCGGTATAGAAGTATGCGAGAGAATCTTAAAAATGAATCAAAATGTAAAAATTTTAGTTCTTTCTATGCACGATGAGGAGAGTTATATTACCGAAGTGCTGAAAAGTGGAGCTTTGGGATATGTACTTAAAAATACTGGCCGTAAAGAATTAGTGACGGCTATAAGGACTGTCGCTTCAGGCAGAACATATTTTAGTGAGGCTATCACTAATACTATCATGAATGGATTAATCAACAATAATAAAAAGGCCAAGCCGGTCGAAAAGGATATCCCTAAAATTACTCGAAGAGAAAAAGAGGTCTTAGATCTGATCATGGATGAAAATACTAACCAAGAGATAGCTGGGAAACTTTTTATAAGTCTTAAAACTGTTGAAGCGCATAGGAGTAATTTATTATCAAAACTTAATGCCCGAAATACAGCTGGGCTTGTAAAAAAGGCAATGGAATTCCAGTTGGCTTAGTAACTATATAAATCGTAATAAAGTGAGGGTGTTTATCATTGATAAATACCCTTTTTTGTTGAGGGTAATAAAAAAGGCTGTCTACAAAGTAGACAGCCCCGATTTTCTTGGTCATTATTACCTCTCTCAGGTAGAAAAAGAAAATGACCAATATGGATCTAATGATGAAAACGTAACGTAAAGAAATAGTTTATGTCAAACATATCCAAGAAAATTTGAATTTGTTTTCATTAATTTTTTAGGTACCCATTTTGGGTATTAAAATCCAACAGAATTCAATAGCGGATTAAAAATCCTACAGAAAATCAATATTGAATTTGCTATTACTTAACTTATACATATCTTTGCGATCGCTTTGAAAGAAGCCTATCGAATTAATGCTATTAGAGCATGGAGAGGTGGGTGAGTGGCTGAAACCAACGGTTTGCTAAATCGTCGTACTTGGAAACAGG
>JAHDDE010000077.1 GCA_020629515.1 Saprospiraceae bacterium | reverse complement strand
CTAAAGTAGAACTCGACATCATCAGCAAGAACAGTATGCGTATGATCATTTGTAAGATTAATCCCAATTATAAAACTTCCAGTTGCTCTCAAAATCTTCTGACAGCTCTTGATTCGTCAGCAGCGCTCTGACCATCTCTACAGGCATGGCATTTTCGCTCATTACTGCATCATGATACTCTTTGTAGCTCATCTTGCCCGAGTCAACTAATTCTCTTTTTAATGCCATAAATTGCAACCCACCGGTCATATAGGCCAGCTGGTACAATGGTCCATATCCAGCAGTAAAGGACCGACGTACTTCGCCCTCAGCATTAGCTCTTTCGTGGCCTACACGATCGACCAAAAAGTCTATGCATTCTTGAGGTGTCCAATTACCCATATGATAATTGAGAGAAAAAATGATCCTCGCACATCGATGCATCCGCCAGAAAAGCATCCCTATCTTATCTTCTGGCCCTCGTGGAAATGCTTGATCCCATAGTAACAACTCCCAATAGAGCGCCCATCCCTCGGTCCAAAATGGTGTCCTAAATGATCTGTATGCTTTATTCCTACGATTGACGAATTGTTGTAAGTGATGACCAGCTATTAGCTCATGATGTACTGTTGCTCGATTAAAGTGTGGATTATTACCTCTCATACTCATCATTTTCTCCTGATGGGTCATGTCATCTGTGGGGTAGGCTATTTGGAGTACTTCTCCGCCTAAGAAGAAAGGAGCGATACGCTGTCGCTCTGGAGAGAGCATAGTCATTCTCCAGGTTTCTTCAGCAAGGGGCGGTATACTTAGTAGATCATTTTTTTTAAGGAAAGCCATGGACTGATCATAGAGCTCCATCATGGCTTGTGGTTGCTCACTTACGGGAACTCTTGTTTGTTTTACCTTTTCTTGTGCAGCTTGCCAGTTATCGCCAAATCCCATCTCACGGCTTGCTTTGAGCAATTCTGCATCGCACCAAGCGAATTCTTTATTAGCTATCTCGATGAGCTCTTGTGGTGAGTAGGGGATCATCTCATAGGTCAGTAGTTCTATCAAAGCCTCTTCTCCTATGGGTACGCCCACGATACCACTTCCGTCATCTTCGATTTTAGTCTTAGGATCTATTTTAGACTCAAATAGATTGGCATAAACAGTAAAAAGACTATCCAATTTCTGGTTCGGTTGGGTCACCCACCAAGAGAATAAGGGATCATAACCATTGTAAAACCTATAGATGTTATCTAAGCCTTCGTTCTGATCATGTATAGTGCTCTTGGCTCGTTTGGCCAGAGCCGGTGTTAAGAATGGCTCGGTCTCATTGAGCCTATTGATGTCTTGCTGCAGCTCGAGAGCGATTTGGTCTAATAGCGCCGCAGTTTGCTGAGCATTCAGTTTTTTACCTCTTCGTCTGATTCTTTCTATCGGATATATATCTTCTCCCGTTTTTACCCACTCATAGATCTCTTGATATTGTTTTTCTTGCTTGCTGATGTCCTGAATATTTTTTTGGAGATCTCTTTTGAAGAGAATGTAGTCTACTTTACCTCCTTGTGATAATGCTTCAAAGTCAAATTTGTCGATTTGTTCGAGATAATCATTGTAGTGTTTTGTGAATCGTTTCCTTCTTTCTGGACTATTGTACATATAGTAGAAGCGATTGAGACTACCGTTATCAGCTTTGTATTGGGTCATAATCTCATACAATTCGCTGATCTGATGATTCAGCGGAGCTTGACTGCCTGCAGGTGAAATAGTTATCAGATTTAACAGGAAATAAAAAATGGTAACCTTAAAAAATTGAACTAATAAGTGAAGAGTGAGATTTGACATATTGCTTTTTTCTTACTCTATAATAGATAATTTTATGGTTTTCCTAAGGATATCATTGGGGTATTCCCATATGTCAAAGCAGGATGAATCGGCTATTTTCGCAATTATTATCTTATCATTCAATTTTAATAGTAAGACTTAAAAGAAATGGAAGATATAAGGTAGGGTAAAAAGTATCTGCTTCGTCTATTAAGTAAGTTCTATAAAGTATGCTTGGACAAATACAATTCACCTTAATAATTTTTTTCGTTACCATCTTATCTCTTTCTGGACAGGACATCACTCTTGGACAGGGTAATAACGATGCCATTGTAGTAACTACCAGCAGCAGTACTAACAATACTAATGGTGCAAATACGGTCAATAGCCAGGGATTTGTACCTAATCTTAATGCTTCTTCGAGATTTCTTTCTCAAGCTACTTTTGGGCCTAATTTCTCAGATATAGAATCGATATCCTCTCAAGGGATTGAGAGCTGGATTGATACTCAGTTGTCTTTAGGCAGAGGGCCATCATTAGTTAGTAAAGTGATTGAGCTTAAGAATATTAAAAATCAAGCAGAGGGTACCCCATTCTCAGGAGCCTTTGACTATTTCTGGGATATTGCTTGGTGGAACTATGCGATGACCTCTGAGGACGATCTCCGACAAAGAGTGGCTCTCGCATTAAGCGAATTTTTTGTAGTAAGTATCTTTTCTTCCTTCGGAGATAATGCTTACGCATTAGCCTCTTATTATGACATGTTACTCAATAATTCTTTTAATAACTATCGGACTCTCTTGGACTCGGTCACCTATCATCCAGCCATGGGAGAATACCTCACTTACATGAATAATTCGAGAGCAGATACTATATATACATTTGACTGGGAGGTGTGGCCACCTGATACTTTATCAGTGCAATACACCTTTCCAGATGAA
Organism: Saprospiraceae bacterium; assembly: GCA_020629515.1. Taxonomy (GTDB): domain Bacteria; phylum Bacteroidota; class Bacteroidia; order Chitinophagales; family Saprospiraceae; genus GYS-P2D. Next base: position 8,729 of record JAHDDE010000077.1, on the reverse strand, counting down.
AACTATGCCAGAGAGGTGATGCAACTTTTTTCTATTGGTTTATGTGAATTGAATATAGATGGCTCGTGTAAGAAGGACGAGAACGGTATTGATATCCCCTCGTATGACAATGTTGATATAGCAGAATTTGCCAAAGTATTTACAGGATTTTCCTATGGTGATAATTCAGAGTTCGACCAAGGCCCAGTTCATTATGAAGAGACTTTTCTACAACCTATGCAGATCTATAATGCTTATCACGAACCAGGAGTAAAGAATTTGTTGAACGGCGTACAAATAGAAGACCGTTTGCCCGTAGATGGTCATGCTGATGTAAGTGATGCTTTAGACAATCTATTTAACCATCCAAATGTGGGACCTTTTTTAGGGAAATTCATGATTCAAAGATTAGTGACTTCTAATCCGAGTCCCAGCTATATTACTAGAGTCGCTGAGGCCTTTAATGGAGATGGTCCATTTGGGACAATTCGAGGAGATATGTCAGCACTTATCAAGGCCATCTTGCTTGATGAAGAGGCGCGAGGGTGCCAATTAGCTGAGGATGACGCTTATGGGATGCTTAGAGAGCCTTTTATAAGGTATCTGCAATTAGGTAGGGCGTTCAATGTATCTACTACTAGTGGCCAACATCGGAATAGTATGGAGAATGTGTATGATCGCCTTGGGCAAAAGCCTTTGGCTTCTCCTAGTGTATTTAATTTTTTTCAGTCTGACTATCAACCCATAGGTCGTATAGAGGAAGCTGGAAAAGTGGCTCCAGAATTTCAAATTGCTAATACACAGTCTATCTCGGGATATATTAATGCCCTCAATGATTGGTTGATGTTGAATGAATATACCGATGTTTGGACAGTACACAATCAAGGCGAAGATGTATCAGGATTTTATCCAACTATGGATTATTCTATTGAGAAGGAATTGACCGATGATGAAGAATTACCCCAATTGATAGAAAGGCTGAATGTATTGCTCGCTCATGGCAAACTGACAGAAGCTACAATCGAATCCATTATAGAGGCTATTAAAGCATTTGAAGTAGAAGAGATAGATTGTGTTGCGGCTAACACCTATGATTGTCAAGAGGTCTATGATTGGTGTATATCACAATGTGCAGAAGGAGATCAGACTTGTTTGGATCAATGTCAGATGAGATTGAACCAGTGTCCAGATGATATACAAACCAATATAATGTATTGCATCCAAGACTTAGAGGATCAAAGAGTCTACCGAGTGAAGCTGGCGATTTTTTTAGTGATGGCCTCTCCAGAATACCTAATAAACCGATAAACAATGTCTAAAAACCATAAAATATCACGTAGGAAATTTTTGGGACAAGCAAGTTGTGCTGCTTTGGGGTCTACTACTTTTCTGAGTACAGCACTGCAGATGGGTATGATCAATACTGCTGCTGCTCGACCTCATATAATCGGTTCCAACAATGATTATAAAGCGATCATCTGCGTCCTATTGGCAGGTGGAGCTGATTCTCATAATATGCTAGTACCACACGATCAAAATCAGTATGACAATTATGCTGATCTAAGGAGTGATCTGGCACTCTCCAGAGAGACTCTTAGATCGATTACCAGCCTGAGGACAGATATACCTAATGCAGGTCGAACTTTTGGTCTTCATCCTGGATTATCTAATATCGAGAATATATATAATGCTGGAGATTTAGCATTCATCAGTAACATTGGCACTTTAGTGGAGCCAATAAATAATGTCAGTGAGTTATGGAACGGCTCCAAGAGATTGCCTTTGGGACTATATAGTCATGCAGATCAAATCATGCAATGGCAGACTTCAGTTCCGCAAGATAGGAGTGCTGTTGGAGTTGGAGGAAGGATCGCTGATATGCTCAATGATATGAACTCTATCCAAGAAATCTCTATGAATATATCATTAGATGGAAAGAATAGATTTCAAGCTGGAAATCAAGTAGTTGAATATGCTATAGCCAATAATTTCAATGATATAGGTATAGAGTCTTTGCCGATGTATTGGAGTAATTCTGGATTTCTGACTGAGACAAGGGACAATGCGGTCAAAAATGTGGTCGAGCGAACGTATGCCAATATTTTTCAGGATACTTATGCAGATCTGACAGCGCAGACATACGAGAGCTTGGATTTATTTAAAACTGCGTTGGAAAAACGTCCAGGTTATGCAAGTGATTTTTCGCCACATTATCTGTCACAAGACTTAAAGATGATGGCGGATATTATCAGTGTCCAAAACTTATTAGGTGCTCAACGCCAGATATTCTTTACCACTTTTGGTGGATGGGATCATCATGACGAGGTTATTAATGCCCAAGGTGCTATGCTGCCGTTATTGGATAGTGCTATTGGATCTCTATACAACGCCTTGGGAGAGCGCCCAGAAGATAACTTGAGAGATAAGGTTACTGTATTGACAATTTCTGATTTTGGAAGAACTATTACTTCTAATGGGAATGGCTCAGACCATGCTTGGGGAGGCAATATGATGCTAATGGGCGGAGCGGTAAATGGACATAACGTATATGGAGAATATCCAGATATAACGCTCAATAATGATTTGAATATCGATGAGAGAGGCCGTTTTATACCTTCTATATCCAGTGATGAGATGTATGCTGAGTTAGCGCTATGGTTTGGAGTGTCTCCCAATGATCTCAATTATATCCTTCCTAATATTGGCAACTTTAATGATTATTCTCTTAACCCAAGTCCGATAGGCTTATTCAATTAATAATCTTATGAAGAAGCTTATAGTAATAGTCTATATTTTGATGTTAATGGCCAATAGGGGGAATGCCCAATGTGTAGGGGAACCTGGTCAAGTAACTTGGCACTATTGGAAGGATATCCCTTATTATGAAATGGATCAATTATATGCGGATGATACTTATCCATCCGCACCTGATGGGATGCGCAAGCTAAATGCAGCTTCCAATCCTTTTCATTACGATGATTTTTTTGGTTCGGTCTTAAAAGGTTTCATAAGTGTACCCGAATCTGGTCCAGTCACCTTTAACGTAACAGGTGATGATCAGACTTTATTATTGTTGAGTACTGATGCCACCGCTAGTAATTTGGATACCACCGCATATATAGAATATTGGACTAATCGAGAAGAACATAATAAGTATCCCAGTCAAACTTATGGTCCTGTCGAAATGATAGCGGGCCAGCTGTATTATTTTGAACTCCACAACAGAGAACAAGAGGGAGGCGATCATGCCTCTCTATACTGGCAAAGGCCATATGTGTCGGATTCTACATGGCAACTGATCACATCTCCTTTTCTTACTGATGTTTGCGATGAGGTCTGCTCTCCTAAAGGGACCCCATGTGATGATGGAAATGCCATGACAACAGGCGATGTAGAAGATGGATGGTGTCATTGTATGGGCGAGATTGCTACCGACATTCCAATAGGAAATAGGGGAGAATTGGAGATTTATTATTATGACAATATAGAGGGTGGCAACCTCTCGACATTGTTATCTAACCCTGATTTTCCTTATGCTCCAGATCGGATGTCTATTCATACAGAAGGATTGTTTGCGCAATGGCCCAGATATGTAGATAATTATGGAGCACTAATTAAAGGATACATCACTGTCCCAGAGGATGGTTGTTATGATTTTAATGTCACTGGAGTGTCTGATGTGCGATTTTCGATCAGCAGTGACCACTCTCCGGCTAATATTATAGATAGTATTGAGACTCTCTGGGGGACTAATACCTTAGAACATGATCATCCAGACTTTAATGGTTCTCAGACTATGACCAATGTTTGTATGAATGCAGGTCAATATTACTACTTTGAGTTGAAACAAAAAGTACCCAGTTGGGGGCATAGATTTAGCGTTTTTTGGAAAACTCCTTATCATCTGGACAATCGATGGCATCGTATACCAGAAGTCATGGTTTATGGTTATCAAGATCCGATTATTTGTCTTCCATTTGGTAGTACTTGTGACGATGGTAACCCACTTACAGCCTCAGATAGAATAGATAATAATTGTAATTGTGTGGGCATTCCGTGCGAACCATTTGTTGATTGCGATGATCCCGAGGCAAATTTCATAAAGTATGACTACTGTGAGACTACTGATGAATTGGGTACAAGACCAGATGATGCTTGGCTAAGCTGCAACGCTGGTACCAATCCTTATATACCTATTTATAGCGGGTTTCATTGGATACACTATGATCTGGGTAGTCAGTATGAGCTTCATAATACAAGAGTTTGGAATTATAATGTCACCGATCAAACCCATTTAGGTTTTCAACAGACTGTGGTACATTATTCTGTTGATGGAACCACATGGCAACGATTAGGAACTTATACTTGGGAGTTAGCATCAGGCACTAATAATTATTCAGGATTTGATGGTCCCAATTTTGATGGCATAACGGCCAGATATATCATATTCACTTGTCTGGATCAGTCCAATGAATGCCGAGGTATAAGCAAGATTACCTTTGATGCGAACCTCTGCCAACCAAAAGGGACGGCCTGTGATGATGGAGATATGGCGACTTACAATGACGTTTTTGATGATAATTGTCAATGTCGAGGATTGACTCCTGCCGAAATGGATTGTGTTATTGATACTTTATACTTATATCAAGAGGAGCTAGCTAATAATCAATATCATGCAATTAACGCCTTGATGTCAAATGGTAGGGTAATGAATGCATCAGATATAAACTATAAAGCTGGATTAGAAATTGTGCTGAATGCGGGCTTTGAAATTGATCTGGGGAGCTCTCTCGAGGCAACGATAGAGGATTGTCCAAGTAGCTCGATTGCCATTGTGGAGAGCTCAGTTGAAAACTTAAAAAGTAAAGCAATACATCCTCTACAAGATCTTGATGTATACGCGCTACAAGAGGAGTCCATTCAGACAATACGGGTTTATATAGCTGAACCTATGCTTGTCAAGTTAGAATTGTTAGATGAGCAAGGCAATTGGGTTGCACCAATAATCACGCACAGCTATGCTGACAAAGGAGATCACTATAAACGCATAGAAACTAAAAAGCTCAAAAAAGGTGTATATATCGTGAGAATGACAACAACACAAGGATCAATACTGAGAAAAATGGTTGTTTTATAATAGGCTTATATGAGTATTCAGAAAATCAAATCATTATCTAAAAGAGAAATTGAGGTGCTAAGCTTGGTGGCAGATGAGTGTACGACGAAAGAAATAGCCCAAGAGCTCTATATCAGCAATCATACGGCTATATCTCATCGTAAGAACCTTATGGAAAAACTCAAAGTAAAGAACTCTGCAGGATTGGTCAGAAAAGGTTTTGAATTAGGATATCTTGTGATTAGGTGATCAAGAGTCAAACAATGCTCATCTAACTAAACTCTATATCATAAACTCAAAACCTTGGAGATAGTGCAATTGTTTAGTAATACATGTCTACTCATCCCTTAATTTAGCTAATAGCCTCAATATCTCTATATATAGCCAAACTAAAGTCACTAACAAACCAAATGCAGCATACCATTCCATATATCCTGGTAATCTGCCACTATCTGATCCTTTTTCTATAAAATCAAAATCTAATACAAGATTGAGAGCTGCTACAATAACTATGATCACTGAAACACCGATCCCAATTGGGCCAGAATCATGAATATAAGGTATAGTAAATCCTACGAACTGGCCAATAAAGCTGAGGATATACACGAAGAAGATCCCAATGGTAGCAGAAATAACGGCTAATTTGAAGTTTTCTGTAGGTTGAATTAAACCTGATTTGTAGCATAAAAGTAAAGCCAAAAAAACACTTACTGTAAGTAATACTGCTTGAAAAATAATACCGCTATAGGCACTTTCGTACATAAAAGAGAATATTCCTAAGGTAATTCCTTCTAAGATGGCATAGGCGGGAGCTGTAGTTGGGGCCATCGTTTTTTTGAATATTGTGATCATAGCAGTGATCAAACCCAAAATACTGCTGCCTACAAGAATGGTCTGTAGATGCGGAGCAAAATAGCTCATCCCACACATCTTCCATCCGACTATACCAGCTCCAATTACTAAAGCGATTAAAAACATGGACTTCGATACAGTCCCTTCTAATGTCATGATATCATTATAAGCACCATCAGCATCTAATACTGAGTCAAAAGCTGAATCATTAAGTGCGGGGTTAGAGCCTCTCATTTAAGTTTATTTAGAATTATATAATCCGTACACTACTTTAGACTCCAAAGATAATAGTTGATACATGTTTAGATATTGTTTTCTTTTGCAATCAAATTAAGGTCCATTTGATAGGAATAGATATACGTAAAGCGGCGAATTTTTTAAAAGAAGACCATGTTATTGGTTTTCCTACCGAAACTGTATACGGATTAGCTGGAAATGCTTTGTCTGAGAAAGCTGTAGCTAAAATATTTAGTGTGAAACAAAGGCCCTATTTTGACCCTTTGATAATTCACTTACCCAATGTGGAGTATATAAATCGATATGTCAAGGAGATCCCATCTCAAATTGAGTTATTAATTAATAAGTGGATGCCAGGCCCACTAACAGTTTTGTTGGATAAAGCCGATATCATATCTGATTTGGTGACCGCAGGATCTCCAAGGGTGGCAATACGTATACCTTCACATCCCATATCTCATGAACTGTTGTCTAATTTAGATTTCCCACTTGCTGCTCCAAGCGCTAATCCATTTGGTTATATCAGCCCAACATGTGCTCAACATGTAGCTGATCAGTTGGGAGATAAGATTCCATATATTTTAGATGGAGGTCCTTGCCAAGTGGGTTTAGAGTCCACCATTGTTGGAATGGAACAAGATCAATTAGTAATCTATCGAAAAGGGGGACTCTCAATAGATCAGATAAAAGCAATCATCCCCAATGTAATTATCAGGGAACACTCTTCTTCTAATCCATCAGCTCCTGGTATGCTTAAAAGTCATTATGCTCCTACTAAAGCATTTACTCTTGTAGAGGATTTTGATCTTAATCCCAGTATCAAAAAAGGGTATATCACTTTTGGACAGAGCTTGGCTATCAGAGCTGCTCACTTGCAGTATGACCTTTCACCACAAAAAGACTTCTCCATTGCTGCTCAGAATATCTTTAGGATAATGCGTCTATTGGATCAATCGGATGTCCAAGAGATTGAGGTGAAATTATTGCCTGAAGTAGACCTAGGTATAGCCATCAACGACAGGCTAAGAAGGGCTGCTGTCAAAGAATAGAAAAATTCATAAGTATTATAGAGTACAGGGAGGACTACCGGCTCTTTAAGTAGTCATGAAGCATGTCTACTTAATCAATTTATATTTCCATGAATATTTCGTTTGAATTAATCTTAGTAGGTGTATGTTTTACGTTGTTTTCTATATCCTGCAGCAATGACACTCAAATTGAGGGGCCTCAAGTTCCTGGTTTTGGAGAGGATGCCAATTCAGATAATCCTTCTCCCAATATGTCGGATATTTTTGATTTGGATTACGCTTATACGGACCTTCAGTATCCACCACATTACACGAGTGTATTGGATGAGGACAATGAACCTAATAATAATAGAGTAAATGACGCCGAAGCTAATTTAGGGAGAGTACTTTTTTATGATACCAATTTGAGCGTTTCTAACTCGGTGTCATGTGCGTCTTGTCATCTTCAATCTAATGGTTTTACAGATCCCGACCGATTGAGTCGAGGTCATGCAGGTGGCTTGACGGGCGCTCACTCCATGCGATTGGGGAATATAAGATTCTTCGAATCAGGTACCATGTTTTGGGATAAAAGAGCCAATAGTTTAGAAGAACAAGTATTGATGCCAATACAGGATGCTATAGAGATGGGATTTGATGATTCTAATGGAGGGTTAGAGGCTTTAGTTGCTAAGTTACAGTCCATTGAATATTACCCCAATTTATTCGAACAAGTTTATGGTAGTGATGAGGTGACTACTCAAGGCATTCAGCGTTCTCTGGCCCAGTTTGTGAGGTCCATAATTTCTGTAGATAGTAAGTTTGATCAAGGGTTAGCTCAAGTTTATACTGCCAATGGAAGAAATAACGGTGTCAATCAGAATTTTCCAAATTTCACCGCATCAGAAAATAGAGGTAAAGCACTCTTTTTAGGCAGGGCAGGATGTGATCGATGTCACAATGCTATTACATTTGCTCTCAATGACAATGCGAGAGGAAATGGACTCGATATAGGAGAAACAACGGTATTTAAATCTCCTTCGCTCAAGAATGTGGGTCTTACAGGACCATATATGCATGACGGCAGGTTCAATACTTTAATGCAGGTTATAGAGCATTATAATTCGGGTATCATGACGGGCCCAGCATTAGACAATAGGCTACGTGAAGGAAGAGGCAATAATGATGTCGAGCGTCTTAACTTAAGTGATCAAGATAAAGTTGATTTAGTGGCTTTTCTGCATACGCTGACAGATGAGTCGTTGATATCAGATCCCAAATTTTCATCGCCATTTTGATTTAAACACAGTAATAGCCGTAGTTATTGCGAGTATTTTTAACGCAGTATAAATGAAAATTGTAATCAATATATGCGACGATTATGATCTCAAATAGTATAATAGCTTTAACTATTGTGCGAATATTTAACGTAAAGTAAACTCAAATTATAGTCATTATATGGGGTGATCATGATGACAGTGAGTATAAAAAAACAAAAGACCCTAAGGTTAGAGGGTCTTTGTTTTCTTATCAATCTG
>JAHDDE010000025.1 GCA_020629515.1 Saprospiraceae bacterium | reverse complement strand
AAATTTAATTTTAGTCAAGGTTAGTCTATTAACTTCTTTTTCAGTAGCTCAAACTCTTCTACGGTTATATGCCCTTTTTCTTTCAAACTTGCTAGTTCTTGTATTCTGCTTAAAACATCTTTATCAGCTGTTTTGGCCTTTTCCTCTTTAAGATCTTGTTCTTTCTTCAAATCTTCAGCAACCTTTTTACCTTTTTCAAACTTCTCATCATACATTCTTTTAAGCCTACTTACATCAAAATCTAAAAATGTACCTCCACTTTCGAAGTGACTCTTAAATACTTCTCCAAGTGCATAGGTACTTGCTCCTGATAAAATCGCTAATGTCACACCTCCCAAAATAGAACCTATCCCTGGAATAAATTTAATCGCTCGGGACCCCATTCTTGCCACGCTAGCACCACTCAAAGATGTGATTATCGCTTTTCCGCTAGTCTCTTTAAAGTCCACATCATATAACCTGCTCAACTGACGAATCATATCCAACTGTATTGCGGTTACTGCGAAAAAGTCTGCTATAGGTACGGGTATAAATCCTGCCCCCATAGACCAAATCATATGATTGCGAATTATAGAATTGGCATTCTTATCTTTTAATTCAGACATGATAGTAATTTTGATTAAAACTACTAATCACCCATTCAAAGTTCAATTAAAGTAGATTAATGCTTGGACTAAGTCTACTAAGGTTATCTAAAGTCTTAGTCGATTGGGATATTCTCCACTATTTCTAAATCATACCCTACTAAGCCTATTCTCTTCTTTGGAGAATTGGTCAAGAGTCTGATTTTACGGATGTTCAGGTCATGGAGAATCTGTGCCCCTATACCAAAATCTTTTTGCTCTGCTTCCATATTCCTTTTAAGATATGGATTAAGTGGTCGATTTGAGTCTTGTTGATTTTTTAGAGAGTTTACTATGTCCTGGATTCCGTTTGTTGGTTCTTCTTGTCTAAGTAGTATTAAAGCACCTCTCCCCTCTTTTTCTATTTTTTCCAGTGTACTGTGAATCGAACGATTAGTGTCTTTTAAGAAAAATGCAAACACCTCAGCGACATTAGAACCACTGTGTACTCTTGTTAAGATAGACTCATCTGGTGTCCACTCTCCTTTTTTAAGGACCAAATGAGAAACCCCGCTATGAGTATCTTTGAAAACCAATAAATCAAATTCTCCATATTTAGTATCAATAGTCAGTGTCTCTTCTAAAGATATCAGCCGTTCTCTATCCATTCGATAGGCTACTAAATCCTTTATACTAACTATCTTTAAAGCAAATTTTTCCGCAATCTTAATCAATTGAGGTAATCTAGCCATTGTGCCATCCTCATTGAGTATCTCAATCAATACTCCCGCTGGTTTTAAGCCAGCCAAAACTGCGAGGTCTATGGATGCTTCGGTGTGCCCTGTCCTGCGAAGAACTCCGCCATTCTTAGCTATCAATGGGAATATATGGCCAGGCCGCGCAAAATCCTCCGGCAATGTAATTGAGTCTGTGAGTGCATTAATTCCCGTAGCTCTATCATAGGCCGAAATACCCGTAGTGCAACCTTTCTTTTTATAATCAATCGATACAGTAAATGCTGTTTCATGTATATCGGTATTTTCTGTGACCATGCGATTAAGCTTTAACTCTTTGGCCCTATCTTCAGTGATAGGAGCACATATAAGGCCCCTTCCATGAGTTGCCATGAAATTGATAATTTCTGGAGTTACTTTCTCTGCAGCACAAATAAAATCTCCTTCATTCTCTCGATCTTCATCATCTACGACTATAATTATTTTACCTTGACGTATATCTTCGATGGCTTCCGTAATAGAGTTCAATTTGAAAGAATTTTCTTCGTTGTTATCATTGTACCTATGACTCACTAACATTATATAAGTATTGAATTACAAAATTAAACTTCTTTGGTTAGGCTATATAACTCTGCCTACCATAATGCATATATAATTAGATTATAGTTGATATGGTTTTAATATTCTATCAAACATTAGTTATCTTCTCCTTAATTAATTAAATGTGATGAATAGACGAAAATTATTAGATACAATTTTTACTTGTACTGTTGGAGCCATTTGTACTTCATCATGTGCGTTAAGGGCTCCATATACAATAGAACAAAATGATTTGAAACTATCATTGGCTGAATGGAGTCTTAATAAATCAATTTTTGGTAAAAAGATGGATCATTTAGATTTTGCTAAAAAATCTAAAGAATTAGGTTTCCACGCTATTGAGTATGTGAATCAATTTTTTAAAAATAAAGCTGAAGACTCACTTTACTTAAGTGAAATGAATACAAGATGTCGAGATCAAGATATTACGCAACTTTTGATTATGATTGATCGAGAGGGTTATTTAGCAGATCAGTCTAAATCTAAAAGAAGAGAAGCTGTTGAAAATCATTATAAATGGGTTGACGCAGCCAAATATTTAGGATGCCACAGTATAAGAGTGAACGCATTTGGGGAAGGTAGTTCAGAAGATGTAAAATCAGCTGCGGTAGAAGGTTTGTCTTTACTGGCAGAATATGGTGCTAAAGAAAATATAAACATTATCGTAGAAAATCATGGAAGCTATTCTTCTGATGGCAGTTGGTTGGCCTCTCTTATGAAAGAAATTAATATGGACAATTGTGGTACTTTACCTGATTTTGGGAATTTTTGTATCGAAAGAAAAGATGGTGCGATGTGGGGTACAGAGTGCATTAAAGAATATGACAAGTATCAAGGCGTAAAGGAAATGATGCCGTATGCAAAAGCAGTAAGTGCTAAATCTTTTGATTTTAATAGAAATGGAGAAGAAATGACCATAGATTTTGCAAAAATGATCAATATTATAAAGGAAGCTAAATTTTCTGGATACATCGGAATAGAATATGAAGGAGATTCATTAAGTGAGGAGGAAGGAATAATTGCCACTAAAAAATTATTGGAAAGCTTAATATAGATACGTTTTCAATGGAACAAGTTACTATCTTTATTATTCAACTTTAATTATTATTCAATTTAAAATTTTTAAGAATGAACTATAGGATGATCTTATTAGCCATAGTTTCGTTAGCACTTTCTACAAGTTCATGTGTTAGCAAGAAAACTTTGGAAGCACTGCAATCAGATTATGATTTGGCCAATCAAGAACTAGGCAAGTGTGGCGAAGATTTGAATGCGGCTATGGATAAGATTCAAATCTGCAATCAAGAAAAAGAAGGATTAAGAAGTGATTTGCGCAATGTAGAAAGTAAATTAGGCTTACGAGAAGAACAAATAGAAGATTTGAAATCTCAAATAAATGATCTAAAAATGCTCCGGGATAAACAAGTTGAACAAGTTGGTGATTTAACTACTTTATCTCAATCTGCTAATGAAAATATCAAAGAGACCTTAGGACAATTAGAAAAAAAAGATCAATATATAGGATTATTACAATCTGCTAAAACCAAGGCTGATTCAATAAATTTAGCATTGGCTATTAATCTAAAAGACGTCCTGGCAGAGGGAATAGCGGATAAAGATGTACAGATTGAAGTTGACAAGACGGTTGTTTTTATTAATCTATCAGACAAGATGTTGTATAATTCAGGAAGTGCAGACCTTACTCCAAAAGCTACCGAAGTATTAGGTAAAATTGCTAAAATAGTTGAGTCTCGTCCAGACTTCGAAGTAATGGTAGAAGGATATACTGATAATCAACCTATCAGTAGAGCATGCTTTAAGGATAATTGGGATTTGAGTGTGTCAAGATCAACAGCAGTTATCCGTATTTTACAGAATACTTATAATATTGATCCTAATAGATTAATAGCGGCAGGTAGAGGTGAGTATAACTCTTTAGCTTCTAATGATACGGCAGAAGGTAGACAGATTAATCGAAGAACCAGAATCATCATTTTACCTAAACTTGATCAGTTTTATGATTTACTTAATCCAGACTTAGTTCCTAATTAGGCTAGATTCATATCACCATAAACTAAAATATACCCGATAAGCATGCTTATACTTATCGGGTATATTTTGATGAAGCTTTTAAATATATTTTTTTTAAGCGCCTTTAATATCCAAAGCTATTTAGGGATTATAATTAATTGCGGTTCATGTACAATGTTTAGTTTCTAAATATCTTGGGATACTTCAGGTACAAAAATTATCCAATTTCATTTAATTATTTACGCACTCGTTCTGAATAGAAACATCCAAACTTGCCTGAGACAGAACTTCAAATCCCGCTGAGAATTGAACAGATTCTCCTGCCTTGAAAATATAACTACCGCTTTCAATATTTGTTTGAATCTCTATAGAATTATTAGCCTTGTATAGGGTTTCAGAACTATCATTTATAATATTATCAATTGTAATTTCTTCAAAACATAAAGAGTTCAGGTTAAAGTTAACAATAGCTGGCTCTAAACTACCGTTACTATAAATCTCTAAACTAATACTTAATGATTCTGGAAATTCAGTATAATTATGATTAAGAACAATTTCCAACGCTTCATTAGGTAGAACAATCTCGTTTGTAATATTATTTATACTAAACATATCCGAAGATTGAATAAAATTTATCGAATCTATTGTAAGGTTGTTTGATTCAATATTATCTACATAGAAAGAAAAATTCTCATTTTCTTTATTGTGCTTAACTTTTCTATGAACTATAGTCCCTTCTGAATCTGATGGTGAATGTACTAAATCATTAAAATTTAGGATTTGTTCTGAGCTTCTAACAATCATTTGAGAGTCGATACTGTAATCTTTAAATTGGACATTAGATATATTCAACTCGAAGTCTTCCAGAATTTCACCACCTCCTATTATTGTAAAAGTGATCATAAATGGATCTATCCAAGAATGTACATCTCCATATAAATCTTTAAACTGATTTTTTGAAATACTAAAAACTTGATTTTCAGAAGTAAGATCGAAATAGTATTTGCCTTGCTTTAACCAATCAGATTCGCTTGCACGGCTTATTGCTACCTCAATGCGACCTTCTCCAGAGGCTTCAAATGATAATCCATTGAATTGATTAATATTTATTTGATCAAAATCTGGATAAAAAGATCTGAATACATTTATATAGTTCTTTACTTGGCCAGTTAATTGAATATCCCTATTCAATATGTAAGAATCTGTATCAGTCAATGAATTATTCAAGATATTGAAAGTATTAATTAATTCCGTTGTGTCATGGGCAATGTCCCATCTACCATCTGCATAAAAAATGTTGTCTGGACTTGCAATATTAGCATTATGAAATGTAAGACCAATATCATAAATTTTACCTACAGGTATAGTCAATGTATCATTTATAAACCAAGAAAGACTATCTATTCTCTGAAAACTTTGGGATCCACTGAATTCGGTTTCACTTAAAACTCCATTAATAGTGATAGTATCTATTCCAATTTTATTTGTGTAATATAAATTGAGGTTATCAGATTGATCATATTCAGCATAATTGACAAAAAATCCAGGTGCTTCGGATATATTATAGGAGGACAGGGTGAATGATTCTTCAATTTTTGAAATGGTCGAATTAAATAATTGAACTAATCTACCTGTATTATTTGCCCATATTTGAAAATTGTAATAATCTTTATTCTGATCGTAGTTAGCAAGGTTCCAATGACTATTGAGAGATAATGTATTTGAATCGATTAAAGCACAACTGAAACTTACTGCATATTCTACATTTCCAGTTTCAGTTTCGAACTTTGTTACGCTATAGTTATTTATACCGTCCAATTTTATATTAAGAATATCTAATATTTTAGAGCCAGTTAATCTGTCACAGACAAATTTGGTATGTTCATAAACCTCTTGTTCGGTTGAGAGCGATAGTACCGAACCTACTCTTTCATTATTATAAAAATAGTCTAATGAATATATGTCTATTGCATTTGTGATTGACGACAAGAAGTCTGGAGTAGCTACTTGGCTCGTGTGGTCGGATAATGCATTAGGATCCAATAAGTTGGCTAATGGGTTCGCACTTTTTTGATTTTTTTCAAATAGCTTGTTGAAAAGTTTACTTGATTTATTATTACTCATCTTGCTAACTTTTTGAGCATATCTTACCATAGCAATTTTGTCAGAGAGATTATTATTAGACTCTAAACCACCAGAAAATGATGTTTCTGTCGAGCTATATGTACATGTCGCATTACAATCTATATCATCACAATCGATTAAACCATCAACATCATTATCAAAACCATCATCACAATAACCAGTCTCCTCTGGTACCCGAATGAAATAGCTTAAGTTAAAGTCTCTTCTTCCGGCATTCCCGCCCTCTTTACATATAACCATATAAATCACTGGGTCTATTATACCAGTCACTGGGTCTTTTTCTAATGTCCATATCTGAGAATTATTAACACTAAAATCCGGATTTAGACAATCGAGAATATTATAATCGCTATCAGTGACGTAACCAAGGAAGTTTCCTGATTCTTGAGTACTTAACTGGAACCCTGCATCTTTATTTTCGTCATAATTTGGATTACTATTCAGATCAATTAATACCTTCGCACATGCCCCAGTTATCTCTGAACCACAACTACATTGTCTAGAAGTTTGTACGCCATCAGCTGATGAACCATCATCACAAGTGATCCCATCACAATAAAGTGTCTCACACTTATCATTAAGTAACCAATTGTCATTTGAATAGGCAACAATAATGTTAACAAAAAGTGCTATACAAAATAAAAAAAAGATTCTGCATTCTTTCTTTTGGTACAATAGTGTTATTCCTTTTTTCATGTTACAACTAATTTTACCTCAATAATATTTGAAATGATTAATGCTGTAACGACTATTTCGATTTCATGTCTTATTACTTCGATTTTTGGTTGCAGCGAAAAGGAATTGAGAATTTAAATATTCTAATTCCTCACTAATAAGACAATAAAGAGAAAATAAGTCCCTATTAAATAGGTCCTACAAATTCTCTACTAAATGAGAAAGAATTAATTCAATAATGTAAGGAATAACTTAATGGCGCTTTCGATGCCATCGGGATTTTTCCCACCTGCTGTTGCAAAAAAACCTTGACCACCACCACCACCTTGTATTTCTTTGGCTATGACTTTGATAATCTTACCGGCATGGATCTGCTCAGAGACGAGATTCTTTGATATAAGAACAAGCAAGTTGGCCTTATTCTGATTTTTAATGCCAAAAAGTAAGATCAGATCATCAACACTTTGCTCTATAGAATACGCCAAAGTCTTAGCATTTTCAACATCTATATCATATAATATTTGGGTAATTATATTATATCCTTTTTCAGTTTTAATGGCCCTTTCGATTAAACCATCTTTAAGTTTGAGAGTTCGCTCAGAGTTTATTTTTTCGATTTCCTTTGTGAGTACCTTGTTATCTGAAATCAGTTTATCAATTTGACCTGACAAGTTTTTAGGTGCTTTAAATAGAGCTTTGATATTACTTAATTCATCAATTTTTTGGTCAACAAATGCCATAGCTTCTTTTCCAGTAAGTGCTTCTATCCTTCTTACACCCGCTGCTATTGCAGACTCACTTTTTATTTTAATGAGACCCAAAGTGCCAGTGGAAGAGGTATGACATCCACCACAAAGTTCTCTACTAAAATTTTGATCAAATGTGATCATTCTTACTTGATCTCCATATTTTTCTCCAAAAAGCATCATTGCTCCGGCTTTCTTTGCCTGGAGTATTGAGATTGATCTATTCTCTTCGAGCGCGATATTTTCTCTTATTTTTTGATTGGCAATAGCTTCAACATTTTTTATTTCATCTTTTGACATTTTCTCAAAATGTGAAAAATCAAAACGTAATTGTCGATCGTTGACTAATGATCCTTTTTGTTGAACATGCTTCCCTAAAACTTCCCTTAATGCCGCATGTAAGATATGTGTTGCTGTATGATTATTTTCTATACTTCTTCTTCGTGAGACATTAATTTCTGCTACAAATGAAGTATTAATATTTTCAGGAAATTTGTCCGCATAGTGGATTATTAGATCATTTTCTTTTTGTGTGTTGTAAATCTTAATTTCTTCATTTTCGCTTCGCAAGGTCCCTACATCTCCAACTTGCCCTCCACTCTCTGCATAAAATGGTGTTTTATCCAACACTATCTGATAAACCTCTTTATCTTTTTCCTTGACAGTACGCAATTTTAATATTCTCGAGCTTCCAACATTATCATGATCATATCCCACAAATTCGACTGAACCGTTTTCATTCACGACAATCCAATCACCGAGTTCCTTCTTTGCATCATTTCTTGATCTCGCTTTTTGAGCTTCCAATGCATTTTTAAAACCCTGTTCATCAACTATCCAACCACTATCCTGGCCAATCAATCGTGTTAGATCAATAGGGAAACCATATGTGTCATATAGTTCAAATGCAATCTGACCGTCCAAAGTGTTATTGTTTACTTTTATCTGAGACAATCTTTTTAAGCCAGATTCTAATGTATTCAAGAAGGACTTCTCTTCTTCTAAAATTATTTTTTCGACAAAAGTCTGCTGAGCTTTTAATTCAGGGAAAACGTCTTTAAAAGACGAAGAGAGCAGCGGAATCATACGATAAAGCAATGGTTCTTTTACTTCTAAAAACGTGTAATAATACCTTACAGCTCTTCTTAGTATTCTTCTGATTACATATCCTGCACCTGTATTACTAGGTAATTGTCCATCTGCTATGGTGAATGCTACCGCCCTTATATGATCGACTATGACTCGGAATGCGATGTCTTTTTTAGCTTGTAAACTATATGAGCCTTCGTACTTTTTATTGGTTTCGTTTTCTAACCATTCAATGTAGGGTTTAAAGACATCTGTATCATAATTAGATTGTGTTTGTTGGATGGCCATGCATAGTCTTTCAAAACCCATTCCTGTGTCTACATGACTTTCTGGTAACTCTTCTAAAGATCCATTTGCCAGTCTATTGAACTGTATGAACACCAAATTCCATATCTCAACAACTAAAGGATCATCTGCATTAACTAAAGTTTTGCCATCTATTTTATCTCTATCAATTTCAGAACGTAAGTCAATATGGATTTCAGAGCAAGGTCCACAAGGGCCTGTTTCTCCCATTTCCCAAAAATTATCCTTTCTGTCAAAATAGAGAATACGATCCCTATCCACATAATTAGCCCAAATATCGGCTGCTTCTTCGTCAGGTTTTAGATTGTCTGAATTGTCTCCTTCGAATACAGAAACATACAATCTATCTTTAGGGAGTTGGTAAACTTCGGTCAACAATTCCCACGCCCACTCTATTGCCTCCTTTTTAAAGTAATCACCAAAAGACCAATTGCCTAACATTTCAAACATGGTATGGTGATAGGAGTCTATACCTACCTCTTCTAGATCATTATGTTTGCCTGATACTCTAAGACACTTTTGAGTATCAGCTATACGTCTCGTATCGGGCTGCCCATTTCCTAAGAAATAATCTTTAAACTGATTCATTCCCGCATTAGTAAACATCAGCGTAGGGTCATTTTTATTTACTATAGGGGCAGAAGGAACGATTTTATGTCCTTTGGATGAGAAAAAATCGAAAAACTGTTGGCGTATTTCTTTTGAAGTCATCAATTATTTAATTTCTAAGCTACTCTTATAATCCTCTTAAGTACAGGAAAATCAAGCATTTACTAATTATAATTAATATATATATAATTTATAAATATAAAAATGAGTAAAGTTTTGGCAATTAAATATCAAATGTTAAATTCGCAAAGCTTTTCCCATGAGCCTGTAACTCTCATTTTATGAGAGCCCAAAAGTAATATATCGAAGCCAAAAGTTGCTCCATGAGTAAAGAAAAGTACATCTTCAACCACAACACCCTTCAATACGAGAAGGAACAAGCTACGGTTAAATCTAATCTGACAAGAATAGCAGGTTTTATTAGTGCTGTATTGTTTACCTCTCTTTTATGTTTAGGCTTGGCTTATAAATATTTTCCAACTCCAAAGGAAAAAGCCTTGCAAAGAGATATTGCTCAAATGCAATTCTATTTTGAGGATTTGACGAATCAATATGACGAACTCACCAAGGATATAGATAATATACAACAAAAGGATGCTGAAGTGCATCGTATGGTATTCGGTATGGACCCTATTGATGATGGTGTTTGGAATGGGGGTATTGGTGGACGTGAAAATCTGATACGACTAAGAAACAACATAAGCGCAAATGAACTCCTAACCACGGCTTTGGATAAATTAGATAAGCTAAAACGAAAAGTTGAGTTGCAAAATAACTCAATGGATAGCCTAATAAATTTTGCCAAAATTCATGAAGATAAATTAAAATCTATACCAAGCATAAAACCTATTCAGGAAGATAAGTTGAAAAGAAAAGTGAGACATATGTCTGGATATGGAATGCGTATTCACCCAGTACATAAGGTTAGAAAAATGCACAAAGGCATAGATTTTACAGCACCGAGAGGTACTCCAATACAAGCTACGGGAAATGGTAAAGTGATCAAAATTGAAAGAATTAAAACGGGCTATGGCAATAGTGTGACAATTGATCACGGCTTTGGGTATCAAACCCTTTATGGTCACATGCAAAAAATCACTGTCAAGAAAGGAGAAGTAGTTGTGAAAGGTCAACAAATTGGCACAGTAGGGAGTTCTGGCACCTCTACAGCTCCTCATTGTCACTATGAAGTTAGACTGAATAAAAAATCTGTTAATCCTATTGACTATGTCTTGGATGGATTAAGTCCAATTGAATATCAAGACTTAGTTGATCGAGCTTCCGAAGAGAATCAATCATTGGACTAATTCTAAAAGAGGAGGAGAATAATCGATTTGGTCACTCTCCTCTTGAATAAGATTATCTTCTCGAAAATCTTAATGTCTTTCTTCCATCATTTGAATTCCATAGTATTTCTTGATGATTCATATAATATCTGTTACCTCTTTTGTCTATAAAGAGATCAGTATCAATCTTTTCATAAAATATCCATTTCTGATTAGGTCTACGTGCTCTAAGTCCTCCATTGAATGATTGAATTTCAAGATGTAAATTTCGTTCAGCACAATACCAATTGCCGGAGTAATTCTTCATAAAATTCTGATCATAAAAATTACGATCCCTATGTCCATTTCTTAAGAAAGGTCGTCGATTTTCTACTTTATAGAGTATCACTTCTCTATATCTACCATTTTGCCATGAGATTCTATTTCGACCCAATAGTGTTATGATGTTACCATCACAATCCTCGAAACTTTTAAAACCATAGTTTAGATAGTTTCTCCAGCGTTTCTTTTTAAACCTTCTAACTTCCCTGACCTTTAATCCTGATCTTGATGACCTAATTTGTAGAGCAATACTTTCGGATTGCGTCACCCACAAACCGTTAAGGTGGTCATGAACAGAATAATTGTAATGTGAAGAATAAAGAAAGTTCGTAGGTATCAAAGCTAGCAATAAAAGATATTTGATCACTTTCATAACTGCTTTATTTAGAATGAATTAATAACGGATTTTCAGTTTGATAAGAATACGTTTTAAAGAGATATATTTTAGTTATGGATTTACTAAGATTTTACAATTAAACATAAAATTGTATTAATATTACATGAAGCATCCATCTTAAAATGAAATTACTTACGAGGATATTTATACCCCTTTTAATGATGTCCATAATCACACAATCATATGGGCAGGAGTCTTACAAACAGATTAAAAAAGACTTGAAGTCTTTAGGCCCAAGTGCGTATATTCAAAAATGTTTCGATGGAGCAAAGGATCTATCGGTCCAAAAGAAATATGACGACGCAATAGAACTATTAGATAAAGCCTATGATAAAGGGAAAGAAATTAGCACGGCAACTGCAGGCGTTATAGTCTTGAATAAAGTAGAGCTAATTTATGATTTTATGCCTCGTACCGATCGTTATGGTAAAGAAGTGGTGAATACCTTAAAACTAATTGGTAAAAATAATCCAAACGAAGAGTTACTCAACGATTTAGTTGAAGTAAATTCTAAGATTCAAGCATCATATTCAGCTTCTATCAATAAGCAGATTCAATCAATAAACTCAATATATCTTAAGGATATTATTGATATAAGACAAGATAGAAGAGAGGAAAATCTTAAAGCACAGATAAAAGAATTTAATGATCAATCAAATTCTAGAGCATATGCGGAATATGAAAAACTAAAGAAAGAGAGAGAAGCTTTACAAAAAATGCATACTCGACTCAACGAGACTATTAATAGAACAGAACGAAAATTAAATAGTCATGCCAATATTATCAATCAAATGACTAAAGAAAAGGCAAAAAAAGAGGCGATTTTGCAATACAACATGAGAATAATTGATTCTTTAAATTTTCTATCTCAATTAGATTCCCTTGCGTTATTAAATAATGAATATTTAATCGCTGAACAATCCAACAAATTAAGTTTACAGCAATCTGAGCTCTTACTTAAAGAATCTGAATTAGAGCTTAAGAATTCTCAAAGAAATCTATATTTGGTATTGTCTCTTTTAGGTTTACTTTCTGCAGGCTGTTTAGCATTATTCTTTTGGAATGCTAAACGTACCAACAAAGAACTGGAGCTAAAGAATCAACAAATAGAAGAAGAAAAAGAAAGGTCTGAAGAGCTACTCTTAAATATCTTACCGAAGTTTGTCGCACAGGAATTGAAGGAAAGTAGCCGTGTTGAAACTCGTTTGATCAACCAGTGTACAGTTTTATTCACAGATTTTATAAACTTCAGTAGTATCTCTAAGACTTTGAGCCCACATGAGTTGATTGCTGCTTTAGATGAATGCTTCAGAGCATTTGATGAAATAATATCAAAATTTCAGATTGAAAAGATTAAAACAATTGGAGATGCATATATGTGTGCGGGTGGAGTGCCAGTACCTAATGATACACATGCTATTGATGCCGTCAATGCTGCTAAAGAGATGGTAAAGTTTTTAGATAAATGGAATGCTAAAAGAGAAAAGAAAAATTTAGTCAGATTTGATGCACGAATCGGCATTCATACAGGGCCTATTATAGCTGGCGTTGTTGGTATGAAAAAGTTTGCTTATGATATTTGGGGTGACACTGTAAATGTTGCAGCACGATTAGAAAGCACCTCGGAAGCATCCAAAATTAATATTAGCTCCTCAACTTACGAATTGATTAAAGAACAATACAGCTGTACCAGTCGAGGTGACGTCAAAGTAAAAAATATGAAAAATATTGAAATGTATTTTGTAGATAAAAAGCTAAAAACCGCATAGAATTAGCTTCCTAATCCATATTTATTCAGTTTTTACCCAGACATTATTTGATCGATCTGCGTCAGCCATTCTAAAGGATTTATCAATTTCGATGGCTTCGATTTCTGAAAGATCAAATGGAACTATAAGTTCATAAAAACGATGAGTCCATGGCCAATCTTCAGCTATAGTAAAAACATGAAGGCCATCATCTTTTTTATTACCTCTCATTATTCTAAGTGGTATATTATAATTTTGACTTGTTCCATTAATCAGTTTAATATTTACGTCTACAGGCATAGGCATTACTCCATTTTTGTACAAAACAATCTTCGTTGCTTTGTCATTATCGATTAACACACTATCTATCCCATAGTCTATAGTATGTACAGTGTTTACGAAATATTCTTTGTACCAGTCTAATTCAATACCAGAAACTTTCTCCATCACTCGTATGAAATCATTTACATTAGGGTGTTTATATTTCCACTCATTATAGTATTTGATCAAGCCAGTTTTTACTGCATTTTCTCCTATCACATACTCCAGTTGTTTAAGGAATACCGCACCTTTAGTATATGATCCTCGCCCATATGCGCTATTGGTGATATAATGATCTGAGTGGGTTGATATCGGCTCCTCCAATCCTGTCTTGGCAAAGTTAACATAGCCTTTAATATTTCCTTCATTAGGATGTATAGCTGCAGTTGATCCAGGGATTAGTTCTTTTTCTCTCAAATGGTTCATAACTTTTGAGCTCCCATAGGTTGTAAACCCTTCGTCCATCCATGGATAGAGAGCTTCATTTGTACCTAAAAGCATCTGGTACCAACTATGCATCCACTCGTGGACAGATACTCCTACTAAACTTCCAAAAGAACGCTCACCGGTAATCAATGTGGCCATTGGGTATTCCATGCCACCATCACCGCCTTGTATAAAAGAATAAACTGGATAAGGATATTCTCCGAAATTCTTGTTCATGAACTTAAGGGCTTCATTCATAGGCTTATGAAGATTCTGCCAATTCTCTGTAGTTCTTTCGCCAGGTTGATATACATAATAAATCTTCACACCAGAATCGGTCATCTTGGCCTCAACCACATAATCTCTATCTGCTGCCCAAACAAAATCATGTACATTCTCAGCTTTAAACTTCCAGCATATTTTTTTGCCTTTTACTTTTGCTGATTCATCAGAATATCCACGCCCTATTTTCTTAGCATTTTGTAAAATACCTGTGGCTCCAAGAGTATAGCTATCATCAATTTTAATTTCGACTTCAAAATCTCCCCAGATCCCATAAAATTCTCTTCCGACGTAAGGATTGGCATGCCATCCTTGATAATCATATTCGCAAAGCTTTGGGTACCATTGAGCCATGCTATAATCAATTCCTTCAGAACTATTTCTACCAGATCGTCTAATTTGTATAGGCACTTGTGCCTCGTAATTCATTTCTAAGTTAGCTGACTTTCCAGGTGTTATAGCCTTGTTTAAAGTAACTTCCAATATAGTGCCTACTACTTCGAATTGAAGGTCTTTACCATCTTGCTTCAAACTGGACACTTTTATGTATCCCATTTCGTCGTCCAATAATTTAGAGATCCTATCACCGACTCGACGATCTGGATCCATTATAGTTCTGGACCTTTCATCCATCATACTACCTGGTTGAAAGGCATTGAAGTACAAATGGTAGAATACTTTGTTGAGTGTATCTGGAGAATTGTTCTTATAGCGAAGTTTTTGTTCTCCTTTGTATGTATGATTATCAACATCAAAATCAATTTTCATCTTGTAATTGACTTCTTGTTGCCATCTATCGGATTGTGCAGATAAAAGGTTGAAACATCCTATAAGGAAGATGAGATGATATATATACTTCATATCTCAAATTTATACAATGAATTGGGGTTTTCTATTAAATAATAGAATTAAGATTTATATATAAATAAATTATTATATGTTCTCAATTAAGTCATCAACAATTTGTCCTTATCGGTTGTAATAACTACATTTATATATTATAAAATATTGTTATGTATAAGTTGTTATACTTCAATTTGATTTTTAGCTTTTTCTATATTGGAATTGTCGGATTAATTGGTCAGTCTGTTTCTGAATTAAAACATAGTTTCAAATTAGACGATAGTGAAATTGTCAAAGAGAGATTATTCCATTCTCTCTCTGATCAAGAAACATATAGCTCTCAAGATTTAGTTGAACGGATCCATTTCAATAGGAATTTATTGATATCCAAGATTTATTTAGATCGACCAGAATTAGCTTATGACATACAGAATTTTGACAACGGTCTAAAAAAAGATAAAATAGTTAGTAAGTTGATTCATAACCTCGTAAAAAAGGAAAGCGTTAATGAAGTATTGCCAAATGGACTGACTCTCAATGAATATGTTGGAAATATAGGAGCTGATAAAGCGTATTCTTCCGCATTAAGTTTTTATGTGGGTTATGAAGCCTTTAAAAATAAAAATTTAAATGAAGCACTTACTCATTTTAAAAAAGCTGTTAACTCATCAGGAGTTGAGCGCGAATACGCATACTATTATTCGGGATTAATTTATTTTCTAAATAATCAATTCGAAGAAAGTCGGAAGCAGCTTTTACAAGTGCGTCCAACTGAATATCTCTCTAATCATATGCCTTATTATCTCAGCGCATCTCTGTTTGCTCAAAAAAAATATAAAGAGGTAATTAGACATTATAGTCCAAGGATAAAAGAGAAAAACCTTTTTAACCATGAAGGATTAGCAAAAGTGATAGCTCTATCATATTATCATAATGACGACTTCAAATCATCATTGGAGGCTATTGCAAAATTCGATTTTAAGGATGACCCACTTTTTGTTGAATTGTTTGCGATTATGAATAACACCTTAGGCCATTATAATAAAACAATCAAACTAACTGACAAAGTTGGATTGACAAAACTGAGTGATAGAGCTAAGTTTGAAAAGGCCATTGCTTTAGGAGTAGTCGGAGATTATGAAGAATCGAATTATATCTTCAACGAATTGAGTACTACGAACATAAATCAAGACTTACTATGGTTGAATATTGCGACAAATTATGCTCGACAAGGTAACATTGAGCTATCGCTGGTGAATGCAAATAAAATTAAGAATGAAATTTATAAGAAAAAGTCTCAAGGCTTAATTAATAATCAAATTGCTGACTTAAGCAATCTTGAATTAATATCTGAACTTGTCAATAAGCAACTTTTAACGAATCAAACGAAAAGCGAGTTAAGTCAAACATTATACAATCTCGGTATAAATGAAATAAGTACGAGCGAGTCTGATCAGTCTCTTAATAGTATATCGGAATTGCTGAGAAAAATCGCTCCTGAATCAATCGAGATAGTGTCTCTTGATATTATTAGAATATTATCAGAACTATCTATCGCAAAAAATCGAGATAACATAAACAAGTTAGAGCTATTAACACGTAGGATGAAACGCATAAATCCGGGTCATGCGCTTTTAATAGACTCTTACTACATCTTAGGGTATCATTACTATCACATTAAACAAACCTCTATTGCATTAGGATATTTTAATCAAGCCAATGAAATAATTCAAAAAGAAAGTAGCGGAAGTCATAAATTAATACATCAGGATTTGATGGCACGTATAGGTGATAGTTATTTATTGCTCGAGAATTATTCTCAGGCATTAGAAATTTATCAATTGATGTCATCAGAGCGTTATGCCAACGCAGATTATGCATTAAATCAAGAAGCACTTATACATCAGATAAAAGGACAAAACTATGATCAGATAGTAGTATTAGAAGATCTAATAAGGGGATTTCCGAACAGTATTTATTTAAGTTCGGCTACCGATAAAGCGGCTAAAGCTTATTTCAATTTAGGACAATTTGATAATTCTAAACGTCACTATCTAAGCCTATTAAAGGCTTCGAAAGATCAAAATATTGTGGACAATGCGCTTCTCCAATTAGGCTTAATTAATGTCAATGCTGGGGACTACAATCAAGCTGAAGAATACTACAAATTGCTTTTGCAGTCTTCATCGGATGAAGAGATTAAGGATATAGCAAAGAACTCTTTAAGAGAAATATATAGTGACTATAAAATCAACTCGGACGCGCTAGTAAAATTAGCTTCTCTTGATAATGATGTGAATGCTGAAGAGCTATTGTTTTCATTTGCAAAAAATAAGTTTCTTGATGGGGAATATGATATAGCCGAAGCTGAATTAAATAAACATACTTCTGCATTTCCCGAATCTATGTATTCGGCCGAAATTTCCTACTATTTGATGAGTATTCGAAAAAGTAAAGGGGAGATTTCTTTTCAAGAGTATAAAAAATACTTAGATAAGTATCCGACATCTGCTCATTTCAAAGAAGTAGCAACATTACTATATGATGAACTAGTAAAGAACAAGAATTTTGAAGAACTAATCGAAACCAATAATTTAAAATGGTTTGAAGAAATAGAAAACTCTGGTTATCATATTATCTCAGCCTATACAAGCTTAAAACGAATAGATCAATCCCTGAAATATTTTAAAAAGGTAGAATCTACATTAACTACAGATCAGAAAAGAGAATTAATTACTAAAGTGTATTATCAATTAGCAAGCGAAGAAAAATGGCGAGAAGTGCTATCTCTAAGTGAAAAAGATACATGGAATAAATATATTGATCATAACCCGAAAACCATATTTTTTAATTCTCTTGCCTTATTCAATACCAATAAAATTGAAGACTGTATAACATCTATCACAGACAATTATGAATTATTAATTGAGGATATTGCTTGGCTTACTAAGGGGGTCATTCTTTTATCTGATGCTTATTTCATTAATGGAGACAAAACGATGGCAATAGCCTCATTAGAAGGTTTACTTGATTCTGATATAGTTATCCCTACTCAGCTAAAGGAAGAAGCGCAAAAAAGATTGAACACATTGAACTTATAGAAAATCAATAAGATGAAAACTTTATTTTCTTTATTTGTAATAACCATATATACTGCTCAGCTATTTAGTCAATCTATTGCTGACAATGAGCTAAAAGTAGTTAAAGACTTTTATACAGAAATATACAAAGCTGAGCCAATCTATAGAAACTATACCAATGCTTTAATCAGATCTGATCAAAGAGATAATTACAAGGATTCATTAATATCTCTTGATTCTAAAACAGAAACTGCATTCGATTTAGAAGTAAAGCCTGTACCTTTTATTAAAGAAGAACCAATATATGTATCAAATGGTTTTTTGAAAGTTAATAAAGGCTCATTATCTGAATGGGACGGAGAGCTGTTTTATAAATATCAAGTGGACAATTATTTTGACATTAGCTTAAATGCTGAATACATAAAATGGAATGAAGAGATTATTCTTAATAAAGAATTCGAATTATATAATATCGGTACAAACCTAAACTATTATCTATCTGATAAAATTCTCAGTAATATAAAAATTGCAGGAGGCAAAAATTCATTCGGGAAGTATGGACAAAATATTATTCCATCAGAACGAGAAAATGACTTTCAAAGAACTGAACACTATGAAATTGCACATACAATAAGGTCGTTTAACTCTGCTGAAAAGAAGGTCAACTTTAGACTTAAATCTATGTTAAGAACCTTCAAAAATGATCTAATGGGCATAAAAGAAAACATTGTCCTTATTGATCCTTCTATTTCCTATTCCTTCAGTTCAAAAACGTCTCTCCAATTAGAATCTTCAAACACAATAAGCCGTAATAATGGTCTACAGAATTTACGTAACCATAATGCAAAGCTTTTTATAAGGACAAATACTAATAGATTATCACTCAATTGGGGTGCAAGTTTTAATTTGTCAAATGATGAATTGAGTATCTATCCTTCTTTATATGCTAATTATTATTTGTCCTCGGAAGAGTTTATTACCATCAACATTAGTGAAAAGAATAGTTATGTTGGAGCAGATTATATAAATAATATTAACCCTTATGTCGCATTTGATCGAATAGTTCCTTTCATAAGTAGAAAGAGAAAGCACTCTGTTGGTTTTGATAAATGGTTCATGCAGAAAGTAAAAGCACAGTTACTTATTGGTTTCGATAGAATCGAAAACGACATTAATTTTAGTTCATTTGATGAAGAAGCAAACATATTATTCAATCAAGTTGATTATAATAAAGCCTATCTAACGATAAGTGCTTCGTATGATTTAAATAAAATATTCCATAATTCTATAAGAATGTCTTATGCTCATTACGATGCAATGGATATACTTTATTTAAAGCCGCAATTCGAGCTTACCTATAATTTCGGATTCAATACCGCTAATGATAAATTAGAAGTTAATCTAAACGCAAACTTTTCTTCTTCGCAGAACCTTTCTGTCTCTACATTCACTGGATTAAATCAGAGTGGTATTAGAAAGAATTTGGATATCGGTGCTGTGTTTAGGCCTATAAACAATCTCACTATTTCTGCAGGGATACAAAATGTGCTAAACGATAACTTTCAGGTATTTGATGGTTACGGTGTATTTGGGCGTAATGTGTCGGCTGGAGTTATAGTAAAACTTTAAAAACCTATTGGATTTCTTTTGAACTGGTAGTCTAATTTGATACTAAAGTTTGATGTTTTAATATCAATATCCTTAATTAGTTTTTGGGATATTTTAGACTTTTTATTTTGTTCGGATCTGCGCAGGTTCTGTGTATGTATGATTTCTTGTAATATTTTTCTTACCGTTCGTGCATTACCGAATGATGCAGTTTTTTCAGATCGTAGTTCTTTGAAAATTGCTCTTAAACTCACTTTGGCATCTTTTGAAATCCTATAATTCATTTGATTTATATAATTCAGTGCAATCTTCATAAGTTGATCCAAATCAAAATCTTCAAAAATATAGGTGTAATCAAACCTTGACTTCAAGCCAGGGTTCATATTCAGAAAATCGGACATTTCTTTTGGATAACCTGCTACTATTACACAAAGATCATGACGTAAATCCTCCATATTTTTGAGTAAGATCTGTATTGCTTCTTGACCAAAATCCTTTGACCCGCCTTTGCTTAAAGAATAAGCCTCATCGATAAATAATACTCCACCTTTTGCTTGATTTATTAATTCTTTGGTTTTATTCTCAGTTTGTCCAATATAACCGGCAACTAATCCTTGTCTGTCTGTTTCCACAAGATGGCCCTTACTTAACAAGCCTAAGGCTTTATAGACTTTACTTATTATTCTTGCAACAGTTGTTTTACCTGTACCTGGATTGCCAATAAAGATTGAGTGAAGCCCATGGGTAACAGAATCTAATCTGACTGAATCAGAATCTTTAAAAATAAAAGTCAGTTCTTGTATTCTTTTTTTAACGTCCTCAAGACCAGTTAATTGGTTTAACTCATCCAAAGCATCAGCCAACCCTTTTTCATCTATAATTCTATTTCTAACGCCATGTATAGAGCTATACTTTTGTAGCGGAAGAATATCTTGAAGTTTAAGTGTCATAAGCTCTTCAATGGACAGGTTATTGGATCTTTTTGACATTAATCTGATCCCCAACTGAATCTTTGATTTTTCTATAAGTGAATGAACAAAACGTGCATTCCCAAAATTATTCTTCTTGTTTCTATAGGCTTCATAGATAATCTCATCTATTGCTTTAGATGCTTGAGGAGTGAATTTTAAATTCATATTAGAAGAAACTAGATCCTTGATAGCAAATAACTCTTCGAGATTATAATCATTAAAGTGATAAGAATATTTAAACCTTGAACTCAATCCAGGATTACTATCAACGAACTTTTTCATTTCTACTGGATAGCCCGCGGCAATTACCATAAAATCGCAATTGATATTACTCATTTCTTTAATGAGAATTTCTATTGCTTCACGACCAAAATCTTTATTGTCTTCATTTGTTCGAGCAAGAGAATAAGCTTCGTCAATAAATAATACTCCCCCTCTAGCCTTTTCAATTGCTTCTTTGACTTTAGGTGCAGTTTGGCCGATATATTCACCTATGAGATCCACACGACTTACTTCATGTACATGCCCTTTTGATAGTAATCCAATATCATGATAGATATTACCCATTAATCGAGCTACTGTAGTTTTTCCAGTTCCAGGGTTTCCACTAAATATGCTATGAAGAGTAATATGCTTTTCTTTCTCAAGACCTTTAGATCTTCTGAGTTCTACAAACTTGAGATATTTAGTATGCTCGTGAATTCTTCTTTTAATGTTTTTCAGTCCAATCAATTCATGCAATTCACCAAGGGCATTATCTCTTTGTGCTGTTTTTGAGGAAAATGACTTCTCGAGTTCCTTAATATTTTGTGGATACTCTACCACATTGTTGCCTTCAGAAGTTGTATTACCTATTAAAAATGAACCAGAAGCAATTACTTTGTCCTGAAATATAATGCACACTGAATACTTCCCTTTTCTCCAAGAACCTATCACATTACTTCCCCATCCACCATTAATTTCAATTTTATATTGATCTTTTTTGATATGCTCTATTCGATTAATCACCCCTTTGAGATCACTTGCTTCATTGTAATACTTAATCGTAAATTCTGCCTGCCAATCTATATTTTTTATTCTATTATCCAATAAAACCTCAAAGAATACATACCTCGTTGTTTTGATATCAAATGTGGTACAGTACTTTCTTAAAGATGTCAAATCGATATTGTCCACTCCACTTTCATAAAATGAAATGTTCTCCACTTTTACTGCTAGTTCTGGATAAATTATAGAGGAAGTGGAAAGATCTTCAACATAAAAATATTTAGAGGCTACCCTGTTATTGTCTATATATACTTCCCAAACATACTTTCCTCTTTTCCAAAAAGTTCCTCTTTTTTTATGCCCCCATCCCTCACGTATATGTATGATATGATCTTTTTTATCAATCTCTTTATTAATATTTAAGGAGCATGTTTCTATTTTGCCTTTGCTAATATTAAAACATTTTAATTCAACCTTTATGTCCCAGTTTTCTCTATCATAAAGTTTGTTGATTAAAGTTAGATCAACATATATATATTTAAGTTGTGATTGTTCGAATACTTGCTTATACTGTTTTTTATTGTCTGCAAGCCATTCAGTAGAAGAGTATACTTGAATATTATTAAAACTATATGCTTTAAACTCATTTGCGGAACTACTTTGAGCCATTCTGTATTAACTTATTTAGCGTTTAAATTCTTTAAGATTTTAATTCGCTTATAAGTTAAGGTATAATTATTCTAAGTGCTTAAGAAAATGTGGGTTGATATAAACTTTATTAAACTATGAACTTTTAGATTTGTGCATCGTTAAACGGTTCAAATAAATTATGGCGAAAGTAACTTTCAATTTTGAAGAAGAAGGGTTAACCCAAAAGGTTGTCCATGATGCTGAAGTAGGCTTATCTATATTAGAGGTAACTGAAGATCATGATATCCACCTCAATCACAACTGTGGAGGAGTGTGTGCTTGTAGTACTTGTCATATCTATATAGAAAAAGGAGAAGACTCATTAGAAGAAATATCAGATCAAGAAGAAGACTTTATTGATCGTGCCATTAATCCAAGATTAGAATCGCGATTAGCTTGTCAATGCATTATACTGGACGACAATGCAGAAATCGAAGTAATAATCCCAGATCAATCTGGGATTATTGGACATGAGCATTGATTGAATTAATTACAAAAAATAGGATTGTTTATGAGTTTTGAAGATTTCAATGATATGCCATTTGATTGGTCCGATCATGAGGATATAGCCATGGGACTTTATGATAAATTTGGAGATGAATTTAGTGAGAGTAAGATCTACAGAATACGTTTTACTGATTTAATCGAGTGGGTTTTAACTCTACCTAATTTTGTAGGGAAAAGAGAGGATTGTAGCGAAGGTCATCTTGAACAAATACAAGCCAAATGGGTATATGAATGGAGAGACAATCAATAAAAAGAAAGCTATTGTGTGTCTTACATTAACATCTTAAGAACGCCCAATCTTATTATAGTCGCTATGACCATTTGGTCATTTGCTAAATTCTCCTACTATCCGATTCTGATAAGGTCAAACCTATTGCCAGTTTTATCAAATAAGGAACTTTATCTACTAATTTTTATAACTGGCTGCATTGCCGCATCTGGATATCTCCTCAATGACATAGTGGATATTAAAACCGATCATATCAATATGAAGAGATCTTATATCTCAAGTCGTATTGAAAAAATAATCGCACTATGTCTATATGCTGTTTTAACACTCTCCCCCATCCCTTTTGCTTATTCTTTGGCGAGTGAGATTAATCATCCGGAGTATATCTGGTTGTACTTTTTGGTAACTGGATTATTATTCATCTACAATATTTATTTAAAAGGTGTAGCCTTAATTGGTAATCTTTTAATATCAGTGTTATGTGCTTCAGTAGTTATTGTTTTTCTTTTAGGAGAGTTAGAAACCATTATTACACTCAAAACAATTAATGCCAAAGCGTACGATCACCTCTTATGGATCAGTAGTTTTTATATTGTTTTTGCTTTCATCTGTAATCTTATACGAGAAATTATCAAGGATATAGAAGATGTAAATGGTGACCAAAAAACAGGGATAAAAACCTTACCTATAGTATTGGGACTTCTACATACTAAAAAAGTGATTATATCACTACAACTGATCACATTGATCATTATGCCATATTGGATTTCTTATGGTTATCAACTGTCTTTTTTCAATATTATACTCCTGACGGTTTTATTAATTTCACCTGCTATATACCTGCTATATTTTATATTCAAAGCAGAGGATGTAAAGGAATATTCAATAGCAAGCCTGTATTATAAATTTTGGATGTTTTTAGGTTTAGTATTTATTGTCACTTATGAATTAACCAATGCTTGAATTACCACGAAATAGTGAGCTTATATTAGGTTCTGGAAGTCCAAGAAGATTAGAATTGCTCAAACAACTCAAAATTCCATTCCGCATAGAAGTTTCTGACTTGGATGAAAAGTATCCTTCGGATTTACCTAATGAAGAAATTCCTGGGTTTCTTGCAGAACTGAAAGCAACACATTTACTGGAAAGAGTCTCCCCTAATGACATACTTATAACATGTGACACCTTAGTGTTTAATCATTCTGAAGTATTAGGTAAGCCAAGGGATAAGGATCAGGCCATAGAAATGTTAATGAGTTTATCCTGTAAGGAGCATCGAGTAATTACAGCGATAACTATGACCTACATGAATACGATGCATACGAAATCGGATTGTACAACTGTGTTTTTTGAAGAAATCAAAGAAAAAGAAGCTGTATGGTACGTAGACAATTTTGAAGTATTAGATAAAGCGGGTGCTTATGGTGTCCAAGACTGGATAGGATTATGCAAGGTTAATAAGATTATTGGATCATACTACAATATAATGGGATTGCCTATGCATCTTTTATATAAGATGCTACAAAAAGTATAATCCATACTATGCTTTTTTCATCAATATGCTTGACCATTCCCCTTTATACATGATCCTCTTATAATCAAAACCATATTCTCTATAATAATGGATCACTTTGGGATCATCACCCTTAAGAATACCGGATAATAATAAAAATCCTCCAGGAGCGCACCTCTGGCTCAACCCTTCACCAGAATTCATTAATACACCCTTATTTATATTGGCTAAAATAATATCATATTCTAAAACTGGTACTATATCTAGAGTCCCCACTTCGAGTCTAATGTTTTTAGATCCATTGAGCTCTACACAGTTTTGGGCACACTCAATAGCTTGATCTTCAATGTCAATTCCAAATATATGACTCGCACCTAGCTTCTCTGCCAAAATTGACAATATAGCAGTACCACATCCATAATCAAATATTGATTTATCCAATAATGGCATGTCACTCATTTGATCAATCATCATATATGTAGTCTCATGATGACCTGTTCCAAATGCTAATTCAGGATTAATTATTATTTCGTGTGCTACATTTTTTGGAGATTCATGAAAGCTGGCTCTAACTGCGCAAAAGTTGTTGATAACTATTGGAGTAAACGATTTTTCCCATGTGGCATTCCAGTTTTGATTCTTTATTGTCTCTTTGATTAAATCGTCTTCTGTCGATAAATCCAATTCTATTAATTGGGTAGTCAATTGTTCAATAAGCTCTTTTTTCTCACTATGGATGATTAAACTATCATTAGTTTGTTCTATCGCATCAATCCCTATTGAATCTGCAAATGCTATGATGATTTCTTGATGGGCTTCATCAGAAGTACTTATAGTGATTTTAAAAATATCAGTTCTTTCAATCATGGGCATATTGATGACGGATAGTAGATGCCGCTACACCTAAATTGTTGTCAATTAATGCATGCGGACATTTTTCTTTAAGTCCAATTTTTATAATGGCCAAATGGTGAACCGCATGATCATAGGCATACATTATCTCTCTTCCAACACTTGTTTTAACTATAGGCCTTAACCCAGATGAAATTTCAAAATCTGCTTGAACCATCATTTCGCTTTCTTCTGATAGGTCGTGGATACGAATTGTCAACTGCTTAAAGCAATTAATTGCATAAGACTTTGAAGATTCAATTTCAGAATCTCTATGTCGATCACAATAGTCAATGCAGCTACCATCTGATTGCTCAACTAAACAATTGAAGAAATCATAAATATGACGAAAATGCTTGCCAAAGGTTGACCCGTTATACAATTCTAAAGGAGTATCATACAAATCGTCTCCAATTAACTCCATGGTTGAAATAATTGAATCTATTAATTGAAGGGCCCCTTTTTTGCAGTTCATAGGAGTAAGTTACTATTTATATATTTCTTTCTTAGCGGCTTTTAGCGTATTCATGATTAGAGAGGTAACTGTCATTGGTCCTACTCCACCAGGAACAGGAGTTATAAATGAAGCCACTTTAGACACGTTGGCATAGTCGACGTCTCCAACTAATCTATACCCTCTTTTTTTAGTTGGGTCCTCTATTCTATTGATTCCTACATCAATTACTACTGCTCCAGGTTTAACCATATCGGCGGTAATATAATTTGCTCTACCTATAGCCGCTATTACTATATCCGCATTTTTAATCTCTTGTTCTACGTCTTTTGTCCGGCTATGGACAATAGTAACCGTACAATTACCTATCTCTCGTTTTTGGCTTAATAATATAGACATCGGCATTCCAACAATATTACTTCTTCCCACTACGACACATTTTTTGCCAGATGTCGAAATATTGTATCTCTCCAACATAACCAAAATACCCTGTGGTGTGGCTGGAAGATATGAGGGTAAGCCCAATGCCATTCTCCCAAAATTAGTAGGATGAAACCCATCTACGTCTTTTTGGGGGTCAATGGCCAAATTAATTTTTTCAGGATCTATATGTCTTGGCAAGGGTAATTGGACGATATATCCATCGACCGTATCATCTTCATTAAGATCTTTAACCAAATCCAAAAGCTCTTCTTCCGTGATGGACTCATCCTTTTTTATTAATGTGGACTCAAAACCTACATCATCACAAAACTTTACTTTACTCTTGACATAAGATTGGCTCGCTGCATTATCCCCTACTAAAATGGCAGCTAAGTGTGGCACCTTGTGACCTTCTGCTTTGAGCAAGTCAACTTCCTTTGCAATTTCTACTTTTATTTTCGAGGCTAATTCTTTACCATCAATAATTACCATGTCTGGATTATATTTAGAAAAAGTAAATATGAGGAAATTAAGACTTCTATAATTATAATTGATCTTTTATTTCTATAACTAATATTAGTTGACATTGTATTTGAACTTTTCATATGATTAATTTCTTTGAAATAATCTAGGTCTCAACTTTAAATGTATTTTCGCAGCCAAAATTAAAGGTGATATCCACAATGGTGTGACATCTTAATAGGGAATCCAGTGAAAATCTGGAACAGTCCCCGCTGCTGTAAGCTTCGTTGAATTTTTTTGAATCCATAAGTCACTGATAGATTAGTTAAATCATTGGGAAGACATTCAAGAAAGAAGTAAGTCAGAAGACCTGCCTTTTATATTTGTTTATCATGCTTTTCGGAGGAAAGAGAGATAATACATCATTTATTTTATTTTATGTTTTTAAGAATATTTCTTCTATTCTCATTCTTGGGTATTAGTAGTTCGGTATATGCTCAAGAAGTTATTGGATTTGATTCTATAGAAAATATCACAGTAACCACTCATTCTAAATTACCCACTCAAATTGATCAATCATCAAAGAATATTTTAATAATAGATCAAGAAATACTCTCGTCTAATCGATTCTCTAATTTAGCAGAACTTCTCAATCAACAATTGGGAATAATAGTAAATGGTGCCGTGAGTAATCCCTCCTTGAACAAAAGCGTATATATCCAAGGAGGTGCCAGTGAGAACGCTCTATTCTTAATTGATGGGTCACCAATAAATGATCCAACTGCTATTGGTGGGTCATTCGACATAAGAAATTTGTCTCTTTCTTCCATAGAGAGAATAGAAATACTCAAAGGGGCTCAATCCACACTTTATGGTTCTAATGCCGTGAGTGGTGTGATCAATATAATTACTAAACCCTCATTAGAATCAGATGGCACGAAGTTGTCAGGTATTTCAACTTATGGAAGCTTTTATACAGCCTCACATTCTATACAATTCGGAATAAGGCACAGCAACATTAGTCTAAATATTCAAGGAGACTATTCTGAATCTGACGGAATTTCAGAAGCGCAAGATCCATTATCCTCTGATTTATTTGATCGGGATGGTTTTAATAAAAAATCATTGAATGCTCAATTATCTATTCAGGCCGGAAAGAACTTTAAAATCTCTCCTTTTATAAGATTGAATAGTTTCAATAGCTCCTTTGATGCTGGAGCATTTACTGACTCAGGTGATCGATATGAATCTCAATACTCATCTACTGGAATTAATGCTGATTACCAATCTAATGCACACAATGCTAAATTCTTATACTCATTTACCAATACCGATCGAGTATTTGACACTTCATTTGGCCTTAGTCCATTCAAGGGTAAGCATCACAATATTGACCTTTTTGACAGATACAGTCTAAGCAAACGAGTTAAGGTTACATACGGTTTTAATTATCAACGGTATCAGATGATTGACGAATTTGCCACTTCTCCCAACCCTTCTGAGCATATCACAAGTCCGTACGTTAATGTACATCTATCTCCCACATTACCTATTAATTTTGATATCGGATATAGATACAATACACATAGTAGATATGGCAATAATAGCACCTATGAAATCTCTGGGTCTTATTGGCTCAATAGCAGTATAAAAATATATTCGAGCTATGGTAGCGCTTTCAAAGCGCCATTGCTCCCGCAATTATTTGGTGCATTTGGTGCTAATCCTGATCTTTTACCCGAAACAGCAGAAAGCATTCAACTGGGCTTCAATTGGGAGTTTGGCAGTTCTACTTTAGGAGTTAATTATTTTTACCGTGATATAAAAGACATTATTACCTTCATTTCTGATCCTATCACTTTCGAGTCCCAATATGTTAACCTCAATCAACAAAAAGATCAAGGAATAGAGGTCTTCTTAGGAGTAAGGTTATTAGAAAAGCTGAAGATCAATTTTCAATATGCCCATCTACAAGGTTCAACCTTATCTGACACTGGTAGTACACTATCAGATTTTCTTATACGAAGGCCAAAGCATAGAATTAATACACAAATTGATTATTCTATTTCTGATCATCTCAATTGCACAGTGGTATGGGATAATATCGGGCAAAGAAGAGACCTGTTTTTTAACTTCGATACATTTATGACAGAACAGATAGATCTCTCAAATAGTAACTTGTTTCATTTAGCACTGTCATTTAGACATAGTGAAAACTTAACCTTCTTTTCCAAAGTGAACAATTTGTTTAATCAAGACTATATAGAAGTTTTTGGCTATAACAATCAACCAAGAAATCTAACTGTAGGTATCAATTGGATGATGAACTAATGATTATTGTCCAAAAAGTATGTTGATCGATACAATTTCATCGTTTACTCGATGTTATATTCTTTGAATACTAAATTATACTATGGTAACCATTGTTTTATTAGTCGTTAGTACAATATTTACTTCTACTACATTATACCCTATTAGTTCTGATGTTGACATTTTATATGAACAAAATGATTGGGTTCATATAGGTACGAGAAAAGTCATTAAAAAGAATAATTCTGATATAATACCCATACAAGTTGAAAATGGGCAATACCGAAGTCTTCGATTTCAATTAGAAAATGGAAATTTAAACTTTACTCAAGTAATAATAGGCTTTAGAGATGGAAGCAAACAGATCGTAAATCTCAGAAAAACAATACTTGATGGAGAATTCTCCAAACCTATAGGTGTCGATTTAAAAGGTCGAAATATTGAGTCTGTAGAATATAAATATGATACCAAAGGGGTTAAAGTCAAAAAAGCGAAAGTAAAGGTTTATGGAAAATACTGAGGATAAGATCAAATGCCCTTGGTGTTTGAAATATCCTTTGTATCAAAAATATCATGATGAAGAGTGGGGAGTGCCTATCAGAAGTAGTCAAAAATTATTCGAAAAGATAATATTGGATGGAACACAAGCAGGGTTAAGTTGGTGGACAATTTTAAATAGAAGAGATAATTACAGAATAGCTTATGACAACTTTGATCCTCAGATTATGTCCCGCTATGATAATTCTAAAATTGAAGAACTACTTAATAATAAAAGTATAATCCGAAACAAAGTTAAGATTAAAGCTGCTATTAATAATGCTCAGTGCTATGTAGACCTTCTAGAAAAAGATATTGCTTTTGATCAATTTATTTGGGAAACAGTAAATGGAGATCCTATCATCAATCATTATAAAACACTTGTAGAAGTTCCGACTAATTCTACCCTAAGTAATTCACTTAGTAACAGACTCAAAGAACATGGATTCAAATTTGTTGGAACCACAATTATTTATGCTTTCATGCAAGCAGCTGGATTATATAACGATCATTTAGTTGACTGCCACAGGCATTCAGAATTAAGTTGATATATCAATTAACATACTGGATACTAATATTTATGTTTAAGAATCAGTATGTAAGCTATTGAATTATAACGTTTTATATGAAAATGTCTAATGCACTACAGATCGTATACATATCAATTAATATTTAATATATAAAAGTTAAATTTAATATCTTTTAACTTTTATGAATACGTCCAGAAAGATCATTCATATTGACATGGATGCATTCTATGCATCTGTAGAGCAACGGGACAATCCTGAACTTAGAGGGAAACCAATAGCTGTTGGTGGTGGTCAAAATAGAGGAGTTACGACGACGGCAAGTTATGAGGCAAGAAAGTATGGAGTTAAGTCAGCTATGCCTGGGTATATTGCTAAATCAAAATGTCCACAATTGATATTTGTCAAGCCCCGATTTGATGTGTATAAAAAGGTGTCATTAGAAATTAGAGAAATCTTCTCACGATATACCGATCTCATAGAACCCCTTTCTTTAGACGAAGCTTATTTAGACGTTACAGTCAACAAACAAAACATTCAATATGCTACAGAAATAGCCGGAATGATAAGAGAAGAAGTATTCAATAAAACTCAATTACAATGTTCAGCAGGAGTATCATATTGCAAGTTTATAGCAAAAATTGCTTCAGACATTAATAAACCCAATGGCTTAACCGTAATTAAACCTCAACATGCCGTTGCTTTCATCGAAAAATTACCGATCGAAGATTTTTTTGGGGTAGGAAAAGTAACAGCAGAAAAAATGAAACTATTGGGAATACGTAATGGTTCTGATCTTAAAGCTCATGATCTTTTTTATCTCATCAAGCATTTTGGCAAATCTGGAAAGTTTTTCTACAATATTGTCAGGGGCATTGATGACAGGCCTGTAGTACCTGATAGAAAAAGAAAATCTGTTGGAGTAGAAAAAACTTTAAATGAAGATATAGTGGATGTTAGCATCCTTAAAAGTGAGGTTGCAAAAATTTCACATGAACTTGAGATTCGTGTTCGAAAAAATAATTTTAAAGGACGAACCATAACACTTAAGTTAAAAAGATCCGATTTCTCTATTATTACAAGAAGTAAGACTTGCTTACACCCTATTGAATTTAAAGATCATATTAAGGAATTAGCTCTTAATTTGATAAACCAAAATGTCCATATTATTGGAAAGATCAGATTAATAGGAATAAGTCTATCAAATGAAGAAAATGTAACACTACCTATAAACCAAATTGAATTGCCATTATAACAATTGATTATGATTATAGAAACCAAGAGATTAATACTTAGTCAATTGTCACTTCAAGATGTAGATTTCATATATAATCTCATGAATGAAGAGAGTTACATAAAAGGAATAGGTGATAGGAAAATATCAGATCAATCGAAAGCAGAACAATATTTAATAAGCGGACCTTTAAAATCTTATCAAGAGAATGAATTTGGTCTGCTAAAAGTCAGTTTAAAAAAGAATCTTGCTCCCATCGGAATATGCGGTTTTCTTCAAAGAGATTATTTGGAAGTTCCTGATATAGGATATGCCACCTCATTGAGTTATCAAAAACAAGGTTATACTTTTGAAGCTATTAGAGCCACGCTATTATTTGGCAGAGAAAATCTGCATTTTAAAAAAGTCATGGCTATAACTTCATTTGAAAATGAAGCTTCTATCAATTTGTTAATCAAGTCCGGTTTTAAATATTCCCATACTAAAGTTATTAATCAAGTAGAGTCTAATATTTATACTAATGACTTTAACTCTAAATTTTTATGAATTTGGAAATGAAATTTTTATTGTGAGTCTTACCTATAAGCAGGTATACCCCTTCGCTCAGATGACTTACATCAACTTCTGTAGCATTTCCATGAATAGTTCTAACCGGCTCTCCTAAAGAGTTCGTAATTATTATTTGATCCAAATTTTCTTCAGTATTGATAGAGATTGTGTGAGTCGCAGGATTGGGATAAATCAAATCTGGTTGCAAAACTATGTTGTCCAGTGAAGTGGTAAAATCGTTCTTTATAAAGAAATCTAAATTGTCATGAATAAATCCGTTAGGAAGCTCCCCTACATTACCCGTACCCTTTTTTGTGCCATCTGCTGAACGAAATACTGCTGCCAACCAGTAGGGATGATCACCTTGACTTAACCCATAATAGGAACGAGGAACAAGGGAAATCTCCCATAGATTATCTGTGCCAGATACTTTCGACATTTTCCCTATTCCATCATCTTGTCCCCAATTGCCCACTACATGGCCCCAAGCTGATTCTTGTGGTTCATTTGTATTAGTAATATCCATACTACTATGCATATAAACTTTATCTACATTTATTAGCTCACCATTTCCTCGTTCTGCGTTAAAAGTGATGGTTATTCGGTCATCTGCATCAAAGGAACTAGGTATTATCTGAACAAAAGGATCAACCGATTCTACGGGTATAATAATATCTTGACCTCTAAACCCTTTTCCTACATTGTTATTATCAGCGTCTCTGAAATACATAATTATGTTGTCTATATCATCAGAATTATAATAAGACTGTGGAGTCATGACAAGCTGCCACTTGTTTTCCCCGGTTTTAGACATTAATCCAAGATTATCATCCACTAAATTGCCTACTATATTACTCCATGATCCTGTTTCTTCATTATATATACCAGAATGGATATAAACTTTATCTGCATTAGTCAATCCTTCGGTGTTATCCTTAGATCCTTTATTTGTATCATATTCAATGATTATTTCATCTGATGAAGTAAAAGGAAAAGGAGATATAGTTACTGGGTTTTCCCAATGCTCAACAACGTTTGGCAATCCCTCTGAAAGTCTATTAGAGGTATAGATATGCCATTCACCAGGATTTAGCTCGATGGGGTCGGCTGTAGAGTTAACATTGAAACTTTCTCCACTAAAGTAATCATACCATTCGCCTGTCACTGGAAAAGCGGGATTTATTGATTCTATCTGTGTTGAAAAATTACCGACAACAACCAAATCAAAATCATCCATATCATATGCTAAACGTCTTGTACTTCCCTGAAGTTTATGATTTTTAGATGCTCTTCGGAGACGATCAGAAGAAATATTACTTCGCAACTTTGTTATAGCCCTATAAGCATCGTACACGTACTGACGATATACATTATCATAATAGCTCAAACTCCCTTCACCCCATGGAAGAGGTTTATTCCCTACTCTACCATTGAAGTCAATATGGACGTCATAGGCTAACTCATCAAACATCCACATCATTTTAGGACCTGGAAGCAAGAGTTGAAAAGCCGCAGCCATTTTAATCCTTTCTAACATTATTAGGGTGTCTTGTATATTATAAGCACTATTCCTCCTTCCTTCAGTAAGCATATGTTCAGCTAATCTTCTTTCGTCATGACTATTGAAGAAAACAACATGACTTTCAGCGTCTGCGCCCTCAAAAGTCCCTGAAGGACTTCCGATAGATGCTGGAACAAAATCATAACTCTTGTTCCTCCACATTATAAAATTTGAAAGAGCGAGTTCATTTTCTTCTTGAGGAGAAGCCCAATGCTCTAAAATTAAATAGGCATCAGAATTATAAGACCTTATTTTATTCCCCATTCGTTTAAGAATATCGATTCTGGATTGATCGTAATTGTCTAAGCTGTTACCGGGTGCGTAGTTTGTAAATCCTTTTGTGAAATCAAATCGATAACCATCAAAGTGATATTCAGTTAACCAATGTTCGTTGATGTCATCAATAAAATTTTGAGTGTAGATACTTTCGTGATTAAAATCATAACCCCAAGAGTATGGACCGACATATTCTTGATTAAACCATGGGTTTTCTTTACTCGGATTTCCAGAATCGGTATCAAAATACATCTCTACAAGAGGAGATTGTCCATATGCATGATTTAGCACGATGTCGAGGATTACTGCGATTCCTTTTTGATGCGCAGCATCTATAAATCTTTTCAGCTCATTTTTGGTGCCATAATACTTGTCAGGCGCAAAAAAATAAGATGGGTTATAACCCCAAGATTCATTTCCTTCAAACTCATTAATTGGCATGAGCTCGATGGCATTGATACCCAATTCTGACAGGTACTCTAACGAATCAATAAGATCTTCATATGAATGAGAAGCTACAAAGTCTCTAATTAAAAGCTCATATATGATCAACTCATCTATCTTAGGTTTAACCCAATTAGCTTCATGCGATGACCAAACATATTCTTGTTGAAGAGTATTCAGCACAGCAGCGGTTCCATAATCCGTATTCTCGTATTTGGGTAAGTTAGGGAATACATTTTCCAAAATGTATTTATCATTCCAGGGATCTGCAATCTGCTCAGCATAAGGGTCACCTATCTTGACTATACCATCAACCCAATATTGATAAACATAATCTTCACCAGGTATTAATCCCTCTATAGTGAGCCAAAAAGTCTCATTGGTTGAGTCATATTTCATTAAGTATTCATCAGAAATCTCCCAATTATTAAAATCGCCAACTACGTAAACAAATTCTTTTTTAGGGGCTAACAATGCCAAAGACACTCTATCTGACTCATCATAATAGTTTACTCCTAATTCAATATTTTCTTCGATTTGCTCAAATACTGTTTCACTTCTTATATAAAGATTAAGCTCTTTTATAGCTTCAAGCATTTCACCATTGATAGAAGCTTGTATTTTGATAATTATTTTAGCCGATTCTTCAACATTATAATTAAAGTCATAGGATTCAATATTAGATTTTTCGTCAATTAAATTGAAACCCTCTCCTTTATCAATATATAGTCTTACCATATCCGCTTTCGAAGATAAAATGGTGGAAATGCTCAAAGGAACACCGTTTACCAAATAGACTTCATTGGCTTTAGGGCTCGCAATTGCTATGTAATTATCCACTTGGAGATTCACATAGGCATCACCATTGGAGATGACTTCTCCCCAATCATATACTCCTCGATCAAATGATGCCTTTAAAGAACCATCCGAATTACGAAAAACAGCACTTATTCTGAAAATTTGTTCTGTAGTTGATACTCCAAAGTAAGTAAAAGCATCAGGTGAGATTTCTATCTCCCAGAGATCATCCCTCCCTGTCACCTTCTTCATTAAACCTATTCCGTCATCGGCGCCCCAATTACCTATAACATTATTCCATTCTGTTCCTTCGGTACCGCTCAGCACAACGCCGTGATGCATGTATACCTTGTCGGAGCCTATCAATTCGCCACCACCAATACTGGCGTCAAATCTTAGAATCACTTTTTCATTAGCTGTAGCCTCATTAGGAATTAATTCGATTTGAGCGATGAGGAGATGATTAATCATCATAAAAAATGAAATAAAATAAAGATGTTTCATATC
Organism: Saprospiraceae bacterium; assembly: GCA_020629515.1. Taxonomy (GTDB): domain Bacteria; phylum Bacteroidota; class Bacteroidia; order Chitinophagales; family Saprospiraceae; genus GYS-P2D. The sequence goes on along the minus strand of JAHDDE010000025.1, from coordinate 18,898 downwards.
CAGTATATGGTTACCTGAGAGTAAGATATTAAATACAGACAAAATTATATAGGTACTCTCTAATCGGATATATTCGTAACCGTTTGTGGTGTATAAGTAAATGAATAAATGAAAAATTATTTAATTATGTTTCGTATCAAATAGAACTCTCCTATGAAAAGGCATTGGTGGAAAGAAACAATTGTTTATCAAATATATCCTCGAAGTTTTCAAGACTCGAATGGTGATGGAATTGGAGACTTAAGAGGTATTATATCTCGAATTGATTACATCGCATCATTAGGCATTGAAACTTTATGGCTATGTCCCATTTTCAAATCTCCTAATGATGATAATGGTTATGACGTCAGCGATTATCGTGATATCATGGAAGATTTTGGTTCAATGGAAGACTTTGATGAACTTTTGATAGAATTGAAAAAACGTAATCTCAAAATAATTCTTGATTTAGTACCTAACCATAGCAGTGATGAACATTTTTGGTTTAAAGAATCAAAGAAATCTAAGGATAATCCATATAGAGATTACTACTACTGGAAGAAGCCAAAATCAAATGGAGACCCACCGACGAATTGGATTTCATATTTTGCCCCAAGCACTTGGGAATTTGATGATAATACTGGTGAATATTATCTTCATTTATTCAGTAAAAAACAACCAGATCTAAATTGGGAGAACCCAAAAGTTAGGCAAGAGATATATGATATTATGCACTTTTGGATGGGTAAAGGAATTCATGGATTTAGATTAGATGTCCTCCCATTTATCTCTAAAGATTTATCATTTCCAGATAAAACAGAGGATAACTTTGATGGAAATTTCGGAAGATTTTATGCGAACGGCCCACGACTGCATGAATTCATACAGGAAATGAATAATGAGGTAATCTCTAAGTACGACATGATGACTGTTGGCGAAGGTCCAGGTATCACACCAGAGCAAGCATTGGATTATGTAGGTGAAAATAGAAAAGAACTGCACACTATATATCATTTTGATCACATGGACATAGATAGAGATCCTTATGACTATTATGGATATAAAAAATACTCTTTGATAGAATTTAAACAAATAGTCACAGATTGGGATCGCTTAGTGGATATGGGAGGATGGAACACTGCATTCCTAGGTAATCATGATTTCCCTAGGATTGTTTCAAGATTTGGCAACGATAAAACCTATCGTAAGCAAGCCGCAAAATTGCTCTGCATGTTTTTAATGACTCAAAGAGGCACCCCATATATTTATTTTGGAGATGAAATTGGAATGACTAATGTGCCTTGGGAAGAATTAGGAAAATATCGAGACTTATGGGTTTTTGACGGATTCGAAAAACACCTAAAAAAAGGAGGAAAAAAAGAGGATTTTTTGAAAAATCTTAAACATACCTCAAGAGATAATGCAAGAACCCCAATGCAATGGAATAACAAGAAGAATGGTGGCTTTTCAGAGGGTGTCCCATGGATTGATCTAAATCCAAATTATGAAAATGTAAATGTAGAAAATGCAGAAAACGCTAAGGATTCGATTTTACATTTTTATCGAAAAATGATAAGTGTCAGAAAAGGAAACAAAACATTAATATATGGCAATTACTTAGATCTCGAACCTTTGGATGAAAACCTATTTATCTACAGTAGAAAAGATGACTCACATACTTTTTTGATTTGCTTAAATTTTAGTGATCATTGTATCACCTATCAATCAGATATGCTTAACCAGAGATCTGATGTAATCCTATGTAATTATGGTATGAGAAATTCTGTGAGCACAGGGAAAATCGAATTTGAACCATGGCATTGCCTATTGATCAAAATCTCAAGAAGTTAAAATATTTTCTCTGGTGGACTTTAGTTGATCGATCTCTATTTGACAAGAACTTAAATCTTGACTTAGTTGCGAGATAATATGGGCTACTCTCTGGCGAGTATGATTTACAGAAGTTATTGCTTTAGTGAGCTTTTGTTGCAATATCCAATCCGTGATAATATTGTTAAAGAAGAAATCTGTAAAATCGTTAAACTGAGGATTGTCAATTCCCAATTGGACATTTACACCTAAGTCATTTAATTCTCTTTCGAGTAATTGTAGATGATGCTTTACTTGATAACTTAGGTTTCTTGCTCTATCTATTGCATCCCTTCTAACCAATCTCTGCATTCCTCCTCTTCTATTTGACCCAAAAGAACCCCAATTTTGAACTTTACGCAATTGATTGATAATTTGCCCCATGAGATTGCTGCATATATTACCGGCTTCTATAGCCTCCTGTAGCATCTTCTTTTGTTCATATTGCTTTTCTAATTGCAAACTAAGGTCTAACATCTTTTTTCTTAAAACAGGGTCTTTTTCTATAATCTCTGCCTCTCTTAAGCCTTTCAAGGTACTGAGCCTACCTTCTAAATTCTCCCTATTCCCTATTTTAGCTTCAAGTAGATTGACTTCGAATTCCAATAGTTCAATATTCTTCTGAATCTTCTCATATTTAAGGGTAAGCTCCAAATACTCTTGCCTCTCTTTCTCCAGTTGCTCTTCTTTATTTCCTAATATTTTATGAAATATGGCTTTTGTACTCAACCCTTCTAACTTTTCAATGTCTCTTAATTCATGACTCATAGATTTATTCATTTTTTCTAACTCGTCATAATTCTTATTGAGCTCTTGTTGAGTCTCCTCATGCTGAGCTATGACCACATCGAGATGTACGATAGATGCAATGGTATCCTCTATTTCTTTTTGTATATCAGTTTTTGACATTAATCTAATTTCTGGATATTCTGAATAGGTAAATTATAAATATTTTTTGAACTCCACATATACTGATGTATTTTACGACAAAATGAATTATTGATATCATGGGAATATTTAGCGATCTTAAAAAACTTGTTTTTGGAGCAGAATCTATTGGGAAATCAGCTGTCAACAAAGGGAAAGAATATGCAAAGGAAACGAGTGACGAATTATTGGATCGTGCAAGCGACATTAGTGGAAATTTAAAAGACAAAGCTGAATCTATCGGTGGAGATATTTTAGAAAAAGCTGGATCGATCGGCGAAAACGTAGCGGAAAAAACAAGTGGTCTTAGAGATGCAATACTGCATCAGGCTGAAGGAACTATTAATATGGTTTCGAAAAGTGAAACATTGAAGAATGTAGCAGAAAAAACAGAACGCATTGGCGAAACCTTATTAGAAAAGGGAGAAGAATTAATCAATAAAGGTTCCGAAAAAGTAGAGCAACTTGGGAGTACAATCTTAGGCGAAAATCACGAAAACTTAGAAAAGGCAAAAGAATTCACTGAAAATATCGGTTCTAAAGTGATTGAAACCAAAGATATGTTAGTCGAAAAAGGTAAAGAAATGGCCGACGGTCTCAATGATAAAATAGATGAGACTTTGGAGCGTGCTAAACAAGAAGAAGCCATTGAAGCAGCTACTCCTCAAAAGGACTTAAAAGAAATCTTAGACGAAAATGAAGGATCTTTGTTAAAAGATAAGGACGATTTCTTTTCTAAGGCAGAAAAATTCGCAGATGGTGATTATCAAGCTGTTAATGAGGGTAAAATAACAATAGAAAAAACTGATTTAGAAACGACCAAAGCACCTTCTAAAGCTGCAGGGTTTGAAGACCTTGATGGCGATGGAAACGAGTTGGTAGATGATGCTGAGATAATAGAATAATTATCTTATTAGATCATCTTTCTTTTTCTACAATTGATTTCAGGTCAGCAGGAGAATAGGCTATAGATTTTAGTACCTTTTTATCTTCGTCTCGAAAAACTAAAAATTCTTGATCTCTTTTAACTATATGAGAAGAGGTGTTCTTATGTGTTAAGTAATGGTTTTGAGTTTCTTTAGCTTCAGATATAGACTTACAAGTTTTACTCATGTTAGATCTATGCACTTCGTCAAAAAGATCTTTGAACTTGTCAGCCAATCCAAACTCTAACACAGCTCCAGATAGGACATATTGTAAGTCAGCTAAAGCATCTGCTATTTCTACTATATCTTTTTCTTCTATTGCTTCTTTCAGCTCATTCAATTCTTCCTGTAGCAAGTTAACACGAAGTTCACATCGTTTTTTTGAAGGAATAGTTGGCTTTTGAAGGATAGGTAAGTCAAAAATCTCGTGAAATTCTCCCACATCACTAAGTCCATTAGGTTCTTTATACTTCTTAGACATATATCGTATTTTTACTGAGTACAGTGCGTTAGTATATATAACCACAAATTAAGATATCTTCAATAATAGAGCTATGAAGCGCAAAGACTTTTTAAAAAATGGATTGATAGCTGGTGCAGCCGGTGCTACAATTATTAGCTCATGCAATCAAAATAGTGAAGCAATCAACGCTCCTAATATTATTACTAATAAAACTGTAAAGTGGAAAATGGTCACGACCTGGCCGCCAAATTTTCCTGTAGTTGGAGAAGGTTGTAAACTGTTTGCAGAATGGGTAGAAAAAATGTCTGCGGGTAGAATTATTATAGAAGTATATGGTGGTGGCGAATTAGTTCCACCATTAGAAATATTTGAAGCTGTAAGTAGCGGAGCTGCTGAGATAGGACATGGATCTTCATATTATTGGGCAGGGATTCAACCCGCTTTTCAATTTTTTACTGCTGTACCATTTGGCATGAATGCTCAACAAATAGCAGCATGGATGTATAGTGGTGGAGGTTTAGCACTTTGGACAGAGTTATATGCTCAATATAACTTAGTTCCTTTTGTTGCTGGCAATACCGGTGTCCAAATGGGAGGTTGGTTTAATAAAAAGATATCGTCTATGGACGATTTTAAAGGCCTAAAAATGAGAATGCCAGGCTTAGGCGGCAAAGTATTAGAAAGAGCTGGAGGAACTGCAGTATTATCGCCAGGAAGCGAACTGTATTCAAACTTAGAACGAGGCGTCATAGACGCCACAGAATGGATAGGTCCCTATCATGACTATCTTATGGGCTTTCATCAAATTGCTAAATACTATTATTATCCGGGTTGGCATGAAACAGGATCTTCGCTCGAGTGTATAGTCAATAAAAATGACTTTGAGCAATTGTCAGATGATCTAAAAGAGATAGTTCGTACCGCTACATATAGACTAAATGCATACATGTTAGCCGAATTTGAAGCAAAGAATAACATCTATTTAAAGAAAATCAAAGACGAGAGTGATGTTCAAATTTTACCTTTTCCCAATGAGGTTATAGATGGATTAAAGCGTATCTCAAATGATATTTATAGCGAACTCATCAGTTCTGATTCTATGTCAAAAAGAGTCTACGATTCTTTTTGGAATTTTAAAGAAAACGTTTCAGAATGGAGTGTGCTATCTGAACAAATATTCTTAAATCAAGTACAATAATTTCACTTAATTTTCCAAGACTATTCTATAACGAGGTTTGCCATTTCTAAGATGCTCAATGGCTTTATTGACATCACTCATAGCAAATACTTCCACCATTGGTTCTATGTTATGTCTAGAGGCGAACTTAAGCATTTCACTAATATAGTATGGACTACCGGTTGGTGAGGCACTGATAGAACGCTGCTTACTCATTAAATTACCTATGCGAGCTTCAACCTTATTAGCTACTCCAACAATGTGAAATATTCCTTTTGATTTTAAAGTCTTGATATAAGCATCCCAATTCAATTCTACATTAACAGTATTTATGATTAAATCAAATCTGTTTTTTAGTTTTTTGAGATCATCATCACTATGGGTACTTACAAAGTGATGCGCTCCCATGTCGAGAGCCTCTTGCTTTTTATCCGGAGATGTAGAAAAAGCAGTTACTTCACAGCCCCATGCCTTCAGGAACTTTAGGGCCATATGCCCTAATCCGCCAATGCCAATGACACCCACTGAAGATAGTGGACTGATATTATTTTGCACTAAAGGGTTGAAAACTGTAATTCCTCCACAAAGCAATGGCCCAGCTGTTTTCAAATTGATGCCATCAGGCAAAGGAATAACCCAAGGAACACGAACACGGATTTTATCTGCAAATCCACCATGCCTTCCAACTATGGTATTGGTAGATTTAGAGCACAAATTATTATTACCACTCAAACAATCGTCACAACACTGACAAGAACCTGCAATCCAACCTACACCAACATTTTGTCCTTTATGAAGATGATTAACTTGGCTGCCAACATTAATTACTTCACCAATTATCTCATGACCTGGAACAAAGGGGAACTGTGTAATGCGCCAATGATTATCTAACATACTAAGATCACTGTGACATATTCCACAGTACTTAATCAAAATATCTACCTCATCAGGGCCTAATACATCCAATGTGTACTCATATGGAATTAATTGGCCAGAAGACTCAGAGGCGGCATAAGCTTGTATTGTCATTTCATTCTTTTATTAAACTATTCCCATCCAAGAAGGATAAATTATAGCCATAATCAATATAATAAGTTGGATTATAAGAAAAGGAATTACTCCTCTATAAATGTGTCCTGTGGTTACTTCAGGAGGGCTAACACCTTTTAAATAAAATAAAGAAAACCCAAAAGGTGGAGTAAGAAATGAAGTCTGAAGATTGAGTGCCAAAAGGATACCTATCCATACAAGATTCATATCGTATTCAATAAATATCGGTACTACTACAGGAACCACGATAAAGATAATCTCAATAAAATCTATGAAAAAACCCATCACAAATACGATTAACATCACTAGGAACAAAAACATAGGTCCGCTGAGATTAGAATTGATTATTAATTCAACTAAAAATTTATCTCCTCCCAACCCTCTGAACACCAATGCGAATGTCGTAGCGGCAAGTAAGATTAAAAACACCATGCTTGTGAGATGAGTAGTTTCTCGCATTACTTCTCGTAGAACCGATAATGAAAGTTTACTTTGACTCATCGTCATTATTATTGCCCCTAATGCACCTACCGCAGCAGCCTCCGTTGGGCTTGCTATCCCCATAAAAATTGAGCCTAAAACCGATAAAATCAAGATTAGCGGCATTAAAAAAGCAATAACGACCTGTTGATAGCTGAGATTTTGAGTAAAGGTGTCATCTTCTTTTAACGTGGGAGCGATGTCTGGTTTAATATGAGCTATTATCAATATGTATATAATATAGGACACTACTAATAGTATACCAGGCCACATGGCTGCTTTGAATAGATCGCCTGCAGGTACATTTAGTACACTTCCTAATAATATCAAGACTACAGACGGTGGGATAATTTGTCCCAAAGTACCTGAGGATACAATTGTACCAGTTGCTAACTCATATTGATAATTACTCTTGATCATAATCGGTAAACTTATCAAGCCCATAGTAACAACTGTCGCTCCTACTATACCCGTTGACGCTGCTAATAATGCACCTACAATAATAACAGATATAGCAAGACCTCCCTTAACGTTCCCAAAAAGTCGTGACATGGTATTTAACATGCTTTCCGCAAGTCCACTTTTTTCTAACATCAGTCCCATGAATATAAACAAGGGTACGGCTAACAAAACCACGTTTTGCATGGTACCCATTATTCTCATGGGTAGCAGATCAAAGAAATCTGGAACGAAGAAGTATCCAATTAAAACAGATAGCCCACCTAATACAAAAGCTACTTGAATTCCGGAAAGGATAACTACAAAAATAAGTATGAATAATAATAGTGCTACCCATTCCATCTATTAGGATCATTTGATTGTGAGAAAGATAGCTTAATGAGCTCTGATATACCTTGTAAAAGCAACAGAAAGAATCCCAACCATATGAATGATTTGATAATATATCTAGCCGGCAGTCCTCCAGGTTGAGAAGAGCTTTCTTTAAATGAAAAAGAATTAACAACATAATCTCCAGAGGTCGAAAGAATCAGAATAGACCAAGGAATTAAAAAAATTAACATTCCAATCTTATTAATCTTTTTTTGAGTTTCGGGTTTGAATTTTTCATAAAAAACATCCACTCTGACATGCTTATCATGCAATAGAGTATAAGAAGCGCCCAACAAGAATAATATTGAAAAAAAATGCCACTCTAATTCAACCATCCACATCTTAGAATTATCTAAAAAATATCGCATGAATACGTCAACAACAATCAAAATAACCAGTATCAAGGTAATCCAAGATGTAAGTCTCCCTATGAATTCTATGGTTTGATCAATTAAATAGCTTAGCCTTTTGAGGAATATAACCACTGCGGTGTATTTAAAGCAAAATAGCAATTGAGCCATTAATTAAATAAAAAAAAGCCATTAACTTGATAGTTAATGGCTTTTTAAGCAGTTCTCTATAAATCTCTTATTGCCCCAATAAAGTATCTAATTTGTCTTTGTACTCATTAGACTTCTCAAAATTGTCTTTTCTTGCAAATATTTCTTTTAGCGCTATCAGTGTATTTCTGTCTTCTCCATTGATGCTATCTGCTTTTAAGAAATAAGGAAGAGCCTGGTCAAAAAGTCCAGCCATTTTATCCTTTATTTCATTATACTTTTGTTCTCCAGCTTTGCTAAAGTCGTTAGCTACTTCATTTAAAGCAGGTGTTAGTCCAGCAGCTTTATTGTAATACAATGCGCCGACACTGTAATTAAGGTCAAAATCTTCTGGAGAATTAGCAAGAGCTTGGTTGTAGTAACCCAAAGCCTTATCAAAATACTCTGCACCTTTATCCATTTCTCCTGCTCCATTAGCTTTCACCTGTAACTGATCATATACTTGACCTAATGTTAATATTAAAGACTGGTTATCAGGCTCTTTTTCTAACGCATATTCCAATTTGCCGATCATTTGATCTAACTCTCCTGTAGCTAAGTAATGATTGATCTCAGAGAACAACAAACCAGTATCATCAGGAAACTCTTTTCTCCCTTCTTCTAAGAAAGGAAGACCTTTTTCTGACATTTCAAGTGCTCTATAAGATTCATATACAACTTGATAGATAGATGCATCCTTGTGCCCATTATCCTTTGCTCCCACTAAATTATCAATTGCGCCCTGATAGTCTTCTGCATAATATGCAGTCAGTCCGGCGAAAAATAATTTTTCTCCGTACAAGCCATCAGCATCCAATCTACTAGCTTCACCTTTAGATTTTAAAAAGTCTCTTGCTGCTAATTCAGTTTTAAAATTCTTATAAGAACCAGCATAATTCTGATCTTTATATAATTCTACACCGATATTATTCAGCAGATTCTCTGCATTCACAAGTCCCTTCATGGCATTTTTGATATCTCCTTTTTTCTGAGCTAATTCTAAAGCTTTCACATACGATTCAAAAGCGTTTATAGCAGCATCTGGATCGTTCATAGGGGACTCGGGGTTTAATAGTCTTGCCTTGGTTTGCTGATCTCCTGAATTGTAAAAAATATCAGCTCTCGTCATCCAAGCCTTAGGATTAGATGCAACTTTTTCGTCTTTAAAAGCTTCTTCCAAAAAAGATTTTGCCTCATCCAATTTAGCAGAACTTCCAAAAGGATCTTTAGAAAATTCGCTAAATGCTTTAGATGCCATTTTTAGACTTTTCTCACCTTGAGCAAAAGTGAACTGACTAATAAAAAGCAAAGCTATAATTATGCTTACTATGTTTTTCATTGATTAAATATTTTGTTTAGATTAATAACAACTCTATGACGAAAATCAAAAGAAGTGTTACACTTAATAAAAACTTAAAATTAATATTTGAAATGTTAATAATAAAAACTATTCTTCTTCATCTTCTCCTCGCGCATCTCTTATAACACCAATATCTGCAATACTATCTTTCTTATCCACATTGATCACTTTAACACCTTGTGTTGCACGACCCATTATTCTGAAATCACTACTTTTTATTCTTATCACAATACCTCCTTTTGTAGTTATAATAAGATCATCATCATTGGTTATGCCTTTTATAGCGATTAGTTCTCCAGTTTTATCAGTTACATTCAAAGTCTTTACTCCTTTACCTCCTCGATTAGTCTTTCGATATTCATCTTTATCGGACCTTTTGCCATAGCCATTCTCAGACACAACGAATATTGAGGTACTTAAATCTTGCTGAGAGGTACATACCATTCCGACCACTTTGTCTTCAGGGCCATCGAGTGTAATTCCCTTAACACCTGCAGCAGATCGGCCCATAGAGCGCACTTTTGACTCGTCAAAGCGGATAGAGCGTCCTCCACGATTAGCAATGAAAACATCATTATTTCCATCTGTAAGCTTAGCCTCTAACAACTGATCTCCATCATTGATAGTGATCGCATTAATACCATTCACTCTTGGGCGACTGAACGATTCTAATTTAGTCTTTTTAATTATACCTTTCTGCGTACAGAACATAATATAGTTATTAGCCAAGAAGTCTTCGTCTTTAAGATCTTTGACTATTATATACGCCTTGACATTATCATCTTTTGGCAGTGCAATAATATTTTGGATAACACGTCCCGATGCATTTTTAGAAGCCTCTGGAATTTCATATACTCGAAGCCAAAAACAGCGCCCTTTTTCGGTAAATAATAAGAGATAATTATGGGTATTAGCTATGAACAGATGTTCTACATAATCGGTATCTCTTGTCTTACTTCCCTTAGAGCCTCTTCCTCCCCTGCTCTGACTTTTAAATTCGTCAGATTTAGTTCTCTTGACATATCCAAGGTTAGAGATGGTTACCACCACCTCATCATTAGGTATCATGTCTTCTATAGAAATATCACCAGCTGCATGAGTTATCTCAGTACGACGCTCATCACCAAATTGGTTCTTTATTTCTATTAGTTCTTCTGTCAAGATAGATCTTCGCCTTGTCTCATTACTTAAGATATCTTTGAGGTCGTTGATCTTGATCATTAACTGATCATACTCATCTTGTACTTTCTGACGTTCAAGACCTGTCAGCCTCATCAATCTCATATCGAGTATTGCTTTGGCTTGTATTTCTGTTAAATTGAAATTTGAAATCAATCCATTTCTGGCTGTCTCGACGTCCTTGGATCCTCTGATCAACTTGATCACAGCGTCAAGATTATCTAAAGCTATAAGTAACCCTTCTAAAATATGAGCTCTCTCTTCTGCTTTTCTTAGATCGTATTGAGTTCGTTTAGTGATGACCTCCAATCTAAACTTGACGAACTCTTCCATCAATTGTTTAAGATTGAGCGTACGTGGTCTACCATTAACCAACACTACATTATTCACCCCATAAGAGGTCTGGAGTGGGGTGTACTTATACAGCTGGCTAATAACCACATTAGCTATAGCATCCATTTTCAAATCAAGCACAATTCTGACACCGTGTCTATCGGACTCATTTCTAATGGCTGAGATGCCTTTAATCTTCTCCGATTCAACAGTATCCTTGATTTTTATTTCAAGAGTTTGTTGATTGACTTGATAAGGAATTTCAGTTATTACAACTTGATCTCTACCAGTTTTGGTGGTTTCTACGTGTACTTTTCCTCTTAGGACTATACGACCTCTACCGGTTTCAAAAGCATCAATTATGCCCTCTGTACCATATATAATGCCACCTGTTGGAAAATCAGGTCCTTTGACATGCTCCATAAGACCTGCCGTATCGATCTCAGGGTTGGCGATTAGAGCTACAATACCATCGACTATTTCAGAGAGGTTATGCGGTAGCATATTGGTGGCCATTCCTACTGCGATTCCGGAAGCCCCATTAACCAAAAGGTTGGGATATTTAGTAGGTAATACCGTAGGCTCTTCTAACGAATCATCAAAATTAAACTGAAAATCAACGGTTTCTTTCTTGATATCAGCTATTATCTCATCACTCAATCGACTCAACCGAGCTTCAGTATACCTCATAGCGGCAGGCCCATCACCTTCTATCGAACCAAAGTTTCCCTGTTTATCCACTAATGGATAACGCATATTCCATTCTTGGGCCATTCGCACCATCGCATCATATACAGAGGTATCACCGTGAGGATGGTATTTACCCAATACTTCTCCTACTATTCTGGCTGACTTTTTATGCGGTTTACTTATGGTAAGACCCAAGTCTGACATAGCATATAAAATTCTTCTATGCACTGGTTTAAGTCCATCTCTCACATCTGGCAATGCACGAGATACTATAACCGACATAGAATAGTCAATGTAAGCGGACTTCATCTCATCCTCAATGTTAATTGGGATTATACGTTCGTTTTCTGCCATATCTACAATCTAACTATTTTATGATATTGTATTTATTCATATAAGTAACCTACTTTTTATTAGGTACTTCAAATAAGTGTGCAAAGGTAACATTTAAAACAGAATAAACAGTATCTCTTATGACTACTTTAGCCCTGATAATCAGCACAAATAAATATTAACAATTGTTTCATAACTACCGCTGATGTTCCTGTAGACAATAAATTTATGTGGACTAAGTTTTATGATTGTTCAAAACAACAGAATTTGAATCTCCAAAAAGAAAATATAACTGCATCTGCTCTATTGGTTTTATTGATAATTTGTGGGTGCAATCCATTAAATGCTCAGATCAATCGACGTAATTATAACTTCTTAGATTATCAACACAAAGACTATTATTTCGGCATTTCGTTGGGCTTTAATAGTAGTAAGCATCATGTTTTTCATTCCACTGAGTTTATTGACAACCCTAACTTCAACAGTGCCCAAGGAGCACCTGCGATGGGATTTAATGTGCATGGTATAGTCAATTATAAACTTGGAGATTATTTTGACATAAGAGTGCTTCCTGGTTTTACTTTTGCCACCCGCCACATAGATTTCAACAACGACTTGGAATTAAGGAACTCATTTGAATCTATATTCGTCGATTTACCTTTTCACATTAGATTTAAATCAGCGCCTTATAGAGACAAACGGGCTTATGTTATTGCGGGAATTAATTATGCATATGATGTAACCTCTAATTCAGATGCACGAGGTTCAGAAAATCTAATAAAGATTGATCCACATGATTTTCAATTAGAGGCTGGTATCGGAATGCAGTTCTTCTTTCCTTTCTTTATTTTATCCCCAGAAATTAAATTTTCTCAAGGCATTAATAATACCCTACTCTTTAATATTCAGAAAGAAGAATCGACCATTATAGAAAAGCTTTTAAGTAGAGTACTGACTATTTCTTTTCATTTCGAAGGTTAATCTCCGATTGATTCGACCTGCTCATACATTTTTGGCAATTCTTTCACGATATCACTGAATAACATCCTAAAGAGATCGGCATATTTATCAAAATCCTCATAGAGATGCATTACAGAAAGCTCAAATTGCGAAGGAAACCTTGTTCGTTTATCCATCCTATTCATGACATCCACAAGCCCATCTTTAGTTTGGTATACTTTCAGATATTTATGTGTGATCAAGTTTTGGACATGTTTCTTAGCAGAACCTCGTAGTATTCCCACATTTTGATGCAACACGTGATACGAATAATTCTCAAACTGCTCTATACTCTCATTGGAATAGTGATGCCAAAAATGACATAACAAATGGTCATTCCAGATATCCACAATTACTGGGGCATACTTTCCATGCTTATCTCTTAGGCTTTGAGTAGCTTTAAGAAAAGCATGGTGCCTATCTGTATAGGCATCAATTTTACGGTGCAATAGAATCCCTTTTTGGATTGTCTGAGTAAGAGTATCAATCTCACTTAAAGCAATATTATCAGCGATAAAGTTGCCGGTCATTATATCTGGGTCTCTAAATGACAGAAATAAGTGAGCGAGATAATTCATACCAACAAATATGTTAAAGAATAAAATATCTTTGCGGCTTTATCACAAAAAATAGATGTGTTATGGCTCTTAAATGTGGAATTGTTGGCCTACCAAATGTAGGTAAATCTACATTGTTCAATGCATTGACCAACGCAAAGGCGCTTGCAGCTAATTACCCTTTTGCCACAAAAGACCCAAATGTTGGAGTTATCACAGTGCCTGACAAAAGGTTGCAGGCACTTGCCGATATAGTTAATCCACAGAAGATACTTCCTACGACAGTTGATATAGTAGATATCGCAGGTCTCATTAAAGGTGCGAGTAAAGGTGAAGGCTTAGGCAATCAATTTTTGGCCAATATCCGCGAGGTAGACGCTATAGTACATGTAGTCAGATGTTTCGTTGATGATAATGTGGTACATGTAGATGGCAATGTAGATCCAGTAAGAGATAAAGATATCATAGACACAGAATTATTATTTAAGGATATAGAAACTTTAGAGAAAAGAATTGAGAAGTTGCAAAAAGCGGCTAAAAGTGGGGCAAAAGAGGATAAACTTAAATTAGAATTTGCCAATGAATTAAAAAGTCATCTGGAATCAGGGAGCCCAGCAAGATCTTATGATGTACCAGAATTGCATCAAGATCTATACAAAGAATTATATCTGCTGACATCAAAACCCATATTGTATGTCTGCAATGTAGATGAAAATAGCGCTAAAATGGGTAATGCGCTTTCTAAGAAATTAGCTGAGCACGTAAAAAATGAGAACGCTGAAGTTATATTGATCTCTGCAGCCATAGAAGCAGAAATCATCCAATTGGATACAGATGAAGAAAAATTGATGTTTTTGGAAGAAATGGATCTTACCGAACCCGGAGTCAATCGCCTTATCCAATCATGTTATAATCTCCTTAATCTAATAACCTACTTTACTGCTGGAGAAAAAGAAGTGCGAGCGTGGACGGTACTAAAAGGATCTACAGCCCCCCAAGCCGCTGGGGTTATTCATACTGATTTTGAGAAAGGGTTCATTAGAGCTGAAGTAATTAAATATGATGACTACATCCATTTTGGGTCAGAGGGTAAAGTAAAAGAAGCAGGAAAACTAAGTGTCGAAGGAAAAGAATATATCGTCACAGATGGAGACATCATGCACTTCCGGTTCAACGTGTGATATATAAATAATTTATTGGACAGGATACTTAAGCCTTTACGTTAATATTTACACTTAAATAATTGAAGTGTTTTGCGTATCATAGCATTAGCTCTTGATAGAGCGATGATATGAAGATCAACTATGAAACGTAAAGCTCGACTTAAAGATATTGCCGAGGCGCTAAACATATCCACTACAACCGTTTCAAGAGCGCTTAATAATAAGGATGATATAAGTGACTCTACTAAAAAGGCTGTGCTCGAAGTAGCTAAAATATTAAATTACAGACCAAATTACTTCGCTAAATCCCTGCATAATAATCAAAATCATCTCATCGGTGTGGTTGTCCCAAGAGTTAATCATTCTTTCTATTCGCAGATGATTGATGGCATTTTGTACCAAGCCCAAAAGAATGGTTATGTAGTTCTACTGGCCGAAAGTATGGACAGTGACAAATTAGAAAAACAGTGTATCGACGAATTTTTAGATATTAATATAGCTGCACTTATAATTGCCCCATCCTACGACAGCGCTCTTCTTGATGGATATATTATCGATGGTATAGATAGGGAGAAAGTGGTAATCTGCGATCGCTCCTCTGAAAAGATAGCTTATAATAGTTTAAGTAATAACCATGCCACGGGAGCTTATCAAGCCACTATGCAATTAATCAAGAGTGGACTTAACAAGATAGGACATATCAGAGGGCTCACTAATGATAGGATAGCTGATCAGATTCACATCGGTTATCTAAAAGCTATAACAGAAGCTCAAAAAGAACCTTATACATATCAGTGCGCCATCGTCAACCCTGAAGAATCCTACAAGGCAACGTCAGTGCTGTATGAGAAGTATCGTGTAGAAGGAATATTAGCTGTAAGTGACGAAGCCGCTTTAGGCGTGTATAGATATTGCTTTGAACATGCGATTAGTATACCCTCCACCTTGAGTGTAGTAGGCTTTTCAAATGCTCACTTCAGTCAATACTTAACCCCTTCTCTATCTACTGTAGATCAACAATCAAGAGCAATGGGGATAAATGCCATAGATATAATTAATACAAAAACACAGCACTCGTTAAAAGCGGAAAGTATCAATATAGATACCATTTTTATCAAAAGAGAATCTTCATTTAATACAGATCAAAAGTGATGAATAATACAACTCGAGCTAAATTATCTTTATATATCAACTATTTCATTTTTGCTATACTTCTCAATAGTGTAGGCATAGTGATACTTAAGTCTCAAATACTCTATGGTGTAGATGAATTAGAGGCCAGTACGTTAGAGCTGTTCAAAGACCTTCCTATTGCTATTGTCTCTTTCTTTATCGCTTCTTTTCTCCCAAGAATTGGTTACAAAAAGGCAATGCTGAGTGGATTAGCTATTGTATCAGCGGCAGGCCTCATCATGATACAGGGCAATAGCTTCTGGTCTGCTAAGTTATTATTCGCTTCGGTAGGAGTAGCATTTGCCTTAATTAAAGTATCGGTCTATAGTGTTATAGGCCTCATAACTAATGGCCAAAAGGAGCACAATAGTTTGATGAGTTCGATCGAAGGGGTTTTTATGTTTGGCATAGCGTTAGCCTATTTCCTATTTCCTGCCTTTAACAATGAGTCCGACCCTGATAGTTGGCTAAATGTCTATTGGCTCTTATCAGGATTAGGCATATTATCTTTCGCTTTTCTTTATACTACAGACATTGATGAATCTGGTACTATACCAGGTGTGGACATTATGGATGATGTTAAACTCATGTTCTCGTTATTGATTAAGCTATTAGTTATTGTATTTCTCATCTCGGCCTTTCTTTTTGTTATGATAGAGCAAGGTATTATGACCTGGCTCCCGACATTTAATTCAAGAGTCCTCGAATTGCCAGAGAACATAAGCATTATGATGGCCAGCATCTTGGCTATTTCGTTAGGAGTAGGACGACTATCGGCAGGTGTAGTTGTACAGAAGATTTCATGGTTTTGGGTATTATCATTCTGTATAATTATTTCTATTATGATGGTTATATTCATTTTACCAAAAACTGTTTCGGCGCAAGTCGGTGTTATAAAAAGCATCTCGGATATCCCAATAATAGGGTTTGCATTTCCATTAGTGGGACTTTTCATAGCTCCCATTTATCCTCTACTCAACTCTATAGTCTTGAGTGCTATCCCAACTAATCTCCATAGTCCTATGACAGGTCTGATAGTTATATTTTCTGCACTTGGAGGCACATTAGGCTCCAGGATAATCGGATATCTATTTAAAAATGTTGGGGCTGAGAATGCATTTTACTATTTAATTGTGCCTTTGGCACTTTTATTTGTTTGCGTTTATCTGCTCAAAATAATTACCCAAAAAGAAACGATCTCGTCAGATGAATAATCACAAAACTCCAGAAGAGCTATTTGGTGACTTGTTTTATGACATCCACAAGTCAGGATTGTTTAAAGATGGAAAGGTGGTAGCTGATGCACGAGCCAAAATGAGTCCTCAAATAATACTCAAAGAATATAAAGCACAAAAAGATTCTGATCTATTTAACTTAACAAAATTCGTTCATAATTACTTTGATTTTAATCAGCATAAGTCAATCCATTATTCTTCTGATAGAAAACCTATCTCAACCCACTTAACTGACTTATGGCAGCATCTTAAAAGACCAGCTGACAAACGAAAACGTAAAGATTCGAGGATACCGCTACCCTACGACTATGTAGTACCTGGAGGTCGATTTAATGAGATATACTATTGGGATAGTTATTTTACCATTTTGGGTCTAATATCAAGTGGCGAACATGTATTGATGGAAAATATGATATTGAACTTCAAGTACTTAATTAGCACTTTTGGACATATACCTAATGGTAATAGAACTTACTTTTTAAGTAGATCACAACCACCTTTTTATTCTTTAATGATCAAAGAATTAATAAATATTAAGGGTGAAAGTATTATTCCATCTTACTTGCCATCGCTTGTCACGGAATACAATTTTTGGATGAAAGGAGTCTCCCAATTAGAGACCTCATCACACCTCAATAGAGTTGTAAAAATCAATAACTTTCTGCTTAATCGATACTATGATGCCAAAGATAGTCCTCGTGAGGAGATGTATAGGGATGATTGGGAATTGATAGATTATGGCGATGATAAGAATACTAATTTGTTCAGATCTCTAAGGGCTGCTTGTGAGTCTGGTTGGGATTTTTCAAGTCGATGGATGACAGACCCAGATGACTTAAAATCCATACACACCACTGACTTACTACCAATTGATCTAAACTGCCTCCTATGGCACTTAGAAAAAATGATCTCTGAATGCTATAAACTAATCAATAGAGATGAACTATCATTAAACTATGGCATGCTCGCAGTAAATCGTAAAAATGCCATTCAGCAGCTTTTTTGGAATGATGAAAAAAGTTTCTTTTGTGATTATGACTTTAGTCTCAAGATCAACTCTGACAAGATCACTTTAGCAGGAGTATATCCTCTATTCTTTCGGCTTGCGAATGATGATCAAGCCAGTCAGGTAGCTAGTATCATAAAAAAGAAGTTTTTGAAAAAAGGAGGTCTTACTACTACATTAACCAGTAGCGGTCAGCAATGGGACGCTCCCAATGGTTGGGCTCCTCTACAATACATGGCCATAAAAGGTTTGTTAAACTATGGATATAAACAATTAGCGCAAGAAATTGCTCATAGATGGACATCCTTAAATGAAGAAGTATATCATCAAACAGGTAAGATGTTAGAAAAGTATAATGTCATAGATATCAGTTTATCTGGTTCTGGTGGCGAATATGATCTTCAAGATGGTTTCGGATGGACTAATGGGGTCTATCTTAGTCTAACCCAATGATTCAATCATATCAATGTTTTCTCATTCAAGTAAGACAAGCTTCCTTAATTAGCTTAGTACTCTTAATATTTTAGCTATTTTGTTTAGTAAATCATTGAAATAGGGTCAAACTTAGATATATCCAATTTGTCAAAAAGTGATCATAAACACGGGTTTTGATCAGGTATAACCGAGTT
>JAHDDE010000024.1 GCA_020629515.1 Saprospiraceae bacterium | reverse complement strand
ATCAATACAGTCACTACTACTAATCCTATACTCAAAGCATTAGTATATCTCCATGGTGTTAATTCTACAGCTCCGACATCACTTATCTGATACATATTAATCCGCGGATAAAAATGAGAAACTGCATGCATAAAACCTACATTGAGGACAAACTCAATACCCCAAATGTGTATAAAATGGAGATCCGCTTGTACAACAAAATTAACTATGACATAAAATAGCAAGCCAAAAGCAAGTCCTGCTTTAGCCCCAATAGCTGATACTTTAGGAAAGAAAAAAGCCGCTATGATAATGGTAGCCATTGGAATAAAAAATATCCCGTTCAACTGTTGGAGTAACTGATAAAGCCCCTCGGGAGCACTCGCTACTAATGGCGCTACACCGATCGCAAAGATGGCCAGGATTAAAGAAACGAATCTTCCAATTCGCACTATTCCAGTATCTCCTATATTACTATTTATATAGCGCTTATAGATTCCTAAGCTGAATATCGTTGCGGCACTATTGAGCGCACTATTAAAGGTACTCAACACAGCGCCGACTATGACAGCGACGAACAATCCTGTCATCCAAAATGGCAATACCTTTTTAACCAGTTCTGGATATACTGTATCCTGATTATCATACAGGCTATCTCCAAAATAATAGTACCCTATGATCCCTGGTAGGATGATGACTAATGGCATCAGGATCTTCAAAATGCCAGTATATAGTAACCCTTTCTGAGCTTCTTTGAGGCTTACGGCACCTAATACTCTTTGAATAATACTCTGGTGCATGGTCCAGAAATACAACTGATTGATGATCATACCTGTGAATAGCACACTGAATGGAAGAATTGCATCTCTTGATCCAGGACCAACCGACTGCTCATTACTGATCACATTAAACTTCTCTGGAGCATGATTAAATACGGTCACTAAGCCCGTCCATATATTACCATTTCCTATACCATACAATGCCAGAAAAGGCACCAGTAATCCAGCGATTAACAAGCCAAATCCATTAATAGTATCGGTATATGCCACCATTTTCAACCCACCGAAAATGGCATAAAATGCACCCAATACGCCAACAATTAATACAGTAATCCATAAGCCTTGATGCTTATTTACCCCGAGCAATTCAGAAATATCAAAAAGGCTTTCGATATTAAGTGCTCCTGTATAAAGTACTATTGGTAAAAGTGTGGCTACAAATGAAATAATTAATAGGAGGGCCACTAATGTCCGGGTTAATCCATCAAATCGCAACTCTAAAAATTCTGGGATAGTAGTCAATCCCATCTTGAGATATCTAGGAACGAAATAAATCGCCGCTAAAACTAACACCAATGCGGAAGTCACTTCCCAAGTAATGATAATCGCCCCATTCTTATAACTCGAGCCATTCATACCTATTAAGTGCTCTGTAGAAATATTTGTCAATAGCATCGAACCCGCTATAACAACCCCTGTTAAACTTCGTCCGCCAAGAAAAAATCCATCCTGAGTATTTAGTCGATCTTTTCTGAGTCTATAGGTAGCGTAAAACGCAACAAAACCAGTAAACGCTAAAAATGATAATAGCTGAATGGTTAACTCCATAATTATTGGGCTTTCCAGTTGAGCAACTCCTCTTCAGTGTACATATCTGTTCTATCAGCTGTAAGTTCTCTTAATGCTGTTACTCTTCTATAATCAACTCTTGGGTCAGCAAAACTGAAAGAATTTCGTACAAAAATGATTATATCAGCGATGTCCTTGTCGCTGAGCATATCATTATCTTTTATACCTGGCATGACCAAATTCATATCATAGGTTACTCCTTTAACATTTACGGGTCCTTTTAAGCCATGCAAAAGCAACAATATAAGCTGATCGGAAGGACCGTTTACATATTCTGACTGCATGATAGGAGGAGCTAAATTATCTCGACCTTCCCCATCTAAGCCATGACAACTGCTACAGTTTTTAATATATAGATCCAATCCTGCGGTCCTATTATCCTTAAAGAATTCTGTCATCAATTGAGGAGCTTGGATATCATTATTTTTCATCCTCTCCAAAGTCTCTCGAGCCTTCTGTTTGACAAGAGATGACGTACTTCTCTGGTTCATTACAGCTTGCATAGCAGTTTTATCCATGCTATTGAGGGAGGCTTCAGCTATAAGATCATCTTCAGTAGATAAATATTTTGGAAATTTTGAAGCTATTAATAATTCTAATCCAGGATTCGGATCTTTAGGTAGATAATCTGCCATAATTGATAAATAGGACTCCTCGATTAATTGAATAAGCGTAAACCAAACCTCTTGACTTTCTAATCCTTTTGCTAATGTGATCAACATATCTTGATCAAGCAAACCCAATCCTTCTAAAGTCCATAGTATGTGAACTTTACCAATGTCTTTTGATTTTACCAAGGCCTCCATTAGATCATTCTTTAGCGAAGTATCTCCACTACTCACTATATATTTCTGAGCCATAATTCGCTCGGCTCCATTTTCACTACTTAACAGTTTTATCCATTCTTCTATCGTTTCTGGCGTAGTAGCATTGACATCTATACCTTCCTTATAAACCTTGTATATCCTTCCTTTTCCATTGATTTCGTCTAACTTTTTATTCAATATGATTTCTCGGAGGTAACTGGTCATATAGGCCCTATGCTGGATGACTCCTTTTCTTAGGTCCAAAATATATAACGCTCCATCTCTTCCTGTATACAGATTAACAGGCCTAAAGGAATCATCTGTACTGATCAAGAATTCTTCATCTTCATAAGCTTGCTCAGCCATAATTTTAGCCCCTTCTTGATGAACCTTATATCTCTTTACCAGATTAGCTTCTGGACCACATACAAATGCATCACCATGGAATTCTGGACCTAACCCATCAGCCAAATAAATGAGCGGGCCACATGCTGAAGTAAAATGAGCCACTCTTCCTACAGAATCTAAAACATTAGGCAAATAACCTCGATTGACGTCATTTGGCTGAATCGCAAATAGTCTTCGATCCGGAGCGATGTTTTGGTGGAGGCTATGTTCGATTTTAAGGTATGGATTACTGATCAAAGTATTAGGTGGCACAAAATCACCAAACAGCGGATTGGAGTTATCATTGTAGAACAGTCGACCTTTAGCATCATGCGTGATACCCCATTGCCCCCTGAATGATGTGGCTTCTTTCAACCATTTGCCATTTAGTTTTCTATATCGAGCATTCGCTTTGGCACTATAGATCCAGTTATCAAGATTATAGAGAAGACCATTAGGCTGATGTTCTATATTACCCCCGATAACGTATAGCGAATCCACCAATTCTGGTTCTGAATCATCTTCGACATTGTCCCACCATAAGCTCGTACCTTCTGTATACAATAATCCATTATAAACTAAAGCCAGTGCTCGTGGAGCTACTAATCCATCTTTGACAACTTCTCTATGATCCATGATCTGATCTCCATTAGTATCAATCAGATGTACTATTTTACCATCAGGCGCTTCTTCATCGCTACCTTCTATATCACGCATATATCCTGGCAACTCAACCACCCAAATACTTCCATCGTAATCAAAAGTCATGGCCACAGGCGAATCTAAAAGTGGTTCGCTCGCCACTTGGTCAATAGTAAAACCATCTTTTAAAACAAATTCACTTAGGTCAGCCGTCACTCGCTCTTGGTGGCAAGCATTGAAAACCATAATACAAAGACAAAAGAGGATAGCCCTTACCATACACGCCATTTAAAATTTTTAAATTCTATTTCTCCTTCAGTGCTCTTCAACTCAATCGGCCCTATTGGCCTATCATCAACTGAAGTATCAACTATCAGTACGCCATTGAGCCAATGCTGAATGGTGCTCCCGTCCTTGATGATATGTGCTCTGTTCCAGTTACCATCACCCTTATATCGAATACTTGGATTATCGATTTCACTCAAATTTTTAGATATCTGATGCTCATTGATCGATCCTAAAGTTAAGTTGGAAGTCTTGTCGTTAGAAAGGAAAAATTGTAACTCTTCTCCATAAACTATTGCTCCTTTGCTCTCGGGAGGCAGCTTGAAGTCTACTTTTAGCTCCACATTATTTTGATCAGATACATCTACTTTATCGGAATTTGCCATCTGCCAGTTGTTAGCCATTTCTGACTTTGATAATTTATTTTCTAAATAACTCTCTTCTGGAGCGCTACCAATATTTTGTGCTTGGGACATCAAATCTGTAGTATTCAATCTAATATTCTTCCACCTTACTTTTTTGCCTTCATCTTTTTGATCATAAATACTATGAACTTGAAAAGCAATAAAGCCCTCTGAGGTCATATCGTCTATAAGATAAGCACAAGGCACACCATTTATCCATGTTCTGATTTCATCACCGATGGCCTCAATACGATAATGATTCCATTCTTCGTTATTAAATGCTTTCTGTCCTTCCTTATTCAGACTTAGAGGGTATAACCATGCTCGACGAGCCTCATCATATATGCCTCCTGACCATCGTCGTGGGCTTGTATCTATCTCAACTTGGTATCCATGCACTCTGCCATTATGATAATCTGCTTGACTATTGCTTCTGATTTGCACGCCAGAATTAAGTCCTACATCAACCCATACGTCAAATTCAAGGATAAAATCTGTATACTTCCTTTTTGTTGCTAAAAATGTATTTGGCGTATTCATCATGGATGCACCTGTTATGGTACCATTTTCATACTCATATAAGGCAGTACCATTGAGGATTTCAAAAGCACTTAATGATTTATCAATAACAAGTTCATTGGTCACTTTCGGAGAGCACGAAAGACATAAGCAAGTTAATAAAATCTGAAGGAGCCCTAACTTATACAATGTTTAGAAGTTTTGTTATTCACTCAAAATAATAAAAATGCATTCCGTACTATAAGGAATTCAATTATTAAGCCTTAACCATGTAAGGATTTCAGAAGTAGCAATGTAAATTGTAAAGAAAATGTGCCTCGTATGAAAAATCTATTATTCTTAATCGTGATCGCCTTATCCGCTTGCACCGTGCAGAATGATCAACCAATTGGTCGAGAATTTTATCAGATCAAAGAGTACACTTTTAATTCTTTACATCAGATGGAGCAAACAGATCAATATCTCGAAAATGCTTTGCTCCCGGCTTTGAAAAGAAAAGGAATAGAACATGTTGGTGTTTTTAAGAATAGAATGTCCGAGAAGGATTCTATCTTAAAGACATACTTACTCATACCGTATGGATCTATAGAAGAGATGATCCACGTAGAGGATGCTTTGCTTATCGATAGTACTTATTTAGTCGATGGAACTGATTATATCAATGCTGCATACGATGAGGCACCATACAATCGAATGAGTTCTACATTACTGAGAGCATTCTCTGATATGCCAGTTATGACGACACCAAAATTAGACGGCCCTCGAGAAGATAGGATTTACGAACTGCGCAGTTATGAGTCCAGTACAGAGGCTATCTACCGCAATAAAGTAGATATGTTTAATGCAGGTGGAGAAATCATACTTTTTGATAGGCTTGGATTTAATGCCGTTTTTTATGGTGAGGTTATATCCGGATCCAAAATGCCCAATCTGATGTACATGACCACACATGCCAATAGCGAATCGAGAGATCAGAACTGGAAAAACTTCGTCGATTCTCCAGAGTGGAAAGAATTAATCTCCATGGATAAGTATAAAAACAACATCTCACATATAGATATCTTTCTACTTTATCCCACACCATATTCGGACTATTAATCCATCTTTTACAAGAAAAATGATATCGAAATCATTTCAATTGATTTTCTATGAGTTTCAAACTTAATAGGCTGAAAAAAAGTAAAAAAGATAAATAACACATAGGTATTCCACCTTCGGTTTGTGGGCATTCTACATATCCCAAGAGATTACCGACAGAACCAAAAGTGGCTATAGAAAGAGCTACAAAAACACCTAAATAGTATAATCTATTTCGGTCACTAAATAGTTGAGAATGAGAAATAATAATGAGTATGATACTGGAAAAAATGATATAACAAGCTGGAACACTTAAAATTCTTGGACAGATATTCCCATTAATCAATTCATTTTTCAACAATGGCAACGTACCACTTAATCCTATCAAAGCGGCAATCCAAATAGATAGATAAATAAGCCAATGGATAGACTTTTTATTCATCATTCTCAATTGGTTTAAAACAATATTTTTCATGTGGTCTCTTGATTATCAACCAATAAAGAAGCCCTATAACAGATAATATTCCTATCACTTCTACTGCATTATCTTTGAGAAAATTCAAATTCTCAACCATAATTTCGGCGCAGAAATAACCAAATCCCCCAATCAATGCAATCCATATCAATACCGCAATAGCACTATGAAAAGCAAATCTCGCATAAGGGATAGCTTTCAATCCTGACAACATCAAAATAGGTGTACCAAATCCATACATCAATCTGTAAAAGGTCATATAAAAAAATGGTCGTTTTTCAAACCACATTGAAGTGCTATCCAATTTAGCTTGGAGTTTGGGTTTGTGTTTCAAGAGTTTGCTCCCATATTTTTTAACTAACATAAACTTGATAGAATCCTTCAAAAATGCACCCATGAAGGCCGCTGTTAATCCACCGAAATAATTGAAATAACCCAACTTAGAACTCAATACTGAGGTCAACAATAATATTTCACCTTCAATAAATGTCCCTAAAAAACTGGCTAAATATCCACATGTCTCAAATAGTTCGTCCATGCAATTATTTTTTCACAAGGTGAACTTGATTAATGTCAGGTTGATCCATTTTAAGTATCTCGCCTGAAGGAAGAATAATTTGAGCCAATTCAGGTTTATTTCCTTGTCCCAAACCAAAAGTCACGGTGGAAGTTTGATCGCTACCCAAGCCCTCTCCAATTACGTATACGTCTGACTGGAGGCGTCCATCCTTATGATTCAAGGTGATATGACTACCCACAAATTCTGCAGTTTCAGGAAACCGAAATGCAATGAAGTCCTGATTACCTCCATTATTGATGAACGCTTCAACTTTACCATCAAGATTAGAATACAGCAAATCGGGATAGCCATCTTTATTGAAATCGGAAGATAAAGGTGTTATGCCATAGTTTTTATTAATTACTCCAGCCTGATCTTCTACAGCTGCAAAAGTACCATTGGGGCGCTGCAATAAAAAGCGACAAGGCAATTTAAACAACTTATGTGGTGGAAAATCTACATAGTTTTCGGCAACTACTAAATCCTGTCTACCATCAAGATTAAAATCTTCAAAAATAGCTCCCCAAGAAAACTCGAAATCAGCCACTTTAGTCTCCTCCGCTACATCAGTGAACCTAAAATCACCTTCATTTTTAAATAATATCCATTTTTCATTAAAAACATCTTGTTCCTCTAAATCACCTCTTGCTAAAAATAATGGTACTGAACTACCCGTATTTGAAAAAAAGAAGTCAACCAGATTATCATTATTATAATCTCCTACAGCGATGCCCATTGGATACGCATATTTGCCAGTTAATGGATTAGGCTTCATCTCAAACTGTTTACCCTCAATATTTCTATAAGTTCGCGCCTCTCCAGTATCATAAGCTACTACCAAATCCAACCAACTATCATTATCAATATCTACAAAAATGGCCTGAAAGGTGTTATGCACATAACCCAATCCTATAGCACCTGTCACATCAGTAAAAGTATTGTCCCCATTATTTTGTAATAACAAACTCGATGACCCATAATTCAAATCTTTGAAGATCGTCTGACCTTCCATCTTGTCTAAATGAATATAAGTACTAAGAAAAATATCGGCGTGGCCATCCTTATTAAAGTCTCCAATAGTTGTTGTGGCGGCTGATGACTTATCGTTAAGTGGTACATCTATTTGTCTACTTTCAAAACCATCTCCCGTATTTCGATACCACATCAATCCATAATCTCCTGTCACCATCAAGTCAGTGTAGCCGTCTTTGTCCATATCAAATGAAGATGCTCCAAAAGTTGTTTTTCCTAATTGTTTTTGAGGTAGATTAACCGATTCAGATATATCCTCAAACCCATTTTTTGTGTATTTAAAAATTGCATCCTGTTGGGTTACCCCACCGCTTACAAATACCTCATCTACTCCATCATTATCCAAATCTATCATAGCTGCCGCCATCAACGGAAGCGATTTAGTATTATCAAATTTATTGGTAAAAGGAAAACTGATTTTAGTAAATGTCGGTATTTCAGAATCTGGCACTGTATAGTCACATTTCGTCATGTCTTTACCAAAATCCCTATCCGGCATTTTGCCAGTTTCGCACTCTCCACTGAACCGTCCCCATTCAACTCTTTCATAGGGATTTTGAGAATCAGATTTTAAAAAGAATAGGGCGCCAACTATTATCAACACTATAAGTGCAAGCAGGATAAGAAGTGCTTTTTTCATGTTATATTAATTTATGTTCTGTTTATTTAGTGCAAAAAGAGAAGCCGAAAACAAGCCAAAATGAGCTACATTCATGGCTGTCGGCGCAAGATATTGGCCGATAGGTCTTACTAAAAAGAAAAGTGCAAATACAGTAATTAAAAGTAAAATTGGATTGAATAATGCCATCCATTTTGGATACATCGTACCTCCCTTCAATATAGCCCACACAAAAAATACTGATATCAATAGTACAACTACCCGAAGTATCTGCACCAGATTTTCCATATGTAAATCATATGAAGCAATAATTTTTTGTTGTAATTCTGGGACATCAAATTCGTTCAGAGCCTGTATAGTAATACCTAAATGGGCCCTTGAGCCTACCCATACACCACCTATGACGAAGGCGAAGATCCCTAATGTCAAAACAGCTCTCCCCAATTTTTCTGATCCAGATCTTAATGCCAAATACAGATGCCAATACCCAAAAATATAAAAGGAGATAAAAGGCACCATCAAATATTGGCCTACTGTAAATCGGCTGGGATCAATACCCAAGAAATATCCAAAAGGTAATTCACTATTAAAACCCTCGGGATTAAAATGCACCAAGAACTCACCAATGCCAACCATTATGGAACCGAGCAATCCCAACCAACCAAAAACTCTGATATTCATATTCATAATAATGTGTGATCAAAACAATGCATGACATACTCCAAAGAGAAGCACAGAAATAATAATTCCAATTAGAAAAATGAGGTATGAAGTCCTAATAAGCCGATACTTACGTGCCAATTTGATGCCTAAACCATGAATATCTGTTATTATACTTGGATACAAGGTAGTTCCATTTTTTATGGTAGTCATCACCGCTTCTTGATAGTCATTTCTATTCATTTCGCTAAAATCCTCAAAAGTTAAAAGATCCACGCTTTTCAAATCTTTACTACCCATTCCTTTTTTCCATGCTTCCGGCAAAGTGGCCAAAATAGCGAATGTGATAGAAAATACATTTGTTAAGATCAATCCTCCAACAGCATAGATCAGATGAGGATCTTCGTCCAATCTAGAGTATAATGATCCTAAGACTACTGAAATGATGATGGCGTTAGCAGTTATAAGAATATTGGCTTTGGTATCCACGATCTGTAGTCTGGTGTAGAGATTTTTTGAGGTTAGTCTAAACCATGTCTCAACACCTCTTTCGGGATAGGACTCAACTTTGCTCAGCTTTTTTTTGAGTTTTTTGAGTGCTTCCTTGTCGACGCCCAGATGATCCATAAGTGCCTCATCTATGGCTTTTTGCTTTCTCTTCTCTAATTTCTTTTCGTCCATTTTCAATTTCTATTTATTAAAATGACAGAGCTCCTCCTATTGATAATTGCGTGTCATCCCCACCTACATAATAACCGATTTTGAAGCCTAACATATTCAAAGGAGTGAGATATATCCCACCACCTACACTGGTATGCCAATCATTGATACTTTCATCCTCTAAAAATGCTCTCCCGTAATCAAAAGATCCAAAAATTCCAAGACCAGACCGAAGTCCACCATTACCCTGTAAGAGCTTGATGCGAAGATCTGTGGCATGAAAGACCACACCATCCCCAGCAAAACGATTAGTGCGATACCCTCTCAAACGAGTGGGGCTTGCTAAATAATTAGCATGAAAAAACTCATACTCTCCTAATGTATAACTTCCCCCCAAATGAGTTGCCAAGACGACTTGATGAGTTGGAGAGAAAGGAATATATGCCGCGACACTGGACGAAAACGTCAAATTTGTGAATTCCGAATTGGATAAACTTTGTTTGAAATCTGCACCGATAGTAAAACTATACCCTCTCGTCGGAAGGGTTGGGCTATTCACACGATTACTCCCATATGCTAAACCTATACTCGTGTATAGTTTACTTTCAAAGTCTATGCTCGATCTACCTGCCTCATCCAAGAAAATGAATCTTTGTTCGGTAAGATCATTTAGCTCATCATCCATATTATAAAACTCTATAGATGGGTTGATACTTAGCGATCTGTTATTTCCAAAATCTTTGACTGCTTTTGGGTTAAAATCGAAATGTGTACCTCTTACAATATGAAAATTTCGAGTGCCCGCACCTTCTATATCAGGTAACAATTCTTCAAAGTTGATATAGTCATTGCCCAATCCATAGAAAAATTGTGTAAAAGTAGGTCCAGAAACGGACGCATCTACCTGCATATCCCAAGATGGCCCAAGTGCATCAGGCCAAATGCCCATATATTTAGCCACAATGGCAGAATTAGCCCAGAAATAACCTAAGTTCAGACTATGATTGGACTTGTAAGGATTTTTCCTAAATCCATTTTTTTGCCACCAAATATTATAGCTTAATCCTATTCCTTCATCAGTATAAAAAGTCAACATTGGAAAATGAATTGATCTATCCATTTTCCAGTCCTTTCTATCAAAGCTATTGACACTCTTTTGGTCCTTCAATTTTGATATTATGTTAGAACCTTTCAAGGCCATTCCTTCAGGCCTGTCATAAGCGATGACTTTTATCGTAGAATTATTGATCACTTCATCCTCTCCACTTCCTCCCACTATTCTCACCATAATAGAGGACTCATGTTGGCCAGTGAATATAAATTGATCAGATTTTTTCAAACCAAAAAGTCTCAGCTCTTCGCAGTCTTTTCCATTTATAATTCTTGACCAGATAAGATGATTTTGACCTTCATCCATATGATAAACTTTCACCTTCATTTGATCGCCAGAGAGCGCCTCAATTTCAAATTTATTTTTACCGTAGGTCCCTATGACAGATACCTCTTTAGTCAGAAATTTATAAAACTCACGAGCATATGTTAGGAGATCCGTTCTTCTTTGCTTAAGCTTATTGATGATTTCTAATCCACTTTTATCAAATACCTCTTTAGGCCATGATCGAATGGCTGATTCAATAATGTCATCCGTTACATTTCGTTGTAGCTCCTCAGCTATTCGTATAAAGTCTGCTTCATTTAATTGAGATAAAAAATGTCTATCAAAATGTCTGGCATTAAAAGCTAATCCATTGATATAATCTATCTTCTCATCAAATTTTCTGAGCTGTGGACTAAAAAATGGTCTACTGGCAATGAAATTCATAAAACCATCATTTTTGAAAAAAGCTTGATCTCTGTCTCTCGGGATGGCTCGGTAAATCTTCTGGTCAGCGTATTGATCGCTCTCATATACTCCCCAACGCCACTGGTCATCATGTCGATCCCAATCACCTATGAGCAGATCAAATAATCGTGCTCTGAGCACATACTGCTGATCTACCGTGTGCTTATGATTTTTTAATAATTTCTCGACTAACTCTGGAGTATTGATCGATTTTTTTGCTCCACCATAGTTAGGATGGCCTTGCATATTACCTCCAGGGCGTTCCTCAAAGAGATACAATCTGTCCGCAAAGTCCGTGTTGTAATCTCCCAAAGATTTTTGCTTTGGTAACCAGACAAATCTCGGGTTTGCGTGATATATTTTCGCTGCCTCCGCTAATAACGGGATAGCAAAGGCAGCATATGGATGAGCAGCAGATATACCATCCTGGACCAAATTTTGAGCAAAAGTATTTCGCAATGCTGGGGGTACCACTTTGGTAACGTCTTTGTCAATAGTTCTAACCACCCATTGCCTACCCTCAGGATTTTCTAAACGTAATGATTTAGTCTGAAATCCTCCTCCTTGCTGTACAGGTTTGAGACCTCCTTCATATCCGTCCAATAGCAGCACTGGAGCATTAATTTCTGTACCCCACTCCGCTCTATAGGTCTGCCCCATGCCGAATTTTCCTTGAGCATAGGTTGTAGACGCCGCCACTTTTACTTCCTTAGGATAGTCCGCTGCATCTTTATACACTGTTTTATCAGAATAATCTATCGGTTCCTTTTTGTAAAGTAGTTTTTTGTAAACAGACTTTGCCTTGGTTGGGCTCATGTCATCTGCAATATAGAATTCAAGCCAAAGTTCAAGATCTTTGGTATGTGTGATTTTAGCAAAACCTTGCTTCATGGCAGCAAAATCCGCTGTACCACCTTTCCTCACAAAATCTATGTCGGATCCACTACCAGCGACTACAAAATGGTTTTGGTTTTTATTGTGATACTGTAAATTCTGATCATGAGCAGAAGCATGTATGACACCTTCAAAATTGCTTAATGTCAAATTCATAGCAGCCCTATAAGCTTCATATTGGGGGTGACCAAAACGTTCTTTCCCTCCACTTATTTTTTTTACACCAGTAATGATACTGCCCAATACTGGCAAAGGCAATAAGTGACTTGCCACCCCATAGTTTCCCCCTGCTTTCCCATTAGAATAGACAGGGTGATGTGCAGTAATTATCACATTCTTATTTTTGTTTTTAGCTAGTACTTGTTGTAAATAGGTGACTAATTCAAGTTCATTATCTATTTCACACCCTGATCGTTTTCTCTCATCAGAATCATCCCCTTGCAGGATCCATTGAGAGTCCATTAGTAATAAGATCAAGTCTTCTGTCAATTCAACTACTTGTGGTTCGCCACACCCATTTGAGGGTGAGAATACATTCTTGCCTCCTACTTTATCTTCTATATAGTCTTCTACGTGTTGTAATGCTGAGACCGTGTAGTCATGACCGTCATACCACTCTCCATCACCAGGAATGAAGTACACCTTATCTGTTACATCTTTAAGCAACTTTATGCATTTTTCAGTCGCTAAATCAATTTTTTGGAACTCAGCTGTCTCAGTATCTGGGATACCACTCTCACTAAAAGAATTTCCCATAAATACTACAGAACGCTTGATACCATCTTTCTTCAATTGTGATTTGATGAGTTCTACAATATCTACTTGAGATAGATTGTTAGAGGCAGCTCCTATATTGCCTACAAGATATAGTTCATAGTCTATGTTGCTTAATGCAATATTCTGAGAATTATTTTTTGCTGGTTGAGATATCCAAGGTTTATTAGCCGTACAAGACCATAGTAAAATGCTGACCCATAAGGTGGTAATGATATGATAGTTTTTCATCGTCATAGTATTAGTTCTTCTGCCATACGATGTTCTTTTTTTGTTGAAATTTGCGTCATTCCTAAGAGTATGAGCACCTATTCCTAAAAAATACAATCATTTATGGAAGGGTTGAAGTCGGTTGAAGCTGTAACCTCTATCTCAGGTTGACTCAATTAGCCACAGCTGTCCCGAGTCAAAAGTAATTAGGGCTTCAGTCAGATTATATCATTGATATCAATGATATTTTGAAGAAGTAGCTTCAGACATACTCAGTAGTTTCAATGATATTTCTACCTTTTGGACTATTTAATTTGAGTAAGGCAGAAAATGGCGTCGTTCATAGCTACATCTTTTCATTATTATGTTAATTCAATTCGATTTCACTTAGTTAGTTTATTACTGGTTTGGAGCATAATTGGACAAACCCAGATTCGGCAATTGCAAATTGATTCGTTAAAATCTCAATTGACCACAGAATTTTCAAAAAGAAAAATAATAGAAATCAAATTAGCACTTGCCACACTGTTGATGGATTCAGATTCCATTAGCACAGTAAGGTATGCTAATGACGCTAAGGATTTGGCACATGAGATTGGGTATATAGGAGGTACAGTATTGCCTTTATATCCCATAGGTGTAGTCACCCTACATAAAGGAAACTATGTTTCTGCGTACCAAATATTTACTCAAATGCTCGACCTAGCTAAAAGTAAGAATCTTCCAGAGGCCGAGACTAAAGCATTATATGGTTTGGGATGGTTATCAGCCTACTCAGGAGAATATGACCAAGCCTTAGAATATCTCAATAATTCATTGCATATCAGTACATCCATAGGTGACCAAGTGACTTCAGCTTCATCTTATAAATTCATTGGTATTATTTCTGATCGCCAAGGCGATTATTCTGAAGGATTGAACTACTACTATAAAGCCCTCGCGATTTATGAGGAACTGCATGATCAGGCGGGTATTGCTTCCTGCTATTTTAACATAGGACTTTTTCAAAAAAATCAAGGCGAGTATGAAAGAGCGCTCGAATACTACCAAAAGGCCTTTGAGATTAATAAAGACTTAGGTATAAAACGAGAAATGGCTATCAATATCAATGCCATAGGATATACCCATCTGCTACAAGGAAATCCCGAAAAGGCTATAGAGTGTTACTTGATTTCTCTAAAACTTAAAAAGGAGTTAGGAGATAATAGAGGTCTTACATTTTCTTACAGAAGCATAGGAATAGCACAGATCGAGATGGGCATGTATGAAGAGGCATTAGAAAATTTCAATAATGCACTCGCCATTTTGGCCGATATGGGCGCAGCAAGTGAAAAGATACCCATTATAATTCAAATTGGTAAAACCTATAGAAAACAAAACAAATTGTTGAAAGCCAAATTGTATCTCCAACAAGGAATTGATTTAGCACAACAGATTGGGAGACTCAACTTAATACAGAAGGGAGCAGAACAACTTGCTTTGACTAAAGAATCTTTAGGGGATTATCAAGGTGCTTATCATGCTCATGTGCTCTTCAAACAAATAACAGATAGTCTTTACAACGAAGAATCACTAAAAAAAATAATGCTTTTAGAAGCAGAGTATGATTTTCAGAAAGAAAGAGACTCTCTTAATTTTATACAGCAACAAGAAGTGTTATTACTCAATGAAAAGGCCAAAAGAACGGCTAATCAAAAACAGTTTATATACATTTCTATAGGCATTATGATGCTACTTTTTGGGTTATTCTGCTTCAACCAGATCAAGCAAAACCAAAAAGAAAATCTTCGCTTACTACGTAATCGTATTTCACGTGACTTACATGACGAGATTGGTTCTACACTCTCGAGTATTGCGTTAGTTAGCACCGTGGCTGATAAGTTCATAACAAAAGACCCTCGCCAAGCCAGTCAACACCTCAAGACTATTAATGACAATTCCGTAAAAACCATCGAATCTATGAATGATATTGTATGGACCATTAATTCAGAAAATGACTCTATGCTTCATCTGATTAATAGAATGAGGAGTTTTGCGAGTGATTTAGAAAGTACTAGAGAATGGGATGTAACCATAGACTACGACTCAACAATATTAGACATACAGCTCAATATTATCCAACGACGTAATATTTATTTAATATTTAAAGAAGCTGTGAATAATTCTGTGAAATATTCTGAGGGTACCACAATTCATACAAAAATACACGCTACCAACAATACTCTAAATGTGACCATTAAAGACAATGGAAAGGGTTTTAATGTTGACAACCCCAAAATAATGATGGGCGGCAACGGTCTTAAAAATATGGAGTTGAGAGCCAATGAATTAGGAGGATACTTAGAAATTGATTCCTCTCCGAATACGGGAGTAAAGATTGTCCTTACTTTTGATCTTAAAAAAGACCTTCCTTTTAGATGGAAACAATTATCTCAGATTTTTAGTCCGGACAAAAAACGCAATTAAATGTGTCGATCATCACTAATCAACCAGCAAATATGAAAGCAGACTCAAATAATAAACTTATAAAAGTAGCTGTATTTGACGATAATATTGCCCGTAGAGAAGGATTGAAATTGTTACTTGATGCGATGGAAAATATGGAATGTGTTGGTACCTATTCTGACTGTAGAAATGTGGTAGAACAAATCAAGAAAACCCAACCTAACGTAGCACTAATGGATATTAATATGCCTCATGTAGATGGTATAGAAGGGGTAAAATTGCTGAAGGCGGCTTTCCCTGATCTGAAGATCATCATGCAAACTATATTTGAGGATGAAAACAAGATTTTAGGCGCCATTTCTGCAGGGGCCGATGGATATATATTAAAACAAAAAACACCTTTAAAACTAATTCAAGGAATCCAAGAAGTCCTCGAAGGTGGAGCGCCCATTACACCTATAATTGCCGGAAAAATTCTCAAATTATTCAATAAGAAAAAAGGTTATTCACCTACTCAATCGAAGGTAAACCTTACCACTCGGGAGAGAGAGATATTAAATTTTTTAGTTGCTGGATATAGCTATAAAATGATTGCAGCAGAATGCTTTATTTCTTATAGTACAGTAAATACCCATATTTCTAAAATATATCGAAAATTACAAGTAAAATCGGTCTCAGCCGCCGTGGCAAAAGCATTAAGGGAGGGACTTACCTAATTGACTCAAAAGTACCGTCAAATTCTCCACTTGACAAAAATAGTGCCTTCATCCACCTTGGCACCAATACGATCATAAAACGAACGCCCTAATATATTATCTCTTCTGACCAACCAATCTATTCGATTACAACCCTCACTGATCGCACACTCTTTAACTGCTTGAAAAAGCTGATATCCTATTCGCTTCGATCTATAAGCGGCCGAAACAAATACATCATCTACCCAATACGTCTTATTCATCTCAAATGAAGAAAAAGTAGGATAAAAATTAATGAATCCCACTAGGACATCGTCTACTTCGGCTACATAACTTCGCACATATTGACTATTCCCAAAAAATGCTTCCTCCACTCGATTCGCTTGAATATCCAAACGCTCTGTGTGACCATCATATACCGCAAAATCTTGCATCAATTGTATATATTCAAGAATATCCTTCCTTTCTAAGCTTCTGATCATAGAACAAACTTAAAAAAATGCAACTAAGATATTTTGGGATTATACCTAAGATTCCTATACCTAAGAAAATTATGTATATTAGTCTTATGATTGATCCTAAACTACTACGAGGAAGTCTCGATACCATCATCCTCAAGCTTCTAAGTGAACAAGAAGAGATGTATGGCTATGAGATCACTCAGAAAGTGAAAGCCATCACTAAAGGAGAAGTGCAACTTACAGAGGGCGCACTATATCCTGCCCTACATAGATTAGAAGGCAAAGGGATATTGACTACTGAGATACGTAGTATCGGCAATCGCATGCGAAAATACTATCGCCTCACAGAGACAGGCAAAACAGAAGTGGATACTCAAATCAGCGCAATGGCGGACTTCATCAACAGTATCAATCTCATCTTAAAACCTAAAATCGCCTGATATGTGGACAAAAGATGGGTTATGGCGACCAGGAGACTTTAATCTCCACTATACATATGATCAACTGAGTAATCGTCCTTCAGAAGAAGAAAAAATTCAATTCATTGATAATCTCTTCAATACCATATTAGAACGAGCGAACAGTCGAGCAAACTTTAGCGATCTCAGGGGAGAATTAGTGGATCACTATGTATCGAAGTTAGGAGATAAAATGAAGATAAAATCTGGATCGCTTTTCAAAAAGGAAGTCTATGCCTATCATCAAACTTTTGGAGGGCCACATCGAATTGTAGAAATCGCAAATAACTTTTTCAATGAAAAAAATAGACTGGTACAGCGCCAATTTTGGAAATGGGTGGCTGAAAAATGGTACCTCCACTTGGTACTGCTGATCGTATTATACTATTCTTTCATTCCGCTGTCACCAGCTACACTATTAATCTTAGGGATAGTAATAATTGTTCCGCTTTCAATACTTGAGACCTATAAATATTTAAAGAACAGGAAGTTGAACAAGTTTACAAAAGGGAAAGATTCTTCCGTCCACTTTTATTTCAATTTTAAAATGCAGGTGATCACTTTCCTGTTTTTCCCTTTTCAAGTCTTTAATATGTTTGATCTATTTGAGAGTGATCTGTTGGCTAAATTATTATTTACTATAGGCATATATCTTATCACTTGGGTATGGTACTATCATTATACCGTTTGCAGTCGTCGTGTAGCACCATTATTGGATCATTATAAAGCGCAAATGATATGAGTCAAACGTTTACAAGGGATCAGATCATAGCTGTACATAATGAGATCGCTTTAATATTGAAGCAGGATTATTTTGACTTAAGATTAGAGCTCGCTGATCATATGCTAAATGATATAGCACAGCAAAGAACAGATGATCCAAACTTTTCCTTTTATCTGAGCCTTAACAAAGCTGTAGAATCTTTAGGCGGAAAAAAGGGTATCCAAAAAATCTCATTCAGTAGAAAATATGAACTCTGGAAGCAGTACTTATCGAATCATCTCAGAGCCTTCATGTATGCCATATCTTGGCCACATATACTGATTAGCGCAGTAGTTATAGGATTGATTTACAATTTCTTAGGATATATAGATAATTACTTATGGGTTTTTCTGATTGCCTGCTTAACCACAGGATTTATAGAAACCATAGATCGATGGGGCACTCGAGGATGGATCAATGATTTTGGATCTACACTTACCATCTTCCCAATTTACTCGAGGAGTGCTTTTCTGACTAACTCACCCCTCCTACTGTTGATGATGGTTACGATAAAATTTCCAAATTCACTGTCTCAGAGCTTTCCTGTCTTAGCACAGATTATTGGCACTTTCGGCTTATTCATGTATCTCGTATTCTTCATTTTTCGATTTTATCAATTAAGAAAAGGTGTAAGGGAAGAGATAAAGAGATATCGTCAGATTAATCAGCAAATCTTAGGTGTTATATGATAGAACAAAAACTGACAACACAAGAAATCCAATCCATCTTCGATTTCACCACTAAGAAGTATATCAAGTATTATGATGTGCAGCTTGAGTTAGTGGATCATATCGCTAATAGAATCGAAACTATGCGAGCAGAAAATCAGAATTTAAGTTTTGAGAATGCCTTGCAACAAGTCTATAAAAGCTTCGGAGTATTCGGATTCACTAAAGTACAAGAACAAAAATCTCTGGAGCTGCAGCGATATTGGAGAAAGCGTGTTTGGACATTTATCAAGAGCTATTTTAAGCTTCCACGAATTTTAATTACTGCTACACTGAGCATCCTAATATATGGATGTCTATCACAAGGATTATTCATCAATGTCAATCACTTGGTGGATAATTATATCTATACTTTAATAAAGGTGGCCATCTCTATTATCGTTGCGGTACCGATTTTGCTTTTTGCAAAAAGACAGATTATAATTACTTCAAAAAAATTGCTATGTATCGATGCTTATTTGTCAACCATAGGATGGATAACTTGGTTTGCACTTTATATGGGATTTGATCTTTTCTTCGTGCCTATAACCACCTCGATAATAGTTATGATCATAGCATCAATCCTATTGTCTGTATTAATCATTCTTTTTTATGGCTTGTTATTCATCTTTCCCGCTCAACTCAAAGAGCAAGTCATAAAGGACTATAACTATCTCATCATAAGTGATCTATGAATAAACTGAACAATCATCAAATCCTACAGATAAACAGGCACTTGGACCAGTTAGGCACTCGATACTATGATGTCAAAATGGAAGTCTTGGATCATATAGCTACTTCGATAGAATCAAAAATAACACATGAATCCAGCACTTTTGATGAGGTCCTCAATAATGAATTGGAGTCATGGAGTGAAGAGCGCATTAAGAAATTAGTGAGTAAAAAGAAACGGTACTTGTCCTATTCCTGGTATAAGCAAGTGGGGACATATATGTTGGAGTTTTTGACCTGGCCAAAAGCGGCTATAACCCTTTTACTTTTTGCGATCTGCTTTTATTTTTTCAGTCAAGCAGATCTATATCAAATACTTATCCTTCGAATTGCTCAAATAGGATATGGTATATATTTCGTCGGTTTAATTTATACGTACTATTTGATTTATGCTAAGAGCATGTCGTATCCTCCTCCATTATTAACGGTTGATGTATATAATCAGACGATAGTAGCTATACCTTTTACTTTGGGTCTTATGATATGGGCGATCTATGAACAATGCGCTGAAAAATTTCAATGTATACCCGTTTATAGCTTGACTTGGGCAGGTATATTTTCATTGGCTTTAGCTCTGATCCTCATTCTATCCTATGCATTTCTATTTGTCTTCCCTCAGCGATTAAAATCCGAGACTTTCAAGTATTATGAGCACTTAGGTTTCACTAACTAAGTACATAATCACACACTCCAAGCAAATTTGATCTCCTCGCCATACTAAAATCTTATTTTTGCATCCAAATAAGAATTGCCGTCTTGGAGTACACAAAAGATGAATTTGCAGATATTAGGCCCTATCATGATGATGAAGTTAGGCCAGCATTAGATCGACTTATAGAGGATGATGAATTTATCTCTGCGATAATCAATCTAAGAGTAAAAAAACAGACTAAGTTGATGAAGGCATTAGCCTATCCATTCGTACGTCAACGGATGCGCAGAGTACTAAAGGACATCAATGATGTGTCTGGTGTACAAGACTTGGTCAAAGTATTCATAGATCGCATGCTCAAGAACTCTTCAACCTCATTCACTGTATCGGGGTTAGAACATTTGGATAAAGACAAAAACTACCTGTTCATAGGTAATCATAGAGATATAGTGTTAGACCCTGCCATGGTCAACTATGCATTGAAAACATGCGGATACCAGACAGTAAGAATCGCAATAGGTGACAACCTACAAAGCAAAAATTTCATCTCTGATCTGATGAGATTGAATAAAAGTTTTATCGTTAAAAGATCAATAAAAGGTCCAAGAGAAAGAGTCATGGCCTTAAGGCATCTCTCTGGTTATATCTATAAGTCTGTGATGCATGATAAAAGTAATGTTTGGATCGCTCAAGGCGAAGGTAGAGCAAAGGACGGAAGAGATATTACACAACCAGCTCTCATAAAAATGATAGCGATGAGTAAACCAAAAGAACAAGGATTCAGTGAATTCATCAATTCATTGCAGATTGTGCCTGTAAGTATATCCTATGAATATGATCCTTGTGATGCAGATAAGGCCAGAGAGTTATATACCCGAGCTACCACCGGTAGCTATCAAAAAGTTCAAGGGGAAGACTTCACTAGTATAGCTAAGGGAATCAAGGGAAATAAAGGCGATATCCATTTGGGATTTGGCCATGTATTGAATGGCACTTATGTCAATGCTAATGATGTGGCCCATGCCTTGGACAGAGAGATCATCAACAATTACAAAGTACACCCGATTAATCAGTTATCTCATCAGCTGAAATACAATTTAATCGACCTAAATGATATAAGTAGTAATAAGAAGATTATGCTACAAGCTAGGTTAAATGGAATCCCCGAAGAACATATGCCCTATGTTATCGATATGTATGCCAATGTGATTGATCTACAAAAAGAAATGAAGGAAGACAAAATATGTGAAATATAGAAGAACTAAATCATCTTAAAATTTACAATTAAGACAATCCAAGTCTCGTTAGTACATCGTCTAATGAATATATACGTCCCTATAACACTGATATTATTAAGTTTATCTCAGGTACTGAGTGGCCAAAAAGGAGTAGAATTAGGTTTATGGTTAGGACGAAGCAATTATTTTGGTGATCTAAAGACCAGTTTGAACTTTAGCGAACCCAGATTAGCTGGAGGAGCGATATTCAGATACAATTTTGACGAACGTATATCACTGAAGTCCTCATTAAATATCACTCAGATTCATGGAGAAGATGAAGACGCCAACAATTCATATGAGTTAAATAGGCAGTTAAGTTTTTTTTCTAACATCTATGAAGTGACTAGTCAGATCGAGTTTAACTTCTTGCCTTATATCCACGGAAGTGTGGACGAAAACTGGACACCCTACCTCTTTGGTGGAATTACAGCACTTAATTTCTCGCCCAAACGAGAATTAAATGGTGAAGTCTTTGACCTCAGGCTTTATGGCACAGAAGGGCAAGCAATAGGAGAAGAATATGGCAAATGGACTATTGCCTCAACACTTGGTATGGGCATCAAATGGGATATCAACTATGACTGGAGTATCAATGTAGAAGCGGGCCTACGAGTATCAACAAGTGACTACATTGACGACGTAAGCAACACTTATCCTAACTTTGACAATCTAAGAGCACAGCGTGGCACGACTGCAGTATTATTGTCTGATCCTACCCAAAATCTCTTAAATGAAGGTCGCCAGCGAGGCAATAATAAAAATAATGATAGCTATGTACTCTTTGGTGTCAGTATCATGCGTTATTTTGGTAGACTAAAGTGTCCCGATATTTCTCAGCGCCGATGATCAAACATTACTCAATTACTCTTCCTTCTTTAAGCCGAGGGTTTCACATCATCACAGATGAAGTTTTACAAAAAATAGAAAAACTTCCTCAAGAAGGGGTATTGTTTTTATACATAAAACACACCTCAGCTGGCCTAAGTATTAATGAAAATGCCGATCCTACTGTCCTAATGGACTATGAGAGTTTTTTCAATCATATTGTACCAGAGCATATGCCATTTGTCAAGCACGATATAGAAGGCCCTGATGATATGCCTGCACACATCAAAAGTAGCCTTGTTGGTTCATCAATACATATTCCCATTATTGGAGGAAGATTGGCACTTGGTACTTGGCAGGGAATCTATCTTTGTGAGTTTAGAAATAGTCCTCACCGAAGATCACTAATTGCTACAATATATAGCTGATGCAATACATATTAGACGGTATATATTTAGGATTAGCCTTGGCCATTTTATTAGGGCCTATTTTTATTGTATTAATTCAATCCTCATTAGAAAAAGGGGCACGTGCAGGTATGACCGCTGCGGCGGGTATTTGGATCAGTGATATAATCATTGTGACCTTGACTCTTATGTTCATCAAGCGCATAGATGCGATTGTTCAGGATCCCAACTTTATCTATTGGATGGGATTAATAGGAGGATTGGTACTCATAGGTGTGGGTGTAGCCAATATCATAAAAAAGACTTCTATCGATCTAGATAGCCATAACATTAAAGCATCTGGTTGGTTGGGATTTTTATCAAAAGGCTTTTTAGTTAATACTATCAATCCGTTCACTTTCATTTTTTGGCTTAGTACCATTACTTCTTATGTCGCCACTAAGCAGCTCGACATCCAAGAAAGTCAAATATTCGCTGGTGCTATAATAGTGACTATAATGGTCACAGATACACTCAAAGTCTTATTGGCTAAAATGATAAGGGAAAAAATAAATGAAAAAACACTATCGATCATAAACAAAGTAGCAGGAACTGCTTTAATAATATTTGGTTTTTTATTGATGTTGAGGAGTGTCTGGTAGACAATTTTATTTAACCATGATGAACGCTTAACTTCGCACCAAATTTTTCCGTATTATTTGAATAGAACATAGTATGAGTCACGAATTTCATTCCCTTAAGGTTAGCAGGATTATTAGAGAAACTGGACAAGCAAGTTCTGTATATTTTCAAGTACCTAATGATTTAGAAGATAGTTATAGATATAAGGCTGGACAATACTTGACGTTGAAATTTGACATCAATGGTAAAGAAGAAAGAAGATCATACTCTCTTTGTACCAGTCCCCTTGAGGATGAGATTGGAGTGAATATCAAAAGAGTCAAAAAAGGGATAGTTTCTAATTATATAAATGACAACCTCAAGGAAGGGGACGAAGTTGAGGTAATGACTCCAGATGGCAGCTTCACTATAGAAACTGCAGAAAGTAAGCAAAGAGATTTTTACTTCTTTGCTTCGGGCAGCGGCATTACTCCTGTAATATCAATGATTAAAACAATTCTGGAAGAAGAGCCAAAAAGTACTTGTCATCTGTTATATGGTAATAACAATGAGGAGACAGTCATATTCTCTAATGAATTGGATAAGTTATCTGAAAAGTATAAAGGACAATTTATATATCGACAAACTCTCAGCCAACCTAAAAGAGAAAAGCAAGGCGGGCTGAAAGGACTTTTTTCTAAAGGTAAAATGACTTGGACCGGTTGGGTTGGCCGAATTGATAAGGCTAAAGTAGATCAATTTTTAGGAGCACATCCTAAACAATCAATTGAAGCTCATTATTTCGTTTGCGGACCAGGGGCAATGATTGATACTATTATTGATCATTTAGAAGGATTAAAGATTGACTCAAAATTCTTGCATACAGAGCGATTTGTATCGAGTATGTCGAGCTCAAGCTCTACAGGAGTAAGTGCCAAGGTAAAAGTGCATCTCGCTGATAAAGAATATAATATAGTAGTTCCTGCTGATAAGACAATACTGGACGCTCTTATTGATGAAAAGGTTGATGCCCCTTATTCTTGTACGAGCGGTGCTTGCTCCACTTGTGTGGCAAAGGTGCATTCTGGTGAAGTCTCTATGGATGTCTGTTATGCACTTGACGATTCAGAAGTTAAAGCTGGATACATATTAACGTGTCAAGCCCGACCTCAATCGGATGAGGTCGAGTTGACTTTCGAATCTTAAAAATCTCAATTATTCTTCTTGACTACTATGAGCAGTGACACTTTCTTTCACAATAAGTGATCGTAATCCTCCTCTCGGTTTCATATAGGCATATGCTCCTATAAGAAGGAACTCAATAAGTACAAGAATAATTATCGTGGTTGTCATAGAGTCTTATCTAATACTATAATTTATTTATAATGTCGTATTGGATGGATATAGAATTTACAATTGGTCAAGTCGAAAACACAACGAGCCCCTAAGCTATTGCAGTATTATCCCTTATAAAATATCCATTTGCCCAATTCCTTAAAACTCGCTTTTTTACCATACATTAATATACCGACTCGATATATCCTCGCAGCAAGCCAGATCAAGAATACCACAAAGAGAATACAACTTATCACTGAAAGACCAATCTGCCACATAGGTGGATCCGTAGCCAATCTAATCGGCATTACCACTGGAGCCGTGATAGGTATAATCGATGACCAAACAGACACAGAGCTATCTGGTGCTGATACTGCAGACATACCAATATAGAAAGCTGCGATAAGCGGCAACATCACAACAGTAGTAAGCGCTTGCGCTTCATTGATATCATCGCCTGCTGCAGCTCCAACCGCAGCAAATAATGAAGCATACATCAAATAGCCTATGATAAAATAAAAGAAATATAATGGTATGATCAATAACCAATTGATTGATGCCAACTCTTTTAAGACCTTCATAATCGTGC
The DNA here is from genome assembly GCA_020629515.1 of Saprospiraceae bacterium. Classification (GTDB taxonomy): domain Bacteria; phylum Bacteroidota; class Bacteroidia; order Chitinophagales; family Saprospiraceae; genus GYS-P2D. The sequence goes on along the minus strand of JAHDDE010000024.1, from coordinate 29,317 downwards.
CTTTTACTTCATCATTCTCCATGACAGCCTTTACTCCCTCATTACTCGCCATGTCACCCATGGTCTCCATAGAACCTAAGCCAAATACCGATGAAGCAATGACTGAGAATACCGTTAACAAGATTCCCCAAATCATAAACTGTGTTAACCCTACTAAACCAATCCCTAAAACCTTCCCTATCATCAGATCTAAAGGTTTGACAGAAGAAATTAATACCTCAACTATCCGATTGATCTTTTCCTCGTTGACTCCCCGCATAACTTGAGAACCAAATATTAAAATCACCATAAATAATATCATACCTACAGCTCCCCCCAAAACCGAAGAAACCTTAGTGGTGATATTAGAAATTTCTTTTTCTGTCTCTTTTACTGTCTTTGGATTAAGGCTAATGTCAGTATCAATCTTGTCTAAGCTATTCTGGTCCAATCCAAATGCTTGAACTTTGAAGTTTCTTATATCCTTTCTGAATAAACCTCTTACAGTACTCTCTTCGTCCAAAGCCAAAGGATCATCAGAATGATATATAATCGAGTACTTAGAATCGTCAATATCAAGAGCAGGGAGTTCGACAATTCCGTCATACTTACCTTCTTTATAATCTTCTAATAGTTCTGTTAAAGGCTTGGTCTCTAAAGTTAGTACCAAGTTGTTTTTAGCCTCTGCCAATTCTGATACAATACCTGCGTTATCAAGAATGGCAATATTTTTTTGCTTGTCTGAACCTCGTGTTAGTAAATAACCAAGAACGGCATATACGAACACTATTCCTATCGGTGCTAAAAAAGTAGTTAACAAAAAAGTTTTACTTTTTACACGAGTCCAGTATTCTCTTCCTATGATTAAACTGATATTACTATTCATTACTCTCACCTACTTTTTTGATAAAAATTTCATTTAGTGTTGGAAGAATTTCTCTATATGCTCGTATTTGAACTCCACGGTCGATCAAACCTTTGAGCAGCTCATTAGAATCATGTCCTTCGTTCGCTTGTATCACTAATGCTTTGTCAGAATCTTCCAGAATTGTAAAGCTATCGGCTAACAAATCTTCTGGTATTTTGCCATCAAATTCTATCTCAAACTTATTGTCTTTGTAAGAATTCTTAATCTCATCTACATTTCCTTCGAGTATTATTTTACCCTGATTGATGAGAGCTATCTCTTCACAAATTTGTTCAACTTGCTCCATTCTGTGAGTCGAAAATATGATGCTCGTCCCTTTTTGATTCATCTCGTAGATCTCATCTTTGATCAAATTAGTATTGATTGGATCTAATCCGGAGAAAGGCTCATCTAAAATCATCAATTTGGGTTCATGTACTACTGTCGCGATAAACTGAACCTTTTGTTGCATACCTTTTGATAATTCACCTACCTTTTTATCCCACCAGCTTGTGATATCAAATTTCTCCAACCAATAATTGAGTTTTTCTTTTGCTTGGCGTTGTGATAATCCTTTCAATCTCGCCAAATAAATCAATTGCTCTCCTACCTTCATTTTTTTGTAGAGACCCCTCTCTTCTGGTAAATATCCAATTTGAGTTGGATGATTAGCATTGAGTGGTTCTCCATCGATGATTATTTCACCTTGGTCAGCCTTGGTAATACTGGTTATCATTCTTATTAAAGATGTTTTGCCAGCACCATTTGGGCCCAGCATACCAAATATTTTTCCTTTTGGAATGTTTAATGAAACATCATTGACCGCTATATGATTAGAATAGCGCTTTACTACATTACGTAGCGTGAGTACATCCATATTATTTCGATTGTAAAACTAATATCCTAAATTAATAGGAGTTCATTAGATCTTATAGACAAAAGACTTGATTCTTTAGATTTAGAATTGTTTAACAAGCTTTAACATCATTTTCACATGACCTTATTATCTTTATCAGTCTGATAATTAACATCTGGGATATCATTATCCCTTATTCATAGAACGAAATATATAAAAGATGAAACAACTATACGCCACATCCCTAATAGTACTTTTGACTACAATTACATCCTTTGGACAGATCATGGAAAAAGATCTTAGAATGAGTGAAGGAGTTCAAAATGCCTTAGTTGTTGAACTTCCTGGTGCTGATGCTAAAAAAGCGGAGAAAATTTGGAAAAGCTTTATTAAGGAATTTGGCAAGGTGGAAAAGGATAAGAAAATGAAAGAATTTTTCATAGAGCAAACAATAGTGCCTGCTATAGACCAAGAGTATGCTATAGATATATTTACCAAGTTTGATGAATATGATAATAATACCAGAGCTTACTTCTGGTTCAAAATGGATGATCATTTTCTAAATTCTATTGATGACGAGAGCGAAATTGAAGGAGCAGATGCTTTTTTAACGGATTTTAGCATAGAGGTAGAAAAACAAGTGGTGAAAGAAGAACTCAAATCTGAAGAAAATGGACTCAAAAATCTTCAAAAAGACTTGAGCAAACTCGAAAAAGAGGAGTCTAATCTGCACAGAGACATTCAAAAAGCAAAAGATACTATCAGAAAAGCTGAAGAAAAATTAATCGAAAATGCCAATAAGCAAAAAGAGAAAATGGCTGAAATAGGCAACCAAGAAGAAGTCGTGAAAATGGTGTCTACGAAACTGAATAATGTGGGAAAAAACTAAACGAAGACAGATATAAAAAATTTAAATAAGTTATTCACAAGCCGATTGAATTATTCCTTCAATCGGCTTTTTTAATTCCTGTTGATTTTCAGGGACAAACTAAGGGCAAAATTTGTTATTAACATTTATGGTCTACTTATTAACATGTGTCTTCTGGCTTATGCACAGAATACTAAGAATTGCACATATCATACATTTAGTTTATTTTAATATTAAATGAATAGTTTAGCGCTCGAAAAGACGCGCACAACCATCAAATAAGCTAAACGATAATAATAGAGCAAATAGAACATGTCAGATAAGAAGCAGTTGAAATCTGTTGAAGGTGGAAAGATGAGAACAGTGAAGGGAGATACAGATGCCAACGCATTGTTGTACGGGCGTGTCATGCCACAATCTACCACTCTCGAAGAAGCAGTACTAGGAGCGATGCTCGTGGATCGCGATGGATTACCCTCAGTGATAGAGATTCTTAAGCCTGCAAGTTTTTATAAAGATGCTCATAAGGAAATCTATCAGGTCATGTTAGACTTATTCGAAAAGTCACAGCCGATAGATCTACTTACCGTACATGAAGCACTCAAAAAAACCAAAAAGCTGGATATAGTAGGTGGAGTGAATTATCTACTCGACTTGACTAATAAGGTGGCTTCTGCTGCCAATATAGAATATCACGCAAGGATTATAGCACAAAAATTCATCCAACGAGAATTGATCAGAGTATCAACTCATACTATTAAGGATAGCTACGAAGATGAAAAGGATGTTTTTGAGCTTTTGGATGAAGCTGAACAAAACTTGTATGAGATAACTGATACTAACCTTAATACAGGTTATGAAAAACTTAGCGCATTAGCTATCAAAGCTCGAAAAGAGATAGAAGCAATAAGTCAGAAAGAAGAAGCTATTACTGGTGTTCCAACAGGATTTGATGATCTGGATAAATTAACATCTGGATGGCAGAAATCAGACCTTATCATTATAGCAGCGAGACCAGGTATGGGCAAAACTGCTTTTACCCTTTCATTAGCACGTAATGCTGCTTTAGCTGGTAAAGGTGTAGCCATTTTTTCTCTTGAGATGGCCAACCTCCAATTAGTACAACGTCTCATTTCTATGGAAGCCAATATCAATAGTAGAGCTCTTAGAAATGGACAACTATCTCAAGATGAATGGCTACGGTTGAACGCCTCTATTGACCGCATGGCGGACACACCTATTTTTATTGATGATACTCCCGGAATTAACGTATTTGAACTAAGAGCAAAATGTAGAAGACTCAAACAGAATCATGATATAGAGATGATTGTAATTGATTATCTACAATTAATGACAGGAGCCCCAAATTCTAAAAAAGGTAATCGCGAACAGGAGATTAGTTCGATATCAAGAGCCCTTAAAGGACTTGCAAAAGAGCTCAATGTTCCTGTAATTGCCTTATCTCAGTTGAGTAGATCAGTAGAGACAAGAGGGGGAAGTAAGCGTCCTGTTTTATCTGACTTGAGAGAATCTGGCGCCATAGAGCAAGATGCCGATATAGTGACATTTATCTATCGTCCAGGATATTATGAAATGGAAGATGACATTGATGTACCTCAAGATCTCGCAGAAATCATCATTGCTAAACATCGTAATGGTGGACTCGATACTGTAAATCTCAGATTTGTACCTCAATTCGTCAGATTTGAAAATGGTAACTTTACCCAATTCAATCAACCTTCTATGACAGGTGGAGACTTCAGAGATCCTTTGGCTGGAGGAGGTGCTCCATCATTCGTCACAAAAGGATCAAGAATTAACACCGATGAAGAAGATATTCCTTTTTAGATCATCACATACATGAGTACAGATCCTATTCGTCTCAATAAATACATTGCTCATTGTGGAGTATGTTCACGGAGAAAAGCCGCTGAACTGGTCAAAACCGAGCAGATCAAAGTCAATGGAGTTGTAGAGCTTAACCCTTCTTATATGGTTCAAGAAGGTGACAAGGTAGAATACAGAGGTAGAGTATTAAAACTGGAGACTAAAAAGGTCTACATTTTAATGAACAAGCCAAAAAATGTGGTTACTACGACTTCCGACGAAAACGCAAGAAAGACGGTCATTGACATCATAAAAAATAAAGTGTCCGAAAGGGTATATCCTGTAGGTAGATTAGATAGGAATACCACTGGACTACTCTTGATCACCAATGATGGCGATCTTGCCGCCAAACTATCCCACCCCAAGCACGGTGTTAGAAAGCGATATCACGTTATACTGGACCAACCCGTAAGCGAGGAGCATTTATTGCAGATTAAAAATGGTCTGACATTAGAAGACGGTCTTGCGCAAGTAGATGATATTGATTGGATCATTGGCTCGGATAATTCAGAAGTAGGGATAGAAATACATATTGGCAAGAATAGGATAGTAAGAAGATTATTCGAACATTTCGGATATCATGTTGAGCGTCTTGACAGAGTTTATTATGGTGGATTAACTAAAAAAGATCTACCACGAGGTTGGTTTAGGCCACTTACACCTAAAGAAATTATCATGCTCAAACATTTTAAAGCCTAAATATGGATTTAGAAAGATTAAAATATCCAATTGGGAAATTTAATCCAAAACAAGAGTTCAGCTCGAGAAATCTAAAAAAGTGGAGAAAGACTATTCGAAAATTCCCTAAAAGGCTAAAAAAAGTAGTTGTAGATTTATCTGCCGAGCAACTTAATACCCCATATCGACCTGGAGGCTGGACTGTTAAACAAGTGGTTCATCATGTCGCCGATAGCCATATAAATAGTTATGTTCGATTCAAATGGACTTTAACAGAAGATACCCCTATAATTAAGGCATATGATGAGAAACTCTGGGCCATGTTACCTGATGCCAATGATGATAATTTACAACACACCTTCACTATCCTCAAAGGTATACATGGGAGATGGACTTGTTTATTAGAAGGTATGAGTCACAATGACTTCCAACAGAATTTATCCCACCCCGAATGGAAAAATAATTTGAGCTTAGGTACCATGTTGGCATTGTATGCTTGGCATTGCGATCATCATCTGGCCCACATAACTGAACTCATTAAAAGAGAAAACTGGTAATTCTCACTTAGATTGATTGCCCAATTGTTCAATAAAATCATAAACCTCAGAACTCGCTGCATCCCAAGAAAAATCTTTAGCGCGATTCAATCCCGCTGATCTCAATTTATTCTGTATTTGTTGGTTGTTTATCACCTCTTGGATTGCGATTGCAAGGCTCTCAACACTATTGGGGTTAAAATAATAAGCCGCATTAGCTCCAATTTCTGGATGAGCTGATGAGTCAGAAACAATGGCAGGAGTTCCAGCGGCCATTGATTCAACAATGGGTAAGCCAAACCCTTCAAACAATGAAGGGTATACAAAAGCTTTAGCACAGTTCATCAATTTATTAAGATCTCCTGAGTAGTAACCAAAATGATGGATATCTTTTCTGTATTCACAGGTTTTTATGGCAGCTAGTACCTTATCATATTTCCAAGCCATTCTGCCCACCAAGACAAGTTTTAGTCGGCTCGAAATGTTTGTCCTTTTATAAGCACCAAAAGCCTCTATGAGCAGCTCAATATTTTTACGTGGATGTATTGATCCTACATATAAAAGGAAGGGTTCAGTGATATCATTTTCTTTTCTGAAAGTAAGTAATTCCTGATCAGGAATGGGGTAATAATCATCACTTATACCATTATAAATAACCTTGATTTTATTAGGAGATATTCGATATTTATCAATTAATGTTTTTTTGGTAAAATTGGAAACAGTAATGATCTGATCAGCTGTTTTATGCCATTTGGGACTATATCTTTGATAATATTGCTGGTGAGACCATCTGTTGAATGTATGGTAATACTCATAAACTATATCATGAGTAGTAATTATACTTGGCACTTCAAGAGAGAGTGGTTTAAAGCTCTCAGGAGAAAAGAATACATCAGGGCTTATATGTTTTATCGCTCTTGTGAGATAATAATCCATCCATAATCTCCAAAGTATAGGATGACGAGTTGGCAATCCAATCTTAATGTTATGACAATTAAGCCCATACTTAAACATATCATTTACTTGACGATCATGGAATATGTAAAAAGTATGTTCTGGATGATTTTGGACCATCCTGGATATAACTTCATGGGTATATCTTCCTATACCTTCAAGATGAGGATTAATAAGAATACGTCCGTTTATCGCTATCTTCATGCAACTATTTTTTGAAAAAAGCTGTCATACTGCTGGATAAGGCTGATCCAATTATACTTCTGAATATGCGCTAATAATTGAGAAGATCGATTCTGTCTCATTCTCAATGCTCGCCGCAATAAGTTTATCATTTGGTTCTTATCATTATATAAAATGTCACCCATAAGCTCTTTGGGGATATGTTCTGGATAAGCTAATCTATTAGGTAGGATAGGCCAACAACCATGGGCTATAGCCTCAACTACGCTTATGCCAAAAAAATCTTGGTGAGATGTGACTAACAAGATATCAGCATCCCGTAATAGCTCAATATATTTCGACCTTGACTCAACGTATCCACAATGTATCAATTCATCGGACATTTCAGTTTTTATCAGATCAAAAGCTTTTGGAATCCTCTTGAAGGATTTTCCTGCGATCACTAATTCAAAAATCTCCCCTTCCTCTTTCATTATCTTTAAAGCCTCATAGAACTCTATTGGGTTCTTATCTTCTTCCCATCGATGATTCCAAATTATCTTAGGAATGAAAGCAGCCAATTCATCATGATCTTTTTGGATATAAGGTGGCAGTGTTATCCCAATAGGCAATACATGTGACTTGGAGGCAATCTCTTGAATATATTGCTGAGGATTGAACTTTGGAAACTTTGATAAGAAATCTGGAAGGGCTCCTAAAAACGATGATTTATGATATTGAGAATTGAAATATACCACATCCGAACTAAGTGCTGAATGAAAATTAATCAACCCATAATGGTGATCTCTTTGCTCCTTTTTGTCTGGGTCACTACTTGACCAAGGATATGTGATTTGATTTTCATGAAAATATAGCGCTATAGGCAAATTTTTGTTTGTGGCATTTAATCGTGACCTAAGCAAGGGAATATTTACCATGTCCGTTGCCAATATCAAGTCATACTTTATATTCGATTCGTTGATTTCATCGGCGAGTTCCAAAGCTCCTCCGGCCATCTTCCATTTCCAATAAAATCTCGGCCTATAATAAATTAATATGTTGTGACCACTCCACTTCTGTAGATCCTGTGCCCATTGTTTATGACTTTCGTCAAAATATGGATCTAAAAGAGCAATGTTCATTAATTTTAAGTTTGAATAGTCTAACTAATCTATAACTCTATTCATATATATCATGATGCAAAGAAGTAAAAGTATACAAACGGATGTATTAATCATAGGAGCAGGAGTGGCTGGTCTTTCAGCGGCTATCAAATTAGCGATGAAACGGCCAGATCTTGATATACTGGTAATCACTAAAACTAATAAGCAGACAAGCAACACTTCTTGGGCTCAAGGTGGTATCGCCTCGGTCTGGGATTTCAGCGTTGACGGATATGACAAACATATAGAAGACACACTCATCGCAGGTGATGGACTATGCGATCCAGAAGTTGTATCAATAGTGGTGCAAGAAGGACATGAACGAGTTGTGGAGTTAATAGAATGGGGAGCAAGATTTGATAAAGAGGAAGATGGTGATTACAATTTAGGTATGGAAGGAGGGCACTCCGAATATCGTATACTACATTACAAGGATATCACGGGTTGGGAAGTACAGAGGAGTCTTAATGAAAAAGTAAAAGAATATAAAAACGTCAAAGTAGTCGAACATTATTTTGCCTTAGATATCATCACTCAGCATCATAAAGGACAAAACATAACCCGACTTAACCCAGATATTAAATGCTTTGGGGCTTATGTCTTTAATAATGAGACTGAAGATATCGATACCATACTTGCCCGAACTACGGTCATGTGTACTGGTGGTGCAGGTCAAATCTATAAAAATACGACTAACCCAGTTATTGCAACAGGAGACGGCATAGCCATGGTCTATAGAGCGAAAGGGCGAGCAGCCAATATGGAGTTTGTACAATTTCATCCCACGGCACTATTTCAAAATACAGGTGAAAATCCTGATTTTCTGATATCTGAAGCGGTTCGAGGATTAGGTGCCATACTTAAGACTCCTGATAACAAGGAGTTCATGCACAAATACGATGAACGTCTATCACTTGCTCCAAGAGATATAGTAGCCCGTGCTATTGATAATGAAATGAAAATCTCGGGATCTGATCATATGTGTTTAGACTGTCGACACTTGGATCACGAGGAATTTTTAGAACATTTTCCAAATATTTACGAAAAATGTAAAAGTGTTGGAATTGATCCATTCACAGACCTTATCCCAGTCGTACCTGCTTGTCATTATATCTGTGGAGGAATTTTAGTGGATGCTGACGGTCGTAGCTCTATAGATCAACTTTATGCTGCTGGAGAATGTACATGCTCAGGACTGCACGGAGCAAATAGATTGGCATCTAATTCTCTTCTCGAGGGACTTGTCTATGGACATCGAGTAGCCCTTGACATAGCTAAGAGTATTGACGCCATTGATATGGTAGAGGATATCCCTGATTGGGATGCAGAAGGAACTACTGAACCAAAAGAAATGGTACTGATAACCCAAAGTTGGAAAGAACTTAAAGATTTGATGAGTTACTACGTTGGTATTGTAAGGACTAACGTCAGGCTGAATCGCGCCGCTAAAAGGTTGTTTCTACTTTATGAAGAAACAGAACAGTTGTATTCCAAAACAAAGATATCGCCACAATTATGCGAATTACGGAATCTAATCACAAATGCTTATCTCGTCACAAAAGGTGCCGAGATGCGCAGAGAAAGTAGAGGCCTTCATTACAATACGGATTACCCAGAACATTTTGATTATCTCGAAATGACCTATTTGTAGTGGTATTGACGTGACATTTAGATTATCTACAAAACGTCTACATATATATCTACAAAAAGTCTACAATTATTTTGGATATATTTAATTTATCCCTCTATATTTAAGATACGTTATGGCATAGGCCATACATTTCAGCTTTAATACCCTTAAATTGTCGAGTGTAGAGATAACCGCCTGGTTATCTCTCTCTTTTTTTAGTGCGCTTCAAACCAATTCTGTCCAACACCAACCTCTACTAAGATGGGTACTTTTATTGAAGGCATAGCAGTTTTCATGAGATCAGACACTAAGGTCTTCATTTCATCTACTTCCGATTTGTGAACATCAAAAACCAATTCGTCATGAACCTGCATAATCATCTTTGATTTAAGCCCTCTTCTTGCCATTTCTCTATCCAAGTTTATCATAGCTATCTTAATCATATCAGCAGCGGTGCCTTGTATAGGGGTATTAATAGCCATTCTTTCTGCGTTGCTTCGAGCAAGTGAATTCCTTGAATTGATATCTCTAAGGTGACGCTTTCTACCCACTAAAGTGGATACGTATCCTTCTTTACGAGCAAACTCTACTGTATCATCCATATACTTCTTCAAGCCTGCATATTGGTTAAAATAGCTTTCAATTAGCTCTTTAGCCTCCGTTCTTTTAATGCCCAACTGACGAGACAGATTAGTGGATCCCGCTCCATAAATTATACTAAAATTAACCGTCTTAGCATTCCTTCTTTGTTCTGGAGTCACACTCTCCAAAGCAACTCCATAAACACCTGCAGCCGTGGCACTGTGTATGTCGTGGCCAGCCTCAAATGCCGTTAGCATATTTTCTTCTTTACTGATTTCCGCTATTAGTCGTAACTCTATCTGGCTATAGTCCGCTGCCATGAACACATGATCACTGTCACGAGCTATAAATGCTTTACGAATCTCCCTTCCCGCTTCATTTTTTATGGGAATGTTTTGCAGGTTTGGATTTTCTGAACTTAATCTTCCAGTAGCTGCACGAGCTTGGTTAAATGAGCTATGGATTCTTCCGGTTTTAGGGTTGATCATATTAGGCAAAGCATCAACATAAGTAGACTTTAGCTTTGCAAACTTCCGATATTCTAATATGTCACTTACTATTGTATGATGAACTGATAATTCAGATAATTTCTCCACATCAGTAGAATATTGACCAGTTTTTGTCTTCTTCCATCTATAGGGGATTTCTAAGACATCAAATAACACTTCTCCTACCTGCTTAGGACTTGCTATATTAAACTCCTGCCCTGCCTTGTCATATATGGCATCCCTTTTATCCAATATTTCAGCCTCTAAGTCTTTAGAATATGAGTTTAAAAATTCCTTATTGACTTTTACACCTTCATATTCCATGTTCGAAAGTACATTGACCAATGGCATCTCTATCTCTTCAAATAAGTTCACCAATGATTGTTCTTTCAACTTAGGTTCAAATTCACCTTTCAATCGCATGGTTATATCAGCATCCTCTACAGCATAATCGCACAATTCCTCAATCTGTACAGTACGCATAGTTTTCTGTTTTGGACCTCTCTTCCCAATTAGTTTTTCTATTGGAACCATTTTATAAGAGAGATAGCTCTCTGATAGATAGTCTAATTTGTGTCTTAGATCTGGCTCCAAAAGATAATGGGCTATCATCGTATCAAATAATGGACCTACCACATTCACATTATACCACTTAAGCACATTGATATCGTACTTAAGATTCTGCCCAACTTTTAAAATTTTCTCATTTTCAAGAACTTCTTTAAAAATTGCCACTTCTCTTTGTGCGACATCTTGATCTTCTGATATAGGGACATAGTATCCCTCAGCATTTTTCCAAGAGAATGCTATCCCTACTATCTCCACATTGTGCGCATCAAGTCCTGTAGTTTCGGTATCAAAACAAATCATTGGTTCATTCATTAACCGTTCAGCTAACTTGATCATCTCGTTTTGCTTGTCAACTAATATATAATTATGCGTAGTTGAATCTAAAGTGGCCTTATCAGATTCAACATCCTTTGCTTTTTCAGAAAATTCTGGAGCTGAAGAGAATAATGAAGTCTGTGATCCTTTGGCTTCCTCTCCCAAAATAGTGCGTGATAACGAACGAAATTCTAATTCATTAAATAATTCCTTTAATCTGACTTTATCAAATCCTTCTATTTGATATTTTTTTTCATCAAATTGTATAGGAACTTTAGTGTTAATGGTCGCCAACTGTTTGGACAATATACCTTGATCAGCGAATGCAATAACTTTTTCTTTTTGTTTCCCTTTTAGTTCTTCCGCATGGGCTATAAGGCCCTCTACACTATCATATAGCTTTAATAGCTTAACGGCAGTTTTGGCACCTATTCCGGGGATACCTGGAATATTATCAACACTATCTCCTTGTAATCCTAATATATCTATTACCTGCTCTACTTTGGCAATATCCCACTTTTCTAACACTTCCTTCTTACCCAATATGTCTATACCGTTCCCCTGACGAGAGGGTTTGTACATGAAGATTTTGTCAGAGACCAACTGTGCAAAATCTTTGTCAGGTGTTACCATATAAACGTCAAAATCTTCTTGCTCAGCTTGTTTGGCCAAAGTACCTATGACGTCATCAGCTTCATAACTATCTATACATATCATAGGTATATTAAATGCCTCAATAATAGACTTAATATATGGAATGGCTATCGTAATATCCTCAGGTTGAGCGTCTCTATTGGCCTTGTATGGCTCATACATCTCATGTCTAAAAGTTGGGCCAGATGGATCGAAAGCTACTGCAAGATGAGAAGGCTTTTGATTGGATATCAAATCCCATAGTGTTCGTACAAAACCCGTTATGGCAGATGTATTAATTCCTTTGGAATTGATCAAAGGTCTATTGATGAATGCATAATGAGAACGATAAGTCAGAGCGTGGCCATCTATCAAAAAGAGCTTCTTTTCAGACATTTATATAGTATTATTAATTGGTGCTAAAATAAGAAAAGCCCATCCCAATTACTCGGGATGAGCTCTGATATCAACAAGAATAAAATCGGTACTTCAAATGTAAGACCTCAATTATTCTCAGCCAAATATTAATTGACTATTTATATTTTTTAAAGCGCATATGATAATCCTACAGAGTAGTAAGACTGAGTATTAGCCGTTTCGAATTCAGCATTTCTTAATCCGAAAGAAACACCAACGCCGATTCCTTGCCAGATTTCGAACGCTAAAGAGTTAATCCATGTATACTCAAATAACGTCGGCTCATTACTTCCATAAGGAATAAATGAAGTAAGTGTAGATGTGTACCCTACCTTACCAAAATTTCTATTGAAATCCGCTCTGATCTTAGTTCCTAAGGCACCTGTTGACTCTAAACCTTCAACGCCAGAAAAAGCGAAATGGTAGTTAATTGGGTGAATCACTACAACCAAATCATCGATGTCTGGAGTCCAAGTAAGACCTGCACCAATATCTAAGGTTCCTGGATTAAGAAAATTACCAAGAGATGTATTCATCTCTCCTAATCCTGATAGTGCCCATTGATCACTCAAAGATCTACCATATAATGAACTCAAATTCAATAAATCCACTGTGCCATTGTCAAACAAACCATCATCATCTGCTCCACCATCCGCATCTGAAAGATCGACATCTGACCATGCCTTGGTTAGGAGACCTTTGTTTCTCCAGAAATCTTTTTCTGTCACTTTATTAGCGAATCCAGTTAATGCAATATTCAAAGCACTTGAAGAAGCATCTGGATTTGGGTTACTAACCCAGCTGTTTGATTTGTTAAAATCAAATCCAACTATACCTGAGTAACCACTTACCCATCCAGCACCTTTCTCTATCTGCGCTTTTAAGTCATCAACTTCTGCTGTTAATCCATCAAGTACTTCTTGAGCGGCTGCTAATTCGGCTTCTTTAGCTTTTAAATCCTCATCCAAAGTTTGAGCAAAACCAGTCCCATATGCACATAGTACTGCCAAACAAAATGTAAAAATTCGTTTCATAATTAAAAAATTTAAATATCTGATTTTAGTTTTTGTAAATAGAAATCCTTTCGTTTAATAATTTCTTTAAGGGATATATAATGTGACGATCGTCCGCTAAAATTGTAACAGAATTTCTATCTAATTCTATTATTTCGCCTTTAACATCTTCGATCATAACCGTATCCCCCAGTTTAACTTTTTCTTTGGTATAAAAGGAAGCTAAGAAGTTGGCTACTGAGTCTTTTGAGGCTAAGCCATAGCCTATCGCAAAAGCAAAGACTCCACCACCTATCACAATTGATATATTTTGTTCTAAGAACTCAGTATTTATATCGGCCTGTGCAATTGCACTAATTATCACATTGATAAATAAAAAGTAAAAGAGAAAAGAAGCAATCATCTTAGCAGACGGCATACCTAAAGAAGTTAATGTAGTTTCTACAATTCCCCTAATGCCATCTGATAATAAAATACCAAAGATGAGTATGATGAATCCAACGATTAGTTTAGGTATCAGATTGAACATTCCCGTTACTAAGTTGGAGATGGCTGGCATATTGAGCACATCTGCAGCAGCCACCATAAAAAATAGAAGCAAAAAGTAATAGATTATTTTACCAAAGATCTTACTTAGTTCAATTTTTAGATTGGCTTTTTGAAAAACATCAATCTCACTTAGTTTTTCACCAAATTTATCAATTTGTATTTTTTTCAAAAATTTGGACACTATCGAAGAGACGATCTTAGCAATTATAAATCCTATTATAAATATGGTCAGAGCCCCTGCTACATTAGGTATAACAGATAAAAATTGATTAAAAAGTTGTTGTAACGAATCCGTCATAGTGCTTAAATCAATGAATAAGGTCATGATAGTTTATTTTATGTGATGCATCAAAATAGGATCAATCTTCTTTGATCTTATTTGTTTCACTAGCCGAAATGCTAGCACCTCCTAATAACGTACTAAGTATCTTAGGTATGTATAAATCAATCAGTTCTCCAAAAAAAGACCAAATATCTTTTCTTCCGTCCAAATTATTTTTGACCTTTTGATTATATGAATCGAATTTTGATTCATTTTCCTCTCTCAAAAGATCAAAAGATGTTTTTTTGTTTTCAGCCATCAATTTAAGTTTTTGTAAGCGCTGTCGTATGTCTTCACAAATTTCTCTTTAGCACGCTTAATTTTCATTTTAATAGCACTTTCAGATTTATTCTTGATTGCCGCTATATCTCGGATTGACATACCATCCATATACTTCATAAGCAGGATAGCTTTATCCTCAACATTAATTTTTTCAAGGATAACCTTCAGTTGTTCTAATTTAATTTCTAATAAGAACTTATCACTTACTTCATCCTCAACGTCTGACAATACAGAAATATCATCTAAAAGCACGCTTTTATCTTTTTTACCTTTCCGTATATAATCAATACAGAAATTATAGGTGATGGAGTAAACCCAGGTTGAAAACTTCGATTTACCACTGAACTTAGACAAATTCAGTAGTATTTTCATCATTATATCCTGAGTTGCATCCTGAGCCTTATATTCATCCTTAAGTAAGGTCAAACACTTGCCAAAAATCTTAGAAGAATACCTGTTATATAAAATCTCAAAGTAATAGTTGTTTTGAGTTTTTATGTATTCAGCTATTGCTTCTTCATCTGTAAGAGTTTTTCTTTTACTTTTAGATAAGAGTGCAAAGAGTAACTTTAACATTTCATATACTTAGACGTATAAAATTGACAAAGTTACTTTCCTTTTTTAACATTATTATTTTTTATGAAAACAACATTGCTTAATACTTTACTATACTTAATTATTGCAAGTCCTATTTGGACACAAAATGATGCCGAAGCAGCAATGATTAGATCTATATATGATGAAGTACTTCTCAATGGTTCTTGTTATGATTGGCTCTCAGAATTAAGTACTGATATAGGTGGTCGATTAGCTGGATCTCCAGAGGCTGAAGAAGCGGTAAGATACACTGCTCAAAAACTAAAGCCAATAAGTGATAATGTAACGCTCCAAGAATGCAAGGTACCCTATTGGGTGAGAGGTGCTAAGGAAAAAGTATACATTAAAGGAATGCCAGAAGATGCACTGATAGCACTAAACGCACTGGCATTAGGTAACTCTGTGGGAACAGGAGCAGCAGGTATAGAGGCACCCGTTATAGAAGTTCATTCTCTTGATGAGGTTAAAGAGCTTGGCAAAGAAGTTATAGATGGTAAAATTGTCTTTTTTAATAGGCCTATGGATCCCACGCTGATAAATACTTTTAGGGCTTATGGAAGAGCTGGAGATCAAAGAGTGAATGGTCCAGCAGTAGCGGCAGAATTTGGCGCTATTGGCGTCGCAGTAAGATCATTAACAACTCTCACGGATGACGTACCTCATACAGGAGTAACAAGATACAAAGAAGGGGTACAAAAGATTCCAGCAGTAGCCCTAAGTACAAAAGCTTCTGATCAACTTAGCGATCTCATCAAAAGGTATGGCGTGTCACTATATATTGAGACACATAGCCAAATGGTCGACCCAGCAAAACTATCTCACAATGTAATAGCAGAAATAAAAGGATCTGAATATCCAGATGAAATAATCGTAATAGGTGGCCATCTAGATTCTTGGGATGTAGGAGGCGGTGCACATGATGATGGAGCAGGATGCGTACATGCTATGGAGGTACTCCGTACACTAAAAGCAATCAATTATCAACCCAAACGTACTATAAGATGCGTACTGTTCATGAATGAAGAAAATGGTTTGGGTGGTGGATTAGCTTATGCTGAAGAGTCTAACAAAAAAAATGAATTTCATATTGCAGCAATAGAATCAGATGCAGGGGGATTCACCCCAAGGCAATTTAGTTTTGATGCTACTGATGAAGTTTTCAGTAATTACTTTCGTCAGATATATGAATGGCTACCGCTCTTGGAGCCATATGGCATCACGTTTACTAAAGGTGGATCTGGGGCAGATATCAATCCTTTGAAAAGTCAAAACGGAATATTGATTGGCCTACGACCAGACTCTCAAAGATATTTTGATTATCATCACACCGCTAATGATATTATTGATGCCGTTAATGAAAGAGAACTTAAGCTCGGTGCTGCTGCCATGACAAGTTTAGTGTATTTGATAGATAATAAAGGATTGAGTAAATAGCGTATGAAAGACACGATTAATCTCCATGATAAAGAATTTGAAGTATTCATAAGTAAAGAAGAAATAGATGATATCAATAATGAATTGGGTAATCTGATCAATAAGGACTATGAAGGAAAATCCCCAATAATATTGAGTATACTAAACGGCTCGTTCATTTTTGCAGCAGATTTGGTAAGAACATTTAACTTTCCACTTACTATAGAATTCGTAAGATACTCTTCTTATGAAGGAACAGAGTCTACTGGCAAAATCACCAAAATATTAGGTTTGAAATCTGATATAGAAGATAAAGATTTACTAATTATAGAAGACATAATAGATACTGGAGCTACACTTCACAGAGCGCTGAAAGACCTTTGGTCAAAAAAGCCTCGATCCATAAAAGTGGTGAGTCTATTACTCAAACCAGATTCGCTCAAGCATATAGTGCCCGTAGATTATATAGGCAAGAGCATACCCAACGACTTCGTTGTGGGATATGGTCTTGACTATGATGAATTAGGTCGTGACCTGCCAGCTATTTACAAATTAAAAAGCTAAATTCTATTCGGAATAATAGTAAGTGATTTTTGTTAACCACTTGGATGGATCCTTCTCGGTAGTCGGATCTGTGACATATTCCTCTATAGCTGGGGGGTCTTGAAAAAGACCATTATCTAATAGATATTCTTCTATCGCATTATGTGCTTTATATGCACCCATATAGTCGCCATAATAGTCTACTTGTATAGCAGGTTTATCGGATATCTGCAATGAAGATGCTCCATCAATTGATAAAGCCTCTTTGACAGGGATCGCTGCTGCCATATCTGTTACGTCTGAACCATCCTCCCATTTAAAAAACAATCCACAAGGCATACCGTCCATCTCAATACCCGACTGCTGCACCTTAGAAAATAAGGACCCTAAATTGGTGGCATAAAACTGCTGTACGTTAGACTTTTTTACCTCACTTCGATTTAATACAAAGTTGCGTTCTCCAAATTCTTTTAGTTGAATGGTGTATCCATTGTATACTCCATTTTGGGAACGCTCTTCAGCTATTTTCTTAATATTCTCTAACCCAGTCTGATAACTTTTTTTCATGTCAGCTTTAGCTCGACTTACTAACATATACCCCCTTAATAAAAAGGGTAATTCAGATCCACTTTTGAAGGTCCATCTCACATTGGTTTCATCTCCATTAGGTGTTAGGATAAAATCAGAGGTATTTACACCATCCCAACCTTCAAATGTAAGTTCTGTAGTAATTTTTTGATTTTTAACTGCATCGACGATGGTCTGTTTGCCGTTTCCGTCTTTGCCTTTCCAACTACTACTTGCACCAATTCCTCGTTCTACCTCATTGTATTCTACCGACATCGTAGTGTCAGATAACATCCAATCATTCCAAGAAGCAGTTTTTTTCAAGCTATTAACAAGGTTATATACCACACTTGGTGAACTTTTCACATCAATATTCTCATCTGTATCGAATGTTTTAGGGCCGAAATAACATAGGACACAGTAAATGCCGATAATCAATGCTATAGGGAGTAATATATATTTCAAAAATATCTTCATTTTCCGTTTGATTTAATCAATTAAGAAGTACGCTGTCGTTTATATAGTTTGGCGAATAAATATAAAATTACTCCAAAAAGAATTACTCCCACTAATGCCAAACCAAAATCTAATAGGTTGCGAAAAACTGCCAAAAGAACAATGGACAATAAAAAAATGCTGGGGACTTCATTAAGTAAGCGATAATTAAATGATGAAATACCCAAACTTCCATCTCCTAAAGAGTTGATAAGCTGCTTACAATACAGATGATAAATCGTCAAGCCTATCACTAATAATAACTTCAAGTGAAGCCAATAATTAACCCTAAACCATTCCCATCCGTAGTTATAGATCATGGCCAAACCAAATACCCACGTAATCATCATGCCGGGGTTGCATATGATGCGATATACCCTATTTTCCATGATCTTGTACTGCGGTATAAGCACATCTTGCTCGACAGGACTCTTGTCAAAAGCCTCTCGATGATATACAAGTATCCTGACCAAATAAAATAATCCTCCAAACCAAGCTGTAAAACCGACTATATGGAGTGCCTTGAAAAGTAATATTGCCGTCATATAAAGAGCACACTTTGCCTACAAAAATACATGTTCCTTTTGTCATTAGTTCCAAAGAACTATGGTAGTCGGAGTATGATTGAAGAAAATTAAGTAACTAACATCCAACTCTGTTGCTTATATTCATCAATTGAAAAATATCTAACTATCATGAGAATATCAATAGTGCTTTTTATCTGTGCTGTATTATTAGGTTGCAAACCAAATGAACATGCAAAACAGGAAACTTCGGTGCCTACCAATATCCCACAGAATACTGACAACACCCTAACGGAAGAAGAGAAATCAGAAGGTTGGGAATTACTTTTTGATGGAGTCTCTATCGATCAATGGCATAAATACAATGCCTCTGATCTTAACAAAAATTGGGAAGTTGTCGATGGCACTATTTCATTCAACCCAGAGAATGAAGACGGTGGAGATCTAACAAGTAATAAGGAGTACGAGAATTTTGAATTAGCTCTAGAATGGAAAATAGCCAAATGTGGCAATAGTGGCATAATGTGGAATGTACAAGAAACGGAGGAATATCCTTATCCATGGTTAACTGGACCCGAAATGCAAATCTTAGATAATTCGTGTCATCCGGATGCCAAAATCATAAAGCATAAAGCTGGAGACCTTTATGATCTGATAGAATGCAGCAAGGTAACCGTAAAGGAGGCTGGCGAATGGAATGCCATACGGATCGTTTCGGATAATGGGAAGATGCAATTTTGGCAAAATGAGGTGAATGTTGTCAACTTCACCATGCACGACGAAGCTTGGGATGAGATGGTTGCCAATAGTAAATTCAAAGACATGTCAGGATTCGGAAAATATAAGAAAGGGAGAATAGTACTACAAGATCATACAGATCCAGTATCGTTTAAGAATATTAAAATCAGACAACTTTAAAAACTAACTAATACTAATAAAAAGAAAATGGAAGGAATAAATAGATCGAGGCTATTTAATGCCAGTTGTATAGCCCTCATAGTTACGGCGATGACTTTCGCCATAAGAGCGGGCTTATTGGGCCAATTAGGAGAAGAATTTGGACTTAATGACACAGAATTAGGTTGGATGAATGCTATGGCATTCTTAGGATTTCCAGTTGGGACCATGATCGGTGGTCCACTTTACAATGCTCTTGGGCCAAGGAAAATAATGTGGGTGGCCTTTATAAGTCACTTGCTTGGCATCATTTTAACGATCACAGCTGGAGGATTCTGGGGACTATTAATCTCTACATTCTTTATTGGATTTGCTAATGGATCAGTCGAAGCAGCTTGTAATCCTATGATAGCGGATATGTATGAAGACAATAAGTCCACCATGCTCAGTAAGTTTCATGTCTGGTTTCCTGGTGGAATCGTCATCGGTAGCTTAGTGGTCTATGTGATGACTAATATGGGTATGGGCTGGCAAAGTCAAGTGGGTATCATGTTGATCCCGACATTTATATACGCCTACCTGATCTTTGGTCAGCAATTTCCAGATACTATAGATGATGGCAAAATTGACTTGAGTAAGTTATTCCCGCCTATGTATCTATTGATTGTGGCACTATTTGTGTGCATTGCTGCATCAGATTTAATTTTAGAACCACTACTTGGGGATAGTTCAAGTGGTATCGTCAAACTTATATTGATCGCCATAGTGGCGGGATTAGTATTCAAGCAATTCGGTTGGCTCTATGCCTTCCTTGCAGTATGTATGTCGCTCACCGCTACAGCGGAGTTAGGCACACAGCAATGGGTAGAGCGAATTTTAGGTAACGCAGGTGCTCAACCGATGTTAGTATTAGCCTTAGTTACAGGGCTCATGGCAGTGGGACGATACTTTGGCGGACCACTCATCCATAAGTTTAAACCTATAGGTGTACTATTTGGCTCGGCTATTATTGCCACGATAGCACTATTGCTGATGAGTCAAGCGACAGGAGCGATGGTCTATGTGGCGGCTATATTATTCGCCATAGGTGTGTGTTATTTCTGGCCATTAATGATAGGTGCGGCTGCAGAATATACACCAGACACAGGTGCCTTAGGACTTTCTTTCTTGGGTGGTGTAGGGATGTTTGCGGTATCCATATGGCAGCCGATCATCGGTGGCTGGTTAGATAGTGAGCGAGCTAATGCTATCAAGAGTGGTCTAAGTGAGATGGACGCAGATCTGGTAGCTGGACAGGCTACTTTAGATAATCTGGCATTTTTCCCAGCGGCATTGATCATACTCTTTGGTATACTATTTTTTGCCTTTGGTAAAAAGTTGGAGGGTATAAGGTCAGGAGCTCATTAAAAGTTAATTCCTTATTATCCACAGGATTTTTTAAAATGTTATTAAAGTTATTTTAGATTATTAATAATAATTGTGTTCGACTAATTATATTTATGCACTTAATAAATCGTTTGATATGAAAAACCTAAGAAATATTTTTTGTTTAGTCCTTACTGGACTTTTATGTTATTATCCTGCATCAAGTCAGATTAACTATTTCGATGATTTTGAGTCATATACTACACCTGCGGATATGGGTTTGTTAGGTGGAGGTTGGAAAGTTGGAGCATTAGTTTGGGCAGACAACGCCAGAACTGCATACGTATATGACTATTTTACATTTGACGCTTCTAATGGAACACCTGCATTTGCTTCAGCTAGGTCTACGAATGAAGATGGTAATTTAGGCGGATGTAACAATCAATATTTAAATGCTTACAGTGACTATAACAATGTGGATCATGCCGCAGGACGATATATTGATGCCTATTTATTTCAGGAGCAAACTATAACTGCTAGTGATATTGGAACTTACACTTTTTCTTTTGATCATAGATTAACTCCAGAGGCGGGTTTCACTCCTGATATAAGCAGTCCAGATCTAGTTGAGTTGCGTGCCTTTGTCCAAGTACTTAATCCAGCTACAGGATTTTCAACAACATATTTTGACTCTTATGACACTTCGACGGCTGCAGATTGGACTCATTCTAATTCTCTTTCGATCGCTATAGATCCGACTTGGGAAAATCAGCTTGTAAGATGGGGGTTCAACAGTTATGCTACAAACTATGCTCCTACAGGAGTATGGTATGATAATATTTCTTTTGCTCAAACTGCACCAGCTCCAAACACACCTGCTGCTTGTCCTGCTGTTTCTGCAGGTGACATCCCAACTTTAGGAGAATGGGGATTGATTTGTTTATCAGTGTTAATGGTGATCTTCGGATTAAACTATATGAGACAAAGACAAAGTTCTATCGCATAGGCGATAATACTTTCAACTAATATAAAAAAGGTTTGAATCAATTGATTCAAACCTTTTTTATTTCAATCAATAATTAATTTGATTTATTCAGCATACATACAATAAGAGATAGATGAACTTTAAAAAATGGTTATAAATAATGTAGAGGCAAGCGTTAAAATAGTTATCGGCTCTTAGGTTTTTGCGAAAAGACGCAACAATTAAAAATAGATTAGTAGTTCGAGGATAAGATTTCTCCGTTACAGCGCGAAATAATAACCGAGAGTCATTTATATTAATACAATTTTTGACATCACTAATCAATACTCTTCTATTCTACTGCTTCACTATCTTCCCATGTTTCATGACCATGTCTACATCAGACAGAAGCGATATCCATCTCAGCACATCACCTTTAACTGCTATAATATCAGCATATTTCCCTTCACTAATAGTGCCATATTCATCATCGACCCCAAGCGATTTAGCCGGCCAATAGGTAGCCGCTTTGATGGCATACATAGGATCAATATCAAATTCATTGACCCAGACATCCAGCTCATTCCAAGTAGATTGGCAATGAAACTTCATAGGTATACCGCTATCTGTACCGATAAGCAGGACTACTCCTGCTTCTATGAGCTGTTTTACCTTTCGTTCTAAAGTAGGACGTCTACTCGGCGTTAATTGAAAGTAGGGCAGTCTGCCTGGATAAGTTATAGATTGCTCTATATCAGCTATTATATTATCTGGCAAACCTAAGTGCCAGCAATCATTATCCAATTTCTCAGGATTATCCCTCACATATTCGTAATTATAAAGCCCCTCCACAGTTGGGGTCCAGTATAGTGGACCTAAGTTCATCTGTGCCGTTCTCTCTTTTATCATATCCATTACATCTTTTGGATACTCCGGAGCTGATGATAATCCAGTATGCTCAAAACAATCTATTCCTGCTTTGATTCCCCTTCGTATTTCTTCTGGTCGATGGCTATGAGCTACAACTGTCAGGCCATTAGCATGTGCTTCATCTACTACTGCCTTTACCTCTTCTATAGTCATCTGATCTTGATCAACCATCTTGATGCAATCCACGCCAGCTTCAGCCAATTTTTTTACCTTTTTTCTGGCGTCAGAGGCTCCGTTGACACCCCATCTGAAAGCCTCTGTACCTGGATAAGGTTGGTGTTGTATGAACGGGCCCGACATATACATTGTCGGTCCAGGTATTTCACCTCTGTTGATCTTATCTCTGACAGAGAGGCTGGCCTCTAAAGGTGCTCCCAAATCTCTGGCACTTGTCACTCCAGCCAACAGAAGTTGATGAGCAGATGCAGGCATAACCACTTCAGCAAGTTCATCTATATATGCGGTATCCCAATGTGCGTAATCACTATGACCATTGATCATCAGATGTACATGCATATCCCAAAGCCCAGGAAGTATAGACATTCCCTCAGTTGAAATTACTTCAGCATCCTTTGGCACCAACGTGTTACCTTGATGCCCTACTTTGATGATCTTTTCATTTTCAATAATAATCACGCTATTGTATATTGGACTTCCTCCAAAACCGTCTATGAGAGTACCCCCAACGAGTGCTTTTGTCTGGCCAACACTATAGCCACAACTAAGTAATAAAAACAAAAATCCTAAAACAGAAATACCATTAATCCTACCCATTATTTACCCATTTTTTCTCTTGATTGAGGAATGACAAAAAGTTCTTTCTGACGACCATCTAAAAAATAGAATTGATCATCAGAATACACTCCATCTTCTTCTAACATAATTCTTACAAGCTTACCACCCCATTCAGGTACTTCGGTGGCAGCAAAAAGCTCAATAGAATAGGCTGTGTTTTCGAATAGTGGGTAATCTCCTGGTCCTTTGACTCCTCCCTGCTTATCCCACATACCAATTGTAGGGCCAGCAGCATGACCATGAAAACCAATAGGGTGAGTATAAATCGATGCGTTCAAACCTTCTGCTTTGGCCTGATCCAAAGAAGCTTTTAATATTTCATTCCCGGTTTTACCCATTCTAAAATTAGATACAAGTATGTCTTGTACTCTATTACCATTGGCAAAAGCTCTTTTAAGGCCTTCAGGAGCATCTTCCTCCCCAGGTTTCAGTATATAATAGTGCTGTTGCTGGTCTGTGTTGAGCCTTAGATAAGTTATACCAAAGTCTACATGAACCAAGTCTCCATGTCTGATGATATCTTGATCAGGTCTCTTGCTAAAAGATCTCAAGAATTCATTATTCCCCATATCTGCTCGCTGGACTGATACCGACGGATGAAACCAAGTATCTAGTCCTAAATCCTTAACCCTTTGTCTCAGCCACCATACCACATCATCAGTCGTTGTAATTCCAGGATGAATCACTCTTTCTGAAAGGCCTTCACGTAAAATGAGGTGTCCCATTCTACAGATCATCGGATACATCTCCAATTCAATATCACTTCGAGTCTCTAACCAAGCGACTGCAAGTCGTTCAGCAGAAGTCACCCTGTCGTGCATTGATTCAGGAAGATAGTTCATAAACGAGTTATACTCGGTTTTAACCAAACCATCCGCTAAACCATAGTTATCTGAATAGTTCAGAGCTATACTTTTAGGGTTTTTATCTTTGATGATCGTCATCAACGCCTCCCATTGATCCGGATAGACATCAACATTCCATTCTCCTTTCAATAATTTACCTACACTATATCGAGCTATGGCTATTTTATCAAGGGTTTCTCCATTATCATAAAAGACCATTATCGTCCTCCTCCGTGCTGCTAACCACGTGCTGGGGAGTATCGTTTTCATGATAGGATCTTCATTATACTCTCTAGATATAAGTACCCACATATCTACTCCTTCACGTCTCATAAGTTTGGGAAGCAGATTGTCCAACCTATCCTCTAATATCTCATCAATAACTTTGGATTGCTCTTTAACGCTTAGTATCTCGGGAAAGATATTTTGCCCTTTGCCCTCCAGAGGTATTAATGTTATTAAAAGAGCAATCCAAACTATATATATTAGTTTATCCATTGTTTGTCAGGTATTTTACCCAACAAACTACACAATTTCTTCGTCTTATTTTATGAATTGATGGAGGTATCTCACATTCTATCCTAGCATGCTATGGCGCTTTCACCATATACTTTAACTCTCAAAAAAGCCAATGCCTTAGCAATATGATTTTCGACCGTTTTGACAGAGATATCCAACATTTCTGCTATTTCTTTATATTTCATCTGATCAAATCTATTCAATATAAAGACAGTTTTACATTTTGGCGGTAGCATGTCTATATAGGCTTGTATCTTTCTCTCAAAATCATTTTTCTCCAATGTCAATTGGATACTAGTGGTATTATCTTCCACATCAATTTCTATCTCTTGAAATCTCACCTTATTGTCTCTAATAAAATTTAATGAACGGTTCATAGCCGATCTCATCAGATACGCTTTGATAGATATTTTAATCTCAAGCTGCTCTCTTTTTTTCCAGATATTCATGAATATATCCTGAACTATGTCTTCAGCATATTCTCTATCCTTTATTATTTGATATACCCTATTACAGAGCATCTCATAATATTCGCTAAATAGATAATCTATTGCTTTGGAATCACCAATTTTCAAGAGGTGTAGCATTTCTTTTTGATCTATTGATAGGTAAGAGTAGACTTCCTGTGAGTTTAGGGAAGTCATTGTAGTTTTCTTTGAATTGGAATTAATTGGTTTTTTCATTGTTGCTAATCTTATGAATCTATGAATAATACCACAAGAATATCTCGAATGAAGGTTTCTCCCCTACCCTATTAGATGAATGACATAGCCAGTCAGAGAATTTGACAAAATCTCAAGATTTTTGGAAATAGCCTCTTTTGTATAATCAACAATGAAGAATACAACTGATATATAGTAATGTTAAAGTGATGTTCATAGAGAAGATGCTGGCGCAATAGACTCCATCTGAGTAATCCACTCTGAAATTAAATCCACACCTTCTTGATGAATCATCCGTCTTCCGATCTCCGGCATCATCGCTCCAGGATCTAAAGAATTCATTCTATAAATCATTACTGATTCTTGTGGATTGCCAGGTACTATAGAATACTTATATCCACCAGTACCTGCACCAGCTGAAACAGTGGCTTTATAAATACCTAATGATGTTCCTAAATCGGACTCAGTCGTCAAAGTTAGTCCAGAAGTATTAGCTGCTCCATAAGGATTATGACAATGACCACAATTAATATCCAAATAAGCCATAGATCTGTCATGAACATTATACTCTTGATCTTGGTCCCATACCGCTACACTTGGAGCATTATCGAGACTTGGCAAATCAGTAAGGAATCCAACTTGGGACCATTTTAAAAGCTGATTGAGCGTTGTATCATTGATATATGTAAACTCTTTGTTCAAATTCTTGATTTTAGGTCCAATCGGTTTTAGTTTGTCCTTATAAGCATGGCAACCTTTACATTGATTCTTGTTGGGAATGATGTATTCGACATTTTGTGTTACACCAGATTCTTCGATCCAAGAAATCTCTTTTATCCCTCCGATTACATCATAATGAGCATCTGTCTGCTCATCATTCCATATATAGCCCCATGCGTCCCACTCATCTCCTCGATTAATGAGTAATCGAGTTTCTATTAATCTTCTTCCTTTATCAAGATCACGCTCGTCGTGATTGTAATAAAAGTTTTTTATCAATACCGCCCCTATTGGAAAATCCAAAACATGATCTGTACTATACTGTGCACTGACACCCTCTGGAATCCAAACAAATCTCGATTTGTAAGCATAGTCAGAAAACAGAGGAGAATTTAAGTCATAGGGCAATACTCCATTAATAGCACGTAACTGCTCCAATGGTTCTTCAAAAAAATTGTATTGAGAAAGGCGCTCAAAAGGTTCATTAGGAATCGTTACGTCTGACTTTGTATCGGAGTCACATTGAGCAAGAAGTATGCAAGCTATAATAACTAGGCTAAAACCAATCTTTTTCATCTTATAACCCAATATTTAGTCTATAGCTAACCAGGCATCATGATCTTCTGTATCAAAATCTGGTATACTACAATCAAAAGAAGACATGTCATGTGTCTTATTCCTTTTGATATCAGCAGGCCCCGTCCCTAGACTCATTTGTAGATTGACAAAGGTAACTTCCCCATTATCTGCAAAACAATATGAAGTTGGCCTACCCTCAACTTCAGAGTCTGGCTTAAACAAGCCATCAATAATAATATCGTAGTACTGGCCATCTAATGCAAAGGTTAAAAGTTGACCAAACTCTGAAGTATTGTCCATTAGGTTATTACCACCTGATATCTGGTTATTGTGCACATCAATATTAGTAGAATATGGATCAAACTCTGGAGACTCAAATGGATTACCGGTAATCAGCCAACTATTCACCGCAATCCCAAATGTATTGTGATCTTTGATTACATTATTGCTTACATCTATATTAGAATGGGACATGATATACATCCCCCCACCAGGTGGAAGCGTACTAACGATCATTCCCTTTGGTGCAAAATTTAGACTATTATTGGCTTCCATAAAATTGTCATAGAATTTAATCCGGTCCCCATTAGCTTGTGGTAAATCGGGCATATCGAAAATTAACATACCACATGTATTGCCTATAGCTCTATTTCCATAAACTTCACCATTTATTGTATTTTCTATTTCTAATCCCGCCACATTGTGATGCACATAGTTATTTCTAACCACAACATTAGTCGATTGACCTACATAGATTCCAGCATCCATAGCATAAGAGGCTTCACAATCTTCCATAATCACATTCGTACTGCTCACAGGATATAAACCATAGGCTCCATTAGTGGCTAATTGTCCACCTGTCCAAGTCGTTTCTAAATCTCTCATTGTTACATTAGTACATCCTTGAACTTTTATGGCATCCCCTTTCGAATCAGATACTGTAAACCCAATTAATTTAAGATCCTTGACATTTTTAATTAAGATTCCTTCTGCACCCTCTATTTGTCCTTTAAAATCCAGTATGGTTTTACCTTTGCCCGCCCCTATAATTGAGATACCAGGAGTATCATTCAAGGATAGACTTCTATTAAATGCAAACTTCCCTTCGGGAAGATGGAAAGTCTGACCAGGTTTTGCCGTAATCAATAATTTTTGAAATTCAGATTCTATATTTTGTGCATTCAGAACATCTTTATTGTCCAATTTGCATCCAACAACGCTACACAGCATTAAGCATAAGACACCAAGGAGTAAAACTCTCATTTTAGATAGTAATTATTTAATCATTAAGATAACCAATTAGACACAACAATGAAAAATTGGTTAATACTATCTGATCAAAGTAACATCACCAGTTTCGGTCATAGTATTGGAGCCATCAGTACTGCTTACTTGTAAAATAAACAAGTATACCCCCGCTGGAGCATTCTGACCACTGATAGTGCCATCCCAGCCCATACCGTAGTCATCTACACTTATATTCTTAACCGAATAAACAATACTTCCCCACCTATCATATATTTCTAATAAATCAATTGTTGAAATAGAAGGCTCGAAATCAATTGAGAAATTGTCATTCATATTATCACCATTTGGGCTAAATATATTCGGTAAGTAGTATGCACCTATTCTTGAATTATCAGGTATTCCTGAACAAGGAATGCAGACTTCTCCATTACATTCCAACAATATAATTTGATCATTTATAGTATTAGGATCATTATCGTCACATACCTGAGCAATAAGATTTCCGGTTTCACAATTAACAGTTGATCCGATACAATTACACATTCCATCATAAGTATCATTTGTAGTGCACGGGTCGCCATCATCACATGGTTGACCTATCAATTCATCATCAAAACCTGAACAGATGTCATCAGCGTCACAGACTCCATCTCCATCAGCATCCTCAAAAGTGCCTATACATTCACAATTCTCATTAATGGCATCATTAATAGTACATATATCACCATCATCGCAAGGATCGCCAGAAGTTCTATTATCGCAATCGTCACATCCGTCAGGGAGGCCATCACTGTCTTCGTCCATACCGTCATCAAAACCTTCACAAAGATCATCCGCATCACAAACCCCATCTCCATCACTAT
>JAHDDE010000023.1 GCA_020629515.1 Saprospiraceae bacterium | reverse complement strand
TGCGAGATCGATTTTTTAACCCCTATGCTTGGGCTGGGTTTGTATTAATAGAGTAAAAAATGAAATGAGAGTAGTGCAAGATATTTATTGTTCTCACAAGCTTAATAACTGTTAGAAAAATTATGAACCGACTGAGATATACATTGTTTTTAATTTCTCTTTTTAGCGCTAATCTCAATGCGCAACAATCTCCTTTTGTCGAGAAGTTAAGTCAACTGGAACGTGACTACTGGTATAATTTAGAAGATAACAATATAGACGCAATCGATAGTCTTGTGGTATCCTACGAGCTAACACAAGATGAGTTGGCACAAGCTAATATCTTAAGAGGGTATGTCCATTATGAACATGATGATACAGACTCATTGAGTTTGTTATACTTTAATCGGGCCAAAGATTACTATTTGTCTAATAGGGATACTTTGTCATATGATTATGCTCGCATTTTAATTGGTTTTGCTGTTGTGAGTGAAGATCACCAAACCATCGTTGACTATTCTAATAAAGGACTCAAAATATTGGATGAACCTGATGATCAATCATTGTATCGAGCTCTTGCCCTTCAGGAGCTGGCATATCATAAAACGTATCTACAGAAGAGTACAGGTATAGATTCATTGTTCAACTTGGCCGAGAGCATTTTTATCAACAACTTAGGACAGATCCATGCGAGAATAGGGGAATTTCACAATGCTAAAGCGATCTCACTTAAATGGAGGGGTGAGTATAAAAATGCAGTTGATGCTTACACCAAGGCATTAAGTATGCTTGAAGTCAGTGGGGGCAAAAGTAGAGACTATGCCAACGTGTTACGGAATAAGGCCATCTTACTTAGACGTATGCATGACTATAGAGGGTCTGAAGAGGCATTGCTGGAAGTGATAGGCATATTTAGACAACTCAACGCTACTGATACCGAATTGTACTATAGAACTTGTAATAGCCTGGCAATCATATACAATTACTTAGAAGAATTCGAAAAAGCAGAAGGCTTTTATGATGAAGCTCTCGAGGGGATTGCGACTATCAGAGGTGAGAATAGTGAACCGTATGCGAATATATTGCATAATAAGTCTAGAATGATAGGCGATCTCGGAAGGATCCATGAGGCAGTAGAGATGCAACGAATAGTTATTGAATACTATAAAAACACTGCAGGATTAGACTCATATAACTATGCTAATTCATTGAACAGTTTAGCTTCTACATTGAGTTCGACTAAAGAAGGATTGGAGGAAGCCTATGAATTGCAAAAGGAAGTATTACGAATTTTTGCTTTATACTTTGATGAAAATCATGATAGCTATATGACTTGTCTAAATAATTTGGTATTCGATGCTTTTTATTTGGGTAAGTTTGATGAGGCAGACCAGTATATAAACCAGTTAGAAGATATAACTTTCTCCTCTACTGATATGGGTAGGTATAGAGAAAGCCAAGTTTACAATCTAAGAGCCCTTTATTATCACTATCAGGGTCAAGATACAAAAGCCACCCCTCTATTCTTTAAGACTAAGGAAGTGAGGGGTGATATCTGGCCACCTAGACACAGCAACTCTACAGGATTGGCGATAAGTACCATAAAGAGTTTGTATAATACAAAAGCGTATGATAAGGCTCTTAAGATGGCTATTGAAAATACGAATTATACTATCGACGCATTGAAAGCGGCCTTTGAATATATGTCAGAGAAGGAAAAGTATGCGTATCACCAGAACGTAATAGGTTCATTTGATCTGTTAGAACGGATTGGTTTAACCACACAATCTACAGTCTCCATGGAGTCTGTATATGAGACCTTATTATTTGAAAAGGGTTTGCACCTAATGTCTTCTTTGCGTACTAAAGAATTTGTGCTAAATCAAGGCGATCAAAAAATGAAGGATGTTTATGCAAGTATCAAGGAGTCAAAAAGTCAGTTAGGAAAGTATTATGAAGGGGCGCAAGCTACTGAAGAACAGATAGATAGTCTTAAAACTGAGATCGGTCAAAAAGAAAGTATCTTGGCAAAGGCCTATACACTTTTCAAAAATGAACAACAGAGCAATGCAGTAAGAGGATCGTCGGTATATAAGACGCTTGAGCCGGGAGAGATTATAGTGGAGTTCTCTATGATTGATTCTAATGTTACAAGATACATTGCACAGGAGGAGTTAGTTTATACCGCAATAGTTTTAACACATGAGGGTCCTCTTGGATTCCGAACCTTATGTGGAGCAGAGGAGCTGGGAAAATCAGTAAATAGTCATAATAGAAATGCTCAATATATCAATGATCTCTATGGAGGAGCAACTAGAGGTCTAATCAGTAATAACGAGGAGCAAAAGAGTCTATATGAGTTACTTATAGAGCCCATACAGGATCTATTAGATGGCGCTCACACGATTTATTTTGCTCCAGTTGGATTAATCAATAGGTTAAACTTAAATGCTATTGCGCTCAATGAAGAAACCGTCTTAGTTGATAACTATAAGATGATCAACATGATGAGTTCACGGGCTATAGTAGATGAACCATATAGTGGATTAAAAGGAAGTGCCTATGTCGTCGGAGGAGTTGATTTTGAGAGATTTGAGCTGGACACTACTCTGATAGTTGAAAGCGCAAGAAATTCAGAGGATATTAACTTTGATTTAGTTACACGATCTATAAATGGTAACAATTGGAAGCCTCTAAAGTGGACGATCAAGGAATCTCAAGTAATAACGGATAAATTTAGGAATTCAGGTTTTGATGTAATCTATCGATCAGGCGTCGAGAGTACCGAGGAAGATTTCAAAGCCATAGGCACTAATACTCCTTCACCACAGGTTATACATCTCGCTACACATGGATATTTTATTTCAGATCCCGAGTCTACGGATTCTTTAGCAAGCAATAAGTTTGAGTTAGCCAATCATCCTTTGCTACGGTCAGGTTTGATTCTTTCAGGAGGTAATCATGTGTGGTCGGGGGGCGAAAGCACTTACTTGCGTGAAGATGGCATTTTGACAGCATATGAGATTAGTAATATGAATCTGTCCAATACTGAGCTCGTGGTGCTTTCTGCATGTGAGACGGCCTTAGGTGATATTAGAGGGAGTGAAGGAGTATTTGGGCTACAGCGAGCATTTAAGATGGCGGGAGTTGATAATATCATCATGTCGCTATGGCAAATTCCAGATCGACAGACAAAGGATTTTATGGTGACTTTTTATGAGCATTGGTTAGAAGATGGTCTTACTATAAGGGAGGCATTCAATATGACACAATTAGAAATGCGAGACCGTTTTTATGATGCACATGCTTGGGCTGGATTTGTATTGATAGAGTAGTGATGATGAGATACTATATATACATATTATTTCTTTTGATGCCTGTGATTACAAAGGCTCAGATTAATATTCAATTGAATACAATAGATAGTCTTTGGAATTATTGGGGTGAAGACTATGCATTAGACTATATAAAATCGCTAAAGAAAAATGAATCACTCAGTGATTATGAACATACACGCTTAGATATAAGGGCTATTAAAATTAACGCTTCGCAAAAGCATGAGAGCAGATTAGACAGCGTAGAACAAGAAATCGAGATAATAGCCTCATTAGACCACTCCATCGCAGATAGCAGCCTACTGGCGGAGATCAGTCATATTAAAGGAATGCTGTTCTTACGTCAAGAAAAGTTTGAATTAGCTCGAGAACAAATCAATCATAGTATATCGATCTATCAGAAAATAGACGATGAGAAAAAGATTCATTTGACTTGGGCAATGGGAGAGTTAGGGGCACTATACCAGATCAAAGGTGAGTATGAAAATGCCTTGAATATATTAAATGAAGTATATGAAATGCGTAAGATTAGATTAGGAGACGATCATCCTGCTACGCTATATACTGTTAATAGATTGGGAAGTATTCACTTCTACATGGGCAACTATGGAACATCAGAGAAGTATTACAGAAAGTGTCTGGAGGGAAGAAAAAGAGCTATCAGTCATAGTCATATAGATTATGCCATAAGTGTTTATAACCATGGTATGATACTCAAGGAACTGGGACGATACGGAGAAGCAGAACCATTAATTCTCGAAGGAATTGATCTTTATAAAGTGGGTTTCGGAGAGGATCACTATATGTATGCCAAAAGTCTTGATAATCTTGGGGATCTCTATCGATTGATGGGCTTTTATGAAAAGGCAGAAAAATACTTTCGGCAATCAATCGATGTTAGAAAGATAAGTGTCGGTGATCAGAGCTTGGAATATGCAGGAGGATTGTACAGTCTGGGGGCATTAATGATCCTCATGGAGGAATATGATGAAGCTAAAAGTATATATAATGAATGTGCTAAAATAGTAGAGTTAACCTTAGGTAAAGAGCACTATTATTATGCTAACACATTGAGGAATTTGGGTAATATAGAACGTCAACTCAATAATCTTGAAGGGGCAGAAGATCTCTATGCCAGATGTGCATCTATCATAAAAAATGCCTTAGGAGAAGAGCATTCTTACTATGCAAAGGCACTTAAAGAGCTGGGAAAAGTCAGTTTTGATATTGGCAAACGCCAAAAAGGAATTGATTTGCTAAAAGAATCAGAACAGAGATATAGCAAGATATTTGAAAAATATAATCTGCTGTATGCCGAAGCCCATCACCAATTGACTGAAGCACTAATTATTGATGAACAATATGAGGAGGCGAAAAACTATGCCATAGAAAATGGAGACATTAAGAAAACCATTATAAATCGAGGATTGGATCATCTATCTGAAGAGGAGCGAATGATTTTTCAAGATAGAATAGTTGGAGATTTTGATCTGCTAAAAAATCTCGGATTAAAGACAAATGATGAAAACATCTATAGCAGCATATTTGATATAAGTCTATTCGAAAAAGGAATGTTACTCGATGCTTCTAATCAAACAAGAAAGTATATACTTAGCTCCGAAGATGAAACGAATGTTCAATATTTTGATGAGTGGTTATCAATAAAAAAAGAATTAGGAAAGTGGTATAAAGACGCTGAACAGTATAAAAATGAGATAAGTACTGCAGAAGTTAGAATAGGTGAAATTGAAAAAATCTTTGCACGTTCCTCTTCACACTTTAGAAATGAACAACGTCTTAAATCTACAGATCTGTCTGATCTTCTAAATATGCTACAACCCAATGAAGTAGCCATCGAATTCATAAATTTTAAAATAATGTCTTCTGATGGTGAGAACCAATATGCTGCCTTGATAGCCGACGGAGAGAAAAATTCAATAAGTTTCATTCCGTTATTCGAAAGCTCAAAGTTAGAAAGCGTGATTAATGCCACATTGAGAGATGTAGATTATGTCAATAGACTATATAGTTCCTCCTCAAGAGGACTCGCATCAAAAGAGCAAAAGACTAATTTGTACGATTTAATCTGGGCTCCTTTATCAGAAGCATTAGAAGATAAGGAGGTGATATATTATTCTGCTTGTGGGATTTTGAATCGTTTGAATTTATCGGCTATTAGCATTGACGAAGAGATGGTTTTGGCGGATAGATATACTATGATCAATATGCTCAGTACAAGATCTATAGGTAATGAATATCATGCTGTTGGTGAGGAGGACATTTATTTATTAGGTGCGGTTAGCTATGAAAATGAGCAAGATAGGGATAAAGATATTACTGCTATGCGATCAGCAGATGCAGTGGACGATTGGCAATATCTCAGATGGACAGAAAAGGAGATCAATCAGATTGAAGAATTAGCCACAGATGCCAATATCAACATACATAAAGTGGTAGGTAATGATGCCACAGAAGCACAGTTTAAACATATTGGTATAAAGGGCAATTCTCCTAAAATCATTCATCTTGCTACACATGGTTATTTTCTTCAAAAAGAAAATGAGGATACACCACGAACATTGGCTAATTTGATAGATCAAGAAAACCCTATGCTGAGATCCGGATTGATAATGGCTGGAGCAAATGAAAAATATAATTCTACAGTGGATGTGGAAGATGACGGTATACTTACGGCCTATGAGATCAGTAACATGAATCTATCACATACTGAGCTCGTAGTACTCTCCGCATGTGAGACAGGATTAGGAGACATTGTGGGTACAGAAGGAGTCTTTGGACTACAGCGAGCTTTTAAAATGGCTGGTGCAAAAAATATTATTATGTCTCTATGGCAAGTGCCAGATAGAGCCACTAAGGATTTTATGATTTCTTTTTACAGAAATTATTTAGAAGAAGGCTTAACGATTCGTAAGGCATTTAATACCACCCAATTAGAAATGCGAGACCGGTTCTATGATGCTTATAATTGGGCAGGGTTTGTTCTAATAGAATAAACTTACGTCTCATAGTAGTGACAAACTGATGGAAATAGAAATGAAAGCGCATAGAGAATTGATGAAATATAGACTGACTTGTTATATACTTTTATTGTCCATCATATGTGGAGCCCAAAATGGTATGCGAGGCTTAAAACCTATCAATCAATCTGATCTGAAGAGGACAGGGGGGGACAAGTACATCCTTACCATAGGAATAGATCACTACACTAACTGGCTGGATCTGGAGAATGCAAGGAATGATGCGTTAGGTGTATCAGATATATTTGAAAACAAGTACGGCTATAAGAATATTGTTGCGCCCATCCTTAATACTGATGCTAGCAAAGACCGCCTCGAAGAAGTCATCTATGACATTATCCCTAATAAGCTGCAGCCAGAAGATGAACTTTTGATTTATTACGCTGGACACGGCCATGTAGAAGAAAAGCGTATAGGTAGTAGAGTGAAGCAGACAGGCTATCTGATTCCTTCAGATGGAGATCTGGCGGATTCTCGTGGTTTATCCAGCTATATTCAGATAGACCAACTATTGGATCATATTGCTGAATTGCCAGCCTTTCACATATCCGTCATATTTGATGCTTGTCATACTGGGATAGCACTAAAAAACAGTATAGGATTAACTAAATCGAGAGGAGCGACATCTGTAGATTACTCCCATCTGACGGATAATATGAGTCGTAACCTTTTGGTATCAGCAGGTTGGGATCAGGTGGCCTACGATTCGGGATCTACTAAAGGACATTCGCTATTCACTGGCATTTTACTTAATGGTTTAGAGTCTTCAGAATCGGATCTGAATGCTGATGGATATATTACACTTAGTGAAATAGTGATGGACTTACAAAATGAGTTCAGGATGAGAGGTGTTGATCAATATCCTCGCAACGGATCGTGGTCCGACTATCATGATGGAGGGGAGATGGTGCTCAAAACCAGTGGAGAAAAAATTATAATAAAGCGAGAACATGTAGAACAACTATCTGATAAGAGTGTGGTGACCATTCTGCCCTTTAGACCTCTCTCTGAGAGTGAAGAAAACACTCTTGGTCAGTATGTGTCTAATCATGCGGTTGAGAGTATAGAAAACAACATAAATAATCTCACAAAATTCAAAGTAGTCAATCCTGTTGTATTCAGAGACATCCTTACCCGTGATGGAGATATTTCTGATGTCAATTTAATTGAGTTAACACGAGCGGATATATATTTTACAGGTACGTATATAGAGATAGGGGAAAAATACATCTTTAACATCAAGTTGATAGATGCTAAGGATCTCACTACGATTACTACTCTGAAGTCAGTCTTTACAGATAAAAATGATCCTGAGAGAATAGCCAAAGACGTATCTAATCTCATCTTAGTTTATCTGGCAGATGACAAATATCAGTACTTAGATCTCGATTCGGACCCTCCAAATTATAAAGCCTATAAGCTCTATAAAAAATCACTTCAAGTTAAGAATCCGTACTATTATGAATTTAATAATCCCGATTACAATCGCATCATCAACTTGAAGCGGAGCTTGATGGATCAAGCTTTAGCATTAGACGAAACATTTGTGCAAGCACATATACAGAAAGCTTTCTTGTATTATCCAGACTTGGTTACGGCGCGAAAACATATGAAAAAAGTAGAGGCTAATGTTAAAAACCCTTCTGACTATGAGAAACGATTAATAGAAACTACCATCGCTACGCAATCAGGTAAATATTATGAAGCTTTTCGCATGATGAGCGATAATTATCACAGATTCGAGGATAAATTTTCTCTGTATAATGGACTTTTGTTTGGTAGATTAGGAGGAGTCTTAGATGAAGCAGCCTTTTTCTTAGACAATGTCGAATTAGATCAGTACAAAGATGATCAGCCCTTTCTACAAAAAGTATTGAAGGAAAGGGCTCGGGTCTATACGATGAGTCGTAAAAAGGGTCCATTATATGAGTATCATTTTAAGATGCTCGAAGAAAGTTATCATAAAATTTATCTACGGATTGTTTTTGATGATGACTTTACTGCTGAACGGGCTATCAGTTTATTTGACGAAGGCTATAAAGCCAATCGCTACTTTGAGGCCGAGCTCCATAGTATGGCACATATCGCCTTAGCTAATAATAAGGAGGAATTGGCCTATGCGCTCTATTCGCACCTGATTAAAGTCAATGAAGAGAATTTTGATATTTTAAATTTAAAATGGGTGATATATGCTCATTTTAGAATGAAACAATATAACAAGGTGTTTGAATTATATGAAAAATATGGTGAAGACCTTTTATCCCAAGTCAAATGGGATGGAGATTATAAAAGTCTAATTAAGATAACGGAGTATGGCAGATTTGCTTTTCCTGTTTTGGCATCAGAAATTCTATTAGGCAAAGAAAAACATTCTGATCAAATCCTCGATAACCTCAAAAGAGGGGACGAAGTTAAAAGTCAAATTTGTACTTACAGAATTGGCCTTTACTATGACCTCATTGGAGAGGAGGCTAAGGCCTTAGACTATTTTCAAAAAGCGATAGCTACTGGCGATGTCTTTGGGGTGTTAGACTATTTTAATGAACCTCAATTATTAGATAGATACCCTGATCACACATATTTTTATAAACAAAGTACGTCGGAGTATTAAAAGTATCCGTTAATTGAAACTAAAGCTACCAACGATATTCCTTCTTGTTGGTCTTACTAAGTCGGGGTTGGTCTCAATAGAAAGTATAAGTGAGGTTGATTGAGCTATTTCAACTTCCGAGATAAAATCATTTGATTCACTGATTACTGCGCTTGTTGCTACTTGACCATTTGCTCCAACTGTCCATAATTGGTAACGACCATTGACGGGTAGTGGTGGAAGATTTCCGATATGTAAGAATTTTTTTTGTGAGTCAGGTACATCAATGAGATATAATCTACTCAAGGGGTATCTACGAGCTGGAGTCATATGATAGATTTTGTTGTTCTGCTTATATAACTCACCTAATTGATCTATCTGCAGCTGTAGACCATTGTTGATTTCTTTTTCTTTTTCTATGTCTGTTTTGAGTTGATTGATAACTATTTGGTGCTTTTCTTCTGCTCCATTTGAGGATATCCAAAGCCACAAAGAACTCATTAAAAATAATCCAGCAAGACTCAAACCGATAGCTTTTATTAAGTCGAAATCAGATGGATTGTTCTTTTTTGATTTTGACTTAGAAGGAGCTTTAGTTTTAGAAGTAACTAACCTTCGAGATGTAGGCGTAACTGCTGGCGCTGAGTCAATACTTGAGATTATTCTTTCTTTTAGTAATGGTGTAGGTGATTCTTGATATATAGTTAGATATTGTTCCAGAGCAGTCCCTATCTCTTTTATATCAGAAAGTAGCTGAGGAAATTCGATTATAGCGTTTTCTACGATCTCTTTTTGATCTTGATCGATAGCCCCAATAACATACTGTTCTAACAATCCGGATACCCTAATCTCTTGTAGTGTCATTATATATTGATTATAGTTAGGTATTGATCATGATAGAACCTTTGAATCTATTAGATTCTGGATCAATTTTATCACGCAGAGAACTAATACCCAATCTTAGTCTGGTTTTGATACTGCTACTCGGGATCCTCATTATATGGGAAGTCCTATCTATTGAATTGCCTAAAAGTAGAATCAAGTTGAGGACTTTTTTATAACTGGGATTCAAGAGTTTTTGAGCTTTACTATCAGAGTTGAGTAATTGTACTTCTTCTGAGGAGGCTGCATCTTGCCCTATTTCAGCTAAAGCGGCACTTCTCGCTGTTGAGATGGCCCACGCGAATAATGTATTTTTTTTGAGGTCGACATTAAATTTGTCCTTCCAAAGTGTTAAAAAGGCTTTTTCTAAGACTGCCTCAGATCTTATTGGATCACTTATGATACTTTGGATGACAGTGTACATAGGAGACGAAAAGCGATCATAGAATTCAGATAAAGCACCATCCTCGTCTCTTCTAAATGCGGCTAATAACTCATTATTTTCGATGGGTCAAATATTTTTAAGTCCAGAATATTTTGGCAGAAATGCTCGTGGGATGCCGATTTTGACTAATTGGGTTCTCTAAAATAAGCAATTAAATTTAAGTATAAAGGGGTTCTCCATTAAGATTGTGTGTAAGTATGTCACTCATATAGTCAAAAAAGGGTCTAATGTCGCCATAAGCTCCTACTACGGATTGAAGAAATTTGGGATTACTTACTTCAATATCACTGAATGATTTTGTGAAAATGAACTGTTTGTATCTGAGCCATTCGATAGCATGGTGGTTTTTATCAAATCCTTTAGGAGCCGTTTTGACTGCATCACCTACCATCGAACCATAGGTGGAGGATACAGACTTAGAGTGTATGGCTTTTTCAAATCGCTCAACATCTAATGCTATATTATCTCGAATTAATCTTAAGTCAGTGGGGTTTGGGTTCCAAAATCCACATGCCAACATAGATTGATTCCCGGGCATGATTCTTAAAAAGTATCCTCCTCTGAGAGCAGGCTTTTGTCTATTCATCGATAGACCAATATGACCTTTATAGGGTGTTTTATCTTTACTAAATCGGACATCACGATAAATCCGAAAAACTTTTGATTTTTCTATTTGATCATTTTTACTCATTTCTTCCACCAAGTTGGCTAAAAAAGCCTTAATCTCTTGATGGATCAACTTGTATCTTGGTTTATTTTCTTCAAACCATATTCTATTGTTGTTTTCTTGAAGCTCAGACAAGAATAAGAGAGTGTCTTCGGAAATATGATTTTGCATATAATTTTATTGATGAGACAAATCTACTCTAATCAAAAGTTTGGTAGATAAAAAACTCTTTTATTATAAAATTAGTTTGTCTATCATGATTCTACGTGTTCTTCCTTTATTAATTATTGTGGGGTTGTTTAGTCTATTGGATTACACCATAATTAGATCATTCAATAGGAGTTTTGATATCGGTTTCTATTATTTAGGGCCTCAGGTCATATATGCGGTTATTGCTATCTTAGGATATTTAGCCTTATCCATCTTAATTTTTAGCAATGGGCGATTGAGTTATCCACGAACACGTATGAATAATTATTTAATTGGATTTGCCTTCGCCTTATTCAGTTGCAAGCTCATTTATGTGATGTTATATAGCTTAGGCTCAATTATCATTTATGGAGGAAATAGTTTTGATATATGGAGCAATTCAGCTTGGGAGTTTTGGGTGACATTTTGTGTTGGGGTTATTGTATTTATTTTTCTTTCTATGATTTATGGTATGACTCGGGGAAAGTACA
Organism: Saprospiraceae bacterium; assembly: GCA_020629515.1. Classification (GTDB taxonomy): domain Bacteria; phylum Bacteroidota; class Bacteroidia; order Chitinophagales; family Saprospiraceae; genus GYS-P2D. The sequence continues at coordinate 43,888 of JAHDDE010000023.1, read as the reverse complement.
ATTTTCAAGTTGTTCCAATTAGCATTCCTTTTCCTCATTTACCTCTGGCATTCGATGGTTTGAGGATAGCGCATATTTCGGATATTCATTCGGGAACTTGGGATAGTGTAGAGAAAGTAGCTCAAGGAATCAAAATGATCCAAGATGAAAAACCTGACTTAATATTATTTACTGGTGATCTGGTCAATCAGTATAAGGATGAGATTGATCCGTATATGGACACTTTTGCTCAACTTACGGCACCCTTGGGCAAGTATGCTGTATTGGGCAATCATGATTATGTTGGCAGGCCAAGAGATCCGCATCAACGCAAGGCGTATTGGGATGATTTTTTAGGCAAGTTTCAATATATGGGTTTTGACCTTATCCTCAATGATAATAGATTGATCAAAAAAGAAAATGAAAGTATCAGACTTGTCGGGGTAGAAAATTGGGGAACAGGACGATTTTTTCCTAAAAAGGGTGATTTAGATAAAGCATATCGTAATGTTGGTATGGATGAATTCAATATTTTAATGTCACATGATCCCTCTCATTGGGACGAAAAGGTATTGAAATTTCCACGTCAAGTGGATTTAACATTAAGTGGACACACTCATGGTATGCAGTTTGGATGGGACTATAAGTGGTTAAGGTGGAGTCCAGTTAGGTATAGGTATAAGAGATGGATAGGACTACACAAAGTCGATCATCAAAGACTGTATATCAACAGAGGATTTGGTATGTTGGCTTTTCCTGGAAGAGTGGGTATGTGGCCAGAAATCACGATGATAACATTAAGAAAAACCGATTGACATATTAGTCCTAAACATTTTGCGTTATAAGGTCTTTATATTGGAAAAAAAGTTCAAAACAGAGATTATGAAAAATTTATTAGGATTATTCTTATTTGCAGGATTATTCTTGAGTCAATCATGTAAACAAACTGAAGGAGAAAAGGCAGAGGTAACCGAAGCAGTAGAGGTGAAAGCCGCCACAGGTAATATTATAGCAGTAGATACAGATGCCAGTACTGTTAATTGGGTAGGGACAAAGCCCACAGGCACACACGAAGGGACTATAAAATTAGCGCAAGGTTCTCTAACCATTGATAATAATAAAGTGGCTGGAGGCTCATTCGTATTAGATATGAATTCCATTACCAATACTGATATGGATGGAGATATGAAAGCAGGACTGGAGGCTCATTTAAAGGGGACCTCTGAAGGTAAAGAAGATCACTTTTTTAATGTAGCAGAGCATCCAACGGGGACTTTCGAAATTAGTAAAGTAGTGACATTGTCTGGTGATGAAACTGCCAATAGTTCCGTGTACGGTAATTTGACACTTAAAGGAATTACTAAAGCGATTGGATTCAAAGCAATGATCAATGTCAATGATGGACAAGTGACTGTCACCACACCACAATTCACTATAGATAGAACACAGTGGGGTATCAATTATAACTCTAAGTCAGTATTTGAAGATTTAGGAGATAAATTCATTAATGATGAGATAGGGTTATCAATTAATCTTACTGCAGGACGGGCAGTAATGTAGATTGTTATCATCTCGAAATTATATATAAAGGGGATGGGTGATTTTTTCATCCATCCCCTTTTTTCATTAATTCTGGACCGAAATCTTCTTTAATAAGAATAGAACTTAGTTTTTTTAACAGATTTATATGTTCTATATCAGTTGTATTATTCAAAATTGAAGCAATTTTATCTAACCAAATGATTTTCTTATCATCCTGGATTAATTCGATATAAGCTGAATTTAGATTTTCAATATTTTCATTAATAAAATTAGCTCGACTTAGATAGTCTGCAGAATCGTCTATGCATGAGTAGATGAAGATAATTTGGATCAAGACTAAAATTGTTGTAAATCCATAATTATGTTTTTTTTAAATGTAAAAAAATCACAAAATGATCTATTTTCTGTCAATACTTATAAGTCTTATTTGGGGTGTCTTAATGTTATCTGCTGATTATTCAAGTGACTTTAATACTTTTTTGTCATTTCTATTTAGCTCATTAATCATATTTTTCCTTCAAAGCACTAATTCTCATTTAGAGGATAGAAAATCTAAAATTATTATCTCTTCCTTTCCAGCATTATATGTATTGCTATCATTTTTTATAATAAAAGAGCAAAACTATATCCTAAATCCCATATTGTGGAATTTCGCTTGGCTGATTTTTATGATTTTCGGGAGTAAACAAACATCTAAATTAGTTCTTCTTGGGTTAGCTGTATTTTTCGGTTATTTTTATTCTAATACCTACTACCAAGATTGGAAAGATAGTATCAGTGTGCAAAAAAGGTTTTCTGAAATATTAGAAAGCGGTCCATTAAAGGAAAATCTCCAGTTGCAAATGGAGTTGTTGATTGATTCCAATGGAGAGCGGCCTAAACTCAAAAAGGGGCAAAGAATTCTTATGGAGACTTGGAATGAGACTTGTATACCTTGCTTAGAATCAATAAATGAATTAGAAGGTTATGTCGATAGTTTATATCCCGACATAAATCATATTTATTTATATGTCTCAAATAGACAGAAATTTCAGTTAAACAATGATGAAATCTTCAATTTCAGATTTATAGATGATAAGAGTAGTATTTATAAAGATGAACTGAATGAATTTTACAAATATTCAGAAATGAGTGGATATCCATATTTCATACTTTTTGATGAGAACGGTGCATATCTGGATCACTTTATTGGGTACTCGTCTGATCGAAAGAGCATCTATATGCAAAGGTTGAGTCAAATGATGAATAAGCTTGTTAAACATTAATAGAAGCATGAAAACCATCAATGAATTAAAAAAAATAATGCCTCAGATAGGAGCTGTGGAATGGATAGGAGTAAGGCCTAAGAGGAAAGCAGCGTTACAAGAAGTGAAGTCTGTCAAAGTATCAATGGAAGAAGGATTAGCAGGAGATCATAATTCTAAAAAAGGTGGTAAGAGAATGGTCACGTTAATACAAAAAGAACATATTGATATGATATCAGCCTTGATGAATAAAGAGGTAAAACCATCGGACCTAAGAAGAAATATAGTAGTTAGCGGATTGAATTTATTGGCACTTTCCGAAAAGGAGTTCATGATCGGAGAAGATGTCATACTAAGATCTACTGGCAACTGTGTGCCCTGCTCTCGCATGGAGCAAAATTTAGGTCCGGGTGGATACAATGCGATGAGGGGTCATGGCGGTATGACAGCCACAGTGATTAAAGGAGGTAAAATAGAATTGGGGGCGACTGTAACTTTGAAAAGTGAATAAAATGAGAGAAAACATAGACAAAAAGTTTTCGCATTTGGACAAAGAGGGTAATCCAACTATGGTGGATGTCTCCGATAAGAAAGTGACAAGTAGAACAGCCATCGCTCAATCAATAGTTGTTTTGCCTGATGAGGTGATACAACAACTATCTGATGACGAAATACATACTAAAAAAGGGCCAGTATTTCAGACAGCGATCGTAGCAGGAATTATGGCCATAAAAAAAACAAGTGAACTTATACCACTCTGTCATCCTTTGGCATTAACCAAGAGTGCTGTAGATATAAGACTAAACGAGCATAACGAAGTAGTTATAGTGGCAACCGCTAAAGTAGAAGGCAAAACAGGAGTAGAGATGGAGGCATTGACAGGTGCATCGGTTGCCGCATTGACGATCTATGATATGTGTAAAGGGTTCTCGCATGATATCGTGATTAAGTCAACGGAGTTAATCAAAAAAACTGGTGGCAAAAGCGATTATGACAAATAAACATCAAAAGCACGCTAAGCTAATTAGGCCGATATCTGGTCTATATGCCAAGCAAGAGATTGGGCTTTTGGGTGCCCCGTGTGGATTAATTGAAAACATTGTTAATAGTATAAAGTCAACACTCGGAGATGAGGTAAAATCAGTATACCTTGATGCTGACCATGGAGAGGGAAGCGAACAGGCACCAAGCGCCCAACTTGTGGATATGATCTCTCATCACGAATATCGATTTGATGAAAAGTTAAATGCTTTTGATCAGAAACTCCTATGTCAGCAGAATGATTTAGCTTTTGTAAATGCTAATCATTTTGATGCAACAAACCAAATTCCTATCATTTGCCTGAGCAAAAGAGATTCCTTAAAGAGAAAGTTAGATAGGCTGACTAATATAATAGCTATTGTACTGGATGATGGTATTGATGCACCATTTGATTTTATTTTGAAAAAGTTGGAAGGAAAAGAAGTACCCATTTTTCAAATAGGCTCCATTAATGATATTTCTTCATTTATCAGATCCAAAATATCTATTCCTCCTATCAATGGTTTAGTATTGGCAGGCGGAAAAAGCATAAGAATGGGAGAGGATAAGTCTCAGATAAAATATCATGGGATGCCACAAGAAATATTCATGTCGGAGCAATTAAGATCGATAACTTCTCAAACTTTTATCTCTAAAGCGGATAAAATAGAATCTGATCATGGCATACCAATTATTGCAGATTCATTTCTTGGGTTAGGACCTTATGGCGCAATACTAAGTGCTTTTAAGTACAATCCCAATGCAGCATGGCTTGTGGTGGCTTGTGATCAACCCCTTTTAAGAGAAGAACACCTTTCAGTTCTGATCAAGAATAGGAATAGTGCGAAGATGGCTACTTGTTACTACAATCCAGAGACCAACTTTCCAGAGCCATTGATTACTCTTTGGGAACCAAAGGCCTATCCAAGATTACTGAGCTTTTTAAGTATGGGGTATAGCTGTCCTCGCAAAGTATTGATCAATTCAGACATTCAGATTATAGAAGTTGAGGACGATTCATTTATGAAAAATGTCAATACTCCAGAACAAAAAGCAACTATCTGGCAAAAGCCTACAGCTTAAATAGAAATAGATTCTTTCCTACGCTCTATATATGTAAAATAGTAACTCGCTATAAGAGATATCAATATATAGACAATCATAATTATTGTGGCTCCACTTATATAGTCATCTATATCAAACCAACCCTCGAGTCTATAGATTAAAGATATACCCAAAGCTGCTTTGGCAATTTCTGTGGCTACAGCTATTGGATGTCTATCCATTAAGCTGGTATAAGCAAAAATTGATAAGCCAATAAATAATGCATACATCAATAAGTTGAAGTATGAAAATGATGCTATATGAATAAGTGCGTAATATATCAGCGCATTATTAAAAATTAACTGAAACCAAGACCATGCCTTTAAGTTAGGACTGGCAGGTGGTGCATATTTTTTTTGTTCATAGACATTATCAATTACTGCTATGGGAAAACTCTTAGCAACGTCTGATGGTCTCCAGCCAGTAGGCATAAACCATATGCGCACTTTGTCCCACATGTTTTGGGCATGCCATGCATCCTTGATCAATTGCCATAGATGTTGATAGTTGATTAAAAATGGATTCCACGTTTGCACGGCTTTTTTAACTCCATAGACTGGAGGGACATTTTTTTGTTCTTCTTGAAATGTTCCAAATAGCTTGTCCCATACAATGAAAATTGCCGCATAGTTTTTATCAATATACTCAGGATTAATAGCATGATGTACTCTGTGGTGAGATGGGGTCACGATGATATTTTCCAAAAATCCCATCCGATCAATCAGTCGTGTATGATACCAAAATTGTGCGAATAAGTGTAATGGTCCAATGATGGCTATCACGTGAGTTGGTATGCCCAATAAAGCCATAGGAATAGATAAAAAGAAATAGACACCCACAATACCAGATATACTTTGGCGCAAGGCACAGCTGAGATTAAACTCTTCACTACTATGATGGACAATATGTCTATTCCACATAATATTCAATTCGTGATTCCATCGATGTGACCAGTAAGAGGCGAAGTCAATTAATATAAAAGCTGTTATATAAAGCCAGACTGTAGAAGTTATGGTAGTAATTGCTAGGTGTTCGACCATCCATCCGTAACTTACAATTACTATAGCAAGACCAATGAGATCTTTGAGTGTATTAGTCATGCCAGAACTAAGGCTCGCTATAGTGTCCATAGAGTTATTGACTTCTTGACCTTTCCATCGGCTCACGATATATTCGATTATAATGAGAAGAACGAAACCTGGGATGGCGTAGGATAAGGCTGTGGCATAAGTCTCCATAAATTAATATTTTAATTCATTTGGTTAAAGATATCTAATTACTAATTATTTCTTTTAACAGCCCATTTTTTAATAATAGAGAGAGAAATTGGATAGAAAAAGTAAAATTTTGGAACAGAATCATCAAAATTAATGAAGGTAAAAGCCTTAATTCATATCTTGCATCCCTATGGATTACAAAGCCGCAGGCCAGAAGATTTTGTACTTTATATTTGATCCCTTAGTGCATGTGATTAAAACATTGGGGATCAAGCCTAACCATATTACAGTGATAGGACTTTTGCTCAACTTGTTAGCAGCTGCACATCTGTTAAATTATTTCGATTTTAGTGAATTCGAATATGGTGATAATCTATTAGGCTTTGGCTTTATCTTAGGTTTTGCAGGGCTAATGGATACCATGGACGGTCGCTTGGCACGTCTTTATGATATGAAATCCACCTTTGGTGCTTTTTTTGATTCAGTGATAGATAGATACAGCGAATTCATAATGTTTTTAGGGATCCTATTATATTTTAATTTCTTTGGTAATGTAACCGGTATAGTATTGAGCTTTATAGCTTTAATTGGATCCATTATGGTGAGCTATGCCAGATCACGAGCAGAAGCTCTGGGGATTGATTGTTCTGTTGGTTTTATGCAGAGGCCAGAACGTATTGTTTTTATTGGTCTATGGTGCATATTGTTTGGGGCAATCTATCACTTCAATCCGCAGTTTGTAGATGTGGATATATATGTTGATGGACTCAATTATTTTACTCTGGGTTTCTTGTTTTTAGCTATAAGTACCAATTTGACAGCACTACGTAGGGTCATACATTCAGAAGAACAAATGAACAAAGCATAGTTAATTCTACTTTACCATTATTGATATATTCTTTGTTGTTTTATGGAGGACATTATTAAGAGGTTAAAAGTTGCGTTGGCATTCTCAGTTGCGTATGCTTTCATTATACTTGTTTCCGTAGGGTGGAGGCAGGATCATACCATCATCTTAAGTTTCGTAGTATTACTTCTACTTATTCACAAGTATTCTTATCGAGCTGTATTGGTCCTCATCGGCTTTTTATTATGGCTGATTTTTTATGATACGATACCTGCCATACCCAACTATACAGTTAACCCAGTTCATATTGTAGAACCTTATAATTTAGAATTACGATTATTCGGTATCAAAGATGATGGAACAACAGTTATCCCAAGTGTGTGGTTTGCAAGTAGGACGAATGATCTATTGTCCCTAATAGCGGGATTTTCCTATATATTATGGATGCCTCTTCCTATGATTTATACGGGACATTTATTTTTTTCTAATAAGCGACTTGCAGTTGATTTTAGTTTGGCATTTTTTCTTACGTGTTTCATTGGTATTATTGGTTATTATGTTTATCCTGCCGCTCCTCCTTGGTATTATCTGAGCTATGGTGAGGGTACAGATTTTACCATTCCAGGTAGTGAAGGTCTATTATCAGAATTTGATAGAATTGTAGGTTCTCCAATTTTCAAAGGAATATATGCCAAGGGTGGCAACGTATTCTGTGCTATACCTTCATTACACTGTGCCTATCCGGTTCTATGCTTTTTATTTGCTTTCTTTAGAAAAAAGAAAATGGAGATGATCGTTTTTACGCTTTGGGCTTTAGGTACTTGGTTTGCAGCGGTATATTCTCAACACCACTATGTCCTTGATGTCATTTTAGGTATAAGTTGTGCAATAATGGCTTATTTCTTGTACTATGCCGCAGCCAAAACGAATCGATTTTCACGTCTGATGGATCGATATATTGCAGAAATAGAGTCATAAATAGCTGTCATATAGATTCGTTGTTTCATTTAATTTGATCGCTTATTCTAATATTTTTTTAAGAAGAAATATTGACGCATTGACGGTAAGTTATACATTATCAATGGATTATGAAATAGATATTATTGATATGCATTGATCTATACCAATCTTAATATTAATATTACCAACATTCACTTAACTTTGCGCCCCATTTACTTATTCAGACATTGTAAATCATATAACTAATACTCATAGTATGACAAATCAAAAAGTCGCTCCAGCTTCAGGGAAACTAGGAATTCTTTTACCAGGTATGGGTGCTGTTGCCACCACTTTTATAGCAGGATGTATAGCCATCAATAAGGGATTAGCCAAACCTATAGGAGCTCTTAGTCAGATAGGTGATATTAGAATGGACAAAGATGGAAAACAAGAGTCAGTTTCTATACAAGACTTGGTGCCTATCCAGGGATTAGATAATGTTTGTTTTGGAGGTTGGGATATCTATGAAGATAATGTATATGAGGCAACGGTTAATGCTCAAGTTTTGGATAGATATATGATCGAACAACTCAAGGACGATTTGGCAGCGATCAAACCCATGAAAGCAGTATTCTCCAATGAGTATATTAAGAATATATCTGGACCTAATGTTAAAACAGGATCCTCTAAGATGGACTTGGCCAATCAAGTTATTGAGGATATAGAAAACTTCAAGAAAGAGAATAACTGTGAGAGGTTGGTAATGGTATGGTGTGGTAGTACTGAGAAGTATATAGAAGAGAGTGATGTGCATAGCTCATTAGCCAAATTAGAAGAAGGATTAAGAAATAGCCATCCCGATATAGCTCCAAGTATGATCTATACTTATGCAGCAGTAAAATGTGGGGTTCCTTATGCCAATGGAGCTCCAAATCTAAGTTGCGATGTGCCTGCTATTGTGGAACTGTCAGAACAAACTCAGACACCTATAGCTGGTAAGGATTATAAGACAGGACAAACTTTGATGAAAACTATTCTGGCGCCAGGATTAAAAGCAAGATATTTAGGAATAGAGGGTTGGTTTAGTACTAATATATTGGGGAATAGAGATGGAGAGGTACTGGATGATCCTGCTAACTTTAAGACTAAAGAAGTATCTAAGCTCGGAGTGTTAGAGCAGATTCTTGAGCCGGAAAAACATCCTGACTTATATGGTGACATGTACCATAAAGTAAGAATCAATTACTATCCACCTAGAGGAGATAATAAAGAAGGTTGGGATAATATAGATATCATTGGATGGATGAATTATCCAATGCAGATTAAGATTGATTTTCTTTGTAGAGACTCGATTTTGGCTGCCCCTCTTGTATTAGACTTAGCATTATTTTTAGATTTAGCTAAAAGGGCAGGAGACAGTGGTATTCAGAAATGGTTGTCTTTTTACTTGAAATCACCTCAAGCAGAACCGGGCAAAATGCCTGAACATGATATATTCAAGCAACAGACTAATCTGCATAACAAGTTGTTAGAATACGCGGGTAAATAAACATTTATGTTTTTTGGAGAGTGCTTACTCCATTATTAGAAAGAGCACAATTGTATGAAAAAACTTGCCACGGCTATATCGTCGGGATTTGGTTCGGGATTCATTCCTTTAGCACCAGGGACTTGGGGTACAGCTGTGGCTTCTCTTATTACCACTTTTTTGTGGCTTTTAGAGGCGGAGTATCTATACTTTTCATCTTATGCACTTTGTCTCTTTTTTACCTTAACGGGCTATTGGGCTATTATTGTATTAAAAGATGAATGGGTCCACGATGATCAACGCATTGTCGTCGATGAGATGATTGGATTATGGATCACCTTGTTTTTTATCCCTATTAATGGTCTCACTATTATTTTGTCTTTTATACTATTTCGCCTCTTCGATATATTTAAGCCATTAGGAATAAGGTATTTTGATAATATCAACACCCATTGGGCGGTGATTGTCGATGATATGGTAGCAGGTGTCTATGCAAATATTACTTTACAACTTCTACTATTAGCTTTGTGATGGATATTTCTATGGAGAACAAACGAGCCCTTAAAGTACCCTTACTTACCTCTTTCTTGAGGTATAATGCGAGCGCATATACTGCCAGTATATGTGACTATGGTGTATTCTTATTGTTTTTGATGGTTTTCGACGTGTATTATCCTATAGCTACTTTTTTTGGTGCTTGTACAGGTGCAACCATAGCGTTCTTATTGGGTAGGAATTGGACTTTCAAAAACCGAGAGGTTCTAATCACCAAACAAAGTGCAAAATTTTTGCTCGTAGTATTAGGCAGTATACTGCTCAATACTTCTGGCGTTTATCTCGTTACAGAGTACCTTTATATAGATGAAAAAATATCTAAAATTTTGGTGGCTATATGTATAGGTCTATTGTACAATTTTCCAATGCAGAGATATTTTGTTTTTAAGTAATGGAAGTGATCAGCTCTAATAGTGAAGAATTGTGTCGAATAAGAAGTGAAAAGATTGATATATTTAAGGAGTCTATGAATGCCTCAAAAAACATACTGTTTATTGTAAATCCTTTTGCGGGATACCATTCTAAGGAGCACGTTCCTGACCTTATAGATGAATTGATCCCTAAAGAAAAATTCAATTATAAAATTATCAATACTGAGTATGCAGGCCATGCTCATGAGCTCGCCCTTAAGGCTAAAGAAGATCGGACGGACATTGTAGTCGCAGTTGGCGGAGACGGCACGCTCAATGAAGTAGCTTCGGCTTTAGCTCATTCTGATGTTATACTGGGTATAGTTCCTGGTGGAAGTGGTAATGGATTATCCATGCACTTGGGAATAGGGCGAAGCAAACGAAAAGCACTTAAGAAAATAAGTCAACTGAACATTAAGAACATAGATACTGGCAATGTGAATGGTAAGTTTTTTATTAATATGGCTGGTGTTGGAATGGACGGATTAGTAGCTTACAAAACCAAATTAAGTAATAGGAGAGGTTTTAGTACCTACTTTAAAGGGGCTATATGGGAGAGTGTTAAGTATAAAAATAGGAGGTATAAAGTCGAGGTGGAGGGCAAAGAGTACGACGGAAAGTTTCTGTCTGTCAATGTAGCTAATGGATCTATGTTTGGCTACAATTTTACTATAGCTCCTGATGCCGATACTTCCGACGGACTTATGAACACCTTGATGATTCATGATTCTCACAAGATTAATTACTTCGGTAATGCATGGCGATTTTTTGCCGGACGCATACACAAAAGCCACTTTGCAAGTACAGAAAAATCTAAAAATATTAAGATTACTGCTTATGAGGATTCTTATATGCACATCGATGGTGAAGGTTATCCAATAGAAGCTGGAGAATTTGAATTTAACATAGAACCCAATTCTCTACGAGTAATCTGTTGATAATACCCTATTCTTTAAGTCAGATCGACTCATTTTTAACAAGTCATTAGTATTTTTTAAGTCTTAATAGTGGTGCATAGAGTTATCTTTGCGCTCTTATGAAATACATACATTTAATCATAATATGTTTAAGTGCTTTTTGCTTAAATGAAATAGGCGCTCAAGAGGAGAAATATATTTTTGTAAAAAAAATAGATGTTGCTCCATCCATTGATGGTAGATTAGATGAAGCGCTATGGTCTGATCTTACTCCAGCAACGGGGTTTGTTCAATACTTTCCAACTGATACACTTCCGGCGCAAGGGCAAACTGAGATTTATATGGTCTTTAATGATCAAAGTTTGTACGTAGGCATCAAGTGTTATGGAGCAGGCAATAATTGGAGAGTTAATACCTTAAAGAGGGATTATAGAGCTGGTGGAAATGATAATATTACCTTAGTTTTTGACTCTTTTCAGGATGAAACAAATGCCTATTTTTTTGGTATTAATCCTGAAGGTGTTATCAGAGAGGGGGTCATAACTAAAGGTGGCAATAGTTTTAGAGATTTTGATGAATCTTGGGATAATAAGTGGAAAGGAGAATCTCAACTATATGATGGTTACTATACCTCCGAGATAGAAATACCATTTGCAGCGCTGAGATTTACGGAGGGAAGTAAGCAATGGAAATTTGGGGCTTACCGATTTGATACTCAAGATAATGAATGGTCTACTTGGACAGGCATACCCAACAATAACCCTTTAGTATGTTTAGCGTACAATGGCACAATGGAGTGGGAAGAGCCTATTACTTCTAAAGGGAAAAATATCTCATTTATACCATATATCGCCTCCGGCATCTCCAAAGATTATGAAAATGATGTAAATAGTGATTGGACAAGGGATATAGGTGGTGACGCCAAAATAGCTATTACTTCTGGATTGAACTTAGATCTAACGATTAACCCAGATTTTTCACAAGTCGAAGTTGATAGACAAATAACTGACCTGTCTCGATTCGAAATTTTTTTTCCAGAACGGAGGCAGTTCTTCTTAGAAAATGCTGATTTATTTAGCCAATTTGGTTTTGCTACTTCCAACCCTTTTTTCTCAAGACGTATTGGTGTTGCAGTAGATGGGGATGATAATCTTGTGCAAAATAGAATTTATGCTGGAGCACGACTTAGCGGCAAATTGAGCGATGATACTCGGATTGGAGTGCTCAATATGCAAACTGCCAATGATTTAGAAAGCCAAATCGCAGGAGCGAATTATTCCGTCCTGGCCCTTCAGCAACAGGTATTTAAGAGATCAAATATTAGCTTTATTGCCGTTAATAAACAGCTCTCAGAAGAAAAATCCGAATCATTCGGATTGACTAACTATAACAGAGTATTCGGGGTCGATTTTAACTATTCTAATTCCCCTAATACTTGGTTTGGCAAGACTTACTTGCATAGCTCATTTACTCCAGACCAAGAGAGTACTCCTTTATCTCATGGGGCAGAATTGAGTTATTCTGTAAGATCACATGGGTTCACTTGGCGTCATGAGTATGTAGCAGAGGACTTCAATGCTGAGGTAGGATTCATAAGAAGGAAGAATTACTTCAGGATAAATCCTTCTTTTCAATTAAGCTATTATCCTCGAAATGATTTTATCATTGATTATGATATTGAGATTCAAGCTGATATGTTTTGGCAGCCAGAGTTAGGCAAGACGGATCATCAGTATACAATAGGGATAGGTGGCCAGTTGGCTAATACATCCAGATTCAGATTTGGTATCAACCATGAATATGTATATCTATTTGGGGATTTTGATCCTACAGGGACGGATTCACAAAAGTTACTGGAGGGTACGGAGTATAATTATCTAAATTTTACTGGATTTTTTAGAAGTGACGGTAGAAAGAATTTTATCTACAGTTTTAGGACTTATTTGGGTTCATATTTTAATGGAAGTAGATACGGATTAGGGGGTAATTTTACTTATCAATACATCCCTAAAGGATCTATATCTATTGATTACAATTACAATCTGTTTGATATGCCTTATTTGGAGGAGCAACAGAGCACTTTTTTAATAGGCCCACGTATAGATTATACCTTTTCTAAAAAATTGTTTTGGACTACTTTTATACAGTATAACACTCAATCCCAGAACACCAATATTAATTCGAGATTCCAATGGAGATTCGCTCCAGTGTCTGATCTTTTTATCGTGTATACCGATAATTACTTTACTGGCAATGATCCATCAGATAGATTTGCTTTTGATATAAAAAATAGAGCGTTGGTATTAAAACTTACTTATTGGTTAAACAGTTAGTAGACTTTTATATTGATGTTGTCGAAATAGTTATTCCTTACCTTATTAATAATTCATCTTCGACAAGTAATTAAAACTAAACATGAAAAAACTATTATTCTTCGTAGCCCTATCACTAATCTGTGATATTGCTTATAGCCAATTTGGTGGTTTTGGTGGCGGTGGTCCCAAAATTAAGGGAAAAATCTCAGGAGTAATTTTAGACTCATTAGCTCAGGAGCCTGTAGGATTTGCCACTATCTCGCTTAAGAGAAACGGCAAAGAAAAAATAATCAATGGAGCACTTAGCGATGAAAATGGTGAATTCTCCTTTGCTGATATAGCCCCCGGCAAGTACGATGTCGAGGTTTCCTTTTTAGGCTACGATGTAAAGCTCTATCAAGGCATTGAAACAACTAAGAAAAAACCAGATTATAATGACTTAAAAATAGAATTAGTATCGACAGATTATATTTTAGACGAAGTGCAGATAACTGAGAAAAGAGCTCTTTTTGAAAATAAGGTAGACCGAATTGTCTTTAATGCTGAGGATGATTCATCAGTGGCAGGAGGGGATGCAACAGATGTGTTGCGCAAAGTCCCTAATCTCTCTGTTGATTTAGATGGTAATGTTTCTATCAGAGGATCTCAAAACATAAGAATATTGATCAATGGAAAGCCGTCGGGTATGTTTTCTACTAATGTAGCAGATGCTCTGAAGATGTTTCCTGCCGATCAGATCAAACGTGTTGAGGTAATCACCTCCCCAGGTGCCAAATATGACGGAGAAGGGAGTGGAGGTATAATTAATATTGTAACCAAAAAAGCAAATATTGAAGGAGTTGCAGGAACACTGAATGGATCCCTTGGCAATCGACAAAGTAACGCATCTGCCAATATTAATATGGGTAAAGGGCGATTTGGGTCAACAATTAATGGTTCACTATTCTATTCTACTCCAGTAGATGGCACCTTTACTTTTGAGAGAACCAATATATCCCCTTTGGGAGAGACAGTTTTGTCCCAAACAGGTATTCAAAATACGAGTCGATTAGGATTCAATGGTTCTGCAAGTGCGTTTTATGATTTTAATGCGTACAATGCTCTTAATACCTCTTTTAGCTTAAGAGGGTTTGGATTTGATACTGAGGGGACATTTGGAGGCGTATTGAGAGATGCAACAGGATCAGAAATTTTCTCTTTTACCAATAACAATGTAGGAGATAACCTATTCAGTGGTTTTGACTGGAATACTGATTATACTCGAAAATTTGAGGCGAACGATCAACAAGAATTAGTAATCGCATATCAATTGTCCAAAGCAGATCAAGATACTGATAATGATATTTTGGGGACTGGAAGTATTGCAGATTTCATGAGACAAGAGAATATCTTCAATGACGGCGATAACTGGGAGAATACGGTGCAGCTTGACTATACACATCCACTTCCTAATTCAGTAAAATTAGAAGTTGGTGCTAAAGCGGTGATAAGAGATATAATTAGTGATTCGAGATTCACTAACACTGCATTGAGTCCTCCAACATTGGATGCAGCTCGGTCCAACATATTTGACTATGATCAGGATGTCTCAGCAGGTTATGCCCAGCTTTCTTTTGTCATCAAAAAGCTACAATTTATTACAGGCATGCGTTACGAAAGAACTGATATTGCCGGTGCTTTTGAAGATGCATCATTGGGATTAGACTTTGACAATGACTATGATAATTGGCTACCTAATTTTACTATAAGTAAGGGCTTGAAGAATTTCAGAAACTTGAAGTTTAGTTATAGCAAAAGAATTCAACGTCCAAGTTTATTCAACATCAATCCTTTCGTGAACACATCAGATCTGACAAACATCAGAACAGGAAATCCATTTTTAGATCCTGAAGTAACGGACCAATTTGAAATTTCCTACAATTTTAGGATAGTGGGGTTCAATGTTTTTGCCTCTGGATATAACAAGCGTACTAATGATATCATAGAGCAGACTTTGACGATTAGTGAATCAGGGGCTTCTATAAATTCTTTTTCTAATGTAGGAAAGAATAATTCTTATGGTATAAACATGTTCGTCAACAAGACCATCAATAAGTTTAATATCAGATTTGGTGGAGATATTTTTTCTTATGATGCCGAAGGAGTTGTCAATGGTGAGAGTCTGAGCAATAGTGCTTTGAACTATCAGATTTTTACTAATGGCGAGTACTCTATTACCAGTACATTGAAGGCAGACTTTTTTGGTTTCTTTAGGTCTGATCAACCTACGCTGCAAGGTTCTACACCCAGCTTTTCAATCTTTGGACTTGGGGTGCGTAAGGATATTAAGAATCTCAGTTTGGGTATTAGAATCATAGAGCCTTTTAGTGCCGAGAAAGAATTCAATACAACTCAATCAGGGGAGAGCTTTAGTCAGGTTTCTGGTTTTAGTTTACCTTTTAGATCATTTGGGGTTAATCTGAGATATAAATTTGGAAAAGTAGACTTCAAAGAGCGTAGAAGTAAAATTAAAAATACGGATCAGAAGGGAGGCGGTGATCAGCAAGGTCAGGGAGGACAAGGTGGAGGTATCGGCTCATAACCATAAATGTTAATTATCTGTGAAGAAGTAAGCGATTATGGCTATTAAAGCGTTATAGCTCTATCTTATATCAACAAATTGACACTAACTATGAAATATCTTCTCCTCTTTGTCTTGAGTTTTTGCGTCCTGGCATCTTGTGATATAGATCAGTGTGAACAAACAATCACTTACACTAAGGCTGTAGCCATTTATGAAGATTTGGATCAATTGCGATCAAATGATATAATGAGTCCAGCAAAGCCAATTACCTCACCAGGAAAGATATATGTAAGCGAGTCTATAATTATGATAGGCGAAAAGGGAGAAGGTATACACATAATTGACAATAGAGACCCGTCTAACCCTACCAGTGTATCTTTTTTAGATATACCAGGCAATTATGAAATGTTTGTAAAGGATAATTACATCTACGCGAACGCCTATTATGATATGCTAAAAATCGATATCAGTGATGTGAATAATATTTTTGTTGCTGATCGATTAGAGGAGGCATTTGAAGTAAGGTTCAGAAATTTTGAGAATAGAGGCCTTGTAGGATTTCAGAGATCAGAAGTGAAGGAAGAAAGATCATGTGATAGCCATTTTGCAGACGGGGAAATTTACTTTTTTGATGATCAAGGAGCCTTGTTAGAAGAATCGGCAATACCTACATCCTTTGTGTCAAACGGGCAGACAGTAGGAACTGCCAATAGAATGGCTATGATTGACAATAGTTTATTCACCATTAATAAGACAGATTTATACATTTTTGATGCCTCCGGCACATCAATACAGCGACATACTCAATATGATTCACATACTTCTATAGGATGGAATATGGAAACCATTTATGCACATGGGAATTTGTTGTTTACGGGAGCACAAAATGGAATGGATATCAGAAGAGTCACGGCTAATGAGGTGATCTATGAAGGTGGATATTTTCATGCTACAGGTTGTGATCCAGTGTTGCCTACCACGGAGGGTATAGCTTATATCACATTGCGTTCTGGAGACGAGTGCCCAGGAGATGTGAATAGTCTGAGTGTTGTGGATTTCAATAATTTGTCCAATCCTATCTTACGACAAGAAATTGATATGAGTAGTCCATATGGTATGACTCTTATCAACGATAGATTGTATGTGGGAGAGGGTGAATTTGGGTTGAAAGTATTTGATGCATCTCAGCGAGTAGCCCTTACTGAAATTGAAACGGTGACCAATGTTTCCGCTTATGATATTATGCCACATCCTACACGTACAGATTTAATTTTATTGGCATCCTCTACTGGATTGGTACAGTATGAGATAGATCAAGATGATGATTTTGTACCGTTAAGTCGTATATCATTTTAAATGAACCAAATGCGATATTTCTCTGTGCTGATAGCCCTATTATTGGGACATTTGGTTAATGGGCAGGAGGATAAAAAAGAAGAAGTATATCTTAAAGATGGCAGTGTATTGGTCGGTCATATTTTAGAGGATACAGACTATGCAATTAAAATTTTATTGGGCTCTGGTGACACGCTCGATATCGGGTATAAATATGTAGAAAGTATTGGTGTGAAAGAGAGGAGGAAATCTTCTTTTATTGAACTGGCTCCCAGGTTTCATAAAGAACAAGGCATTCTTTTTCAGTTATCCTTAAATTCAATCTATTCGGATGTTGAAACTGGGTCGGAAGTTGCTCTAAATGTGGCCAAAAGATTTGGGCCGAGAATAAATGTTGGTGGTGGAGTTGCTTATACCACTTGGGCCAATTATGTAAATTGGATATATGTCAGAAGTAATTACATCCCAGTCTATGCGTATGGGAGGTATTACTTCAACGATAAATTGGTTAGGCTATTTACCTCGGCTAAATTGGGATACGGCCTAGCATTAAACAACAATAATTTCTTCTTTCAAGGTACTCATGATCTAAATGGGGGCATGTTTTCACAAGCTTCATTAGGGATTCACATTGCTAACAGAAGAAAGGTTAGAGTATTAATTGCGTTAACTGGAAATTATCAGAGAGCTACAGGTCGTTTAGAGGGTATTGATTGGAATACGAACTTGCCCTTTGTTTCTGATTATCGTGCTCATTATATCCGGCCAGGATTATCAATTGGCGTAGAGTTCTAACCAGCTTTTTCGATATCATCATTATGTTTTGCAAGACTCACACAAGTGGTTGTATTTCTGCTGTCGTCTGAAAAATAAAAGTGCGGTGCTATTATAAAAAAAAGGAGGATCAGAAATGTTCTGTCCTCCGACTAAAAGCTTTTTAGATTCTTGATTCTTTTATCATCTGTTCGCCAAATAATAAAACAACCGCTGAAGCAATTGCGAATAGTATCATGGGAAATAATTTTATATAAGTTATGTCAATATTCTTCGATAATCAATGCTTTTAACAATTCGAAAACAAAAATCACCATTTATAGGTATCTCAATTTTCTTTGATATCAATCAATAACATAACTGCAAAAAGAAAGCCAATTCATATATATGAACTGGCTTTCTTGATAATTGTTCTGAAATTAGGTGTTAACCCTTAGTGGGCTATACTAAGGCCTCATATTTCTTTTCAACAACATTCCAATTGATGATACTCATGAATGCCTTCACATAATCAGGTCTTTTGTTTTGGTAGTTGAGGTAATAGGCATGCTCCCATACATCAATACCTAATATCGGAGTTCCTCCACAGCCTACTCCTGGCATGAGAGGATTATCTTGGTTAGGAGTAGAACAAATCTCTAATTTTCCACCATCATGCACGCATAACCAAGCCCATCCAGAACCAAACCTTGTACCCGCCGCTGCGGCGAATTGCTTTTCGAAGTCTTCTTTAGATCCGAATGCATTATTTATTGCATCAAGCAATGCTCCAGATAGTCTTCCTCTGTCATTTGGATTAATAACCTCCCAGTATAAGCAGTGGTTATAGTACCCGCCACCATTATTTCTTACGGCGCCATTGGTCATATCGAGGGAAGTAAGAATATCCTCGATGCTTTTATCTGCTAGTGGTGTTCCTTCGATAGCTGCATTCAATTTGTTAGTGTATCCATTGTGATGTTTGCTATGGTGGATTTCCATAGTCTTTGCATCTATGTTCGGCGCTAAAGCGTCATAAGAATAGCCTAATTCTGGTAGTTCGAAAGCCATTTTATATTTGTTTTAAATGTTTGAAAGTAATATTAATTGAACTGATGCGAAGATAAGAAGTTTACCTTTGCGAGGGTTAAATGAAAAATATTTAAATTATTTAAAGCCATGGCAAAATTCAGACAAGAGAAAGATTCGATCGGATATATTGATGTTCCAGCAGAGAAATATTGGGCCGCCCAAACTCAGCGTTCCATGCAAAATTTTAAGATAGGAGGTCAAAAAATGCCAAAAGAAGTCATAGAGGCATTTGCGATATTAAAAAAGGCAGCAGCTAAGACTAATGCAGACTTAGGGGTCCTTGATAACGAAAAAGCTAAGTTGATTGGACAAGTATGTGATGAGATATTAGCTGGCAAATTGTCGGATCAATTTCCATTGGTCGTATGGCAGACGGGTTCTGGTACTCAGAGCAATATGAATGTCAATGAGGTTGTCGCTAATAGAGGTCATGTTATCTCGGGAGGGCAACTATCAGATACACTAAAAGCGCTTCACCCCAATGATGATGTCAATAAGTCACAATCGTCCAATGATACATTCCCAACAGCTATGCATATTGCTGCTTATAAGATGCTCATGGAGATTACAATACCTGGTATTGAAAAATTAAAAGCCACCATCGAAGCTAAATCAAAGGAATACATGGATGTGGTGAAGATAGGTCGTACGCACTTCATGGATGCCACGCCGGTCACAGTTGGACAGGAATTGTCAGGATATGCGTCACAATTAGATCACGGTATCAGGGCTATCAAACATAGTTTGGCACACCTATCAGAGTTAGCACTTGGTGGTACGGCGGTAGGTACAGGATTGAATACGCCAAAAGGATATGATGTGGCTGTAGCTGCAGAGATTGCTAAGATCACAGGATTGCCATTCGTCACAGGAGAAAATAAATTTGAAGGATTGGCAGCGCATGATGCTATAGTCGAAGCTCATGGTGCGCTTAAGACAGTGGCTGTATCACTTATGAAGATTGGCAATGACATACGAATGCTTGCTTCTGGACCGAGGAGTGGTATTGGAGAATTAGTCATACCTGCTAATGAGCCTGGATCATCGATCATGCCTGGCAAAGTAAATCCTACACAGTCCGAAGCATTAACGATGGCCATGGCACAAGTAGTGGGTAATGATGTAGCTATTAATGTTGGAGGCATGACTGGACACTTTGAGCTTAATGTCTTTAAGCCAATGATGATCTATAACTTCTTGATGTCTGCAAGATTAATCGGCGACGCTTGCATTAGCTTCAATGATAACTGCATGTTAGGCCTACAACCTAATCAAAAGAAGATCACCGAACATCTTAATAACTCCTTGATGTTGGTGACAGCACTGAATACTAAGATAGGTTATGATAAGGCATCAGAAATTGCCAAGAAAGCATACAAGGAGGATACTACCCTAAGAGCAGCAGCGATTGCATTGGGTTATCTGACGGACGAAGAATTCACCGAGTGGGTGCGACCAGAGAAGATGATAGGCGGATTGGGATAGCAAATCTCTGTCCGATGATAGATAGCAATTATCGAATTTTAAAGTGACATCATAGAGTTGTGGGATAATGATTGTAAATATCCTGCAAAAAGATGGTAAATAACCCATCGATATACTATCTTTGCGCTCCATTTCGAAAATCTTGAAGCTGTGATTTCTATTAAGGATTATAGATTTACTTACAAAGGATTAGGAAATGGGTTGCATCATTTTGATTTTGACATAGACAAATCCTTCTTTTCAAAGTTTGAAAAGTCAAGAATTAAGGAAGGGATATTTTCTGTAAATGTAGAGATGGATAAGCGAGATAGCATGTTGGTATTGCAGTTTGCTATCAGAGGGAGTTATCAAGGAGTATGTGATAGATGCACTGCACCGATTGATATCGACCTATCTGGAGACGATCAAATAATTATTAAATTCTCTGAAGAAGATAGTAGTGACGATGAGGAGATAATGTATCTCGATCCAAAAGAGACTCATGTTGATTTGACGGAAATTATGTACGAGCTGATCCATGTTCATATCCCCTTAGTTTCTTTGCGAGATTGTGATTCTGAAGGTTACAAATATTGTGATCACGATGCGTTAGATATCTTAGAGCAGGATATAGAAGAAGATCAAAATGAAGATAATCCACTATGGAGCGGATTAAAGGATTTAGATTTATAATAAGACTAATATAATAAGAGACTAATGGCACATCCTAAGAGTAGAATTTCTAAGCAGAGAAAAAGAAAAAGACGTACTCATAAAAAGGCAACACCGCCAACAGTAGCGGTATGTAAGACTACTGGAGAGGCACATTTGTATCATAGAGCATACTGGCACGAAGGAAGTATGTACTACAAAGGTCAAGTTGTGATTCCAGCTGAGGAAGAATTAGATTAATATATTCCTATGTATATATAAATCTGCCCTTCGGCAGGTGAAGCTCCACTGACTATTTGTGTCATTGGAGCTTTTTAGTTTGATGATAGAATATTAAAAAAATAGAATGAAGGAAATAAAGAATACAATTAATGCCCCAGCACCAGTCGGTCCTTATAATCAAGCTATTCTAGCAAATGGAACACTGTATTTAGCGGGGCAGATCGCTTTAAATCCAACAACTGGAGAATTAGTTATGGGTTCTATAGAGGAAGAAACACATCAGGTGATGACCAACCTTAAAAATGTATTGGAAAATGCAGGAATGACTTTCGATAATGTGGTGAAATGCAGTGTGTTTGTTAAAAATATGCAGAATTATAGCAGGATTAACGCAGTATATGCTCAGTACTTTAATGATGACACCGCACCAGCAAGAGAATTAGTAGAGGTATCGGGTTTACCTAAATATGTGAATGTGGAGATATCTGCTATAGCAGTACAGTAAAAGAAAAGTGATGAGTAGAAAAACGGTATTGTCGTGTATACAACCAACAGGAGAGATGCATTTGGGCAATTATTTTGGCGCGGTCAAAAACTGGGTGGATCTTCAGGCGGATTATGATTGTTTTTATGGGGTGGTAGATTATCATGCGATGACGATGCCATATGATCCCAAGAAATTAAGAAATAATACTTGGGAATTAATAATTAATCTCATAGCCGTTGGCGTGGAGCCTAAAAATCTATTCATACAATCACTTATACCCGAGCACGCTGAGTTGAACTGGATATTTAACTGCTATTGTTCTTATGGGCAACTGACACGGATGACTCAATTTAAAGATAAAAGTCAATCATCATCCGAGTCGAATAAAGATAATTTTATTTCAGCTGGATTATTAGACTATCCTGTTTTGCAAGCCGCTGATATATTAATATACAAGGCGGATTTTGTGCCAGTAGGTAAAGACCAGGAGCAGCATTTAGAATTGACAAGAGATATTGCCCAAAGATTTAACAATGGTGTAGGTAAGGAATATTTTGTTTTACCTGATACCTTGTACACAGATACGCCCAAAATCAAGAGCACTGCGGATCCTAATCGGAAGATGAGTAAAAGTGCAGGCGAAAAGCATTATATAAGCGTATTTGCTGATGAGGCTCGTATACGAAAGCAGATAAAATCAGCAGTAACTGATACAGGAGATAGTGTAAAGGGGCAAATGAGTAGTGGAGTGGAAAATTTGTTCACCCTGTTAAATGCATCTGGAGATAGCCCTAATTCGTATAAGCAACTGATGAGTGATTACAAGGCAGGAATGCTAAAATATTCAGATCTCAAAGCTGCTGTATCTGACAGCGTAGTTGACATGATATCTGCTTTTAAGGAGAATAAAAAAGCATTGTTAGAAGATAAAAGAGGAGTGAAGTATAAGATTAAAGAATCTTCAGCTGAGATTAGAAAGAGAGCCCAGAAAACCCTTGCAGAAGTCAAAGACTTAGTTGGGCTCTTAAATGTTAAATTCTAATCGTTTGATTACTTTGTTAACTTGCCCCCTTTTAGCTCTTGTTGTAAGGCCTTTAATTTATCCACATTACCGTCCGCTAATAATTGTGATTGTACAGGCCAAGTAGTTGGATTATGCATGGCATATCTTTTACCGGCTTTTTTCAGTACATCTTGGATTTGCTCAGGATCTGCTTTTGCTAATTTCAGATAGTTGTCATAGCCAGCGTTGATCAATATAGAAGCAATTTTAGGACCTATCCCTTCAATTAGAGTTAAATCTATTTTCTCTTTTTTGATTTTGAGGGCAACATCGGGCACTTCAGCCACACAATTATCTATATGCTGAAAAGGAGACGGAACATAACCATCTGCTTTTTCGTCATTAAACCACTTTTGATTAGCAGTGCAATAGCGATATTGATATGTTTTTCCTGGTTCTAAAAGCATATCAATTTTATAACCTGATTTTAATTTTTTCAAGGAAGGAGCAATTTCCCAATTCCAATCATTAAAATCTCCTAACAATCTGATCTCTTCTGAACCAGTGTAGATCTGGGCATCAAGTTTGAAACTGACTTTATATGCTTTTTTGGACTTTATATAAGTTTTAGATAAGGACATATTGCTAACTTTAATATTTAGTTCAAATATATATGTAGTTGGGTACGAAGTAACTTTTATATCCAGCCATATTGTTATATCCAAATCCTTTTTACTATGAAAATATTTTGTGTAGGTAAAAATTATGCAGCTCATGCCAAAGAGATGAATAGTGCTGTGCCTACTTCACCATTGATATTCATGAAGCCATCAACTGCATTGTTGCCTCATGCAAAACCCTTTTTTTATCCCGACTTTTCTAATAACATTCATTATGAATTAGAGCTTGTGGTTAAAATAAACAGGCATGGGAAGAGTATTAAAAAATCAAATGCTCTTTCGTTTATAGATGAGATTAGTCTAGGCATAGACTTTACCGCTCGTGATATCCAACAAGAATGTAAAAAGAAAGGATACCCATGGGAGATTGCTAAAAGCTTCGATTATTCCGCGTCAATTGGCGCATTTATATCCATCGACTCGATAGATCTGCAAAATTTGAATTTTTCTTTGTTAAAGAATCAATCTGAGGTGCAACGTGCCAATACGTCTGATATGATTTTTGACGTTGCCACGATTATCGAGTATGTGTCACATAGATTTACTTTGCAGAAAGGGGATTTGATATATACTGGTACCCCAGAGGGGGTGGGGCCAGTACAAAAAGGGGATCATTTAGAAGGATTTTTGTCAGGAAATAAATTATTAGATTGCCCCATAAAGTAGACGATTTGTAGAGCCTTTGAGTGGTAGTGTAGTGTCTATATGGAGTTGTATAATATTTAGTTGATATATATTTACATTGATTTGAGAATTGTTTAATCGTTTCTTTCATTCTCAATGTCGATTTAAGGGTGTTAAAGAGTCGGATCTTGTCCGGCTCTTCTTATTTTCAACAATTTTTTTCCTTTCCAAATGCGAATGAGTTCATATATTCTTTAGCTTTACTGAATTGCTGAGCATTAAAAGAAAATTTGAAAATCACTGATAGAGGATATTGGATTTCAACGTTATATAAGTACCAATCTTTGCTATACTGGCTAGTCTATTCTCTATATTTCAGATCTATCACCTTCTTTTCATTGGCTAATCCTGCTATGAAGCTTGGGGGTATGTTAGATGATAAAAAGTCAGAAGTTTATTCTTTGGTAGATTCCAAATATTTGGCTAAAACTGTGCTTATTTCTGCTCAATCTGATTTATTAGCTGAAATGAGATCAAGCGGATTGGACTTTCCCGTAATCATAAAACCAGATATAGGATTTAAAGGATTTTTAGTTCGAAAAATTGATAATGAAAGAGAGCTACAATCAATTCAATCCCTTTTTGAGGATAGAGTAATGTTGATGCAAGAATATCTAAGTATGAAGCGGGAATTCTCCATTATGTGTTACAAAAGAAAAAACTCTCATCGATTTGCTGTCTCATCATTTGTTGAAAAAAAGTTGCCTTTTATAATGGGTGATGGAACAAGTAGTATTAAAGAATTAATAGAAAAGCTAAAAAATCCGTTTTTAAAAAAGGATTTGGTACTTCAAAAGTTAGATCAGAGAAAAGAAGAGATCTTAGAGGAAGGAATTGAATTGACTGTTGACCATGTAGGGAATTATGCGAGAGGTTCGAAGTTCTATAATATGAATAATGAAATAGATAGTGATCTAATTGAAGAGGTGAATAATTTTTTTCAAAACATTGAAGGTCTTAATTTTGGGCGATTGGATATCAAGGCAGAATCAATAGATCAAGTGAAAAGAGGAGAATTTAAATTGTTGGAGATCAATGGCGCCAAGGCGGAGCCTATTCATATCTATGATATCAATATGTCTGTTTGGTCCGTGGTCAAAGATGTCCATTTTCATTGGACAACCTTGTTTAAGATAGTCAAAGAAAATTTAGGAATTATCAAGAAGCCGACTACTAGAGAGGGCCTACGATCTTTCAGAAGTTTGAAAAAAACAGTGAGCTCATGATACTTGCCGTAGATATAGGAAATTCTAATGTTGTTCTTGCCTTTAGTGAAGAGGACAAATGGGTAGATAACTGGAGAATACCTACTATTAAGGATAGAGAATCCAATTATTTCTACGATGTAGAATTGAGATCAAGATTATTGGAAGCGAGTTTTGATGCCAGTCAAGTAGATGACATAATATTAAGTACTGTGGTGCCAAGTCTAAGAGATTTATTTAAAAATTTATTGGCTGATATTTTCAAAGCCCCAGTCACGTTAGTTGGGCCTGATTTATACGATAGATTATCTTTTAAAGTACCACGGCCTTACGAGATAGGAACAGATTTGGTAGCAAATGCTTTTTCTGCATATCATACCTATAAGAGAGATTGTATAGTTGTAGATTTTGGAACCGCACTTACTTTTACCACGGTTAGTGAGGAAGGTTATGTGCAGGGTGTTGCTATTGCTCCAGGTATAAAAACAGCTATGAAAGCCTTGTCAAGCAATACTGCTCAATTGCCTGAAATTCCTTTGGAATTACCGGATTCGGCTTTAGGCCAGAATACTACTCACGCTATTCAAGCTGGTATACTATGGGGTTACGTGGGGATGGCTAAGGAGGTAATAGCTAAAATTAGGGCCGAAGTAGGTACTCATTATACTGCTGTTGCTACTGGGGGCTTATCCTTTGTGATGAGCCCATTAGAAGGACTTTTTCATGAGATAGATCGTGACCTCACAATGAATGGATTGAGATTGATGTTAGAAAAAAGCAAAGAAATATAATCAATGGAGAAATATACAGCCATTAAAGAACGCGCCAACAAGTATACTAAGATTCTTCAGCAAGTAATGGATTTTAGGGACGCATGGAATGATCACTTGAAAGATATGATCATCAAGACAAGTGAAGAAATTTTAAAACATACAGAAATAAACGCTACAGTAAACGTAGAAGAGGCATTTGAGAACTTAGAGTCTATAACCATTTCTTTAGGTAAGGCGGTTAGTGGGATATCAGAAAATGTAGATGAAACGACTAAAAGAAATATCATAAAAGATAAGGGGACATTATCCTTTAGTCAACTTTTTAATGGCAAAGTACAGGCTTGGATGACTTATCCTCTTATAGAAGGGTTAATGCAGCCAAAACCTCCTAAAATGATAGGTATTTATGCACCTGTAGAATTTGATGAAGCCCTTATACTTACCAACTTCGATGAATTTTTCAAAGAGCTCATCGAATGGGAGAATTATGATGATGATCAACCTCAAAATGCAGAAGTAAATCGCATAGGATTTGGGATGCATAGAGATAATAACGAAGATTAGATAATATAGTATTGGAATTATGATAACGACTTTTTTAATGGATATGCCCAATTGGGCGAGCTCTGGAGTTTGGTTAAGTCTGTTGACATTGACATTTTTAGAAATAGTGCTCGGAGTAGATAATATTATCTTTATATCCATCGCTGCTAATAAACTACCACAGGAGCTAAGAAAGAAGGCCACTAATATTGGATTATTTCTGGCGATGTTTTTAAGAATTGCTTTGTTATTCGGGATATCATGGCTGATATCAATGCAAGAGCCATGGTTTAAAATTGATTGGGGTTGGTTGCAAGCAGGATTTTCAGGGCAGAGTTTAATTCTGGTGGCAGGTGGAGTTTTTCTGCTGTATAAAAGTGTAACAGAGATACATCATAAGTTAGAGGATGATGTGGATCATGGCAAGGACGGTAAAGGCCAGTCGACCATGACTAATGCTATAGTGCAAATTACATTGATCAATATCGTATTTTCATTTGATAGTATTCTCACAGCTGTTGGGATGACTAACGGATTAGAAGGAGCCTTGATAATTATGATTATAGCAGTTGTGGCTTCGGTACTAATTATGATGTTATTCGCCAATCCTGTGGGTAATTTTGTCAATAAGCATCCGACTATACAAATGTTAGGACTCGCATTTTTAATTTTAATCGGGTTCATGTTGATAATAGAAGGTGGACATTTGGCGCATCTTACCGTGTTTGAGTCAGAAATCGGTGCTGTACCAAAAGGATATCTTTATTTCGCAATAGCCTTTTCCCTTGCTGTAGAGTTTTTGAATATGAAGTTGCGAAAGAGTGATAAGCCTGTACAATTACATAATGCTCAAGAAGAGGCCATTGAGAAAGGTATTCTCTAAGGCGATTGTATTTTTATTCTCACTGATAGTACTGCTATTTGGAATTAGCTCCTGTAAGCAACAAAATCAATATAGCAAGATATCAGGAGAAACAATGGGTACTTATTATGCCATAACTTTTTCTCATGATCAAGAAGTAAGTCCAGCTGCGATTAAGGATGAAATAGATAGCATATTAGTAGCGATTAACGATGAGGTGAGTACATATATCCCAGAATCAATTATTTCTCAATTCAATGTCATAAAGTCTGAATTTGAGTTGCCACCAAACGGGGGGCACTTTATCAATAATCTATTGACATCATATGAAATTTTTGAGGAGACTGATGGATATTTTGATCCTACTATTATGCCATTGGTCAACTACTGGGGTTTTGGATATTCACCCAAGAGACCAGTAACTGCAGTTGATTCGATAAGAATCGATTCACTTATGAGTGATGTAGGATTGGAAAAACTTGATTATAGAAAAAAGGGGAATCAATTTAAGCTTGGAGCATTTAATGGAGAATTGGATTTTAGTGCTATAGCTAAGGGTTATGCAGTTGATTACGTGGCTCAATACTTACTTCAACAAGAGTGTCTTAATTATATGGTTGAAATTGGTGGAGAAGTTAGCACTGCTGGAGTGAATGAAAAAGGAACACCCTGGATTATAGGTATTAACACACCCCACGAAAACTCAGATTATCAAGATTTTATAGAGTATCTTTCTTTAAGTAATGTCGCATTGGCAAGTTCAGGAAATTATAGAAACTATCATGAGGTCAATGGAGTCAAATATGGACACACTATCAATCCTAAGTCGGGATATCCAGAAATAAATAACTTACTGGCCGTTAGCATTGTAGCAAGTAATTGTAATATTGCCGATGCTTATGCTACGGCTTGTATGGTTATGGGCTATGATAAAGCGCAAGAGTTAATAAATAAAGTAGAGGATGTAGAAGCATGCTTCTTCATTGGATCGAAAGATGGATCAATCATAAAAAATTATAGCAATGGATTTATTCAGTACATCGCAAAATGATTTGCGCTTTAATTTAAAGCGAGATATTGTATTCTTTGATATTGAGTCTACGGGCTTGAATGTTATGAAAGACAGAATTGTTCAGATTGCTTTAATCAAACATTTTGCTGATGGCTCTGAACCTCGTGAGTTAGAGCTATTAATTAATCCTGGAGTGCCTATTTCGTCCGAAGCGTTGGCAGTACATGGTATAACTGCCGAGAAGGTTAAGAATCAGCCTACATTTAGGGAAAAAGCTAAGGAGATACATGATTTTATAGGAGATGCGAACTTGGCTGGCTATAACTCAGATAGATTTGATGTTCCTATGCTAGTAGAAGAGTTCGATAGATGTGGAATAGATTTAGATATTGAAAATAGAATATCGATAGATGTCCAAAAGATATTTTATAAGATGGAGCCTAGGACCTTAAGGGCGGCCATGAAGCATTATTGTAATGAAACATTGGAAGATGCTCATGACGCATTAGCTGATGTAAGGGCCACAGTAGAGGTGTTAAAAGGACAGATAAAAATGTATCAAGATGTGGACTACGAAGATGGTGATGGCTTTATAACTAAGGCTCCTATCAAGAATGATATGGATGCTATATATGAATTTACTCGGGATAATCGGATTGTGGATTTTACCAATCGACTAAAGAGAAATGCTGAGGATGAGATAATATTCAATTTTGGAAAATACATGAACCAAAGGGTAAAAGACGTAATCAAAAAAGATCGCAACTATTACCATTGGATTATGCAAAAAGACTTTTCATCTCAAGTCAAAAAGATAGTAAAGGGTATAATGGACGAAGTGATCGCTGAATCACAAAATCAGTTATAACATTTTAGGCTTTTAGATAGTTATAAAATGTAATGAAGCGTTCGATATTTGTATTAGTATGGATATTACTATTATTAGGATCTTGTACTGATAAGGAACCTGGCGATAATGATGAGGATTTAACCCAAGTGCCGTATAATCCTGAAAGCTATGAGTTGATATTGCCTGTTCAGTTTCCTGCCATGCAAATTCCTGAGGACAATCCTATGACAGTTGATGGAGTGGCTTTAGGCCGAAGATTGTTTTATGATACTATACTTTCTTCTGATGGCTCTATGTCATGTTCTTCTTGTCATCTGCCAAATGGTAATTTTACAGACAATCAAAAATTTAGTACTGGCGTAACAGGCGAATTAAGTAGTCGATCCTCCATGACTTTACTCAACGTTGGATTTGCAAATACTGGATTATTCTGGGATGGTCGAGTGAGCACCTTAGAAGAACAAGCACTGCTTCCAGTGGAAGATCCAATCGAGCTTCACGAATCTTGGCCAAATGTTGAGGTCAAATTGAGAGATGACGAAAATTATCCAACACTGTTTAGAAAGGCTTTTGGTATAGAAACAAAGATGGAAATATCAAAAGAGCTAACTGTCAAAGCAATCGCTCAATTTGAGAGATCATTGATAAGTAGTGGCAATTCTAAATATGACCGGGTGATAGCTGGACTTGATGTATTTAGTGATCAAGAATTACGAGGTCATGATATATTCTTTGATATAGATCCTGATCAGTCAAAACATGCCGAGTGCGGTCATTGTCATAATGCACCATTGTTCACTACTAATGAATATTTAAATAACGGATTAGACAGTGTGGATGATTTGCTTTCGTTTAAGGATCAAGGGAGAGGTAAGGTTACAGGAGTTTTATTTGATAATGGCGCTTTTAAGGTGCCTACTCTGCGCAATATTATTAATTCTGCTCCATATATGCATGATGGTCGGTTTAATACATTAGACGAGGTAATTGATCATTATGAAACAGGCGGTCACATAGCTGACAATATTGGTGCTGTCATGAGGCCGCTTATTTTATCCGAATCGGATAGACAAGCCCTAATTGCTTTTATTGCAACACTTCAGGACGATGACTTTTTAAATAATCCTGAATTTTCAAATCCATTCTAATACTTTTTAGTCAATTCATAGAATAATATATGTTGTTAAAATAGTATAATAGATTGATTATCAGTTTATTATATTTATCAATAGTTAATTATTATATGAACAATTATTAATTTTTGTCTTTGTTATGCAAGAATTGAAGTGCGATACTTGTATTATGAATTAATCATAAAGCCGACTAAAGAGCTTGGCGAGCATTAATTCGGATATGTTCATGGGATTATGATTTGTTAATAGAGAGTTGTGAATAGGTTATTTATAAGAAGTGACAAAACGCATAGCTTTCTATTAACAAACATATGTGGCGAGGAAGTGGCGTGGAATGTATTTAAGATTAGAATATTGAGTATTGAGTTATATATCGGTTATTATTTTGAGTTCCCCTTACAACGAGTAAATGATCAAGGGGAAAGAATTATGTTCATGGGATTATAATTTGCTAAAGCTGGTCTTATTCTTCAAAAAGACCAGCTTTTTTCTTTCTTTTTCAATTAAATTATTTTTATTTAGAACAATATTTTGCATTAAGAGGATGTAAAATATTGATAATCATCACTTAATAAATATTGTTATGTGATAATAAATGGAACAATTATTAATTTTTGTCTTTGTTATGCAAGAATTGAAGTGCGATACTTGTATTATGAATTAATCATAAAGCCGACTAAAGAGCTTGGCGAGCATTAATTCGGATATGTTCATGGGATTATGATTTGTTAATAGAGAGTTGTGAATAGGTTATTTATAAGAAGTGACAAAACGCATAGCTTTCTATTAACAAACATATGTGGCGAGGAAGTGGCGTGGAATGTATTTAAGATTAGAATATTGAGTATTGAGTTATATATCGGTTATTATTTTGAGTTCCCCTCACTACGAGTAAAATGAAGAGGGGAAAGAATTATGTTCACGGGATTTAATTTGCTAAAAGCTGGTCTTTTGATATCGAGGCCAGCTTTTTTATTTGTGCAAAAAATCGTGTAATTGATTAAACAGTTCCGTAATAACGTCGGATAAACCACTCGGCTGACAATAAGAAAGCAAGCCAAATAAAAATCCATTTAAAGTCTAAAACCGATTTATTAATTCGATTTTGAAAGATCATCGGTTTTAAAGAATCATCATTCAGAATTGTTTCTTTGAGATCTTCTATTTCATTAGGATAAAATACAGAGCCGTTATACTTTTTTGATATAGATTGAAGGATGTTATGGTTTGCTTCCAGATTAGCCAATTCAAATTCTAATTTGCCAATAGTAAATCTACCAGAGGATTCTAAATTCTCGCCGTTAAAAGAGGTATTAGCTTCGTAAGAATAAGAATCGGCCTCAAGTCGGCCAGCATCCAAGATATAAGAGTTTCCATCTGGAGAGAATGTGTATAAAAAATCTTGCCCCGCACTATTACTTATTGTAAGAGATACTTCAGGATCATTGATTAGTTCATAAGTATTATTATACAGTTCGGCCGAGAAAAGTATATTATCATTTTCTGTATACACTTTACTTGATGTATTCGCTCTGAATTTTCTTTTATCTTCTTTAGTCGAGGTATAGGTTATAGCCTTATCTAATAACTCGCTGATTAAATCAAAATTGGAATTTTCTAAGTGATTGGCAAATTTCCATTTCCATATACCTTCACCAAAAAAATATGCGGTTTTAATATTGTCATGATCTATAAAAGATAAGAGAGGAAAATCAGTCTTGATTGATCCTATATTTTGATAGAGTAGGGTGGTAACTGGCCTTTCAAATGAATATTCTCCAAAAGGACTGGAAATAGGAGGATATTTAACTAATGCCGATTTGAGTTCTTCGCTCACAGTATAATTCGTAAATTCTTCATTGAAACTCCCTTCAGCATCATTCATACTTCCAGATGAACCTTTAATAGAAATATTTTGGTCTAAGGTGCTTATCCCATTAAGATCGGTTTGAGATCCTGTAAAATAAATTCGAGGTAATTTTCTAGCATTAATTCTATCTATTGTCGTTTTTAAATCCAACCTTTTAGACGGGAGATTATGAAAGATTATTAAGTCGGTTCTACTTAATACATCTTGAGCTGGGGCGTCGTATGTTATATCTAATTCGTAATTTTTATTCTTTGATAATACTTGTTTCAATGCGGCTATATCAGGATGAGGCGCATTAGCAATAATCAAAATGTTTTGCCTGGCATCCAGTACATCTATGTAGAAAGTTTTACTGTTATTTTGATAGTTGCTTTCATTATTCAGTCCTGTCACTCTTACTCTATATTCATTTACACCGACATTGTTGAGGTCAATTGTTAAGGGTACAGTTGAGAAATAGCTCTCTTTTCTTATAGTGATAGCTTGTTTATGAACTTCAGTGAAGTTATCACCTTGTTTTTTCTCAAGGATAAGTGTAGAGCGATTATTTTGGGATTGATTAGCTTGAATATCAATTTGGATTTGGACTCGGTCATTTAGATAGCCTATTTCATTGTATAGCACATTCTTAACTACAATATCTTTTAGTTGTGTGGTATCTCCTAGAGCGATACTATATAGAGGACAAACATGTCTAAAGTTGGCGTATATAGGGTTGCGCCCATCATTATATATACCATCGGTGGCTATAATTACACCAGCAAGATTTTCTCCTTCATATATATCGCTTAGATAATTTATGGCTTGATCGATATTAGTTGTTGGGGCATCATACGACGCACTATCTTTTGAGAGAAGAATCTTATCGCCAAAGTAATATTGATCTACTTTAAACTTGGACTCCAATCCTTCGGACATCTCTTTCAATTCGTTAGATAGATTATTAAAGGCTGATTTATTTATCCAATTTTTAATGGATTGACTATTATCTATGGCAATCGCTATAATAGGTCTTTTGGACTCTTCTTCAATAGTTTGAAAAATAGGGCCTAATAAAAGAGTCAGAATAGTAAGGATTGAAGAAAATCTTAAAAAGCTTAATAGAGAATGGACCCATTTTGTCTTAGATCCGATTGTTTTGGTTTTATAATACAGTGATATACTATAGATTATTGCTATGACAATAATTAAGAATAAAAACCAAGTTGGATAATGAAAACTTATATTCTGCACGCTATATCTTCTATCT
Organism: Saprospiraceae bacterium; assembly: GCA_020629515.1. Classification (GTDB taxonomy): domain Bacteria; phylum Bacteroidota; class Bacteroidia; order Chitinophagales; family Saprospiraceae; genus GYS-P2D. Next base: position 9,816 of record JAHDDE010000023.1, on the reverse strand, counting down.
CAAATACACTTTACAAAGGTAAAATTTATCTGACGTCGTAAATTGTTTATTTGTGAGGTTGCTATCAAAAAGATATCAATAATTAATTTTTAAATTATTCATAACAATATATTGAACGCTTTATCAGTATAATGTTTTGTAAAGTAGGACATAATAATATTGTATGTATAGATCTATCCTCTTCATCTTGCTAATAATGGCCAGTGTTTTAACACTTCAAGCCTCATACATTTTAATTCCAATGGATGAGGAGGGTCAAACAGCCCATCTCAAAGCATATGGTATCACCTATTGGGTATTGGAGCAGGGACAAGAAGCATATTGGTTACTAAATTATCAAGGAGGTGCTTTTGCATTTGAACATTCAAGAGCGGTCGAAGCCGAATGTAAGATACGTGATGTGAAGTATCAAGTCATACCTAATGCGCAATTTGCAGCCATACGTACAGAGATCGCTGACCCAGAGATTAATCAAGACGTGATCAAGCTGGAAAAAGCACCTAAAATAGCTGTCTATACACCCAGTTTTAATCAGAGGGGGGAGAGAATTCAGCCATGGGATGACGCGGTCACCATGGTATTAACTTATGCAGAGATACCGTACGATGTTGTATATGACAGAGAGGTATTGGAGAATAAATTAGCGCAGTACGATTGGTTGCATTTACATCACGAGGATTTTACGGGGCAATATGGCAAATTTTATAGGTCATATCACACTCAAGCATGGTATCAAGAGAATCAACGCCAGATGGAAGAATTGGCAGGGAGTTTAGGTTTTAAAAAAGTATCAAAGCTCAAACTTGCGGTAGTGCAAAAAATCAAAGAATATGTAGAGGGAGGAGGATTTATGTTTGCTATGTGTAGTGCCACAGATAGCTATGATATTGCCTTAGCCTCTTCACAAACAGATATATGCGATGTAATGTATGATGGCGATTCTATGGATCCAGACTGTCAGTCAAAGTTAGATTATTCAAAAACCTTGGCATTCAAAGACTTTAAGCTAAAGAAGAATCCGCTCGAATATGAATATTCTTCTATTGATATGACACCAGGTAAACGAAAAATTGATCCTAAATCAGATTATTTTACTTTATTCGATTTTTCGGCTAAATGGGATCCTATACCTACGATGCTTACACAAAACCATACACGTACTATTAAAGGATTTATGGGGCAAACTACTGCATACGATAGAAGTCATGTGAAATCTGAAGTACTTCTGTTAGGAGAAAATAAAAGTTTGAAAGAAGCACGATACATACATGGCACACAAGGATTTGGGACTTGGACCTTTTATGGTGGCCATGATCCTGAGGATTATAGACATTTTGTTAATGATCCTGAGACAGACTTAAATCTTCACCCAAAGAGTCCCGGCTATAGATTGATATTGAATAATGTATTATTTCCTGCTGCCAAAAAGAAAAAGAGAAAGACTTAATATTTATGGTTGCATCCAGCTCATGGCATCTGGGTATAGTGCTATAAAGGTAACCATCACTATAGAGGGGCATAATACCGCAGACAACATAAATCTGTAGTAGGACTTTGGCACTTTAGATTTTTCTATAACTTCCAAAATTAATGATAGGATAAGCAAGGCTGCTGCTATACTCCCAATAATAAGACACAGTAAGAAGCCTAAATAGGAATTGACCAGCCATATCAATGAGTACATTATAATTTGTATTAATGACAGCTCTAAAATTCCCAATTTCATGAATTAAAAATAGCCTTTTATACTATTTATGAATTGAAAAAATCTTAATGGGTTGATATAGAATTTAGAATTAGCACGTCAAAATGCACGGTAGTCAGCACAGCTAATGTATGCTTGTTAGCGGACAATAAATTCCAATTATTATTGTGATCAGCAGGTGGTTTGATCATATATAGTATCAGATTTCTTTAAGCTAATGTTAATTGAAGCACTTATGGAATATTCTTTGAAGTAATTGAGTTATTCAAATAAGAATAGAGTAGTAATGAAAGAATTCATCTTAATTATCTTATCAATATGTGTAGTAAGTAGTGTTAGGGCACAATCTGAATGGGCCAAAGCTCATCAAGAAAGATATGAACAGAACATTCTAAAAGAAGAAATCAATGGACAATACATCCCTATAAACTTGCATGATGCATTTGATCAATTAGATCAATTATCTACAGAAGCCGGCCGAGCCAAGTTAATTGAAGGAGAAGAAGAAATTGTAGCTGAGAGATTAACAAGAGGCTTAGGTAAGTGGATCATTGTTAATTGGAATTTTTATGAAGGTTCAAGATATTCTCATTATTTGAAAGAAATGGGTGTGAGTTTTCCTGATGATATGGCTCAATTTACTATAGTTTCCTACTATAGACATCTTAAGGGCATTCCTCTGCAACTTAAAGAGAGAGCTGAAATCATATATGAGAAAAGAAAGAAAGAACAGGAAGAAAGGAATAAGGATAAAAAGGTGATTTCAAAAACATAAAAGGGAAAGATATTTCATATTGTAAGAATTCTTCATATGAAGGAATCCAAAAATTTATAGTTTTGCACCTTAAGCAGGATATCATATTCTGATCATATCATATATAACAGCTCATCTTACGGTGGAGTCTAAATAGGTTGAATGGCAAAAAATTTATTAATAGTTGAGTCTCCTGCGAAAGCAAAGACAATAGAAAAGTATCTCGGAAAAGACTTTAAAGTAAAGTCTAGTTATGGTCATATCAGAGACTTGGATAAGGGAAGTAAAGGAGTCGCAATAGAAAACGATTTTGAGCCAAGTTATGTGGTATCTCCAGAGAAAACCAAAGTGGTAAAAGAACTTAAAGCTGAGGTTAAAAAAGTGAGTGAGGTTTGGCTGGCGACGGATGAGGATCGAGAAGGAGAAGCTATATCATGGCATCTATGTGAAGTGTTGGGTTTAGATCCAGAAACAACGAAGCGAATTGTTTTTAGAGAAATAACTAAACCTGCTATAAAAAAAGCCATTGAGAATCCTAGATTAGTCGATCAAAGTTTGGTCAATGCGCAACAAGCCAGAAGAATATTGGATCGATTGGTAGGTTTTGAATTGAGTGGAGTCTTGTGGAGAAAAGTTAAAAATAAATTAAGTGCTGGACGAGTTCAGTCCGTTGCAGTAAAATTGATTGTCGAAAAGGAGCGAGAAATACAATCTTTTGAGACATCGCCTTTCTTTAAAGTTACTGCCGAATTTATTGTTTCTGATAAAAATGGGATCAAAGCACAATTAAAAGCTGAATTAGCCAATCGATTGCCGGATGAAGCGAGTGCTAAAAAATTCTTAGATAAATGCGTAGGGGCAGATTTTACAATATCGGATATAAAAACAAAACCGACTAAAAGGAAACCGGCTGCGCCATTTACTACTTCTACATTGCAACAAGAAGCATCCAGAAAACTGGGGTTCAGTGTTAATAGGACAATGTCCAATGCACAGCGCTTATATGAGCAGGGTTTCATTAGCTATATGAGGACAGATTCCATATCGCTTAGTGAGACTGCTCTTGAGGGTATAGCAAAAGAGATCTCTTCGTCCTTTGGCGATGAATATCTGAAAACGAGAAGATATAAGTCCAAGAAAAAAGATGCTCAAGAAGCACACGAGGCAATTAGACCTACCTACATCGAACGACAGAATGTAACTTCTGATAGGGATCAACAGCGATTGTATGATCTTATTTGGAAGCGCACGATTGCTTCGCAGATGTCAGAAGCAGAATTAGAAAAGACTACTGTGGATATAGCCATCTCATCCATGAAAGATGAATCTTTAAAGGCCTATGGAGAGGTCTTGAAGTTTGATGGATTCTTGAAGGTATATATGGAGTCTAAAGATGATGATGATGAAGGAGAAGATACGAAGGGAATCTTACCTCCATTAAAAATTGGTCAGCAATTAGAGCTTGATTATCTAAGAGCTGCAGAGCGTTTTACTCGTCCACCTGCAAGATATACAGAAGCCAGTCTGGTTAAAAAATTAGAAGAGTTGGGTATCGGTAGGCCATCTACATATGCTCCAACAATCAGTAAGATCATGGATCCTACGAGAGGATATGTGACAAAGGAAAGTAGAGAAGGTACACCGAGAGAGTATAGAGTATTGACACTCCAAGCAAACACTATAAAAGGTAACACCCAAACTGAAAATACCGGTGCTACTAGCAATAGGTTGTACCCTTCCGATATTGGAATGATAGTGACTGATTTCTTAGATCAACATTTCGAGGATATCATGAACTATAATTTTACCGCCGATATAGAGGAGAAGTTTGATACTATTGCAGGAGGCAAGGCCAAATGGAAGGAAATACTAAAAACATTTTATGGCCCATTTCACAAAGATGTTGAAGAAACTATTGAGTCCGCAGAGAGAGCTAAAGGAACAAGAGTTTTAGGTACTGATCCAGAGTCAGGACATAGCGTGCTGGTACAGATCACTAGGTATGGCCCAGTTGTGCAGATAGGATCAAGGGAAGAAGTAGGTGAAGAAGGGAAACCTAAATTTGCCAATCTTAGGCCAGGCCAGTCTATGGAGACAATCTCCTATGAAGAAGCTATGGAGTTGTTTAAATTGCCTAAGACTTTGGGCGACTATGAAGGGAAACCTGTTGAGATTGGTGCTGGGCGATATGGGCCTTATGTAAAATATGATGAGAAGTTTATTTCTTTAGGAAGGGCAACTGACCCAATGTCGGTTACCATGGAGCAGGCTGTTGAAAAAATTGAAGAGAAAAGGAAAGAGGATATGCCAATTGCTACTTATGAAGGCATACCAATTACAAAAGGAAAAGGAAGATTTGGCCCATTTGTCAAATGGGATAAATATTACGCCAATGTGAGTAAGAAATTTGACTTTGAAAATTTGACTGCTGACGAAGCTATTGAACTGGTAAAGGCTAAAATCGAAAAAGAAAAAAATCGATATATCCAGCAATGGCCAAAAGAGAAGATCGCCATTGAAAATGGTCGTTGGGGACCATTCTTTAGAGTCGGAAAGAAAAGTGTCAAGATCCCTAAGATCAATGATAAAAAATTAGAAAAAGAAGAATTAATGGAATTAACGTTGGAGCAGGTTAAGAAAATGATCAAGGAGGCCCAAGGTTAATTAGAGGCTTATTGGATGATTCTATCTATCAGATAAGATCTAAATTCTATAGCAAAATGTTGCATTCTCTCGAGCTGTTCTTGAGTAAATGATGATGCGTTAGTGCTATAAGTCATATGGTTAGTATCATAAACTTCTTCGGAAGTAATACCCATTAACTCCAAGTTGATATGAGACATCTCCCAAGGATGATCCAATCCTAAAAAATGACCCATTTCGTGTACTATTGTTGACTTGTCTCTTAGCCCAGGATAGGATATAAACATTCGGTCAAAGTAGGGTGAATTATGTACATAGGTATGCCTTTTCCTGCTTAGGACTGGCGTGAATCCCATCATGGCACGACCTGATCCATCTACAGAATAAGTGTCAAATAAGTATATATTTATTGCCCCTACCTTTTCTACTTCTGCCACTAATGAATTGATTCGTGATTTGTCTTTAGAACGAGCAATTTTGTGGAGATCAGGAATGAATGCTTTGTTATCATTCATAAAGATCTCGTTGAGCTCAAAAAGGATCCTTCCCTCAAAGGCAGCATTTAAATAGTCCATATTTGGACCTATATGCTTAGTGATGGATTCATCAACAGTTTCCATACCCATCAAATAAAAATTAATTCCAATCACTGGAATTTGTCTTTGACCTACGGATGATTGAATAAAGGTCAAATAAAAAATTACTGATAGTAGTATGATTTTCAAACAGTCTTTTTTCTGAACTCATAACTATTTGGCAGTATCAATTATTGTTTGAGCAATATTAATCGAACAGTTCGGGCGACTCAATTTTTGATTGATACTCTCGTATTTGGTTAATGTGAGTTCTCTATATTCAGGATTTTGTAATCGTCTTAATTCTATACCAATATTGCTGAAGTTCAGTTCATTTTGAATAAGCTCTTTCACCACTAAATCATTTTCTATAAGGTTGGGTAATGCAATGTATTTGGTACTGATAATCATTTTTGCTAGAGCATAATTTAGCTTATTAGTTTTGTAACATACAATCTGAGGAACCATCATTTTACAAGCTTCTATTGTGGCGGTACCAGAAGTGATTAGTGCTGTCTTACTCTTATCAAGAAGTTGATCAAGTGGCTCATTAGATATAGTAATTGAAAGATCTCGATATCTATGGACTATTTTTGCAATGAGTGATTTATTAATATTAGGGGCTTGACTTATTATATACTTTTCTTCTTTAAAAGGGGATAAACTGCTCAAGATCGTGGGAAGAATATGACTAACTTCTTGAGTGCGACTACCGGGTGCGATAGTGATATACTCTTTTGCCTGCAAAGTTGAAATCTTCATAGGAAGAATTTCAAATAGGGGATGACCAAAGTAATTCGTTTTAATGTCTTTCGATGTGAAATAGTGTTTTTCAAAGGGGAATAAAACAATTATTTCATCAATATATTTTACGAGTTGTCTATTGCGATAAGATCTTGATGCCCATGTTTTGGGAGGACTAATGAAAACGGTTTTGTATCCATTTTTTTTGGCCCATTTACATACCCTCATATTAAATGAACTAAAATCCACAAATACTACTACATCAGGATTATGATCTTTGATGTTAGATTTAGCTTTATGAATTAATTTATTATACCGATCCATCTTGGAGATCACCTCCCAAAATCCCATATGATTGAGTTGGTCGATATGCTGGTCGATATGCACTTCTTTATCGCTAAGGTGTATTCCGCCCCACACTCTTATATCAGCATCAGAATCTAATCCAAGGACAGACTCGACAATTTTTGCAGCAATTATGTCCCCAGATGCTTCGCCAGCTATGAGATAGTATTTCATAAGGACAGCAGTTTAGCTATTATTTGGGATATTAATACTTACGCTGGTACCTTCATTAGGTTTACTATAGAAATCTATAATACCGTCCAGTACGGTAACTCTATGATGTAAATTTGATAATCCATTTCTGCCTTTATTTATCCCTTGAGGATAATTGAATCCTACTCCATCGTCCTCTACAACTATATTGATCTCGTCTTCATATTGATTGAATTGAACCCATATATTTTTTGGGTCTGCATGGACTACTGCATTATCGAGTATTTCGTGAAGAATGTAGTAAAGCTGAAGTTGGATGTCAATATTAATTTCAGAGGAATCATTCTCTCTTATCTCCATGTGGACTTCTATGTTATGAATCTGTTTTATTTCGTTGAGCAATTTTTTAATTTCTTCTACTATCCCCAATTTTTGCAGGGTACTTGGATAGAGATTGTTGGATATGGTGCGTAGTTCATTGTTCAATTTATTAATTATGTTGATCCCGCTTTCATAGTGTTCTGAAAAAGATTCTTTCTGATCATTACGATTTATTATTTCGAAGTGCGCCTTTAGGCCTGTAATCAACCCGCCTACTGAATCGTGCAATGCCATGGCTATTCTTCTTCTTTCATTATTTACTCCCTGAACAAGTTGATTGTTTGAGTTTTGTTTGGCTTGGAGGAGATCAATCTGAACGTTCTTATTTTTATTGATTATGCCAAGAGCATGATATACTAAATACAGACCAATAACTGGTATGTGAAGAGCTCTTGTGATAAATCCTGTATGCTGTATGAGTTCAGTGTGGGGGATGATTCCTTGTATTCCTAATAGTCTAAGAAAAGATAAAATTATGGTAATTAAGAAGACACCGAAAATAACTAATCCATCAGTGTTTTTTTTCTGTCTCCAACTCAAAAAAGAAATACATAAAATCATAAAACCATTGAGAATGGTGAGGATCATAAAAATGTTTACTACGCTCCCTACATTCTCAAGGTTTCTTATTCCACTTAGATTAAACGGATGAAACAATAACAGATATAAAATATATGTTCCTCCTAATCCAAGTGAAATCTTAAAACATTTTGGTGTGCGAGATCGCACATCTAAGAATTCGAGTGTGAACCATAGCCCGAATAAAATAACACAAGCCACAAAAAGCGGTCTTGATATCCCATTGAAAATTGGAAAATTTGACCATATATACATAAACCCATATCCTTCTTCTGCTAGGATATATAAGATGCTAAAAACAGATACGAAAACTTCTATGAGGTAGTAGCGTTTTTTGAATATGAGATATAGTATCAGTGTAACTAAAGAGGTAATCATGCATAAGCCTATCACTAAGCCATGCATCAACTTGTTCATGATATTGATTTTTGAAAATAAACCTTCTTTATAAATATTGAGATGAAATGGTGTCTCTTGACCATATTGGTCCAATTGAAAAAATATACTATACCTAGCATTGGGTGATAGACTTATAGGGTGTATGAAAAAATTGTGGCTAATTGCTCTTTGATCAAATATGAAATGATCACCTTGATGGTCATATTTCAAGAGTTTGTCATTTTCATAGATGTATATTTTATACTCTTCGATATGCGCATGAGCAAGTTCCAGGGTTATATTAATTTCTTCTTCGATACCTTCATATTGTAACTCAAAATGAGTCCAAATGGCTTCATTTTTTGGATTAAAACTTTTATTGTCTTTTTTAAATAGAAAACATGACTTAAGAGATTTGATTTTAGATATATCTAGCTGTTTTGTTGGGTCTTGGTAGTAATAATATCCTGATTCTGAGAGCTCCAGTGATCTGAGAGCATCATCGATTACAATTGGGTCAATAGATAATAAGATAGAAGGGATTAGTGAAAGTAAAACGGCCGATATGGAAGATTTAAACAATTTCAATTTATTAAGAAACCAAGCTATTTTCAAACGCATATCGCATGAGTCCAGCTGTGTTCTTCAGTCCTAACTTTCTGAGTAAGTTTTTTCTATGTGTTTCAACAGTAGCGACTGATAAGAATAATTCTTTCGCGATCTGTGCTGTTGTATTTTCTTCAGAAATTAATTGGAGTATTTCTTTTTCTCTTTTGGAAATCCGAGGCGTCGAAGCTTCAGTTTTATCATTCTTTAATACTGATTTGACCATCGAATGCAATAATTCGTCCCCAATATACTTATCACCTTTAGCTACTTTTTCTATAGATTCTAAAAGCTCACTTTGACTACATGACTTTAAGAGATACCCCTTTGCACCATTTTGAAACATTTTTTCGAGAATACCAATTTCCTTATACATAGAAAGAGCAATAACCTTGATCGTAGGATATTGTTTTTTTATCAAAAGGGTTGCTTCCAGTCCATCCATTTTAGGCATATTAATATCCATCAAAACCACATCTATTTGATGGCTTCTTAACTGGTCGATAGCCTCTGCACCATTTGCTGCTTCACATACCACTCGGATGTTATTTTCATTTTCGAGCAATATCTTCAAACCATTTCTTACTATCTCGTGATCGTCAACTAGTAAAATTCTAATCATTTATTTATATGGTTTACAGTATTCATAATTGCCGCATGTTATCGTTATAATCTGAATTTAATTTAGGTTTTAAAATCGTCGTAACAGCTAAGGCTATTAATGTACTTTTTGCCTCGACTATTTATAAATTGTATATCAATTTAACACGACATAATATATCATAAACAGTATTTGAAGTGATAATTAAAGGTAATATCTTCTTGATAAATCATATGTCGAGTTATTCCATTTCGGTTAAAGAAGCGGAATCTCTAAAAGAATTATGGAGACAGGAAGACTACAAAAAGTATCGAGTAGTTGACAAAGCAAAAAATAATTTCCCCACTTTTAG
>JAHDDE010000022.1:30542-55904 GCA_020629515.1 Saprospiraceae bacterium | reverse complement strand
TCACCATATGTTTCAGGAAGGTGAGAAGAACGCGTTAAATTGATCTTGATTTTTGCCTTTTTTCATTTCTCTCCCATATCGGACGGACGGACGGTCTGCATAAATGGCGTGTGCCCGCATAGGGCACATGAACATTTTATGCTTTGTTGTACACCGTTTTTTTAATTTTATTACCATGCAAGTATTACATCTCTGCGACCAAGAACGTTAGGCATAATCCATGTACCTGTCATTGGAAGACCATTTTCATAATTAACATTTGATTCATAATCGGCGCAATGTAAAACCGTATATTTCTTTTGCGCTAAAACAGATGATTTTGTTAGTTGCACTTGATGCTCTGACGATAGATTTTGACAATGCTTAGAAATAAACTTTTCCATGAAGGTTAGCAATTCTGATTGAGAAATTTCAAAGCTTGTGTCGGCAGGGTAGCAAGGCTGCTCTATGTTTGGAAATGTAGAATAAATTCGATTCATTTCATCCGTGCTTGTTTGAAGTTCGTTAAGTGCATCAAATGCAGACTGCTGCTCTTGAGTTAATTCTGAAACAGGCTTATTGGAATTAGTCATTTCTTTTTTTTCCTTTTTGCCTTCCTGAGAAAATGTGCAAGTGATTATCACACAAGGAAAAATTAGCAGTACTAATAGGCTTTTTATTTTATCTATCATGGTTCTAATCATTAATTTCTAATGGTGTACAACTCGGTTATACCTGATCAAAACCCATGTTTTTGATCACTTTTTCGTTTTAAAGTAATAAGGAGTTAGTTATGATGATTTCTCCCTCCTCAGTGTAAAATAGGTATTTTGTCAAAATGAGCCAGGCTCACGTGGGCAACTGTTTATGTAGATAATGCTTAGCGCTGCGAGGTTATACTACATCGTGAAGTATATTTACACTCATTTTGGTTTTTATATCTATCCCTATGCCTACTAATAAACATGCTATTATTCGATACAGGACTATTGATCGTTCTCTACGCAATCGAAATGGTCAATGGAATTGGGAGTCGTTAGCGGAGGTTTGTGCGGTAGAAATATACAAAGCTACAGGTCAACAGGTCACTCTGTCGGAGCGTACGATCAAAGGTGATCTTGCAGATATGAGAACCAATGATATCTTGGGTTATTATGCGCCCATAGAGTACGACAGAAAAGAAAAGAGCTACTATTATACCGACTCCAGTTATGCCATCAGCGAAACTCCGATCAATAAAGAAGATAAATCGGGATTGCAAGACGCGATAAGAATACTGGAACAATTTGGTGGACTATCTCAGGTATTGGGTTTAGAATCTATTATCACCAAGTTGCAACATACTATTGACTATAGGGCTGATAACAGTAGCTCATTGATACACTTTGATCACCCTTTAGATTCGCCAGGGCAGGAGTGGCTGTATGTACTGTATAAATATATCACCAAATTGAAAGCGGTAAGTATTATTTATCATCCCTTTGGACGTGAAAAAAAATCTCATATCGTCAGCCCGTATCTACTAAAAGAATATAATAAGAGATGGTACTTGATTGCCTATCATCATCAAATTGAGGGTATGAGGACATATGCGCTGGATAGGATCGGCAATGTTGTTGAGAGCCTATCAAGTTACATTAAGCTTGAGAACTTTAATGGTCAAAGATACTTTCATGATGTTGTGGGTGTAACTATTGATACTAAAGAAGATAAGGAGATTATTCAATTTGAGGCCTACGGAGTACAAGTCCACTATTTCAAAACTCGACCCATACATCAGAGCCAGAAAGTACTTAGTGAAGATGATAATTCAGCTTTGTTTCAGATAGAACTTCAGATTAACTATGAGTTAGTAAGTGAGCTATTGTCTTATCGGAGCAATATCAAAGTATTGCAACCTATCAAACTGGTAGAAGCCATGAGAAGAGAGATTATGGCCATGAATGAGCATTATGTCTCAGTCGACAAGGACTGAGAATTAGATTATTCATGCTTTATTTTAATTCAATATTTTATTAGAATCTCGAGCTTTGCAGCATTTAAGGTAATTATCCGGACAGTCGAATTTGTATTTTTTGTTTTAAGATTAGAGTAAACCCTCAGTAAGACACTACTCGTAAAGTTTACTTTAGCCTTATACTATACTTGCACGCTTTTATTCCCATAAAAACATATTAAAAATATTTATCATGTATAATGAGCGCACGAAGGTTTGCATATTGTGCTTATAAATTGATTGTAGAACCTAATTAAACATATCCCAAAGATGAAAATTGCTAAACCTGTAACAGTACATAATTTACTATTAGTAGATGAAAGTGCATCTATGCAAAAATTGCATAAAGTGGCTATCGATAGTATCAATGATACTATATTGAGTATTAAGGAAGTAAGTACGATTCATCCTAATCAAGAACAAAAGTTATCTCTATTTACCTTCAACGGATTAGGCATTAAGATGCACATATTCAATAAGGTCATAGATAAGGTTACTCCATTAGGTTATTCTTCTTTTAGGCCTAACTCTAAGACTCCATTGCTGGACTGCATAGGCCAGTCTATTGGGATGCTACGGTCTGCAGGATCTCATAAGAAGAATGAAAAAGTCGTAGTGACGATTCTCACCGATGGAGATGAAAACGGTTCTCAGAAGTATACATTCGGTGCCATACATTCATTGATTTCTCAGATGCGTAATATGGGATGGATTTTTAACTATATCGGAGCTAATCATGATGTCAAGAGTGTATGCAATAATTTGAATATTAGCAATTACTACATATTTAAGAATGAGGCCAGTGGATTAATCAAACAGATGAGTCTTGAGCGCATGGCTCGCAAAAAGTATTATGCTGAATTGTCCAAGCATAAGCTCAATGATAATGTCGCAGCATGAACTAACAGTTCTCACCTCCGACAACAAAAGTGAACTGTTGCTTTACGGGATTGCCGTCTGAATCAAGTGCGGGAGACCATCTGGGCATCTGCTCGATAACCTGTAGGAGCAATTGGTCGGTGGCTTTGTCACTGGAACTCCTTCGTAATTCTTTGATAACAGCTTGTCCATCTTTGTTGATCTCAAAGCTGATTTCTACGCCATTTTTGTCTAATAACTGGTGTGCCGCTATGTGGCTGATTGCATTTTCATTGATGTAATCCAACAAAGCCTCTTTACCTCCAGAATAAGAAGCTTCTTGAGTAGGACTGACTGTCATCGAGAAGTTCATCTCCTTCGTCATAGAACCTGACATATAACTTACAGTTACTCTTATGTCGGTCCCAATATCTGCCTTTTGGAGGAGTGTCTTCTGTTCAGTAGTAATTTGCTCATTAAATCCTTCGCTTGACTTGATATCTCCAGATGATTCTATAGATATATTAGTCGAGATATAGTCAGAATCTGCTATCCAGGAAGATGGATATCCCGGATTAATATCTTTTAATGTTTGAGCTCTAATGAGCGTAGCTTGAGTAATAGGCTTAGCATTAGAATTTCTAATATCAAACCATGTGTCTTGGCAGCACAATACACCAGATGATAGAATAGAAAAGATGATAATAATATGCCGCATAGCTTTATAACTTGATTAGTAAACAATGAAGTTAGTTAATTAATAATTCCAATGCTTCAAATAATGACTTAACTAACTAATCAGTAAGGCTAGATGATCTGAGTGATGAATTTTGGGACTATGGTACTCTGGTTGAGAGCAATTAGAAAGCATACTATCATGAGTATCGAAAAGAATGTTTTTTCTCTGGGAAATGATAAATCATAGGTCTTTTGTATAACTCGATGGACGATACCGAATGGCAGTCTCAAAAATGAGAAGTAAAAGAGAAAATAGATGAATAGTTTCCAAAATTCGGATATTCCCAATAATTGGGTCGAGTAACCCACTATCATTCCTAAGATGGACCAGATAGACATCCCGATAAGGATAAAAAGTGCATAAGAAATAGTATTTATCCAGCCAGCCTCACTTTCCGTTACTGGATTGTCTGTTTGAGTTTCTTCTAATTCTCCTTTTTGTGTGACCACTAATTCTTTTTCATTTATTTCGTCTTGAGACATAGTGGCCACAAGTCGTAGCGTGCTACTGAAGTAATAAATTATACTTACTACACTGGCATAAATTACAAGCTTGAAGATGATAATGAAGAGGGTCATCACTATATAAATTGAAAAAGATAAAAGTTCATTTGATCCAGTGTCATGTTATGTTTATAAATTTATTCAATTGACGAAATTTATTTCACTTTGATTTAAGCTTTTAAGTCAAAAAATACAGGATGAAACAAATATTGCCGATAGATCAGTTAGTGCATGCTCATTGGGGTAAAAGTGTCAAGCACTTCAATGCGATGGAGGGTTATGATAGCACTAATTATAAGATAGTTACAGATGAAGGATTATATGTGTTGAAGATCTACACGTTGCTACCATCAATCCTTGAAGTAATTGAAGGAGAAAATGAGGTGTTGCAACATTTAGAGAGCAACGAGGCGATTTACCCTCGTGTCATAGCCTCGATATCTGGTCATCTTACGGTTATTGATCCTTCTAAGGAGAAGTGTTACAGATTATTGACATTTTTGAATGGGACTTTTTGGGGAGACGTGGAGTCTACAGAAAGATTATATATCTCGTTAGGTAGGTTTTTGGCTCATATGGACTTAGGATTATCTGTTATTGCGCCGATAGCCATGCGTGCCAAAAGAATCCCTTGGGATCTTGATGAATTTCTATCTAATGAATCAATGATAGACGATGTGATTGACCCATCTGACAGGCATCTAATAGCCTATTTTTTCTTGCAATACAAACAGGAAGTATTACCCAGAGTTAATCAATTGCGTAAGTCTCTGATACATAATGATGCTAATGATTGGAATGTCCTAATCGACAAGCAAGAGGTATCGGGTATCATAGATTTTGGAGATATGGTGTATAGTTCTTTGATCAATGAATTAGCCGTGGCCTTGGCTTATGCATTGATGGATAGTTCGGATCCGATTGAGGACACTTGTACTGTGGTCAGGGCATATCATGAGATTTATCCATTGGAGACTACGGAAATAGAAGTACTATATTATCTGATTGCCGCTCGATTATGTACCAGTCTTGTCAATAGTGCTCATCATAAAAAGAAAAAACCAGACAGTAGTTATATCACTGTCAGCGAAGCAGGAGCGTGGGCATTACTCAAAAAATGGTTGACCATTAGTCCATATCGTTTCGAAAACGCTCTAAAATCTGTGGTGAATGTGCCGCTACAGTCGTATCGCACGGAAGAAATATTCCTAAGGAGAAAAAAGGTCGTGAGTGGTGCCTTAAGTCTGAGTTATCAAAGACCCATTCATATGAAGTCTGCGGCGTTTCAATATATGTATGATGCAAAGGGCAATGCGATCTTGGATGCTTACAACAATATCAAGCATGTAGGACATTGTCACCCTCATGTTGTATCTGCCGGGCAGAATGCCATGGCTCAATTAAACACTAATTCTCGATACTTATATGATAGTCTGGTGGAGTACTCAGAGCTCTTGTTGAGTTACTTTCCTGATAGTTTATGTAAAGTCTTTTTGGTCAATTCTGGTAGCGCCGCAAGTGATCTGGCTATACGTATGGCACGATGTCATACGGGTAGAGATCAGATAGCCGTGATAGAACATGGATATCATGGCAATTCTTCTCAGGGCATCGATATAAGTCATTACAAATATGCCCATAAGGGAGGTAGCGGTAGGAAAAATTATATAAGCGAGGTTCCTATGCCAGATACCTATAGAGGGAGGTATCGAGAGGAATTAACTGCTGGGACCTCTTATGCGACAGATTTTAAAGCTCTTTACAGTCAGGAGAATTTCGCTGCATTTATAGCTGAACCTATTATAGGTTGTGGTGGGCAAGTTCCGTTGGCTAAGGGATTTTTATCGGCTATTTATCCATTTATAAGAGGGCGAGGTGGCGTGTGTATATCGGATGAAGTACAAACTGGTTTTGGTCGAGTGGGAAGTCATTTTTGGGGGTATGAGAGATATGGTGTGGTGCCAGATATCGTCGTATTGGGAAAACCTATAGGAAATGGTCACCCTATGGCCGCCGTAGTATGTACTGATGCAATTGCTCAAAGTTTTGATAATGGCATGGAGTTCTTCAGTTCATTTGGTGGCAACCCTGTTTCGTGCTCGATAGGAAAGGCAGTATTGGAGGTGATTGAGATGGAAGGGCTCCAAAAGAATGCGCTTACAGTAGGAGAGTACATGATGGATCGGTTCAGATCATTGCAGGATAAATATGAAGTAATTGGAGACGTGCGTGGGGCAGGACTATTTATAGGTGTGGATTTGATCAAAGCGAATACTCAATGCAAAACAGATCGACTTTTGGCCAAAATGGTCAAGAATGAATTGAGAGATCGAAATATACTCGTAAGCAGTGATGGCCCCGACGATAATGTGATCAAAATCAAGCCCCCAATGTGTTTTAATCAAACCAATGTAGATACCTTACTTGATAACTTCGAAGACATTTTAAAAAAAATCTGATCTATGAACAAATACATAACACTATTGACTATCTCATTTCCTGTTTTTTTGTTTGGACAGACTTGGACATCCGATCACATTATGACTGTGGATAGCACTTTTACTTGGGATACTACATATACAGTGGATCAGCTTGATTGGATAAGTGGTTACTGGGTAGGCGAGGGCTTGGGTGGAGACGTAGAAGAAATATGGAGTATCCCCAAGAATGGCAAGATGTTTTGTGTTTTTAGATATGACAGTGGAGCAGATTTTGTCTTTTCTGAACATGTTACAATGACCCAAACGGAGCGAGGATTAAGCATGTTGGTGAAGCATTTTAGTGCTGATTTTCACGCTTGGGAAGAAAAGGATCAATTTATAGATTTTCCTTTAATCAAAATTGAACCTAACCGAGCATATTTTGATGGGTGCTCCTTTATAAGAGAAGATAACGAGTTGAAAATTTATGTATCTATAGAGCATCAAGGTGAAGTAAAAGAGGAACTTTTTCATTATCACTTGCGAGAATAGGCACGATCAGTACTTAATAAAAGTAAAGAGTTCTTTTTTTGAAATTGAGTGATCACAATAGGTGACGACCATGATTATTTATTCGTCCAAAAGAATGAGTGTACAATTTTGTGCATAAACAAAGAAAATAATCAATGTTAGAACAATTAAAGAATTTGGCTTTACAGCAGCTGGCTAATAAAATGGGTGCCAATAGTTTAGGTGCACAAGAGACTTCAGCAGCTGCGGAGCAAGGCTCCAACGCATTGTTGAATATCCTTAAGAGCCAGATAGGTGGTGGCAAATTAGATCAGATTACTGACCTTTTTAGCAACAATGGAAATGCATCAGAGTCCAATGGTATTTTTCAAGAGCTACAAGGCAAGATGCAGGAGATATTACAGGCTCAAGGAATGAATGCCGATGAGGCAGTTGCTGAGGCTCAATCTACGACTCCAGATTTAATTGATAGTATAAAAGCTAAATTTGAATCGAGTGATTCTCAAGATCAAGCGTTTGATCTTAATAACATCGCTGGCTTATTAGGCGGTGATGCAGGTAATCTTTTGAATAAGGTGAAGAATTTTTTATAATAATTAAAAAAAATAGGTGATCAGTTATGGTCACCTATTTTTGTTTACACTACTGTCTGAGACGAAATTTAAAGGCATTTCAAAATAAGGGTCCAATTCTTCATCTCCATATAGGATAATATAATGTATCAGCGCTCTATCCTCTTTATATAAACATAGAACCCGACCCTTGGGGTATTGTGAATAACTCAGCTTCGGAGCAAAATCTACAAATACACCCCAATCAGCATTATAAGTTTCATTAACCCATTCGCGATTCATCTGATGAATGAGAATATCCTCGTTTTGATCATTAGTCGCAATGTCGGCCATCAATCGTGTTAATTCTATGTGTGGATGGTAGGAGGCAGCTTTCTTAACATCAATAAATTTTACTCTGACCTCTAATTCTGCTTCATCATGAAAAACTGCGTCATAATTCATATAGGCGTCTTCAGTAGTGGGGGTGATATGCAGCCATCGCTCTATAGGCTGAAAAAAGTCAATGTTGAAGTGAAGTAACTTTTGTGTAAAGCTACGGGTATAAATCAAGTCGTCTGATTGTCCTATCAGAGAGTGACTAACTGAAAATAGAAATACCACCAATGCCGTTGGCCTTATACTTCTCAAACTATTTTTTAAAGATATGGGCATACCTATTTCAATTGGGACAGTGCATCTTCAACTTCCGTCACTGGAAGCTTGCAGACTTTATTTTGGCAAACATAGATCATAGTTTCTCCTTCGACATACTTGTTGAGCAATAACGGCAGGTTGCTATCTGAGGAACTGGCCAGTACTATATTGTTAAGCATATAATTCCTGAAAATTTCTTTAGACTTGTATTCTGCGTCTTCTCCGATCACTACTATTTCATAAGGCGGATAGATTATATCAAATAACAATTGAAGCCAGTTGCTATAAAAACTGGGTTGATTAATTTGACTGATATTTGGCATCATATTGTTGAGCATTTGTTCTGCCTTCTCCGTGTATTCTGGATAATAAAAAATTTCACCCAATCGATGTAAATTTCGTGCCATCATACTATTGGAGCCCGGTATTACATTATCAGAAAGCTCCATTTTTCGAGCTATGAGGGCGGGATCGAGATCGCTGGTATAGTTGAACATGCCATTCTTAGGATTAAAGAAATGTGCTATGGTATAATCCAATAGTTCTTTTGAGATGTTAAGCCAACTCTCGTCCATCGTGACTTCATATAGGGATGTTAAGGCATATATCAAGTTAGCATAATCATCCAAAAATGCATTGATTGTAGACTGCCCATTCTTATAATTTCGATTTAATCGACTATCATCTTGCATTTGATTCTTTAAGACAAAATGGGCGGTCATTATAGCTTGCTCCAGATATTCTTCTTTGCCAATAGCTTTGTAGGCATCTATATAACCTTTTATTATTAGTGCATTCCATGATGTCAAGATTTTGTCATCTAAGCCAGGACGAGGGCGCTTTGCTCGGGCCGTCAATGCTTGTTGCTTAAAGTGCTTTATTATCGAATCAAGTTGGACTGCCGATACGCTATATCTCTTGAGTAATTCAGGCCAGCCTTCTTTGATGTGAAGTATGTTATTGCCGTGTTCCCAGTTTCCTTCGGGTAGTGTGGAATAGTACTCCTTTATGAGTGCACGATCATTATCATTTATAATAAGTTCATCGAGTTCTTCATCCTTCCAAACATAAAATTTCCCTTCTTCTCCTTCACTATCTGCATCTAGCGAAGAATAGAATCCGTCCTCAACAGAGTATAACTCCCGATTGAGAAAATCAATCGTTTCTTCTACCACTTTTTTGTAAAGTGGTCGCTGAGTGGCTTGGTAGGCTTGAGCATAAAGAGACAATAGTTGGCCATTATCATATAGCATTTTTTCGAAGTGAGGTGCTTTCCATATGGCATCAACCGAGTATCGTGCAAATCCTCCACCTACTTGATCATATATACCACCATAGGCCATTTTGTCCAAAGTGTTAGTTACAGCGGATAGCATCTGCTGATCAGATGATTTTACTGCATATTTCAAGAGAAATTCCCAATTGTTGGGCATAGGGAATTTCGGTGCCCCTTTTCTGCCTCCTTCTTCTAAGTCCACTTGAGCTAAAAATCGGCCAGTTATATCTTTCAATAGATTTGCAGAATACTTAGGAGCGGATTCAATAAGTGTTACTTCATCCAGGCTTGCTATGCCTGAAGTTAATTGGTTGGCCGAAGATTCTAATTTTTCCCATTCATTTTCTTTTAAATAGGCGAATCGCTTGAGTATTTCTTCCCATTTATCTTTTGGAAAATAAGTTCCTGCCCAGACAGGCCTTCCATCAGGTAGAGCAAAAGCATTAAGCGGCCATCCTCCGCTACCAGTGAGAAGTTGTGCTGCCGACATGTAGATGTCATCCACATCAGGTCGTTCTTCGCGATCCACTTTGATAGGTACGAAGTGTTCATTCATTATAGAGGCAATAAGGCTATCTTCAAAAGACTCGTGCTCCATGACGTGACACCAGTGACAAGCAGCATAACCAATACTTATGATCAAGAGTTTGTTTTCTTTTTTAGCTTTTTCCAATGCAGAGGTGCCCCATGGATGCCAGTCTACCGGATTGTGGGCGTGTTGTAAGAGATATGGGCTGGTCTCATTGATTAAAGCATTAGTGTATTGATGATCTTGATTCACCTGACTCAGATTTTTGCAGCTATGCATGCACAGGATACTAAATAGGATAATTTGGCGAAGTGCTACACTGATCCAATTAAATTCAGACTTGGGCATGCTTTTATGAATATTTAATATGTAATTGTCGTATTTGGCAAGGATTTGTTTGTAACTTAACGATATCCTTAAAGCCACTTTTTTATTAACGCAAGTCAAGATAATGCATATAAAGCAAAAGAAGTGGAGAAGACTCGATGGTACTATTATATCTATCCCACTGTTGGAAAGTGTGGAAAAGTCCATAAAGAGAGAAAAGAAAGCGGGCAACAAATTAAAGGTGTGTATCGGTTCGGATTCTCAGGTGCGAGGGTCAGTTACCGATTTTGCAACTGTTATAGTATTTGTGAGGGAAAAGAAAGGAGCATTTATGTTCATCCATAATGAGAAGAGTCGCAAACTAATGTCCATTAAGGAAAGGATGATCCTCGAAGTATCCAAATCAGTCGAAGTTGCCTATTCGTTATGTGATCTGTTAGATCGGTATAATGTGGAGTTAGAAGTTCATGCCGATATTAATACTGATCCATCATTCAAATCGAATACCGCTCTTAAAGAAGCCATGGGTTACATCTTAGGTATGGGCTTTGTTTTCAAAGCCAAGCCAGACGCTTTTGCGAGTAGCTCATGTGCAGATAAGATGGTGAATTAATATAGAAACTATTCTATAAATGCCTAATGAGACTGTAGCTCATACAGTAATTTTTAAAACCTCAAGAACGTACCTTCGCAATTGGTTCTCCTTCCATTTTCGTTGCTTTCATAGGTCCAGAGTATTTCATTTCCTCTCAGCTCTATATAGTATTCTTCTTGAAAGTCATCGCGACCTACACTACTACGCTGAAAAAATTCTACGTCGCAACCATCATCATAAAATGAAGTAGAAAAATAATCTCCAACGTATATAACCGTTGCCCCATCAATATCCAGAAAGGCATCTAATATTACGTTGTCATCGATAAAATCATCGCAAATGACGGTTCCGAAATAAGATCCTTCCCAGTCTCTAAATGTACATTCCTCCACACATGAAGAAAACAATAGTGAGGATATGGAGAAAAGGAGTATCCCTCGAAGTATAGTTGTATGCATGAGAACAGGATTTGGTGTAATTAATGGACGTCTAAGAACAAAAGAATTGGACTAAGACTTCGTTAATTTTTTCTTTTGAGAATGTTAGCGTCCTAGCTATTTGTAGACAGGAGCTTCTACGATTGCAGAGTATTCTTCTCCTATAAAGCCAATTAATCTTAAGAGCTTATTATTGATATCTAATAATTCTCAATTCAAAAATTTTACATTTATGAAGCTGACCTGTCTTTATAGGTGGCCCTAAATATAATTACTATGAATTTTGAATTTACCGAGAAATCATTGGAATTGCAGGAACGAGTAGATCAGTTCATGCAAAAGCATTTATTCCCACTGGAGAAGGCACATGCTGAATTTGTGCAAGATCCAGCCAACCGATGGAAGAACTTTCCTGAATTAGGGAGGTTGAAGGAAATGGCAAAGGCAGAAGGGTTGTGGAACTTGTTTTTGCCCAAGGATTATGGAGACCTAAGTCCTGGATTGACTAATTTAGAATATGCACCGTTAGCCGCCTTAATGGGACGTTTGACTTGGGCCTCAGAAGTATTCAACTGTTCTGCCCCGGATACTGGTAATATGGAAGTGCTATCAAAATATGGAACCAAGGAGCAACAAGATAAGTGGCTCAAGCCGCTTCAAGAGGGTAAGATTCGGTCCGCTTTTTTAATGACAGAGCCAAGAGTGGCATCGTCAGATGCTACTAACATAGAAACCTCTATTAGACGAGACGGAGATGAATATGTCATCAATGGCCGTAAATGGTGGTCCTCAGGTGCGATGAATCCACATTGTAAGATATTCATTGTGATGGGTAAGACAGATCCTTCAGCGCCGAGACATTCTCAGCAAAGCATGATACTCGTGCCCGCTGATACGCCGGGCATCAAAATACTAAGACCGATGCAAGTTTTTGGCTCTGTAGATAGTCCGGAAGGGCATGCAGAGATAGATCTGATCAATGTTAGAGTACCTGTGAGTAATATGTTGTTAGGTGAAGGACGAGGATTTGAAATTGCTCAAGGAAGGTTAGGGCCAGGTAGGATACATCATTGTATGAGGCTAATAGGTGCATCACAGAGAGCATTAGACTTAATGTGCAAAAGGGTAGGAGAAAGAGAAGCGTTTGGGCGAAAAATCAAAGATTTCAGTAGCATAAGGCAAGATATAGCTCGATCTCGATGCGAGATAGAACAGGCCAGATTGCTCACTCTTTCTGCAGCAGACAAGATAGATCGGCACGGTATTAAAGGAGCGAAAGATTTAATCGCTATGATAAAGATTGTTTGTCCACAGATGACTTGTAATGTGGTAGATAGAGCCATACAGGCCCATGGCGGGATGGGGGTTAGTCAAGATACGCCATTAGCCGCCTATTGGGTATACGGCCGTACGATTAGAATCGCCGATGGCCCAGACGAAGTGCACATGTATCAACTTGGGCGTAACACAGTGAAGCAATATCAAACTCGAATGGAAGAGGCATAAATGATTACATTGGGCAGACATCTTTTACTGCCCTTTTTTCTATCTATAAGTCTAATTAAGATACTATGAATAAGCGCTTTGGTTATTATGATCGATTGAGACTTACATTACAGATGGCTATCCCTACTTCATGTGGGATATTATATTGAAACAATGACAAAAGACATTCAGTCAAGATCGGATATAAAGCAATTTGTGGTTGGGTTTTATGAAAAAGCTCGACGAGACATATTACTGGGCGGAGTCTTTCAAGCCGCCGTACCTGACAGTCACTGGCCACAACACATCGAGCGCATAGTTGATTTTTGGGAAAGCGCATTATTTGACGCAAATTTATATAGAGGATCTACTTTTGCTGTTCACAAAGACCTCCCTATTAACGGCCAACATTTTGAGAGGTGGCTTGAATTATTCAATTCCACTATTGATAGTCTCTTTAGCGGAGACGTTGCTGAAGATACTAAGAATCGTGCGAAGAACATGGGTGCGCTATTTCAGTCCAAAATTGAGTATTTGAATAATAACCCCCATCTAAAAAATATCCATTAATGTCCTAAGAGCTCGTTTATAATGAGATACTCGATCCAAAGGAGTTGTACCAATAGACTATCTCAAGAGGAGCTTGCTTCATATATAAACAAAGATGGGCGTTGTAATTCAATAGTTAAGAAATTGGTTTGATATCCAATAATTCCTTTACGTTGGCGATCATAGGATTGGATTGATTTTTTTTCCAGATAACTTGTAGTGTCGTTGAAATGTTGATATTCTTCAACTCGATAAATTTGATCTTTAAGTCGAAGCCCTTTTGAAGAGAAGTAGGGACTATTGATACACCAAAATTATTCTCTACTAACCGATAAATCGTTACGGCATGTATAGTATTATGCGATATGATTGGGGTGAATCCGTTTTGATCAAATATTTGCATTACTTTATTGTAATAGGATTGACTGTAGTTAGGATCGAAAAGTATGAATGACTCGTCTTTAAGTTGGTATAGAGACTCAAAATTGTCTCTATTTATAGGGTGCTGGAGTGGGAGTACGACCGAGAAGCTTTCTTCAAATATGGAGCGCATCTCTAAACCTCGGGGTGCTCTATCTAATCTAACAAATCCCAAGTCTATTTCTCCTTTAAGCAAAGAGTCAATCTGTTCGTGATTTTCCATTTCCTTTAAGTCAAAGTTCATGTTGGGCATAGTCCTTCTTATTTTATTGAGAAAGTCGGGGATGATACTTTGCATCGCTGATCCTAAATATCCCATTCGTAGTCTTCCTTCCAAGCCTTTCGCCAGCATTTGAGTATGAGCTATGCTCTGTTGCATGGATTGCATGATTAGTTGTACTTCCTGATGAAAGTATTTTCCGGCTGTAGTTAATTCTACTTTGCGATTATGTCTATCGAATAACTGTAGCCCGAGAATTGATTCTAATTGTTGAATCTGTTTACTTAAAGCTGGCTGCGAAATATATAGCTTCTCAGCTGTTTTTCGGAAGTGTAACTCTTGCCCTAACACTTGAAAGTATCGTAGATGTCTTAATTCTAATTGATAATTCATAATTATCAAAAGTATTTAATTAAGAATTAAATATTATTAGTAGCAGCGATAATTTTAAGGAGAATTGGATCAGTTAAAATATGTTTAAGTTCGGTATAGATCATTTGACAGTACAAAAGGTAGTAGAGCTGGCTAAGGGAAATACCAAAGGTGGCATCGGGGAGCAAGCACAACGGCAGATTAAAGATTCTCGCCTGAGAGTAGAAAGAATACTTGGAGGGGGTAGATCGGTTTATGGTGTGAACACGGGATTTGGTCCATTATGCGATACGACTATTTCGCCTGCTGAGACGCAATTATTACAGCATAATCTATTAATAACTCATGCTGTTGGAGTAGGTCAGCCTATTGATCCATTGATTTCTAAGATAATGATGATTTGTAAGCTGCATGTGCTGGCATTAGGATACTCTGGTATCAGGCTTGATGTACTTGAACGTATATTGTATTTTATTGAGCAGGACATAATTCCTGTTGTGCCAGAACAAGGATCGGTAGGAGCTTCAGGAGACTTAGCACCATTATCTCATCTTTTTCTACCATTAATAGGAGAAGGATATTGCTGGGTCAATGGCCAGCAAGTACATGCTTTAGAAGTCTTAACGGAACATGAGATGAAGCCACTAAAGTTGGCCGCTAAAGAAGGGTTGGCTCTTATTAATGGTACACAGTTTATTCTTGCTCATACTATCGTCGGGCTGGATCATATGAGATATCTGTTAGAGCTTGCAGATGTGGTTGGAGCTATGAGTGTCGAAGGATTTCAAGGAAGTTACTCGCCATTCAGACCAGAAATACATCAATTAAGACCATTCAAAGGGAGCCAAGTCGTCGCCCAGAGAGTTTATGATTTGTTACGACATTCTGAGAACATGAAAGCGCATACTGATTGTGATAGGGTCCAAGACCCTTACTCAATGAGGTGTATACCTCAAGTACATGGGGCTTCGAGGAATGCATTCTACCATCTTAATGAACTTGCTGAAATAGAACTTAATTCAGTCACTGACAATCCTGTGTTAATAGATACAGGTGAGGCAATTTCTGGTGGCAATTTTCATGGGCAACCTTTGGCGATGGCTATTGATTATTGTACCATAGCTGCTTCTGAATTGGCTAATATTTCGGACAGGCGCTCCTATTTACTGTTAGAAGGGAAGTATGGATTACCTCGGCTACTCACTTCACAAGGTGGGCTAAATTCTGGCTATATGATACCTCAGTATACTACAGCAGCACTTGTTACCGAAAACAAAACTCTTTGCTTTCCAGCATCAGCAGATAGTATACCCACATCACTGGGTCAAGAGGATCATGTTTCTATGGGAAGTATATCAAGTCGACAATTTAATCAAGTATTGAGTAATACTGCGAAAGTATTGGCGATTGAGATGATGTATGCCGCTCAAGCAATGGACTTTAGAAGGCCACTAACCTTTTCTGCTCCATTGGAGAAAGTTCATCAACAGATACGAGACAAAGTGCCACGATTGGAGAAAGATCGTATGTTGAAAGAAGATATTGATGCATTGATTTCGATGGTTAATGATAGAGTTTTTAATGTAGATAAATTGGGATAATATGAGTATCGAAAAAGATTTAGAACAAGGGATTCCGAATCAATTACCTCCACCCATGCTAAGGGATGAGACACTTAATCATGCCCCTAAAAGAAAAGACAGCTTATCTGCAGAAGAAAAAGTATTGGCCATACAGAATGCGTTGAGGTATTTTCCTACTGAATGGCATGAAGAATTAGCTACGGAGTTTAAGCAAGAATTATTAGACTATGGCCGGATCTATATGTATCGATTTATGCCCAAGTATGAGATGTATGCAAGATCAATTGATAGTTATCCAGCTCAATCACTTCAAGCAGCAGCCATCATGCTGATGATTCAGAATAATCTTGACCCTAATGTTGCTCAGCATCCACAAGAGCTGATTACCTATGGAGGCAATGGAGCGGTATTTCAGAATTGGGCACAGTACCTATTGGCTATGAGTTACCTCTCACAAATGACTGATCATCAAACACTTCATATTTATTCTGGACATCCTATGGGTTTATTTCCGTCGTCACCTGACGCACCAAGAGTGATCGTTACTAATGGTATGATGATCCCCAATTATTCCAGTTCGGATGACTGGGAAAAATACAACGCACTGGGTGTTACGCAGTATGGGCAGATGACAGCTGGCTCTTATATGTATATTGGACCTCAAGGAATAGTACATGGTACAACGATCACTGTGATGAATGCGTTTAGGAAAATTCTAAAAGAAAATGATACCCCTAAAGGAAAGATTTTTTTGACCTCAGGTCTTGGGGGCATGAGTGGGGCACAACCTAAAGCCGGCAATATAGTTGAGTGCATCACCATATGTGCAGAAGTAAATAAAAAGGCAGCCCAAAAAAGATATAATCAAGGCTGGGTGGATGAGTTAATAGATAACATTGCATTACTAATCAAAAGAGTCCAAACTGCCCAAGCCAAAAATGAGGTAGTATCCATTGCTTATATAGGCAATGTGGTCGAGGTCTGGGAGCGATTTGCTATAGAAGAAATTTTCATTCATGTTGGATCTGATCAGACTTCACTACATAATCCTTGGTCAGGAGGATATTATCCCATAGGATTGAGTTATGAAGAAGCCAATCATATCATGAAATCTGATCCAGAAGGATTTAAAGTTTTTG
The DNA here is from genome assembly GCA_020629515.1 of Saprospiraceae bacterium. Classification (GTDB taxonomy): domain Bacteria; phylum Bacteroidota; class Bacteroidia; order Chitinophagales; family Saprospiraceae; genus GYS-P2D. Next base: position 38,738 of record JAHDDE010000022.1, on the reverse strand, counting down.
TACATTCTTCGCTCAAGAGACATGTGGCAGCAATTAATATGCACACGTCCAGAGGAACTTATTTTTTTGATTATGGAAATGCATTTCTATTAGAAAGTTCTCGTGCTGGTGCTGAAGTAATGGGTGATAACGGAGGAGAATTTAGATATCCGTCTTATGTGCAGGATATATTAGGGCCAATGTGTTTTGATTACGGTTTTGGTCCATTCAGGTGGGTGTGTCTTTCAGGATTGCAAGAGGATTTAGATTATACTGATCTTTTAGCGCAAAAGGTGTTAGAAGGATTGCTTAAGACTGCTCCTGATGAGATATCTCAACAACTTCAAGACAATATCAAATGGATAAAAGAAGCGAAGGAAAACAAACTTGTGGTAGGATCTAAGGCAAGGATACTCTACGCAGACGTCAGAGGTAGAGTAGAGATAGCGAGAGCATTTAATAAAGCTATTAAGCAAGGGAAGATCGGTCCTGTAGTATTAGGTCGAGATCACCATGATGTTAGCGGGACAGACTCTCCCTATAGAGAAACTTCTAACATATATGATGGAAGTAGATTTACGGCAGATATGGCTATTCATAATGTAATAGGAGATAGCTTTAGAGGGGCTACTTGGGTCTCTATCCATAACGGTGGGGGAGTAGGATGGGGTGAAGTGATCAATGGAGGGTTTGGTATGTTACTCGATGGAAGCGCTAAAGCTAGTAATAGTATAGACAATATGCTGTATTATGATGTGACCAACGGTCTTGCACGTCGCAGTTGGGCACGCAATGATGGGGCCATATTTTCTATTAAGAATGAGATGAAACGTAATCCTCTATTGCAGGTGACCTTGCCTAATTTAGTTGATGAGCAATTATTGGATCAATTAAAATCATAATGAAAAAGATATTTAAGCATATCAAACAATTAATCCAAATAAGACCAAAGGAATTAGCATTTGTCAAGGGGCAAGAAATGGGCTCTCTACCACTTATAGAGAATGCTTATATGGTGGTAGAGGATGGCAGAATATCCTCGTTTGGACGTATGGAAAACCTGAATGCTGGTAGTTATACTCAAACTATTGATTGTACGGATAGAATTATCTGGCCTACTTGGTGCGATTCACATACGCACATTGTTTATGCTGGAGATAGGTCTGGAGAATTTGTTGATCGTATAAATGGTTTGAGTTACCAAGAAATTGCTAATAAAGGTGGTGGCATACTCCATTCTGCATTGAAATTAGGGGAGACATCCGAGGATGAATTGTATGATCAAAGTGTAAGTCGTCTTAAAGAAGTGATGGCTATGGGTACTGGAGCCATTGAGATTAAATCAGGATATGGCTTGACTCCTTCTAGTGAACTCAAAATGCTGCGAGTCATTAGAAGACTAAAAGAAAATTTTTTATTACCAGTTCGGTCTACGTACTTAGGGGCTCATGCGGTCCCAGCTATATATCAAGGAAGAAGAGAAGAATATGTACAAGAGGTGGCAGAACTGTTGCCAGTTATTGCCAAAGATAAATTAGCTGATTATATCGATGTCTTTTGTGAGGAAGGTTATTTTTCTGTAGACGAAATGGTCCATTTGATTAAACAGGCAAAAGCCTATGGTTTGAAGGCTAAAGTTCATGTCAATCAATTTAATTCAATCGGAGGAGTAGCGGCTGCGGTAGCAGAAGATGCCTTAAGTGTAGATCATCTCGAACGGTTAAAAAGTGACGATATGATCGCCCTAAAAGATAATAGTACTATGCCTGTGGCATTGCCTGGTTGTTCATACTTTTTATCTATACCATATACTCCAGCAAGAAAAATGATTGATAAGGGATTGCCATTAGCCTTAGCCAGTGATTTTAATCCGGGTTCTTGTCCATCCGGCAATATGAATTTTGTGGTCGCAACTGCTTGTGTCAAAATGAAGATGACCCCTGAAGAAGCGATTAATGCGGCTACAATTAATGGTGCTTTTGCTATGGGATTAGAGTCAGAAGTTGGAAGTATTACTGTAGGAAAGAGAGCTAATTTTATCCTTTCTAAACCGATTGATTCTTATTATAATATCCCTTATTCTTTCGGGTCAGATGTGATTAGCGCTGTATATATAAGTGGTAATAAATTAGCATAAACCAATGAGTAAATATATAGAAGCAGAATATTTAGGGCCAGAAAAGGAACTTTGGAAAGGACGATCTACTTCACCTTCAATTAGGCCTCAGTATTGGTACCAAAAGATGGAGCTTCTTGATCTGGATAAGGAAGAATCTATCGGGACAGATTTTACTTTAATCGGCTATGATTGTGATGAAGGAGTAAAAAGAAATTTTGGAAGAATTGGTGCAGCAGATGGATCGAAGATCATAAAGTCCAACTTGGCTAAATTGGCTATACATACTCCTAAAACTATTGCTGACGTAGGTAGTGTGAAATGTCTAAGTGGAAATATGGAAGCCTGTCAGAAGCTCATGGCTCACCAAGTATCTATGATTATAGATGATGGAAGTATTCCCATTGCTTTAGGTGGCGGACATGATATTGCTTTTGCTACATATCAAGGAATCATAAAAAGTAAAGTAAAGAATGCAAAATTAGGAGTTATCAATTTTGATGCACATTTTGATCTCAGGCCTGTAGATCCCACACCTAATTCTGGAACTCCATTTAATCAAATGATGAGCCACTGTGCTGATGTATGTTATATGGTTTTGGGAATTCAAAAAGAATCAAATACTTCACAATTATTCGAGATTGCACGTGATTACAAGGTTACCTATGCATTTAATACTCAGTGCCAGACTGAAAATTTTAAACAAATATGTTTGTTGATTGATGAAGTTATAAGTCAAACAGAAATCGTTTATATTTCTATTGATTTAGACGGGTTTTCAGACTGTTTTGCTCCCGGAGTAAGTGCTCCATCTCCTTTAGGAATGACACCATACTTTGTCTATAAATGCTTGCAATATATCTTTGAGTCGACTAAAGTGATCTGTGTAGATATAGCAGAGTATAATCCTCGATATGATATAGACAGTCGAACGGCTAAATTAGCAGCGAGATTGATCAATCACATAGTTAGTCTTTAGATTGTTTATTGCCCAAGACTATTGCTTGTTCCACAGGGCTCAATGATTCTTTGTTAAACCCAAATTCAATTTTTGTTTCTAATGACGGTTGGGCAATGATTCTTGGGGTACTCCCTTTGTGTTCTTGGGCAGCATGAATGAGAAAAGGATGACATAAAAAAACAGTTCCGCTTTTACCTTCAGCCATGTTTATTTCGTGAGGAGGAAGTGAGTTGATTTTATCTGCCAATTCTATAAAAGTGAGCCCTTCATCTCCGTATTTGCGTAGTATATTTCCGACATCTATATGTGACCCAACTCGGAGTAAAGTGGGTGCATCTGATTGAGTTACATCGGTGAATAGAAATAATAAAAGCAATGCTCGTTTAGTAGTTTGAAAATTAATTCGCCATTGCATATAGTTAGAATTGCTTTCTGGACTAAATGATGCATCGACGTGCCAACCCGTGTCAATTGCTTTTTTAGTTGAAGGAAACCTAATGGGAAAAGAACCCAAAGATGTTTTTGGGATCCAATTACCATTCGTTAGTTCATCATAAGCTGCTACAAGTTGGGGAGTATGAGCCGCCTCGATAAAACAGCGATTTTTCATAGCATTAACCCTTATAACAGGTTCAGGCCAAGGGGGAGTCTCCTTTAGGTGATGCCCAATATGGTCCCATATACTTTCTCTGCATTCTGCTGCAAGATCTTGAGAGAAAGCATTTTCCAGTTTGAGGTAGCCATGCTTAATGAAGTTATTAATTTGTTCAGAGTGGAGGACGTGGGACTTCATAATTTTGACTTTGATCAATCAAGTGTTATGAAGATAGCACTCTAGGCAGTCATAGAGGATAAATATTTATTTATAGTGAAATAGACATTTGTTCCTTTGCCAACTAAAGATTCTATCCAAATTTTACCATGGTGTTTTTCGACGATTTCGCGACATAAAGCAAGGCCAAGGCCAGTACCCGAAAACTCATCTTTTGAATTGAGTTGTTTAAAGGGCTCAAATACTAATGAAACATAATTTGGATCGATACCAATCCCATTATCGGCAATATTGAAAAGCCAATATTCTCCTCGATCTTCACAAGTTAGATCTATTTGAGGTGTTCTATCATTTGGGACGAATTTAATAGCATTGGATAGGAGATTCTCAAATACTTGACGCAGCTTAGTCTTGTCTCCATATATCTTTTGTATTGAGCAGTCCGAATTGATTTTTGCTCCTTTTTCTCTTATCGAATAGTTTAAGTGTGTCTCTATTTCTTCAATTAATGCTGACATTTCGATCTCTTCAATCTGTAGTTCGAGCGCGTTGACTTTTGAATAAGACAACAGATCTTCTACCAATTGATACATGTCCTTAGTAGCTTTTAATGAAAGATCTAAATATTCATTTTCGCTAGTAGAGAGGCGGTCTTTTCCGCTGTTCTTAGCCAAACCTATAAAACTACTTACGGTTCTCAATGGGGCTTTGAGATCATGGGAGGCTATATGGGCAAATTGTGAAAGTTGAATGTTCGATTCTATATATTTTTCAAGCATTTTATTTTTATCTGCCAAAGATTGTTCGGTTTGTTTGAGTGCTTTGTTCTTTAGGGCGAGTATGTTGGCGAACTTGTTTTTTCGAATGAATAGATATCCTGTAAATAAACTGAGCAATAAAAAACTACAAACCCCTCCAATTAAAAATCTGGTCAATCGCTCCGAGGCTTTCTGTTTTTCTTTTAGCAACTCAATTTCCCTTTCTTTTAGGAGGTTTTCATATTTGAATTCTTCTTCTCCCACCGCTATGTCTACCTTTCTGTCAAATTCTTTTTCCGCTGCCACAACGTAGCGGTTATGGATAGAATCTTTCATCTCAGTATCGTTATAAAAGTCATAGACTTTGTACATCCTTTTGAGCGCTTCGGTCAATATAATGTTGCTTGTTTTTTGATCTGCGCAGTCTAAAGATTTGTTCCCATACTCTAAAGCATGATCATGATGTTTTAGCCTATATTCTAAATCTGACAATCTACTATATAATTGACATCGATAGATTGGTAAATTGTGAATTTCCAATTCTTCTAACATTTTGAATGCTAAGTCTTTAGAAGAAGTAAGTTTGTCTTCTTCTAACCATATGTCTATAAGGGCTAACATGGATTGATATAGACTCTCATAATCTCCCTCTGCTCTTATCTCCTCTAATGAATTGATGATTATGTTTTGGGCATTTTCTTTTTCTCCAAGTTTATATTTAGTGGTGGCAATGTCATCTATGTGCATTAGGTTAATGAAATCATAGCCATGTTCATCTGCTAAGTCATGGGATTTATTGAAGTAGAATAGAGCTTTGTTATAATCTTCTAATTTATAATACAATCCACCAATGTTGGCCAATATCATGGTCCGTTTCCAACTCATTGGCATATGCTCCTCGTCAAGATCAATACTTTTTAATAGGTAGTTCAGAGCCCTTTGATATTGGGCATATTCGCCAAGAGAAAGACCAATATTGTTGAGTAAAGCAATTTTTATCTCCAAAAAATCTTCTTGCTCTGCGATCACCAGAGATTGATTATAATAGTGCAATATAGAGTCCAATGGAGCCCCGATAGTTCGTTGGACAATACCAATATTTTTTAGTGCCTGGGCTTCTCCTCGTTTGTATCCTGTATCCTTAGATAATTTATATGCTTTATAGGCATATTCTTGTTCTTTGTATACTGATACTCTGTAATATTGAACGCTCAATTGATTCATCAAATCAATTTGATTTTTCGTTGAGGGTTCGTTTTCTAAAAGATTTTCAAGGCTATCAATGGCATTAGGGGTGAGCTGCCCTGTGCTTTCCATGTAGTGACATAGCAAGAAAAGAATTGTAACAATCCTTAACAGTAGATGATGCATTGAGTATTTCTCTTAGTGAGTGAATCTATTTATATGACACGGAAAAGGAACTTGACCATAACCACATTATATGTTTTTTACTATTCTAATCACATTTCTTATGATTAGGTCTCAAACGGGTAAAGAGCAGTTATTGTTCAATTTAGAATAGGAATTGATATTTCTTGCCCATCTAAGATTGTGTGCTCAATTGATTTTAGGAATTTTACATCTTTCGTGGGATCTTGATTTAGAATCAGTAAATCTGCAAGTTTTCCTTCTTCAATACTCCCCAGATGCTCGTCGATTCCCATGGCTTTAGCACTATTAATAGTTGCTGTTTGTAAGGTTGAGAATGGAGAGAGTCCGCCTTCTTGATAGCATAATAGCTCTACAAAAAGACCAAAACCATAGGGTATAATTGGAGAGTCCGTGCCTGCTACGATCAAGCCGCCATTAGCATGAATTTTAGATATTAGAGCCGCTTGTCTATTGAACATTTCAGTCCACTTTTCTAAGTCGGCATTTACCTGATCAATACCTGCCGAACTCACAGACTTATTAAATTCGTTCTCCAGGGATTGAATGCGGGCATCATTTAATAATTCAGGATATTTAGCAAGCATATAATTATAGCCGCTATAAATGCCGATAGTAGGAGTAAAACTCATCTCAGAGTACGATATTATATCAACTACATCTTGATAGCTGCGATAGGTTTCGCTCATTTTGGGAGAGTATCCACGACGGCTGGTTCCCATTATGTGTTCGACGCCATCAACTCCATAGTGAGCCGCTGGATATAGTTCGTGAGAACTCATAGGAATCCCGTGCTGATGCGCAAAATCAAGAACATAGCTCTGCAGGCTGTCGGGCAATCGAACATAGGTCTTAATTAGATCATAGTCCAAAGCTATTGCTCTTTTCAATTCTCTTGTTATTTGTTCTTTTGATTGTTGTGCGTAGGTCCCGTTATAGTATACTCTATTGCCATCAATTGGACTCCCAGTAAAGAAAATTCTGGGATGGATTAAATTTCCATTGATTTGAGCTTCTTTTCTATTGACGGCATCATATGGATAAGTAGCGGGGTCTCTGGTGGTAGTGACGCCCCACGAGAGCCACTTATAGCCTAAGGAAGTACCTAAATCACTACCTTGATGAGCATGGATATCTATTAATCCCGGCAGGATATATTTGCCTTCTGCATTGATCACTTTTTCCGCTTTGATTGGACTATCATTTTTATCTATGATCCGTACGATTCTATTCTTTCGGATTAAGATATTTTTATTGGTTATTTTTCGCTTATTAACTACATCTATAATAGTGCCTCCTGTGATCAGAGTAGTATTATCTTCCCATTTTCTTCGGCTATGGATCTTTATATATAGATCCTTGGTGCTATTATTTTTTCGGTCGTACAGCTTAAGTTGATCTCCCGACAGGTATAAGATATGTTCTGTGTCATTTGACCAGGAGGGAGAGTCGCTCAGATCATAAGTGATTTGCTTAGGTGATCCAATGGGTAGATTATGGTCAATTGATTGTATCCAAAGTAGCCCTTGAGAGATGAACAGTAATTCTTTTCCATCTTTGGATAGGGTAGGATTGTCATTGGTCCTGGCTCCATAAGAAGTATTCTCAGGAGCAGGAATATTTTCAATTTTACCAGTATTGATATCAATTTCGATAATTCTGGCGATACCCTCTCTATAGAGCTTTGAATAAGGTTGTAATATAGATACCCAAAGAGCCCCTCCATCAGAGGTCCATGATGGACTACTACTACTAAATGGAAGATTTTTACCCACTTTAGTTGATAGGCCACTTTCTATATCCATGATTGATACGATACCTGATCTTGGGCCAAAAGCCATAGTATAGGCTATGCTTTTATCATCAGGACTAAGGGCTAATCCACTCGGCATTGTCGCTATTCTACCTATTTCTTTTGTTTGTTTCGAATTTAGATCATATTCGTATAGAGCTGTGTAGCCTTGATGATCACTGGCATAGTACAATCTTTGAGAATCATTAGACCAGTTTGGCATAAGTTGGATAAAGCTGTCATTTGTTATCCTTATCAAGTCTTCTGATGCTATATGCTGTATCCATACGTCTCCAAGGGATATGAAGCTTATCCATTTTGCATTAGGTGCGATTTTAGGACAATGTATCCCTTTGATACGTTGTTTGGATGCGAGGTCAAAATTCCTGACTTTTTTGGTGTAAGAAGTTTTTTTCAGCTGAATATTTG
>JAHDDE010000022.1:0-30442 GCA_020629515.1 Saprospiraceae bacterium | reverse complement strand
AGGTCAAAATTCCTGACTTTTTTGGTGTAAGAAGTTTTTTTCAGCTGAATATTTGCTTTAAAGGGAATAACTGATATTGTATCATTCTCCAAAGAATGCTTCATGATTTTTCCATCTGAAGAATAGTATATATTTTGATCAGTTAGATGTGCTCTAAAAGGAAATACATCTTGTGACTCTTGAGAGAGTGTAGTGACCTCTCGAGTTGTGATTTCTACTCTTTTTAGTGTAATATTGATCCAGTCGTGTTCAACGAAATAGATAAACTTATCATTTTTTGACCAGGAGGTGGCGTATAGTTTATTCGATGAGGTGTATGCCTCATTGAGGGATTCTTGATCTAATTCTTTGACAATAATTTTGTATTGATCTCCATCGAAGGATATATAGGACAATTGATCTCCAGATGAGGAGGTTGAAGGGGCATATTCTTCTGTGTCATTGTCAGTCAATGGTTTAAGGACTTGAGTGGGTATGTGATATTGCCAGATGTCGTAGGAACCATTACGGTCGGAAGAAAAAGTGATAGTCTGATCGTTGGACCAATGTGGCTCTCTATGGTCGTATAGTCCTGAAGTAATTTGATTGAGCTTGGTACCATCCTGATCGATGATATAAATTTGCCAATTACTTCCGTAGTATCCTTGGAAACAAATTTTCTTACCATCAGAATTAAAAGAAGGCTGACGGGCATCTGCTATCGGGCTCGTAATGGGTATCGCATTACCGCCTTCATGATCCATAATCCAAAGTGTCCCTTGCAGATCAAAGACGATTTTATCGGCAGAATCTGAAAGGTCCATAGCGATATTCGTGCCTTCTGAAACTTCCAATTGAATAGTGATAGGATGATGATCTTTGGTTTCTATCTGACACGAGGATATTATCAGTATCCATCCTATTATACAAATGATTGATCTATTCATTTGCTTAAAATAGGAAATAATTAGAAGATCTTTAAAGGCTAAAAAAATGCTATGTAGAGTTAATCAAGTACTGAGTTATTATAGTGTCTTATTGCATAGATTTTTTTGACCAATATCTCATTAGACCTGTAGCACTCATATCTGAAGGATTGGCCGCTTCATAGGCTATAGCATCTTCCTTAGGCATACCATGAGTGGTCAAATAGTTTTGAACAAATACTCGAAATTCTGGTAGCATATCTTGTACAGATTTATTCTGGTCAAAATAGGGCTTGACAAACTCTGCATACTCATTGATAGACTTTCTTAACTTTGTCAAGTGAGCTTCTATGCTTGTGACCTTGCCGAGATGTGTGAGATAGTAGGTGTGTACATCTTTTAATGAAGCCAAAATATCTATCGAGTTAAGCCAGTCTTCTACATTGATGTCAGGTGGTGGACAAGGAGGAATAACGGGTCCATCATTTATGCAGACTCCTGCGACATCTCCAGTGAAAATGATATCTTCCATTTGCCATGCGATATGATGTTTTGCATGCCCAGGAGTATGATGGGCTTTAAATAAGCAAGATCCTATAGTAATGGTCTCTTCATGTTCGACTGTCACCAATTGATTGTCTGGGATAGGCTTTAATGTTCCCCATAAAAAATCCATTTTGTCTTGATAAATCATTTTAGCTGATGCCAGTAATTTGCTCGGATCATTCATATGTCTATATCCAAAAGGATGTAAATAAATCTTTGCACCATGCTCAGCAAAACACCATGCCGCTCCAGCATGATCAAGATGTATATGACTTATGAATACATGTTGGATGTCTTCTTTTTTATAACCCGCTTTATTAATCCCTTTTTCAAGGGTGGGAAGAGTGCTGTGAGGCCCTGTCTCTACAAGGATTGGGCCTTCTGGAGTGTCTAATAAAAAGGCAGCGATACCATTAGGAGCACCCAAAAAGTTGAGATCTATGATGTGTACTTTGCAATCTTCCATTTCTCCATATTTAAGATCACAATGTAAATCAATTATTACTTACTATTGAATATATAGGTCATATGGGTAGTCTAAAACTTTATAAGATTATTGAAATGTCTTTTTAATAAAAAAACAAAATCTTAATTCTCATCTTTTGTTCCCGTCGATAAACTATTTCAAAAAATTTGTATTTGGCTTCTTCTGTCAACATTAACTGTACTTTTGTGCCTAAATATTCAGTTGTACAGTTATGTCACATTTAGTTGCTCCTTCTTTATTAGCTGCGGATTTTGGCCATTTAGATCGGGATATTTCGATGATAAATAATAGTCGCGCAGACTGGTTGCATATCGACGTCATGGATGGTTCGTTTGTGCCTAATATTAGTTTTGGTCAAGTATTGCTTCCTTTTATTAAAAAAGCGTCGACTAAACCTCTGGACGTGCATTTGATGATTCATCATCCAGAGAAATATGTAGAGCAATTTGCTGATTTAGGTGCAGATGTGATAAGTGTTCATTATGAGGCTTGTGATCATCTGCATCGGGTGATTCAACAGATTCGAAACGCAGGAGCAAAAACTGGAGTGGCTTTAAATCCTCACACTTCTGTTGATCTCTTAGAGGATATAATAGAGGACATTGACCTGGTCGTTATCATGAGTGTTAATCCAGGTTTCGGAGGACAGAAATTTATACATAATACATTGACAAAAGTTAGGAGACTAAAAAAAATGATCACTGACGTGAATGCCTCTACACAGATTGAAATTGATGGGGGTGTAAGTATGGTCAATGCTGAAGAGCTCCTAAAGGCAGGAGCAGATGTGTTAGTAGCTGGTAGCAGTGTATTTAAAGCCGATGATCCGGTGGCGATGGTAGAGAGATTGAAAAGCATTGAGCAGTACAAATCATTTTAAAAAGTATGAAGCTTAACATCGTCGCTTTAATCGTATTGTTTTTCTCAGCAAGTGGGCTCCTTGGACAAGAGTCTATACTCGAAGGTTCTATCGTGCAATCTGATACAGAGCAACCTGTAGATTTGGTGACAGTATATGTGGACGGATTGGCAATAAGTACTGAATCGGAATTGGACGGAAGTTATCGCTTGGAGTTAGACATAGAGGGTAGACAGACTATTAAATTCAGTCGTTTAGGGTTTAAGGAACAGAGTATTACCATTAATCTAATGCGAGGGCAGACGGTCAGGAAGGATGTAGTCATGGTGCCATTAGAGTCGAATTTGGAGGTGACTATAACTGAAGATCGAGTGGGAGAGTTAGAAATGGTTAATGAGAACACTGATGCGATTAAGTTGATTCCATCTACAACAGGAAATCTTGAAAGCGTTTTGCCTCATATCGCTCTTGGAGCGAGATCAGGGACAGGAGGAGAGTTGTCTTCTCAATACAACGTACGGGGCGGCAACTACGACGAGAATTTAGTATATGTAAATGATTTTGAGATATTCCGACCCCAGTTGATACGTGCGGGGCAGCAAGAAGGCTTGTCATTTCCTAATATTGATCTGATGCGAGATTTATCATTTTCTTCAGGAGGATATGAGTCCAAATATGGTGATAAAATGGCTTCTGTATTAGATATAAAGTATAAACGAGCAGAAGAGTTCCGAGGTTCTGTCTCAGGGAGCTTATTAGGAGGGGCGGCGCATGTAGAAGGTAGCAAAAGTATAGGCAATTCTTCTTATCAAAAGCTGAGATATCTGGTAGGGGCAAGATATAAGACTAATAAATATCTGTTAGGTTCGCTGGATACGCAGGGAGAATATGCTCCAGAATTTATAGATATTCAATCATATCTAACCTATGATCTTAATACCGATCTGCAATTAGGACTGTTGACAAATTACAACACCAGCACATTTAATTTTATACCACGTACTCGCACAACAGCTTTAGGCTTAATCGACCAGTCACTTCAGCTTTCTTCGGTTTTCGAAGGGGCGGAGAGAGATCAATTCAAAACAGGAATGGTTGGTGGCTCACTAACTTATCTTCCAGATCGTGAAAAGAATCCGCTATATATAAAGTTATTGGCCTCAACTTATAGAGGTGTAGAGGTGGAGAATATTGATATAAAAGGATTTTATCGTTTGAGTCAGGTAGAGTCGGATATAAATAGTGATTCTTTTGGCGAAGAAGTTGCGGTTTTAGGAGTAGGAACAGAGCATGACTTCTCTCGCAATCGTTTATTCAATCGTATTACTAACATTCAACTAAAAGGAGGTCTTGAGTTGCAGTCTGATGTAGAAGGTAAAGCACATTTTATCCAAGGAGGATTGAAGTATCAGAGCGAGCTCTTTGATGATCGGTTGAATGAATGGGAGCGGTTGGATTCTGCTGGCTATTCTTTACCTTATAGCGATACGGAAGTATTGTTGAATAGTGTCTTAAAATCCGAAAATGAAATTCGTTCCACTAAATTAACAGGCTTTATCCAAGATACTTATTCTTCATTGGTGGACGGGGTCTCAGAACTAAGTCTTACGGTGGGAACCAGATTTAGCTACTGGGATCTGAGTGGCGCATTTAATATTAGCCCGAGAATTCAATTTTTATATAAACCATTGCGAGGAGATGGTAACACGAGTTATAAATTAGCCACTGGGATCTATCATCAGACACCATTCTACAGAGAGCTGCGACGCCCAGATGGATCGATTAACAATGATGTTAAACCTCAGAGGTCAATACATATCGTAGGTGGGGTGACTAAAGATTTTATTTGGGAACGCATTAGTGACAAGCCCTTTAGATTTATCGCAGAGGCATATTATAAGTCATTTTCCAATTTGATCAGTTATGATGTGGATAACGTGAGATTGAGATATAGTGGTGAGAACGATGCTACAGGTACAGCCACGGGAATTGATTTTAGGTTGAATGGAGAATTTGTGCCAGGAGCAGAATCTTGGTTCAATCTGTCATTCCTCAGTGCTCGAGAAAATTTAGAAGATGTAACTCATAAGCGATACAATGAATTTGGTGAAGTTGTAGAAGTTTCTACTGTACCTCGACCTTCTGATCAGTCTTTCAGTATGTCTATTTATTTCCAAGATTATTTGCCGGCTAATGAAAATATTAAAGTTTTTCTTAATATGATTTTTGGAGGTGGTTTGCCTTTTGGATTGCCAGATGAAAATGATGAGTTTAGAAATATTTTTCGATTTACTGCTTACCGGAGAGTTGATATGGGTTTCGGTCTACAATTATGGAAAGGAGACTGGAGGGCAACCAAATCAAATCACATGTTAAGAGGATTTGAGAATGCTTGGATCAATCTTGAAATTTTCAATCTTATGGGAGTAGAAAATGTGTCCAGTAATACTTGGGTTAGAACTGTATTCAGTCAACAATATGCAGTTCCTAATAACCTCACCAATAGAAGAGTTAATCTTCGATTTAGGCTTGATTTTTAAATTTTGTCAACGACTAAAAATTCAATATAATATTCTTAATAATATAAATTTAATCAAATAATAGATTAATATTTTGATTATTTTAGGATTTTAGTATATATTAGAATTGTAATTATATTAATTAACCATAAGAGAATTGGTTACGATAATTAGTTCTTTGACATTGTGATATTCTTACTCTGATTATGTACACACATCATAAAAATATCTTTGTGCTTAGTCAAGCTTATCTATTAGGTCTCTGATGAATTCTTTTATGATTCCCTTTTCGTTTGTTGATCTTTTAGGTGTTATACTGCATTGACATCCAACCCTTATTAAGATGATGTTTAGGTCAATATTCTGAGTAAATGATATGCACTATTATGATGAAATTGATAACAGTGATAATCTTGTCACTTTTAGGATTTCATTATGTCGATAGGGCTTTATTCGCCTCTTTTTAAATGAATAAGTAATTCTCTTATTAAAAAATGACAATGAGTCCGCCTTACTCGATTAAGGCAAAGGTTGATTTTCCTTTGCCGCCAAAAATCAAGGTAGCTCTTGGATTTATCTCGTTTTGAAAATATAAAAGGTGAGCATGATCTTTGATGATCAGACACAACAAGAAATTGAAAAAATAGAAATACCGAGGCTTTATCTCAACATCTGATGAGAGACACATCAGAGACTAAAGTAAATCGGGAGCTATTCACAAAAAAATCAATGACCAGTTATCTCATGTGGTAGATAACTGGTTTTTTTATGTCTTTTAATGACTCATTAAGTAGTATGACTTCTGCCGTACTATTTATTGATTCAAGATGAATGAGACGATTTGACTGATCAGTTCTTTGGATATAGGTGCGTCTGGATCTGAATAGGTGGCCATATTAGCTGAAAGACCGTCGTCTTGAGCTATAATTTTTAATACATGCGTCATCCCATTGATGATGAGTAATTTGCTATTGGGTTGGGCCTCATGCAATAGCCGGGCATCATCTTCTTTTACCTGTATATCTTTGTCCCCTTGTACAATTAGAATTGGAATAGTTAGTCGAGCTATGTCTTTGACCGGATCATGTCGAAACCAAGAGATCAAGTAAGGCTGTACCGAAGGCCTAAATAGTGAATTTAAGAAAGGATTGATAGTTGAAGTAGTATCCCCAACTACTAATTTATCTATGATTTTTTGCGATTCGGTGACCAATATCGGCGCTCGATCTCTAAGTTGATCGATGATTATTTCTTGTGCAGGACGTCCAGGCCCGGCTAAAGAAATTAATTTATCTGAGCCATGAGATGCGGCAATAGCGCCAATATGTGCGCCCTCACTATGACCTATGATGGTCAAACGAGTAAATCTTTGATCTTGACGCAATACTTTAATCCATAAAATGACATCATTCACATAATCATCAAATTTTAAATCTTCCTCCTTAAGGTTAGGTGAAATACTTTTTCCTATTCCCCTTTTGTCGTATCTCAAGGTTGCGATACCCGATTGGTTTAATTCAGTTGACAACATTCTAAGGGAGTTGTTCTTCATGTAAGGATTGTTGCCATCTCGATCAGTCGGACCAGAACCTGCTACGATCAGTGCGATCTCACCACTGGTAAAATGAGCAGGCACGGATAATGTCCCATTGACACAATCATCCAAGTATATCGTGGTGTCCTGCTGACCAGATAGACTAATTGAAAGAAATATTAGTGAAATCAGATATAACCTCATTGGACTTTATGTTTAATATGAACTTAGCAATTCAATTGAATAACTTGATTTTTGAGATAATCGTTCTCACTTTTCTGATTATGACATGTTGTTTTGATACTATGTCAAGTAGTGATTATTGTCCTTGCAGACTTGATCTATGGTGAATACTCAATACATTTGCTTTAACATATAAAATGGGTTTATGTCATCAGATAGCAATACTTATAATCTAAAGCTTACTTTAAATCGACTCTATGAAGGTGGGCAACTTGATAAGGAAGAAGCAAAGGAAATTTTAATGGCCATAGGAGAAGGTCGTGTTGATCCATATCAGACTACGGCTTTTTTGACTTGTTTTCAGATGAGAAGTATAACAGGTGCTGAGCTAAGTGGATTTAGGTCGGCTATGATTGAATTAGCATTGCCAATAGACTTTTCTGATTTTGAGACTATAGATTTATGTGGTACAGGTGGTGACGGCAAGGACACATTCAATATTTCAACTATTTCGTCATTAGTCGTTGCTGGAGCTGGCTATAAGGTTGCCAAACATGGCAATTATGGTGTATCCTCAGGCTGTGGATCCTCTAATGTTTTAGAGTTTTTAGGATATGAGTTTTCTAATGATCAAGATAAGTTGCGCGGAGATCTGGAACGAGGCAATTTTTGCTATATGCATGCTCCATTATTTCATCCGGCGATGAGGCATGTAGGACCCATACGCAAAGCCATGCAGACCAAGACATTTTTTAATATGTTAGGCCCCTTATTAAATCCGTCTCGACCGCAACATCAGATAACAGGAGTATTTAGTCCTTCATTGTTGTCGCTTTATCAGACAGTTTTTGAAGACATGGGTATTGAGTATGCTGTGATACATGCTAATGATGGATATGATGAAATATCCCTGACTGGCCCATTTGAGATTAGATCTAAAAAGTTCAATGGCACAGTGATTCCTGCGGATATAGGGTTGGATCAATTAGACCCTGTTGACTTGCATGGAGGGCACACTGTCGAAGCTGCCGCAGAAATATTTATGTCGATCCTAAGCGGCAATGGTACCAATGCGCAGAATGCTGTCGTATCCGCCAACGCTGGTTATGCTATTCAACGCTTTCATCCTGAGAGATCTATTGAGGAATGTATCGCTCAGGCGAGATCCTCTATCGAAAGTGGTTCGGCCTTGCATAAGCTAAAGAACATTGTGAACTAATTATTAATCTCTTCTGTATAATTCATTATCTTGAGTATATGTGGAGAGTCGTATTATTCCTAATATTTACTTTAATTATTGTTCCGCTAACTGCCTTTCAATTTGATACTGCACCTACAGTTGAGCAAAAAGAGATTCTTTTCCCTCTGATCTGGGTTTATTTAAGTGTCTCGCTTGCTACTTTTTTGTTGAGTACTTTAACTAAGAATTATAGTCAAGTTGATAAACTGTGGTCCTTGATGCCATTGGTTTATTCTTGGATGGTTGCTGTATATACAGATTTTGACGGTCGAATTACGCTCATGGCCGTATTAGTTACACTTTGGGGTCTTCGCTTGAGTTATAACTTCTTGAGAAGAGGCGGATATCAATGGCGGTTTTGGGAAGGAGAAGAAGATTATAGATGGGCGGTTCTTATGGCCAAGCCTGAATTTCAGCCACATTGGAGGTGGGTGCTTTTTAATTTCTTTTTTATCTCTTTTTATCAACTTGGATTGATATTGCTTTTTACACTCCCTATTGTGAAGTGTATCGGAGGTGGGCCAATGAACATATATGATTATATAATCGCTTTTGCGATCATCGTAGCGATTATTATTGAAACTATAGCAGATCAACAGCAGTGGATTTATCAAAATGATAAACACAGGGCACTAAAAGGGGAGATAGCTATGACACCTGCCTTCGAAAAAGGTTTTACCCATACAGGACTTTGGGGGATAGTGAGACATCCTAACTATAGTGCAGAACAAGCGATATGGATTATTTTTTATTTATTCAGTATTTCCGCTTCTGGTATTTGGGTTAATTGGTCTATCACTGGTTGTCTTTTGTTGATCCTATTATTTAAAGGGAGTTCGGACTTTAGTGAAGATATATCAAAGAGCAAATATCCCACTTATGCTGATTATATAAAGGATGTTCCTCGATTCATTCCTTGGCTCTGATCGTTTGAAATTTGTTGAGATTCTCTCATTTTCATAGGAATTTTAAAGGGTAAATAATTGACTGCTCAAAAGAGAAATGATAGATTATCTTTTCAAGTGGTGATTTATTACCTTTTAGGTATTTTCGATGAATAGGTCTCTTAATTAATAAATAATTCGAATGTCAAAGAATAAGACAAATATCACGGAAGTAGATGTATTTGAATTCATTGATACTTATGTTGAGAAAGAACAGAAGATATCGGATAGTTTAGAGTTAATAAAGCTTATGACTCATTGGTCAGGACATGAGCCAAAAATGTGGGGTCCTACGATAATAGGTTTTGGGAGTTATCACTATAAGTATGCCAGTGGACATGAGGGGGATGCTCCGATGCTCGGATTTTCTCCAAGGAAAGCCCAATTTTCTCTGTACGTCTATTCCAAGACACAGAGAAGTGATGAATTATTAAAGAAATTGGGGAAATTTAAAATGGGTAAAGCTTGTATTTATATAAAGAAACTAAGCGATATCGACATTTCTATTTTAGAAGAAATTTGTAAAGAAACATTGGCTTATCTCGATGAACATCATGTATGCGGAGCATGTAAACACTAAATTTTTAAATCAACTATGGTGAAAAGCACGAGAATAATCTTAGTCAATAGCATTAAAGATTTAGCCTAAATAAAAGAATTTAAAATGAAAGTCACTCAGGAAAAAAATGATAAAGTTGCTGAAATGATCTTCGGATCTATTTATCCACTGTACCTGAATAGAATAGAAAAAAAAGGAAGGACTAAAGATGAGTTGGATCAAGTGATCCGTTGGCTGACAGGTTTCAACCAAACAGAGCTACAAGGCTTTATCGATGAAAAAACCACGTTTAGGACTTTTTTCGAAAGAGCGAAAATTAATCCTAATGCTCACTTGATCAAAGGAGTCGTTTGTGGGTATAGAATCGAAGAAATTGAGGATAAGTTTGATGTGTACAAACAATGTAGGCGCATGGAAAAATTAATTGATGAATTAGCTAAAGGGCGTAAGATGGAAAAGATTTTGCGCCAACCCAAAGGGTAGCTAAAGTATCCAATTTGGCAATACTTAATTGAATGATTGTTAAGGGCTTATGAGTCATTATGCTATTTGGCTTTATATATGGGTGATCTCTTCTCAAAGTAGCTATCAATTGCTTCTTTAAAGTCTTCTGTGCCCAGTAGTTTTTCTTGAGCTGCTATTTCTAATTCTTGGCCTGCCCTATCTAAAAATTGTCCTTCATTGATGATTTTTTTGTTCAATCCAACGGCTAAAGGGGGAAGTTGAATGATTCGTTCTGCCCATGTATCAGCTTCATGGTATAGTTGTTCGAGGGGCACCACGCAATTGAGCAACCCAATTTGCACCGCTTTTTGAGCATGGACAGGTCTGCCAAGCATGACCATTTCCTTTGTATAGCTCATGCCTATTGTTCTGGTGATCCGTTGTGTGCCCATGATTACCCCAATGCTTCGTTTTACTTCAGGAAGGGAGAAGATGACATTTTCTGCACCTATTCTAAAATCACAACATAGCGATAATATCATACCACCACCCACCACGTGGCCATGTAAGGCCGCTATAGTTGGTTTTTGCAGTGCTTCAAATTGATCTAAGAAGGATTGAGCATACCTTAAGTTACTGCGATAGAGTTCGGTCTCTTGATTTACCAAGCTTCCAATCAGACTCACATCAACTCCACCAGAAAAAATATCTCCGTTGGCTTTTACTATTACCACCCATATCTCCGGATTAGATGAGATGATAGAGGTTATCCTACCTAATTCTTCTAATGAAGTGTTGTCGATTCTATTTTTCTTCTCTGGACGATTAAGTGTCATTGTAGCGATTGGGCCGACTACTTCTAATATCCAATGCTGAAATATGTGATTCATAATTTCTTACCCTCTTTTTGATACCTACTGACGTAATTTAATAATACTGGTTAAAGTTACTTGTAAGTGATCATTTTTCAAGATGATGTTCCTTTAAGATTCACAGCCAAAGCTTTAGAATCTTTACACGCTGAAATATTTGGAGGTATAGCGCTCACTCATAGATAATCATTGGGTTTCTTAAATTACTTCATCTTACTATTGCTGATTTATATTAAAATGGTGTTTTTTTAGATATCGAGATTGTAGAAGGATACCGCATTATCAAAAAATAATTTCTTTTTGTCTTCGATTGGCAGATCTTCCACTATTTTGAAGTAAGCATCATAGAGTGTTTCGAATGAGGTAGATACTTTATCAACAGGAAAATTAGAAGCGAACATACATCTATCTATCCCAAAAGTTTCGATTGCATATTCAATATGTGGGGCTATAGCATCAAGGACTTCTGTTAAGCTGGCAGGATTTTCTCGATCTTCAAAATGAAATCCACAAAAAGTCATCAGCAAGCCACTTAACTTCAATCGTACATGAGGTACCTTAGCAAGTTCTGCAAGGTTTTGATACCATGATTCTTGTATCCTTTTTCTTTCGTCAGAAGTGCGTCCAACACCTCCATGATAACCACTTAATCCGACTGGCGTGCCGACATGGTCTAATACTACCTTGGTCTCAGGATGTGACTGTACTAAATCAATAAAATCAGGCAGTTGATGTGCATATAAGAAGGTGTCGAAGGTGAGATTTCTCTCGCCCAGACGTGCATATCCTTTTCTCCAATCATCTCGACGCAATACCTCTCCGAGCTCATTGAAATCCATTACACCCTTGTCGCTATGTACAGCAAGAGAATCTCTCACCCCTCTAAATAAAGGGCTGGCAGATTCATGAGCGTCAAGTACAGCATCGAGATGCTTAAGATCATGGAGATGAGCTTCGCCGATAATGGCCAAAGGTTTATCTTTTAAGGTCATAAGCCACTCCGTCTCTCCCACACTGTTGAAAGGCTTTTTACCTTCCCAGCCAGCTTGTATATGTACATACCCTTCTATTTGATATTTGCCAGTGTCCTTATGATAGGTTTCTGGTAGATGATTGTTCAAAAAATATTTTGGTTTACCAACAAAGTTGATCACCGATTGGGGGAATACCATACTCGTCACACGCTCTAATAACCATGGCCACCTCCCAAACATTTTTACTAATCCTCTTACATTTTTAGGGGTATCCTTAGGGTTCCATAAGTGAATATGGGGGTCAATGATTTTGGTTGATTGATGCATATGTATGATTTGATATACTGATTTTACTATAAATTCAGTGCTCTTAAATGTAGAAATATTTTATTGATCTGAAGATTTATACTCCTATCAGTTGTCTCCTCTGCGACACGGATCTATCCCCAACTAAAGACATTATTACCTCAATTATAATAGGCTTTTAAATCTTGGTCTTTTAGGAGTGATATCTCCTAATCGTTCTTTCTTAGCTGCTTCAAAAGCACTAAAGTTTCCTTCAAAAAATTGTACTTGTCCTTCATCTTCATAAGACAAAATATGCGTAGCTAATCGATCTATAAACCACCGATCATGCGAGATCACGAGGACGCATCCAGCAAAATTTTCTATGGCTTCTTCCAATGCTCTTAGAGTATTCACATCTATATCATTAGTAGGCTCATCCAGAAGGAGCACATTTCCTCCCTCTTTGAGCGTCATGGCAAGATGAAGACGATTTCGCTCTCCTCCAGATAGGACACCAACCTTTTTTTGTTGATCACCTCCAGCGAAGTTGAACTTGCTTAGATAGGCTCTGGCATGTACATCTGTATTGCCTACTTTCAATATATCGTTGCCTTGACTTACCACTTCGTAAATCGTTTTCTCTGGTAATAGATCCTTATGCGATTGATCTACATATGCGATTTGTACGGTATCTCCTTTTTTAATACTCCCACTATCAGGGGTTTCTTCACCCATGATCATACGAAATAAGGTTGACTTACCGACACCATTTGGGCCGATGATACCTACTATGGCATTTTTAGGTATAGAAAGGTTAAGGTTGTCTATAAGAAGGCGATTGTCATAGGATTTAGATACTCCTTCGATGTCTATCACGACATCACCTAATCTTGGACCTGGAGGAATAAATAGTTCCAATTGTGCTTCTCTCTCCTTAGTTTCTTGGCTACTCAATTTGTCGTAAGCATTTAGACGAGCTTTTCCTTTGGACTGTTTAGCCTTCTGAGCCATTCGACTCCATTCTAATTCTCGTTTAAGTATCTTCTGCCGTTTAGACTCTGCTTTTTCTTCTTGTGCGAGACGTTTGGATTTTTGATCAAGCCAGGTTGAATAATTACCTTCCCATGGAATCCCTTCTCCACGATCCAACTCAAGTATCCAACCAGCAACATTGTCCAGGAAGTATCTATCGTGAGTCACAGCTATGACTGTGCCTGGGAATGATTTTAGGAATTGTTCTAACCAGTGGACACTCTCAGCATCTAGATGGTTGGTGGGCTCATCCAACAATAAGATGTCGGGCTTGCTGAGCAACAATCGACATAGTGCTACTCTCCTTCGTTCTCCTCCAGATAGGACAGATACCTTAGCGTCGTCAGGTGGACATCTCAGGGCGTCCATCGCTACTTCGAGAGTGTGATCCAGATCCCAAGCATTTAGATGATCCATTTTTTCTAAGAGTTCTCCTTGCTCCTCTATCAGTTTCATCATAGCATCGTCAGACATGGGCTCCGCCAGCTTAGCAGAGATCTCTTCATAGGCTTTCACTACATCTACAATGTGTTGAACACCTTCCTGTACAGTTTCTTTGACAGTCTTGGTCTCATCTAATTCGGGTTCTTGGGCCAGATATCCAATTTTATATTCTTTGTCAAATGTGACCTTGCCCTGATAGTTATTATCTAAGCCAGCGATGATTTTAAGCAAGCTCGATTTACCTGATCCATTGAGACCTAAGACACCAATTTTGGCGCCATAATAAAAGGATAGCCATATATTTTTGAGGACTGTTTTACTTGGAGGATAAACCTTTGTTACTCCTTCCATTGCAAAAATTACTTTCTTATCTGACATAGCTTTTTTGTATTATTTGGATAAGGACAAATGTAATATTCTGATGCTACACTATACCATGTCAATTGTTAAAAATGTAGATGCCCCGAAATTGAGAATTGAAAGGAGGAGTGCTTGTTAATTTTACCTTTATTCAATAGATCGTTAGTTCATGATAATATATTGGTTCAATCAGGTTATATTATTGAAAATTTCATCTTATGAGAATTCTGAAATATCTATTTGTTACATTAGCCCTAATCCTTTTAGCCATCGTCGCTGTAGGCTTTTTTAAGCCAACTGTTGAGTACAAGTGTGATATAATAATTGAAAAACCCGTAGCGGAGTCGATGGCCGTTATGCAGGATGAAACTAAGTTGTCTGAGTGGTTAACGGGGTTCAAAAAGATTGAACACATAAGTGGGGTGCCTGGTACAGTTGGCGCAGTGTCAGATGTTTATTTTGATAATGGAGGCCAAGAGATGAGCATTAGAGAGACCATCACCCAAGTCGTTCAAAATGAGTCAATTGCGATGTCCTATGATTCAGATATGATGCAGATGGACTATAAGATGATACTTAGCAATATAGAGGGGAATACCCAGATTGAATCATATACGGTAGTTAGGGGTAGTAATATAATCTACCGAGCTTTAATGGCACTTAGCCCTAGTACATTTATATCTCAAGAAGAGACCAATTTATCACTACTCAAAGCGGTAATAGAAAGAAATACCAAAATATATTCACCCACAGTAAGCCCTGACAATACAGTATTGGAGTAGATAGTCTGCGTAGTATTGTAGTGTGAGGTGATCTTATATGATAATCTCTATCATTTATCTTTATTTCTGACGTATCAAAAAAAAGGTGGTTATGATAAGAATTCTAATCCTAAATGTCTGCATGTTTTTATCTGCTATTTCTTGCAATAGTGAAGATGCTACTAATGGGTCAAATGTGCCTATAACTCCCACTGATCCGGTTGACCCAATCGATGAAGTAGAAGTTGATATTAAAGGTGAGATTAGAGACATAAGCTCTAAAGAATTAGTAGCCGAGATGGGTGTAGGTTGGAATCTGGGCAATAGCTTCGATGTGAGAGATGTCAATAAAACTGTTTGGGGTAACCCTCTTCCTAATGCTAACCATGTCAAAGCAGTAAAAGATTTAGGGTTTAGCACGCTTAGAATTCCAGTTACATGGGATTATAATATGTTGACTTTCAAACCATATACCGTAGAAATAGGGTATCTGAATAGGGTTCAAGAGATTGTCGAGGCGGGCTTGAAGAATAACATGCATGTGATCATAAATACGCATCATGATGATTGGATTAGACCAACCGAAGCAGATAGTGTTGAGGTCAATGAAAGATTAGGTGCGCTATGGACTCAGATTGCCGATCATTTTCAGGACTATAGCGACAAGCTCATCTTTGAGCCAATGAATGAGCCGAGATTGATGGGGTCACCAGAAGAGTGGTCTGGTGGCACTTCTGAGGGTAGGAGTATATTGAATTCTTTTCATCAGACTTGTGTACAAGCTATCAGAGCGACTGGAGGTAAAAATCAAAAGAGGCATATCATGGTCTCTACTTACGCTGCCAGTACAGTGCCTGCCGCTTTTGATGATTTAATTGTACCTAATGATCCCAATATTATACTGTCAATACATAGCTATTTTCCTTGGTCTTTTGCGGGAGATGATAATGGCCCAAGTAGTTGGGGAACTGATGAAGAGAAAGCTCAGTTGGATAATGAGCTGGATAGAATAAAACAAAAATGGGTAGATCAAGAAAATAGGCCGGTTATTTTAGGAGAATGGGGCGCCAAGAATAAGAACAACCTTGATAATCGCATCGCCTATGCCGATTATTATGCCAATGCGGCTATTGCTAGGGGTATGATACCCGTCATATGGGATGATGGAGGTGATTTTGGGTTATACGATAGGCACAACAATACTTGGAGATTTAGAGACATTGCCCAAGCTGTTGTTGGGGCTGGTAATAAGTAAATTAGAACTGTCAATATCCAGCCGCTTTCTTAATTACGCTCCAATAGTTTTGCTCAATGATCCCCTTGTCATAAAATCCTCTTTCGAGGATAAGTTTGTGCATTTTAGGAAGGTTATAAGGTGGTACCGCCATCATCATATGATGCTCTACGTGATAATTAACATGATATGGGGCAAAAAATAACTGCTCTATCCAATTGGCTTTTGTAGTCCGTGTATTGCGATGAGGATTTGTAGGGTCTTCTACCATACTATGCTCCGCAATAGCTCTCACTCTAATGCACAGTTGGAAGGTGGTAAGATAAGCTCCAATCCATAGTAGATACAACCATCCCGAAAGGGTATAGTATAATATCAAAAAAATCAATATCTGCGCCATAAAAGGTCCACTTAGATGTGTGTATATCCTCTTGAAAAAATCCGACCATGATCTATCTTTTTGGGATACACGGTTCACTTTATTCCCCAAGTTAAACTCAAGATATCCCAATTGCATCATCATCATACCTATGAATGCTTTGATACCCGTTTGGCCAGTTAGATCACGGGTGAATTTTCGCATCATGCTTTTTCGGTTGGATGGATATCCTCTCGTTAATAAAAGATCAGGGTCTTCGTCTAATCCGGTATTAAGGTGATGTTGCAAATGGTAGTCTCGATATTTTATCACATCTTGAAAGACTGGATAGGCTCCCAGCCAGTTACCAATGATATTATTAAGCCTTTTACTTTTGAAGACACCATGATGGCTGGCATCATGCATGAGTATAGCACATGCCAATTGTTGCCCTCCTAAGATCGCTATCGCAATTAGCACCGTTACCACATTGGGGTAGTAATAAACCATAACAAATGCTCCAACAATTATCCCCCAATGATAGAAAACGCCTGCCATGGCTTTGAAATCACTTTTTTGAAGAAGTTGATTTCTTTCTTCTATGGATAGATATGGTGCAGGAGAGACTATTTGCATATTTAGTTTTTATTCAGCACCATTAAGTTATAGTTTCTATTAATAAGTCTTTACCATATTGGCTTAATAAATCAACAAGAAAAATTGACTAAAAACCTATTTTGTCCTTCGAGATGAAAATATTACTAATCACCCGTAAGTTTCCTTACCCTATCAATGATGGAGAGTCCATAGCCATAGATACCCTTATCAAACCAATGGTCGAGTCCGGTGTTATTTATGATCTTTTTTCTCTTAATACCACTAAGGACTATTTTCATGGGTCTGATAGACCGGAAGCACTCAGTTATTATAGAAATATATCAACTTGTGATATCAATATTGATGTGAGTAGGGTGGGAGCAATAAAGAACTTATTTGGCCAAACATCATATTTCGTGTCGAGATATATCAATGCAAATGTGCGAGATTCTTTGAGTCATGTGCTTAGAGAAGAAAAGTATGATATCATACAATTTGAGGGCATACATATGCTGGTCTATTTGCCTTTGATAAGGAAATTCTCTCAAGCAAAGGTGTTATTACGTGCTCATAATGTAGAGCATAGCATATGGTTGAGACAGTCACAGTTAGAGCATAATTACTTAAAGAAATGGTATCTCCAGCTTCAGGCTAACCGATTTGCTCGATTTGAGCGAGAGATGACACAGCGAGTAGACGGTATTATGCCTCTTTCTCGTACTGATCATTCTTATTTTGAAAGTTATAATGCTTCGGTAGAAACAGTTCCTGTGGGATTTCAGCCTCGTGCGACGGTATCCAGATCTGATCAAAAGAAGATTACTTTAGGGTTCATAGGATCTATGGATTGGCGACCAAACCAGGTCGGGCTAAAGTGGTTTTTTGAAAATGTGTGGTCCAGAAATATAGATCAGGATATCTCGTTGGTATTGGCAGGTAAAAAGTTTGATATGTATCCTTATCAAATACCTGATGATCACCGAGTCGAAATTATGGGAGAGGTAGGAGAGGTAGACTTGTTTTGGGATAAAATAGACATATTAATAGTGCCTTTGTTTTCTGGAAGCGGAATACGTATCAAAGCGCTGGAGGCAATGGCTTATAGAAAAGTTGTATTGAGTACATCCATCGGTTCAGAGGGAATAGATCTGCGATCTGATATAGAGGGTTACGTGATGGATGATCCTCAATTGTGGGTAGAAACTATTAATTCTATGAGTTCTGTAGACTGTACTAAAATAGGCGCCAACGCACTGGAGTATATAGCTGAAAAGCATGACCCTACTGTTATTTCTCAAAAATTAAAGACCTATTATCGATCTTTCATTTGAGGCAATGTCTTTGAGTACAAGGTGTGCCACATAATTTGATCTATCTTAGTCATCAATTGTCAAAATTACAGTATTGAAGATAGTTGTACTTACATCAAGATTTCCTTATCCATTAGATAAAGGTGATAAAGTCAGAGCGTTTAACCAGATTAAGGAATTATCAAAATTTCATGAGGTTTACTTACTAAGCATCTCTGAAAACCAAGTTGCTGAAGCTGAAAAAGAACAATTGTCTCCCTATTGTGAGTTAATTGATATACAGTATATCTCGTCCAACAAAAGATACTTAAATCTTGCTTCACAGTTCTTCTCAAGTAAACCATGGCAAGTGGGGTATTTTTATGATGAAGAAGTCAATCGGCATATACAGATGATGATCGAGGAAATAAATCCTGACCACATCTATACTCAGCTGATTAGGATGGCGCCATATGCAATTCAAGCCAAAGGGATGAAAAGCATTGATTTTATGGATTCTATTCCCCTTAATATGGGGGAAGTAGGCATAAGAGGGTTGAAGCGATTACCTTTTATGAATAGAATAGAAAAAAAGAAAGCCGCCAGGTATGAACGTTCTATTTTTAATGAATTTCAATATCATTTTACAATCTCCCAGAAGGATAAAGAGGCCTTTGCGTCACCTATCCAAGAGAAAATAGAACTTCTGCCCAATGGAGTAGATACAACTTATTTTGAACCAATTCCAAGTATAGTAAGACAATTTGATGCAGCCTTTGTTGGCAATTTGGGGTATATACATAATGACCGCGCCGCTCATTATCTGATTGATGAAGTGATGCCCCTATTATCAGGAGATGTGAGAATCTTGATAGCGGGATCAAGGCCGTCAGACTGGTTGAATATTAAACAGCGAAGTAATATAAGAGTAGAAGGGTGGACTGAAGATATAAGACATCACTATCAAAGAGCAAATGTCCTCATAGCACCAATATTTACCGGATCGGGTCAGCAAAATAAAATTTTAGAGGCTATGGCTCAGGGGATTCCTTGTATTACAACTTCTTTCGTTAATGAATCTATTGGAGCTATCCCAAATGAGCAAATTCTCATCGCAGATACGCCGAAACGAATGGCAGGAGATATCCAACAACTTAAAGTCAATAAAGACCTTTGGAATCAGTTGTCTTATGCGGGTAGAAACTTTGTTAAAGATAATTTTGACTGGAGCAATGCGACCGAACCTCTACTTCAAAAACTCAATTACTAAAATACTGGGCAGAATTTGGTGTCATTGTCATGATTGCCTACATACGATACACTAAGTTCAATGGTGTTGGTGCTTAATCTATTAGCGGTCAATCCAACTAAGTTGGCATCATAACTCAATCCTACCAGTAAGCCTCCTTTTCCTACTCCTGCAGATATGATCAAATCTGTTGGTGACCAAGTAGTGAGCCCTTTAGAACTGCGCAACCAAGCGCCTAAGTGCATACTAAGTCCGTTAGAATTACTGACCTCATAGTTGAGATTTGACCCAATAATCGCACTCTGTGATGTGCCTTGACTGATGTATATTGCTCGAGGTTCTATGGCCGCGATGCCACCAAGGGGGAATGACGTACCTAAATGAGCAGTCAGTTTGGCATCGATGTTAAACGGTTCATACTCATTAGTCACTGTCAGATCTCTATCAAAGAAAGATACATTGGGTTGATTCCAATGCTGATAAGCCAGACCGATATAGTAGGCGTTATTTTTAGATGGAGTGATCGAATAGTGAATACCTATAGATACATCTGGGGCTACTTGGCTATTAGCAGGAAGTATTTCTTGCGTATTTTGATTGAATTGATCTACTCCGTTAAACTGATCCTGAAAAGTTAAGTTGTTATAGTTGATACCTCGCTGCGTAATGCCGAATTGAAAACCAGCGCTTAAATATTGATTAGTTGAGCTCTCTAACATTTTATGATATGCTCCAAATAAGGACAACTGAGTCGTATTGTAATCGAATAGACCGACTCTGTCAGAAACAAATTGGAGGCCTATAGCCACGATATCATTTCCTGTAGAGTAGCTACCAGCATTTTTGAGATTATACTTGATATCACCACCGACAGCAATGGTGCTGAATGGCCTGTCTATTGATCCTGCCCATTGATCTCTATAGTTGGCCATAATACGGTATGAACCAGAGTGTGATCCAGTAAGTGCAGGATTGAGATATAACGGATTAGCATAAAATTGGCTGAACTGACTATCCTGAGTCCGTGCCATGGATGTAGCCATCACTACTATGCCGATGATTAGATATAGGAATCTCATTTTCTTCATCAGATTAAATATCCCTTTTTTTCATGAGTTCATAAAACGAAGAAAATCCATTTAAGGTGTATGTCTTAATCATAATTGTGTAATTTGACGTTGCTTTTAATATGGATGACTAAGGTGAAAATAGGTATCAGTAGATTAAGTATATGTCCCATTCGTGCGAAACCGGATGATAGAGCCGAGATGGTATCTCAACTGCTCTTTGGTGAAAGAGTACATGTATTAGACCAAAAAAATAATTGGATAAAAGTTAAATGTACTTACGATGGCTATGAAGGTTGGATGGATAGCAAGCAGATCACAGAAATTAGTATAGATAATCCAGAATCATCAGCAGTAGCCTTGGAGATATCCGAAGCAATATTTTGTGATGGCGACAGTACTTATATCACACTTGGCGCAGAATTGCCCCTATATGACGGCATGACTGCAGAGATCAATGAGCAAAAATATAGGTATAGTGGGCAGGCGGTTAATCCTACAGAGTATAATGCGAGCTACTTGATGATAGAGAAATTAGCAAAGAAGTTGATGAATACCCCTTACCTATGGGGTGGTAGGTCTCCTTTCGGGATCGATTGTTCAGGATTTACACAACTGATATTCAAGTGTATTGGAGTGAAACTGTCGAGGGACTCAATTGATCAAGCAAAGCAAGGGGAAACGGTAGATTTTGTGGAGTTGGCCGCACCCGGTGATCTGGCATTTTTTACTAAAAAGAGCAGTAAAATATCCCATGTAGGAATACTATTAGATGATGGTAAGATTGTCCATGCCTCTGGTAGAGTAAGAATAGATAGTTATGACCATTATGGCATTTTTAATCAGGAGTTAGAAGAGTATACCCATAGATTGAAAATCATTAAACGGTTCATTAAAAATTAAAATCATTGGAATGAAACAATTTCAGGTTAGGAAAAAACAATTTGTGGATAGCGAAATATCTACGATCCAAGATAAAGCTTTGGCAGAAGGAGAAGTGTTGGTTAAGATAGATCGATTTGCCTACACTGCTAATAACATCACGTATGCAGTAGCTGGAGATATGATAGGATATTGGCAATTTTTCCCTCCTACTGAGGACAAGGATACTGAGGAGTGGGGAGTGATTCCTGTTTGGGGTTTTGCAGATGTGGTATCGTCTAATCATGATGCCATACCAGTGGGAGACAGATTTTATGGTTATTTTCCTCCGGCCACACATACTGTCATGCGTCCGGTCAAAGTGGGTCCAAGTCAATTTTTAGATGGATCCGCTCACCGTCGTGCTCTTCCTGCCGGGTACAATTTATATAGACGACTATCGGGAGAACCGGGATATGATAAGAAATATGATAATGCCCGTATGGTTTTTTATCCCTTGCATTTGACTGCGTTTTGCATTGTAGATTCATTACAAGAGCATGATTGGTATGGAGCATCGCAAGTGGTGGTACTTAGCGCATCGAGTAAGACAAGTTTAGGATTAGCTGTGGGTATTCATGATCTTGATGACGGACCTCAAGCCATAGGAATGACCTCTACCAAAAACTTAGATACGACTAATGAGCTCGGTGTCTATGACCAACTCGTTTCTTATGATCAATGGGATAGTATCGATATGAGTCAGCCTACGGTCATAGTAGATATGTCTGGCAATATAGAGTTGGTTAATCAATTAGCAGAGAAATTGGAGGGCAAATTAGCTTATCTGATTCAAGTAGGAATGACGCATTGGGATAAAGCAGGACAAAAAGTTAATGTCGAAAAAAGTAAAAAAGAGTTTTTCTTCGCACCTGGCCACATGCAGATGAGAATTAAGCAGTGGGGCCCAGAAGAGTTTAATAAAAAGACTTTAGCATACTATATGAATAGTTCATCTAAGATTTCTCAATGGATGAGTTACAAAACAATAGAGGGTTTAGAAGGATTGGCCGAGATACATAGAGACGTTTGTTTAGGTAATATTCCGGCTAATCAAGGTTTGGTTGTGGAGTTAAGTTGAGTAATAATATTCTCAGCTATCATATTAGCACTGTGGACTGCTCCATCCATGTATCCTCCATGTTGTCTACTTGTTTCTGTGCCTCCGATATATAATTGGCCATTCCAATAAGCCTTTTGATATAGAGTGTGTCCATTATGTTGATGAGGTACGATGTATTGGTCATAATCAATATGGGTATATTTTTCGTTTCGCCATACTTGTTCGTGATATGATTGATATGCTTGGACGATGCTGCCATAGTACTTTTGAAGCTGTTGAAGTATGATATTTAAGCGTTCTTTTTTACTGATACCATAGTAGTTACCATTTAGAAAACCTTTAAGGGCGAAGTGATTTTCTGCATAGTCAGAATGGTCATACATCTCGGGTATCGGCCCAACGTTACTGAATATGGTACCACTGATATCATTGCCGTCCCAAAATTTTTCTTTGTAAGTGAGGGCTACCTTGATCGATTCGCCCATCCAAGTATGCGTCGAACGCATAACGTCTGTCACTTGATGGGGCAAAGTAGGTGTTATCTCAATTGTTTTTGATAGGAGGTGAGGAGGTAAGGTTGATACTACCTTGTCTCCATAGAATTCGCCTTTATCAGTGATCACGCTTGCTTTATTGTTTAGCTTTGAGATCTTCTGGACTGTCTGATTGAGTATAACATCTTTAGGTTCAATCTGTTGAGCGATGGTGGATAGGATAGTGTGGGTACCATTTATTATGCGATAGGATGGCTGCTGAGAAGGGGGAAGGTGTACCAATTGATGTGGGCTGGTAGATATAGGTTCATAGATGGCAGTGCGACCCAGTTTCTGATCGAATATGGCCAAGTTAAGTTCCTTCAGCAGTTGCAACAAATGCTTATGTTGCTGGCCTAACCAAGTTGCTCCCATTTCGAGTGGAGCTCGCCCTTCATTATATAGTGTATTTATCCTACCCCCGATCCTATTGCGTGCTTCTATGATTTTGAAGCTAATATTTGATTGCTTTAGACGGTAGGCTAAAGTTAAACCTGTTAATCCTGCACCTATTATGATGACTTTCATATTACGTTTATCCATGTCCTTATATAATACTTTTTATGCATAACCCGGTCAACTGAGCCTAATGATTCAACTAAGAATTTAACATGCACTATCATATTTACTTTATGTTTCTTGAGGCCTGTTTTCTTTCAGATTTTGATATGGTCTTCTCGGACGAATGGACGTTCCATGATATGTCGCCGTCTCTGCGAGGTGCGAGCAGCTATGCGATCATATGTAATATTACATGCTGGCAATTCCTTTTTCAATGGTTTTCGTTTTCAATGTACATTATTTTTGCGGGTCTGCTTGCAGCTCTCTGTCGACCGCAGGTACGAGGACGGCAGCGTGCTGGAATTGGTTTAAGGTTTCACATTTACTTTGGTTAAATAAATTTGCTAAATATCTTTATCCATAAATACTCCTAAAGGGTAGCTCTTCTTTCGTACCTACGATCAATTTATCACCAATTGATATCCTCTTTCCCAGCTCTGATTTTGGGACAAATGTATTCATGGTGAGAAAATAAGTGGTTCTTCCTAATTCAAGGAGATAACTATGTTCTGTAAGTAGCTCATTTCTTGCTTTAAGCATGTCCGCAACAAAGGACCGCTCCAGTTCTCCTGTCTCAGGATTTTGTGGTGGCACATTGCATCTGGCTCTGGGACTTACGCCAACCATCGTTACATCCCCTATCTTAAATTTGATGCCAATGCCAATGTCTTCATAAAGCGTTTCTTCCCAAAAAGGAGGCACTCCACTAATTTCTATCGTAGGTCTAAACCTTAATCTTAGGCTTTCAATGGAATAACCATCCATTCTTTTTTCTAAAAATCTAAGACTTTCGGTACTTACAATGGTAACACTACTTTCCTTTGGAATATCCATAAACTGTCCCAGATTATTTTCGACTAATCGCAATGGAGTATCAAAAAAGTCACTGATAAATTCATCTAATTCCTTATTGCCTTTATCTAAATCAAATGACTCTTCATGTTTTGTTTCCTTATTAATAAAAGATACTTTTCTATCTTTTAAATTATAGTTTGCTTGTAACAAATTGACCCTCGGATTCCGTTTACCATTCATAACTCTTCCCGTCTCATCAATCATCGCATACTGTCTATCATACAATAGTGAATGTGTTCCTACTTCACTCTCAGTTAATTCAACATGACTTAATGATTTTATTGGGTATATTCTGATTTTGCTTAGTATTGGATTCTGCATTGTAAATTTTTCTTAGTTATAATTTTTGAATTCTACGCCCAACAACGATATCTACTTTTTGAGTTTTTAGTTCGTAAAATTTAGGTAGCATCTATAAGATAAGATGCTACCTTTTCATTTTAATACCACTTTTCACTCAATACATTGATTTCTTCTTTGGATGCTTCTATTAGATCATCCAATTTATCTCCGTACTGTTGGGTTCCGAATACAGTAATCGCTTCTGAAGGGATACCAAGTAAGTCAAAACAAGCTTTCGCCAATGGTGTCGCTAATTCTAGATGCTTCATCGCATCAGATCCTAAGTCACCGCCACTTGTCGTAAGCAGTACTGCTTTTGTATTCTCTGATAATCCCTTGAGTCCCTTCTCGGTCATAGCTAATGTCTTACCAGGTTGGATAATCGCATCAAACCAAGCTTTGACAGTAGCGGGTAAAGAATAATTGTATATTGGAGTTACGACAACAACATAATCTGTGGCCATCAACTGATCCGCAAATCCATCATTTTTATTTAATAATTTTTGTTGATCTTCACTTGGTGCTATCCCTGCGAAGTTACGAGCTACCATGGGATTCAGATTATCTCTCAATAATAGATCGGGTGTATTTTCCGTCAAGTCAAGAACAGTGATTTCGGTCTTATCTTTATTCCTATCTATGAAATGATCTAACATCTTCTTTGTATTGGAACCTTCCCTCGGGGTATAATTAACTACTAAAGTCTTTTTCATTTTTTGCTATTTATTTTATTTAATAATTTGATTAATTCTCTATTGTTTTGATTTTAATTTCATTCAATAAGGTTTTATTTACAGGACACCTATCCGCTATTTCCATTAATCTTGCATGTTGTTTCTCATCAAGGTTACCTAATAACTTTACCTTCTTCTCGATGACGTGTACGTAGCCTTCTATAGATTCACAATCATCACAATCTTTGCTATGTACCCGTTCTTGTGACAGTGTGACTTCTACGCCTTCCAAATCCCATTTCTTTCTATCAGCATACATGCGTATGGTCATGGCAACACATCCACCTAATGACATGAGTAGCAGACTGTAAGGGTCTGTACCCAGATCTGTACCATATGGTGCAGGCTCATCACCGATAACCTGATGTGTACCATCTGAAAAGACTGTTTTATAATTTGCTCGGTCAATTTTTGCAGTTACATTTTTCATTGTTTTGAATTTAAGATTGAACTAAATATTTTCTAAAATTTGTCGGATCATCTGATTAGCAAAGCCCCATTCATTGTCATACCATGCCAATACTTTTACTAAATCTCCATCTACCACTTTCGTCATTTCTAAATCGATAATAGCCGCATGCGGATCTTTGATTATGTCGCTTGAGACAATTGCGTCATTAGTTACTCGGATTACATTTTTGTACCGGTCGGTGGCTGCTTCTTCTATAAATATTTTATTGATCTCTTCTTTAGAAGTTTTTTTAGCAGTGACTAAAGTAATGTCAGATACTGAGCCAACAGCTACTGGTACCCTGAGTGCCATACCATCGAAAATACCTACATATTCTGGCATCGCTTTAGTCGTTGCCGTAGCAGCTCCTGTCGTTGTAGGAATGATATTATTAAAACCAGTTCTACCCATCCGGGCCTTTTTATGAGGAGCATCTACTATCGAGTTAGAAGAAGTGTTGGCATGAACAGTAGTCATGATCGCTTTTTGAATACCTAACCTTCTCCCAAGTATTTCTATGACGGGGCTTATATTATTCGTTGTGCAACTTGCGCAAGAAAAAATAGTGCTTGCTCCATCTTTAGTATTTACACCATGTACCACCGTCGGAACACCGCCACTTGATGTGGGTCCAGATAAGATGACTATTTTAGCTCCTGCATCTACATGCTTCTGTGCATCTTCTTCTTTAGTGAAAACACCAGTACTTTCTATAACCACTTCTACTCCTAATTCACTCCATGGAAGGTCTGCAGGATTTCTTTCATTATAAAATGGAATCTGCTCTCCGTCTATCACTAAATTATTAGCTTCTATTTTTACATCTTTTTCAAAAGCACCATGTACACTATCATATTTTAATAAGTAAGCAATGTTGTCGATCGGGGCGATATCGTTTACAGCAACCAATTCCAATTCTGGTGTATTCAATATAATTTTTAAGGAGGCTCTTCCGATTCTGCCCATCCCGTTGATAGCTATTTTTTTCATTGTTATTTATATTGTTAGTTTTTGTAAAAAGACTCGCATTTTGCCAATGATGTCATCGCCATCTTCTTCCAAAGCAAAATGTCCAGTATCATAGATGTTGTAGTCAATATTTTTCACATCTCTTTTAAAAGCTTCCGCGCCACTCTCAGGGAAAAATTCATCATTCTTGCCCCATACTATTAGTAAGGGTGGTTGATTATCTCTTAGATACTTTTGCCATTTTGGATAATGCTTGAGATTATTTTGATAGTCTTCGAACATATCGATGTATACAGTACGGGCTCCGGGCCTCGTGACTCTCAGGTAATCCAAGTGCCAACTATCTGGATTAAGATTTTCTGGATTTCGAGTACCATGAGCATACTGCCACTTCATACCATCTAAGGTAAAAGCAGGATATAAGGCTTCTCGATTGGCTTGTGTTTTTTCGTCCCATAAGTTTTGTATACCCGCCCATGCAGGACCTAATCCTTCTTCGTAAGCATTACCATTTTGATTGATGATCGCTGTGACTCGTTCAGGATGTGCCGTTGCAATTCGGAATCCAACTGGAGCACCAAAGTCTTGGATCATCAGTGCATAAGAAGTAAGCCCCTTTTTTTCCAAAAATGCATTGATGGTGACTGCAAGATTATCAAAAGTATAAGCGTAATCATCTGACGATGGAAAATCACTCGCTCCAAAACCTGGGTAATCAGGAGCTACCAGATGATACTCATCTGATAACTGGTTTAGTACCTTTCTATATTGATGTGAAGAAGACGGAAATCCATGTAGTAAAACAATAGTCGGATTACTGGGATTTCCTGCTTCACGATAAGCAATATTTATCCCCTCTATTTCTAAATTTTTAAATTTGACAGTTGTTGCATTGATCTCTACATCTTCACTTTGATTATATGGATTCACTGATGATTGTGACATCAAGAGTAAAGGCATCAGTAAGAATATTGATAAAATTATATTTTTCATTTTATTGAGTTTTTGTTGATTAAATATTATAGTCTTCTTTCAGAGGCATCGATAGCCAAGTCATTGATGCTGGCATATCGTTTTTTCATCAAGCCATTTTCATCGAATTCCCAATTTTCATTTCCATAGGCTCTAAACCATTGACCATCTATGTTATGGTATTCATATTCAAATCGTACGGCAATTCGATCATCACTAAATGCCCACAATTCTTTTTTCAGTTTATAGTTTAGTTCTGTTTGCCATTTGTCTTGGAGAAATGCTTGTACTTCTTCTCGACCATTGATGAACTGATTTCGATTGCGCCATTCGGTATCGATGGAATAGGCAAGAGATATTTTTACAGGGTCTTTGGTATTCCAGGCATCTTCTGCCATTTGTACTTTTTGCTTAGCGGTTTCTTCAGTAAATGGTGGTAGTGGATGTTTCTTTTCCATGATATTTGATTTAAAGTATTGCGCCTAAGCGCAATACTTCAGTTTATTTATTATACTAATGCAGCTACTGTTGGAAAGTCCACAGTCGTTTGTGCTGTATTATTGAAATAGTTAGTGAATACGTTAAGTGCTACATGCCCAACGATTTCTCCGATTTCCCCTTCGGAGAATCCAGCATCTTTTACAGCTTGTACATCAGCATCAGATAC
The DNA here is from genome assembly GCA_020629515.1 of Saprospiraceae bacterium. Classification (GTDB taxonomy): domain Bacteria; phylum Bacteroidota; class Bacteroidia; order Chitinophagales; family Saprospiraceae; genus GYS-P2D. The sequence goes on along the minus strand of JAHDDE010000022.1, from coordinate 1,629 downwards.
TCTGCCTTGTTTGCTGGTTAGTGTTTTTGCAAATTCTAACCCGGCTTGAATTTTTGCATCTTCGTTTTGAGCCTTACGAGCGGATTCCAAAGATTGTCCGTCGATCTTGACCAAATTTTCACCTATATAAGTATGTGCAGCTAAACAGTAGTCACAGCTGTTTTCTTGAGATACGGCCAATGCCAATAACTCGCCCATTTTGGCACCCAAGTTACCTTTGGATAATGCACCGCTGAGATTCAAGTAACCCTCTAAGACAGCAGGGGAGGCACCCATGGTTTTCATCATATTAGGGACTGTACCCAATTTGGCTTGCACGCCATTAAATAATTCCTTTGATTTTCCTGTTGTTGTTTCTGGATTTAATGCTTGTAAACGATTCATGATTATTGTTTTATTCGTTAATAATTTACCGAATGAACGGTATATTTGGTTGTGTAAAAAAATAGGTTTCCTGTTATTTTGCTACTATCAATTCTTAGTAAGTCCTATCATGATATACTTACCACAAGATTATCCACTAAATCTGAAAGCTCGCTATCAGAATGTAATCCTGCTTTCTGATAAGTTGTTTCACCTCCCTGGGATAGCACGATCGTTGGGATACTTCTTACGCCATACCTTTGGGCTATCTCTGGATGTTTGTCCACATCGACTTTTATGATCTCTGTGTCTCTTCCTTTGGATTTTTCAAATTTTTCAAGTATCGGTAATTGTGCCTTACAAGGAGGACACCATTCTGCATAAAAATCTATGATTACTGGTTTAGCTTGATTTAGAATTATATCAAATTCTTTGATTGATTTAATGTTTTTCATTTTATAATTATTTAATTGATGATTTATTAACCGAACGTACGGTATATTATTAACCTAAAAAATCTATATGTTTTGATATCTGTTTTTAATCCTTTTCAATGTCTTTTCAAAGACGCTTTGATCTGCAAGTCCTTCCGATACTATAAGACTACCTTGGATCTCAATTAAGGTTTGTACTGCATTTTTATTCGCTTCTGACTTAGCTAAACCAAAGGCTAACCCTAATTTTTCAAAATGGTTAATCCATTCTTTCATTCCTGTTTGTATTTGCATTCCAAATAACTCCATACCTATCTGCATGGACAAGGTCCTAAGAATGCAGGATTCACTTCCTCCTTTATATAGTGAACTGATATTTTTGATGCCTTTACCCAATCGCTCTTCAGGTGTTAAATCTTCATTTATTAGCATTTTAAATATATTAGTCACTACCCATTCATCTACATGATTGAAAACTGCCTCTGCCATTTGCTTCTTACCATCTGGAAATCTGTGATATAAGCTTGCTTTTTTTAATCCAGTTTCTTGGGCAATTTCCTTCAAGCTAGCTCCTTCAAATCCTTTGGCTCTGAAAACCTTAGTTAAGGCAGTTAATACTTCGTGATCCTGTACTTTTTGTGGTCTCATGATACAAATATATAACAAAATTTTAATTTACCAAACGTTCGGTTACTTTAATATTTGTTTAATAATCTCGATTCTCGTATGGGGGGTGGGTGGGAATAGATATGGGTTGCCAAAATTTACATTTGGCTATTCAATTATTCCATAAGCACATTTCCGTCTCTTCAATCATCAGCTGTGTATAACG
>JAHDDE010000002.1:16593-198009 GCA_020629515.1 Saprospiraceae bacterium | reverse complement strand
AGAATTGGGGAGATATGTATTGCAATCGCTTGGGGCAGGAGGGCAATCCGTTGATTCAATTATCTCTATGGTATCTCTTAAGAAACAATTGTTTGGTGATTTGAAATTGACTATGTATGTACCTGGTACAAATAATGATCTATGTTTATTCTGGGAACCATCTGTCCATTCGATATAATCTAAATCTGAAATAATAACTGATATAGTGTCTCCAATACACAGAGTCGTATCATTTGGCAATACCTCATAATTAGTGTCCATTAACACATTAATGCTATCTGTATAAGAGCAAAGATCATCTGTTATGAAGATTCTATTTATTCCAGATTTTACAGGAATATTAATTAGGTCGTCTACTATAATATTGTTGATATACACCTCTCCATAGGGTAGATTGTTTAATGATATTATAGCATCATCAGGACAAACACTCTTATCATTCACTAGACTGCCCAGCGAGGCATTAGAATATCCATTCATTTGCGGTAAGTCATAATCAGGTAGTTGTGTAAATCCAGCTATAGAATTTTGAAAAGTTCCGTGCTCAAATTTTGCCTTATCCCGTGATTCATTTGGTCTACTTATAGTACTTATAGCATTGTTTGTGTGTATGATATAAATCTTATCATCTGGGCCTCTTTTTATATCAGATTGAGTAAAATCAGTCCTTTCATCTAATGTATACGCTGATTCAACAGTTGATAAGCTGTCATTTTGATAGATCTCGTACTGTATAATTCGACTTACGAATGACGAAAATTCATAACAATATAAAAAACGTCCATTAGATGAAAATTCAGTGCCGCCAAAATGACCTTTTTGGTATGGTATTGAAAATTGCTTTTTTATTCGTCCTGAATAAATGTCTATATCAAATATCTCTATAGACATATCAAAGTTATCAGTAAAGTTGATGTATTCCGATGCGAATACACTTGTATTTAACGAAAATTTTATATCAAAAGAGCCATTTTCATGATGGCTATCAGTATGCCGAATACCAACTTCTGATATCACAGGAGTATTACTAACTGTCAAATCACTATACACTCTATAGCTATAAAAAGTGTTACCAACATATGAGTGCACGATCAGCCAATAACCTCCACACTTATGTGGGACAATTTGCATTTCTTTCCCGATATCATCTTTGATTATGCCAATTGCACTGAGTTCAATTGTATTATCATTTATGTGATAATCTAACATTATTAATTTATATCTCGGATTAGATTGAATGATAACTAAAAATATTTTGAATACTGAAGAATCCATGTTCGGTACTATAGAAGAATTAAGGATTGAGATTGCTTCAGAAATTGGATAAAGCTTTTGACCTTCTACATCATAAATACCGTCTATTGAGATACTAATAGTTTGAGCATCACTTAATTGATAATATCCGTTCAATGACCCTTGGAAGGAGTTTGTAGATTGGAGCATTCCTAAACCTCCATTAAATGAAATGGTAGAATAATCACCAATTGGCCAGACAATATCTTGTCCATAAGCTATAGATACAATAACGAAATTTACTATGATTACTATCTTATACATTCTATTCATAAATAGATAGGAGATAGATATAAATTCTATCTCCTATATTTTCTAATTTAAAGACAAGGCAACACTCCAATCAACACTTTTTGGGAAGTACAGATATCTTCTTGATCTAATACCAAAGCGGCTGGCTCATATGGGGAACATGCGGCTCTATATTCTACAAAATGATCAAATTGACCGTACCTCCTGTATTGAACAGGAACATTCCAAGTATTTGGTATTCCAATATTTTGGTTTACCCCAACCTGAGCTAAATACTGATCAAAGGTTGTAAATATGCCATTGCCATTCATATCTCCAATAAATCCAATATAACTTACCTCTGAATCACAGCGAGGTTTAGCATAATCTGCAGGATTTTGAAGATATTCCCATTCCTCTTCTGTAAAGTCAAATTTAGTTAATTCCTTTAGTCCATGAGCTCTATTGAAATCATTTAACTCCTCAAGAGTCACAAATTGTATAGATACACTTCCATGTTCCTCTATAAATTCCTGATATTCTTTTTCTGTCTGGGAAATTAATTCTTGCTCATTGAATTTTTCTGGTAAAACATCAAATTCTCCTTCACTACAACTCACCAAAATAAATCCAGTCATAAACAGTAACACAATTACATTTTTCATTTTTAAAAATTATAGGTTTTAACAATTTCCCTACTTCTTGATCAGGGAGTTTCGGATTTGCCTCCCTCGAGTAAAATCATCAGCAGATAAAAGAAGTAACCTATATATTTGTGACACTCTATTTTAAGCGATAGATATGGAGGGTCACAGTACAGTACAACTGTTCTTGTTGGCTCTCTTTTTTTGCCTTTTATTTTCCCGACTTGTTAAGATTAATTTATTTGACGCCTTTGAATTAATCTAAGTAATGATAAGCACTATATAGTTGAAATCAAAATCCCCCCCCCCATATTTTTCCTCATTTAACATTGTTTTGTCTTGAAATTTTGCTTCTGTTTTCCGTAGTAAGGGGAAGCCTTATATTAGCTTGATTTTTTGTTTCGTTTTTCATCAAGGAAAAATGAAAAGACACACTGAGGTATGATGTGGCTCAATATGACAGATCCGCAACTCCTATTGTAAATGGTCTTTAATACTGCTAAGTTTGCAGCGTTTATTACAGATTATGTCCACACCACAGTCAGTAGCATTTCACACTTTAGGGTGCAAACTCAATTTCTCCGAGACCTCTTCTATTAGAAGGCAATTTGAGGATCATGGTTTTGCGACGGTACAGTTTAATGAAGTAGCGGATATATATGTCCTGAATACCTGCTCAGTCACAGAATTTGCAGATCGTAAATGTCGCTCTGCGGTAAGAAAGGTATTAAGACAATCTCCTGATGCTAAAGTGGTCGTGATAGGCTGCTATGCGCAGCTCAAACCAGAAGAAATAGCGTCTATCCCTGGTGTAGACTTGGTATTAGGTGCTGCAGAAAAATTTAATATCCTTCACTATGTAGATACCCTCTCACAAAATCCCGATAAGGGTATGGTACGAGCAGGACATGTAGAGCAAGCGAATACTTTTGAAGAGGCTTTTTCTTATGGTGATCGTACACGATCATTTCTAAAAGTCCAAGACGGCTGTAATTACAAATGTTCGTTTTGTACTATACCGCAGGCTCGAGGAAAAAGTCGCAGTGATACGGTATCAAATGTGATAGCAAATGCTCAAAAAATCGCTGAATTAGGTATTAAAGAGATTGTGCTTACTGGAGTTAATTTGGGAGATTTTGGAAATGGAACAGAAGTAATTGAAGGCAGTAAACCCAAAAAAGAAGCGCTATTCATTGATTTAATAAAAGAATTAGACAAAGTAGATGGAATAGATCGATTTCGAATCTCATCAATAGAACCTAATCTACTGACAGAAGAAATCATCGAATTCGTCTCCAAATCCAAGCGGTTCATGCCACACTTCCATGTCCCTCTACAGTCAGGATCAAACAAAATCCTCAAACTCATGCGCAGGAGGTACAAACGTGAACTTTATGCTGATCGAGTCAATTGGATCAGATCTTCTATGCCTCATGCATGTATCGGAGTAGATGTGATAGTAGGTTTTCCTGGAGAAACAGATCAAGACTTTAAGGAAACCTTTGACTTTTTAGCTGATCTTGATGTGAACTATCTTCATGTATTCACCTACTCAGAGCGGGCCAATACTCCTGCTGCAGAGATGGAAGGAGTTATCCCTATCAATATACGTAGACAGAGAAATGAATCCTTGAGAAATCTATCTACTAAGAAAAAGCTTCAATTTTATCAAAATCACATTGGTACTAATAGAAAGGTACTCTTTGAACATGCTAAGCAAAAAGGTATGATGACTGGATTTACTGATAATTATATAAAGATACAAATGCCGTATTCGCAGGAGGCCATTAATACGCTCTCCAAAGTAACCCTTTCAGAAATCACGGGTGATCAATTAGTCTGGGCGATGTAGTCCTATATATAATCCGTAATTTTACGACCAAGAATATTAACTATAATTATGTATCCTAATCTGTCCTACTTACTTCACGATCTATTTGGTACTGCCAGAGACAACGGGCTTTCGGTTATTCAGATGTTTGGATTGCTTATGGGTTGTGGGTTTTTCGCATTAGGGTATATATTATACAGAGAACTCAAAAGAAAAGAATCTGAAGGTACCATTACTGCTATTACACAAAAAGAGTGGTTAGGCAAGGGGCCTGATATCAAAGAAATGATCACCAATGGCATATTTGGATTTATTGTCGGATATAAAGTACCAGAAGTCATAATGAATTTTGCAGAATTTAAGGAAGATGCTGCGGGGTTTGTTTTTTCAGGTCGTGGTCATCTTGGATTAGGATTATTAGGTCTACTAATTTTTGGTGGATACTACTATTGGGATGGCCTAAAGAAAAAACTGGATACCCCAAAACAGGTGTCTCGAACTATACATCCATATGAGCGAGTTGGAGATATCATAGTTTTAGCCGCCATATTCGGAATTTTGGGAGCTCGTCTCTTTTCGATTTTAGAAAATCTGGATTCTTTTATGGCAGATCCGATAGGTCAGCTATTCTCTGGTAGCGGTTTAACTATTTACGGAGGGTTCATACTCGCTACTGTAGCTATAGCTTGGTATGTGAACAAAAATGGAATTCCTCCTATACATGTAGCAGATGCAATCGCTCCAGCGCTTATTTTAGGATATGGCATAGGAAGAATAGGTTGTCAGGTATCAGGAGATGGCGATTGGGGTATCGTGAATGAATTAGCAAAACCTGGATGGTTTGTTTTCCCTGATTGGGCTTGGGCATATGACTATCCTCACAACGTGCTCAATGATGGTATAGCCATAGAAGGATGTGAGGATAAGTACTGTCGCAAGCTTTCGCCAAAGGTTTTTCCTACTCCACTATATGAAGTTCTATCAAGTATCATTATATTTTTTATTCTATGGTTTAATAGGCTCAAGATTAAAACGCCTGGAGTTATGTTCAGTCTATATTTAGTTCTTATGAGCTTTGCCAGATTTTTGGTAGAGCATATAAGAGTTAATCCTCGGTATGACTTTTTAGGCACACAGTTATCTCAAGCTCAACTGATTTCTATGGCATTATTTGTTTTAGGTTGTGTAGGGATTTGGTACTTCAAAAAGCGTAAACCCCAGTAGCAATTATACTGTTTCTCCTGATTTCATTTTTTCGGCATTCTCATATACTTGTAGAGCTTCTATCACTGGAGCGATGTCCCCCTCGATGATCTTATCCAAACTATATAGCGTTAAGTTAATACGATGGTCAGTCACACGATTTTGAGGATAATTATAAGTTCTAATCTTATCAGATCTATCTCCACTTCCTACCAGAGATTTTCTTTGTGCTTTCTGTTCAGAATATACTTTCTGCTCTTGAGCTTCGCGAATCTTGATATATAGTCTTGTGAGAGCGATTTCTCTATTCTTATGTTGAGATCTTGAGTCTGTTGATTCTGAGACTATCCCTGTAGGTATATGAGTAAACCGAACGCCTGATTCAGTCTTGTTAACATGTTGTCCCCCTGCTCCACTTGCTCTAAATGTATCGGTTCGAAGATCATCCTTTTTGATGTCAATATCTTCTACTTCAAATTTAGGTATCACAGCCACTGTAGCTGCCGAGGTATGTACTCTTCCTTGTGATTCGGTCTTTGGCACACGCTGTACTCGATGCGCCCCTGATTCAAACTTTAATTGCCCAAAAACGTTGGTACCAGTGACCTCTAATACTAATTTGTTAAAACCTCCAACTGTACCTTCATTGACTGAAAGAGTTTCAACTTTCCATCCTTGAGATTCGAAATACTTACTATACATCCTGTACAAGTCTCCAGCGAATATGCTGGCCTCATCGCCACCTGTACCTGATCTTATCTCAAATATGACATCCTTGTCATCATCAGGATCTTTTGGAATCAATAATATTTTTATTTCCTCTTCTAATACTTCTTTACGTGCCTCCAAAGTCTCTAACTCCATCTGAGCCATCTCTCTCATCTCTGCATCATCATCTTGTAGCATCTCCTTTGATCCAATGATATTATCATGGACTGACTTATACTCCTGATAGTAATCTTCTAACTCTTTGAGGGATTTGTATTCCTTATTCAATTTTGAATACGCTTTCATATCTGACACTATCGATGGGTCAGCCAATTTTTCTTCTATATCCAAATAACGAGAATGGATAGACTCTAACTTATCTAGCATGATAACTTACTAAGATCAATGAAATGATATAATGAATACCGTATATCGAGAGGAGCTAACCGAGCTTATTTTTTATAGAATTGATCAGCTCATTGGACGCGCAAGGCCTTTTAACATTATTTCTCACGAAATCTCTAAAGGTCTTTTCTTTATTAAAGAGTTGGCTACACTCATCATCACAACTCACAGCGTCCATTAGGTGCTTACTGCTTTCTTCAGTGAGACGATTATCCAAATAAAGGTTTACTTGTTGAGAAAAGAAGTTCAGTAGGTTTTCGTGTGCCATTTTTTCGAAATTACAATCTCTAATAAAGTCTTTTCAAATCTAATAAAGTTTGATGTACATATCAAGTGAATTATTGTCGTCCCCTCTATTCTTCCTCTTTTCCTTTTTTATTTCCCCTCATATCCTTATATCCTCTCTTCTCAGCATAATTCTTTAGTTTGTCTTTGAGCATATTTCTTGCTCTAAACAACCTTGATCTCACCGTACCTATCGGGACATCAATAATCTTAGAGATCTCCTCATAGGTAAATCCTTCTACATCACATAATAACAAAACAGTTCTAAAATCTATAGGAAGTGAATTGATAGCAATAGTGACTTCATCACCCATCATATTATCAAAAATCTCTTCTCTCAGATCCATGTATCCAGGGAGCACATCATTATCAGTATCATGATAATTTACGATATCCTCAAAGTCTACTTGAGTAGGACGCTTACTTTTCTTACGATACTCGTTGATATAAGCGTTCTTCAGTATCTTAAACAACCAAGCTTTTGCATTAGTTCCAGTATCATACTTATCAATGAAGCGAAAGGCTTTCATATAGGTCTCTTGGACAAGATCGTTTGCGTCACTTTCATTATATGATAAATGGAAGGCAAAGGTCTTTAATGCATCAATATGAGGCAAAAACTCTTGTTCAAAAGTTTGGTAGTGTTTTTTATCCTTAGTTGCCAAGTGCAAATTTTGCAGCAAACTTATGCTTTCTTAAGCAATTTTCACGATTTGACCGTCTGCAATAGCATAAACATCATCTTTAGGGCCTTTTTTTATCGGATGATGACCAGTAAAACTTCCAATAGCAGGAAGGATACCTCCGTGCTCTCCAAAATAAAAACATGGCAATCTCAAATATTGTCTCCCTTTACCCCTCAATTTTATGCACGGATGGATATGTCCACAAAGGTTATAGAATCCGTTTTTTTCTTCTGGATGATGACTCAAGTAAAAAGGACCAAGTGTATGGTGATCTTGGTAGATAACCAGTTGAGTGCGTTCATATTGCGAGCTATGTAGAATATCATGATTTCCTTTGATAAGGATAAAGTCAACCTCTGGAAAACTATCAATGAATTCATTTAGTCTTTCCCAGTCTATATTGTATTCACTATGAAATAAATCTCCTAAAATATACATCGATCGGGGAACATATAAGTTAATCAATTCTTGGAGAAGTACATAATTAGCCAATCCCGCCTTCTCTGGTACGGCGATACCTGCCTTCCTAAAGTGATCCACTTTGCCCAAATGTAAATCTGATAAAATGAGGGCTTGCTCCTTAGGCCAATAAATTGCTTTTTCTGGGAGCAAGTGCAATTGCTCTCCATGGAGGGTTATCTCCACGTGATTAGCTTTCAATCTTAAGCTTCTACTTCATCTTTTTTTGCCCCTTTCCTATCCGGCATATAATGGTCTAAAATCTTTTCAGTGATTTCTTCTGCCACCTCTGGATTGTCTCCCAAAAACTGCTTTGCGGATTCTTTTCCCTGTGCGATTTTAGTATCATTATAACTATACCATGATCCGCTTTTACCTATGAGATCCAAATCGACTCCGAGATCTATAATTTCTCCCAACTTAGACACACCCTTTCCAAAAGTTATTTCGAATAAAGCAATCCTAAATGGAGGCGCCAACTTGTTCTTCACAACTTTTACCTTGATAGGATTACCTACCACATTCCCCTCTTTATCCTTAATAGAAGTACCCGACTTACGTATATCCAATCTGATAGATGCATAAAACTTCAAGGCATTTCCACCAGTTGTAGTCTCTGGGTTACCAAACATAACCCCAATTTTTTCTCTCAACTGATTGATGAAAATACAGCAGCAACCTGTTCTACCGATGGTAGCAGTCAATTTTCTCAACGCTTGCGACATAAGGCGTGCTTGCAGTCCCATCTTTGAGTCACCCATTTCTCCTTCAATCTCACTACGTGGCGTTAACGCAGCAACAGAATCTACCACCAGTATATCGATAGCACCAGATCTAATAAGGTTTTCAGTGATTTCTAATGCTTGCTCTCCGTTATCAGGTTGTGATATCAATAAGTTTTCAGTATCAACACCAAGAGCTTCTGCATAAGTTTTATCAAAAGCATGCTCTGCATCTATAAATGCTGCAATTCCCCCTTTTTTTTGTGCTTCAGCTATGGCATGAATCGCCAAAGTTGTTTTACCAGAAGATTCAGGACCGTAAATCTCAACTATTCTCCCTCTGGGGAAGCCTCCTATACCCAATGCTATATCAAGTGTTAGTGAACCAGTAGGGATGGCATCCACTTCTACCACCTGCTTGTCTCCAAGCTTCATTATGGTTCCTTTCCCGTATGTTTTATCTAATTTGTCTAAAGTAAGTTTTAGAGCTTTGAGTTTAGCTTCTTTTTCTGCTGACATATATGATGGTATTAAACCTTTTGAATAGAAAATAGTGATGAATAGCAAATGTAATGCATACTCATCATATTACCTACAATGGTTTAGATCATATATAGAAAAATTGCTAATTTCTATGCAGTAGCAGTTCTGCTATATTTGAGTATAGATTTTAGAATTCTTCTTTTAGGCTGATAGGCAAACTTACCTAGCATGTTGTGCGCTTTACTCAATTTGAGATATTTTCTACGCCATTCTGCTTGGTGGTGTATAGCATATTCTACCTCGAGATGTTCGAGAGCAGAAAGCTCACCGTATAAGAATTGAATAATTTGGTTTGAAATGTAGCAATGCTTCATATAGTAGTGTTGGTCTATTAATCTATGCGACTTAATAACACTCTATTATTAGAAAATATTGTGCCATATTTAGTCATGTACAAGATAGACCAATCAACCTCTACTACCTAATTGCAATAACGGTAAATAACAGATTACAACGCAATACAATATTTTGGTATGATGGATTCAAATTGACTAATTAGCTCTTTCATACGATTCGAACCGTTTCGGTTTTCAATTCTTCGCCCATCAATGTGAGTAATCGGGGTTAATTCGCCCATAGTACCTGAACAAAAAACTTCATCTGCATTATACAATTCTGTCAAGGAGATATTTCTTTCAACTATAGGTATGCTATTCTCTCTACATAATTGTATGATCATTCCTCTTGTTATGCCATGTAAACATGCTTCTGCAGTTGGTGTATGAACTTCTCCATTTTTTACCATAAAAATATTAGTGCCATTGAGTTCAGCTGCAAATCCAAAATAATCCAACATAAGAGCCGCATCAACCCCAGCCACATTGGCCTGAATTTTTGCTTGGATGTTATTTAAAAGATTGTTGTGGTGAATTTTTGAATCTAAAAAAGAAGGATTATTTCTTCTTATGGTTGAGGTGATCACTTTAATACCCTGATCATTGTTATATACTGGAGGTTTCCATTCGGCTAGTACAATCAAAGTACTTCCAGATTGATTTAGACGAGGATCCATCCCTGAAGTAATCTTGCTACCACGAGTCAATGTCAGACGAATATGAGTATCCCTGGCCATTTTATTAGCAGTTAAAGTCTCTCTGATCGCATTCTTTATTATATCCTCAGAAGGTATATCTACGAATGCCAAAGCCTTGGCTGATTCATAAAGTCTATTAAGATGGCGATCTAATAGTAGTACGCCTTCAGGATACACTCTGAGCCCTTCCCAAACAGCGTCTCCTCCTTGAACAACACTATCAAAAACTGAAACTTTAGCATCATCTCTATGATACAATTGATCACCCACCCATACCTGCAAATCCTTATTGCGAGGGTCAAATTTTTGTAACATTTTTTATGCTTTAATTGATTCCTTATAAAGTCGGTCGTAATATAACTCAGCTTCTTTTAATAAAGAACTAAGTCGTTGAGGAAAAATACGATCACTGGTTTTTTGTTTTACAAATCCCTCTGACTGCCAGACATTAGCATACCAATATTTAGCCCATACACCGTCAAATGGCTTAGGACCTTTGGGCCAAGACATCATTTCTTCAGAGAATGGAATACCTATAAACTCACAAACTGATGATAACACTTTGTAAGGATCCTTTAATATTTCTGCAGAGTCTAATACTAATACTTGTCGTTCTCTTTCTACCAAATAGTTATACAATTCCCATTCTATTTTAAGTCCTATATCTTGTATGGTAGGCTGATTGATTACCTGCGCAAATGAGGCGATTAATTTAGACGGTTCCCTGATCAAAAAAATATTGATAAAATCATCAAGAAAGCTCAAATCAGAAAGTCCATGGTAATGATGTGCCATACCCTTGATAAATAAATTTTGCCCATTAAGCTGCTGATAAAAAAAACGATCCAACACCTCATTCATCTGTATTGGCAAACTATTGATTACTTCGGATCCACCAGGATGAGATATGCCAGTTTTGGCCAAATAGTAGGCATACATGGGTTCATCTATTGCAATAGTATCACTTCTATTACCGAAGGAATACATCAAGGCTGTAGAGATGTTTCTCGGGCCCGATATAAGGTTGATTCTTTTTGACATGGTCACATATTATTATTCATCAAGCTCTTGAGGATGCCAGTATACCTCTTTAAAATTTTCTACTTTATCTTTTTTTATTTTCACGCCTTCTGATTCTAACAACTCCTGCATTCGGGTTGGTGTTCCAAAGTGCATTCGACCAGATAGTTCTCCTTTGCTATTGACTACTCGGTGTGCAGGTACTTCTTTTAATTGAAACTGATTGCCTCTTGTAAGGGCCCAACCAACCATCCTCGCCGAACCCAATGACAAATAGTCCGCAATCGCCCCATATGTTGATACTCTACCAATTGGAATCTGTTGGGTAACATAATACACTAAGTCGTAGTAACTTTGCTCCTTCATTAAAAGCAATATAAAGTGTTAAAAACAAAAGTGATAGCATCTGATATAACAAACTTGACAGATGCCAGATATTTTGCAGCAAGAGGTGTAGACTATTTAATGTTTTATATGAAGGATATAGATATCGAAGATATAATCGCAATTAAAGAATGGGTGAGTGGGCCAAAAATCATATTGTATTTTGACAAAAATGACACGAGTCTTATCGACGAAGCTGTGCTAAAAATTGAGCCCTATGCATTATGCTGCGATCGAAATAATGCCCACATAATTTCTTACTTAAATGGTCATCTTCAGATTGCCTATTTAGCGAAAATAGATGGTACCATTACGATCGAATTAGCCAACGATAATTTCACTTCATCATTCGAATTGTCTACAAATTTACCCTTAGGAATTATTGTGCAAGGGAGCGATGAATCAAAGATTGGATTCAAAAATTACGACCAATTAGATGAGTTATTCGACTTACTTGAAAAGTAGTATATTGATATATCAACTAATAGAAAAGGCCAGTAAATTAGGCCAAAAAGAGTTGTTGAATAATAGCCATTTGATATATCAATTATAATCTAAATAACTATCATACTGCTCTAAGTAGTCTTCAAAATCTGCCCTTACTTGCTCTTCTGTTAGACCATAGTCCGACAAAGAATAAACATGTTTGCCATATTTATTTTTCTTGTGATCAACACAAAACTTTTCTGTCGCCGATGAGTGCTTATCTGTCCATTCTATATCAAGATGGTCATAGATAGCTTGAGCAGTACTTATTGGATCATTGACTAGTGTCTTGTAAGCAATATCATAAAATTGATCATCATGTTTTTCACGATACTTCATACAATGTCTCACTAATCGGGCATCCTTCTCTAACCAATATTTACCTATCCTATGCTTATCTGTGGACGGCATAAATAGTTTTTTGCCAGAGTGGACCATACTACAGTATGACGCCAAAGTTTTTTCGGGCCTTCTGTGTGTGTGGATGATTTTTGTATCTGGAAAAACAGACATAAACATATCCATATACTCCATATGGTGCGGACTCTTTAACAATAAAAACTTTTCAGCTGGCTCTCTCCACATCAAAAACTGAAGCCACATTTCAAGATCTTGATAGGCCCTCGTTTGATCTTGTTGCTCTAACCACTTAGCATAGTTGGGTATGTGTAATGCCGCTTGGGTGGCAGTACTCACAAAAGCATGATCCATCATAACGACTTCTTCCTCCAAGCTATCATGCTTCACAGAATGTATCGATTTAAATTCTGGTGCTATATAATTGAGCGCTTTATGTGCCAATTGCGCTTCATACATGCCGTAATAATTCTTTTTTTTAGACTTAGGCACCGGATTAACTATTTCCCAAGACAATACACCTCTGAATTCAGGTAAGTTGCCTAATAACCTTTGCAGAAAGGTGGTGCCTGTTCTTTGTAAGCCAGTGATAAGTACTTTGGGAGGTAGTGGTTTCAAAATTTCTGGCTCTTGTTTTAACCAATATTGAGACCACAACCTATTAATTAGATTGATCTGAATCTTGTTTTTTAAAAGAAAAGCACCTAGTGCATGAAACTCAGTACTATTGTTAAGATCTTCTATAAGTTTACGCAAAGGCGTAATAAAAAATTCGTCTCCAAAGTCATCTAAACCAGTCTTTCGCTGGGCATTTTTGAGCAACTCATCCGCATCAAAATCCTTGGATGCATAAGATTTGAATATTTTATTGATCACTCTTACCCCTAACGGGAACTCAAAGTGACTCAATCTTTCATTTAACTTATGACTCATGGTTGCTATTGGCGGGCGAAGGTACTAAGTAATTGAATAATTTTATCTGTCATAAACCTTCAAACAATAAATTTGATGCAACTATACCAAAATCTTGAAGGCTACTATTTGAGAAAATAGTCCTATCAAATAACCGCTATATATATCTGCAGGTCTATGAGCATCAAGGTATAGTCTGGCACTTCCTATAGCTCCAGCCATAATTATAGCCGCTGCCATTATGATCATCGGAGATATCTCATATCTGCCCCAATGTAACACACTGAATATAATCCGAGGAGAAGAAAAATTGAACAATAAAATCATGATGCCCATAACAAAAGAACCTGCTCCAACAGTGTGTAAACTAATTTTAGAAAAGTTATTAATGAAAAAACTTAAACATAGTGCTATAGTACCTCCAAGTGCCACTACCGATAATGCAACTGGGTAAGAAGGATTGTCTTTTATGTTAACAAAAAACCAAACGTAAAATACAATAGTAGCAATCATTGGCCCTATTCTCTCTTTTGGGTCTACCATCTCAAGAGAAGAAACCAACTTCAGTCCACGCATTAATAATGTTGTGATCAAAGGAAATAGTACTACAATGATAAAAGCCATTATCCAAGTAATATTCAATTCCTTTCTTTCACTTATCCTAAATGCGAAAGGGTTGATCATATATACCAGGTATAACAATCCATAAAAAAGAAAAAGCGGATGAAAAAGATAAGAAATCGCCTTTGAAAAAAATTTTAACATAGAACAAAAGTAATCGTTTAAACTCAGGACAGTCATGAGAATTTAACACTTTCATATCTATATATTATCGAGACCTTACGTCGTTATGTCAAGTGAAGGAATTAATAACTTTGCACCATTTGATGAGGAAGACTTATATATATTACATTGTACTAATTGGTATAACTGCTCTAAATGCTCAAAACGAGGATTCTCTTTCGATGCAATTAATCCAAACCAAAGTGTTAACAGAAAAAGAAGACACTCTAACCCAACTTAGGATCAATGGTCAAGTTGTCAGTGCTATGATCACTGAGTCAGATACCATTATTGTATCCCAAATCGACAATGTGAGTATTTCTTCACCGCGCAGATTTGAATCCAATGAAGACTATTTGAAATATCTAAAATATAGAAGATATGCCGCGAAAGTATATCCTTATGCCAAAGAAGCGATCAGAATATTTAGAGAAGCAGAATATGTCTCTAACAATATGAAAAAAAGAAAAAAGAAAAAATATCTAAAAAAGTTATCCAAAGAATTACAAAACGAATTTGAGGCTCCTCTCAAAAAACTATCAAAGACTCAAGGAAAAATATTGGTTGAAATGATCGAAAAAGAACTGGAAACCTCGATATACGACCTGATCAAAATGACCAGAGGCAAAATGAATGCTTTTTATTGGAATCAATCAAGTAAACTATATGGATACCGCCTAAAAGAAGTCTACGAAAAGGGCCAAAACCCTATATTGGACATTGTTTTACAAGATTTTGAAATATCACATAACGTCCAATAAAAAAAGCCTTGAATAATTCTTATCAAAATGACCAATTAGTCCTTAAAAATGGACAAGATATAAATGGCTCTGTTAAATGGCAAAGCCCTTCTAATATTGCACTTGTCAAGTATTGGGGCAAACGAGCTATACAAATACCTAACAATCCTTCTATAAGTTTCACATTAAACGAGGCTCATACGATTACGTCTATTGAGTATAGTCCCTTAAAACCCCACCAAGATTGGATCACCTTCGAGTTTGAAGGGAAAAAAGAAGATTCATTTTTGAATCGGATAGAAAGATTCTTGAAATCTCTCCATCCTATATTCCCTTTTTTACAACAACTTCATCTCAATATTAAGAGCTCAAATAGTTTTCCTCATTCTTCTGGTATAGCTTCATCGGCTTCGAGTATGAGTGCTCTCGCTCTATGTCTTTGCAGTATAGAAGATAATTTGTTTTCAACACTTCAAGAGAAGGAGGCTTTTTTCATGAAGGCTTCACACATAGCTCGATTAGGTAGTGGAAGTGCGTCAAGATCTATATATGGGAAATTAGCTGCTTGGGGAATTTCAAAGTATATTGATCATTCTTCTGACCTTCATGCCGTTGGACATAATGATGTTCACTCAACTTTTAAGCACTTTCACGACGATGTAGCCATCATAAGCGGCGATAAAAAATCAGTCTCCTCTACTGCTGGACACGCTCTTATGGACACCAATATATATGCTTCTAAAAGATACGAACAAGCCAAAATGAATATGAAACGAATTTTGGATAGTATGGCTTCTAACGATATGGAACAATTTATCGAGATTGTAGAAGAAGAGGCTATGACTCTTCATGCACTAATGATGTGTTCTAACCCTTCATATATGCTTATGAAACCAAATACTTTAACATGTATTGAAAGAATAAGAGCTTTTAGAAAAGAATCCAACTTACCAATCATGTTCACTCTTGATGCTGGACCAAATGTGCACATTCTTTATCCAGATAACATTAAAGAGGAGGCTGCTCAATTTATCCAAGAACAGGTTATGGAGCTCACAGAAAATAATCGGATCATATATGATCAGGTAGGAGATGGGCCAAAAATGATCAAATGAAAAAAAGATTGATCGCTATATTATCGCTTGTTTATTTCATTGGCTTTAGTCAAGATGTCAGAAATGATAAATTCAATGAAGAATTGATCGGTCTATTGGACTTTTCTGTTCCTACTATATCAGTAGAAGATGCCTATGCCAAGAGAGATTCATTTTTGTTCTTAGATAGTCGCGAAATCAATGAATATACAGTCAGTCATATAGAAAATGCTGTTCACGTAGGCTTTAAAACATTTGGACTGTCCTTGGTTAAGGATATACCAAAGGGGCAACCCATCATAATCTACTGCTCTGTTGGATATAGAAGTGAAAAAATCGGTGAAAAATTAATTGCCTCTGGATTTCAGGAAGTCCATAATTTATACGGTAGCATCTTCGAGTGGGTGAACTGCGGATTTCCTATCGTAAATGATCAGCGAATCTTAACGGATACGCTACATACTTATAACCAGTCTTGGAGCCAGTGGGTTACAACTCCAGAAATTTTTAAGTGGTGGTAAAAAGACTAATTGTTCAGATTTAAGAAAATATCCAATCTCCCATTATATTCTGGCACAAATACCCTAATGCTTTCACTATCATACTTTTTCATGTCCACGAAAGTCCAGGTCATACCCATATCTACTGAGGCAGCCAGATAAAAATTTTCCTCTTTATAATTACTCCCATCAACCGTGATAAATTCTTTTACATATGGGACTAAAGCATGTAATTCTTCTCCTGATTTAATGATTTTTGATTCTCCTTTAGTCTGCATTTTATCCAGCCGAAGTTGCATCTCATGATACATCTTTGTGTCTTCTAAGAAGGAATTATGCACAAATTCTTGTCCTCCGGCGAGTTTAATGATATTAGGATGAGTAAGAGCGATAAGTTGATCGATATCTTCTGACAATACCGCATCCCTGTATACTAACATACAAGAATCAAGCTTGGTGTACATGGTCTCTGATTGAGCCCATAAGGAAGTGAACATGGACAAAAAGAAAAATAACAAGGTTGACCTGATCATAGAAAAGAGATTTTTATTGTTTAGACTGACCTTGTCAGAGAAGGATACTACTTGGAAGTATCATCTATTTCCTTCATGCTCTCTTTTATCTCACTTTCTATATTCGCCTTTGCACTATTGAATTCTCTTATTCCTTTACCCAATCCCTTCATTAATTCTGGCAATTTTTTTCCTCCAAATAAAAGGAGAACGATAAAAGCCACAACCATCAATTCTGTTCCTCCTAAGAATGCTAAAAATGAATAAGTCATAATTTTAAAAATTTAGTGTAGTTTTCTTTGCTGAGGATATATTCTACCTCAGTTCAACAAAGTAATGACATTCCACCGATACCTCCAATGTTTATGCTATTAGTTTTTACATTTGCGCAAAACTTCAAATAATGAGTCTTCTTACAGTTGGTACAGTGGCGTTTGATTCTCTCGAGACACCTCATGGCAATGTTGATATGGTAGTTGGCGGGTCTAGCCAATATAGCAGCTATGCAGCAAGTTATTTTACTAAAGACATTAATCTTGTCTCAATCATCGGAGATGATTTTCCACAATCAGAGTTAGACGATTTGTCCAATAAAGGAGTATCTCTTGAGGGATTGAAAACTGTAGCTGGGGGGAAATCCTTCTTTTGGGCTGGCCGATATTTAGAAAATATGATAGACAGAGTAACTCTTACTACTGATCTCAATGTCTTGGGCGAGTTTGACCCTATTTTACCAGACAGCTACAAAAATTCTGAATATATACTTTTGGGTAATCTTACTCCAGACATACAGATAAGTGTCATGAAGCAGTTGAGCTCTAAACCTAAATTAGTGGTTTTAGATACGATGAACTTTTGGATTGATAGTGCTTATGATAAATTATTGGAGGCTATCAAACTTTGTGACGTACTGACCATCAATGATGAAGAAGCCAGAATGTTAAGCGGAGAGCATTCATTAGTCAAGGCTGCTGCAAAGATATTCGAAATGGGCCCTCAATACTTAATTATTAAAAAAGGAGAACATGGCTCTCTTCTGTTTGATCGAAATAATGTCTTTTTTGCTCCCGCCCTTCCACTAGAGAATGTAATCGACCCTACTGGAGCTGGAGATTGTTTTGCTGGAGGATTTTTAGGTTATATCGCTATGACTGGAGATACCTCATTTGAAAATATGAAAAGAGCTATAATACATGGTTCCGTTATGGCTTCCTTCGTAGTTGAAGATTTTTCTAACTACAGAATAAAATCACTTACTAAAGAAGAAATTAATAGTCGAGTAGAAAGATTTGTCAATCTAACTAAATTCAGTTTATAATCTAAGATCTCGGAATCTTGATCATGTAAGTATTCTTAATAACAGTCAAATGGTTGTCTCTTAACCAAGGGTTGTATCTCTTAAGCTCTCGGTAGGTGATACCATGTTCGTGAGCAAAGTCTCCCCAGCTCTTAATAGATTTATCGACCTTGACTTCATAAAAATTATCTAATGGCGGATATTTTTCTTGACTTTCTATATAAAATCCGAAAGATTCTGGGTTAGTCATTATCTCCTTAATCGCTACCAGTCTGTAAATGTATCTACTCGTTTCTTGATTCAAATTCATATCATAAAAATTTGATTCACCCTGTATGGTCATCTCTTTTTTGAAGTTTGTCGGTCCCACATTGTATGCTGCAGATGCATTAGTCCAAGTACCAAACTTGCTCTTAAGCCATAACAAGTATTTGCAGGCCGCTCGGGTAGACTTTTCTATATGGTATCTTTCATCAACTTCATCATTTACTTCTAATCCATATTCCTTGGCAGCCATTTTTCTAAATTGCCAGAATCCTTTTGCATTGGCATGGGATTTTACATGTCGAAGGCCACTCTCCGCCACTGCTAAATATTTAAAATCTTCTGGAATACCATGTTCATTTAAAATTCTTTCAATAGTCGGAAAGTATCTATTAGCTAATTTCAATACTTGTAGTGTGCTAGAATGGTAATAAGTATTGACCATAAGTTCTCTATCCAATCTTTCCTTAGCATCAGCTGTAAATGGTAATATCTCACCCGCCCAATCAAATTGCTTATTGATATCAGGAGCTCGGACGATCTGTGCAATATTATGAAGTGAATTATCTACTCTCGCTATCTTATTATCTGCAGAAGACAAAAAAACCAAAAAAGAAAAAACACACGTACCTAATAAAGCGTATTGAGTAAATAATCTTTTCACAATTAGAAGTTTAGATGAAATAATATAAATACTAAAAATGTACCAACATTTTGTTTAGGATGATTTCAACTTCCTAGGTCGCTTGAATATTGGTACGGTAGAGCATGGTTCTCCATACATAATACTTTGGGCAAAAGGCTTTAACTTCTCAGTTATATAAGCATAAGCAGCGGGTGGGACAGGCTTGTCACTGCATCCTTTGATAACCACTCTACTATCTTGGTACTGATCATAATCTATCTCAGCCAACACTTTGTAATAATGAAACTTAATAAACTCTGACGGACTACCTTGATAAATAGTCTTACAGTAAGATTCTGCATAGGTACTGATCAGCATATACGCCCATACTGGGATAATGGCATCAGTAGAACAGTGTACACACAAGGTAGTATCAGCATATATACTCCAATCCAATTCTTTTAGGGCGCTTCTAAAATCTTTTTCCTTTAATATTAATCCTTTAAAGAGATAGTCTGCTATATCCAATTCATTTACCATTGCGACTGGATAATACTTCTCCAAATTAATAGTCTCCAAACTACTTTGAGCCACCTTATTTACTAATACTCCTTTCATTTTTTAGCTTTCTACTTCTTCTCCAATAGTATTTTCAACAGTTTCGAACTCCTTAAGGTTCGGCAATTCTTTAGTATCCTTGATCCCAAAATGGTTTAAAAATTTAATTGTAGTACCATATAACAATGGTCTTCCTGGACCCTCATGTCTTCCTTTTATCTCCACTAGCTCTTTTTCTAATAACTTCTGAACAGCATAATCACAACCAACACCCCTTATACTCTCGATACCAGACTTAGTTATAGGTTGCTTATAAGCTACAATTGACAGTGTTTCCATAGCAGACTTGGATAATCTCTTTTTTTCATTCTGTCTTAGATAATCTCCTATGATTTTATGATATCTTGATTTGGTCATAAACATATATCCCTGTGCTATAGGTATCAAGTGTATCGCAAATTCATCACTTTCGTATTTGGCGGATATTGTAGATAAATGTTTTTCTATATCCTTAATAGAAAACTTCTGTCCAAAGGTGTTATTAGTGGCAGATCTTATTTCTTCGACCGACAGCGCATATTCTGCGGCAAAAATAAGAGCCTCAATATATAGGTCAACTCTATCTTTAGTACTATTCATTTCAGTATCTATATCAAAATGTAAAGTGATCAATAATCTAAGAAAAAGGAAAAGAAAAGAGACTTTTAATCCTATCAAGCGATGATTTAGCCTCATTCACTCGGGTACCTTCAAATTTATATAAGAATTCTCCGTTTATCTTATTGAGTTTTAATTCCAACAGAGATTGATTAAACATGAGCGAATAAGACTTTGTTTGATGAACTTCAAAGTCAATAATTACAACTTGCTCATTGAGATATATCATGACATGTCCTGACTCATCACCATGATATAGCCCCAAAGTTTGGGTACCTTCATTAGGATCATAAAAAGTCCATCTACATTGACTCATATACACAGGTTGTCATAACTGATTGAAAATTAATAATTTAGAATTGATGAAACAAGAAGAAATCAAAATATTAAAGCAGGAAATAAGACAATTGATTAAAAAGTTGACATCTGAAATTGCTCAAATGGAAGAAAGTGCCGCTCCCGTAGCGCCCGAAAATTCTATTGGAAGGATAAGCAGAATGGATGCTATCAATAACAAAAGTGTAGTCGAAGCCAGTCTAAGAAATCGGAGAAAGAAATTAGCTAAACTTCAAGTAGCTTTATCAAAAGTGGATAATCCTGGATTTGGACAATGCAAAAATTGTAAACAATCCATAAATCCTAAACGGCTAATGCTTATGCCTGAGAGCGATAGATGCATTAAATGCGCATAAAAAAAACAGGGTACAAAAAGTACCCTGCATAACCCCAAAAAACCAATTGAAAACAATCTATCTTTAAATATCTTTTATTCTCTTTTATAACTTACATCTCTTGATCACTCCTCACAATACTAAGACGTACCAATTTTCAAAAGCCACATCTTTTGTCGAAAATAAATAAAAAAAATCAAATTATTCATAACAACTTTTCATATACATCGTGAAAACAAAAACTATACATGTTTGCTCCAACTGCAATGCACAGTTCGTAAAATGGGAAGGTAAGTGCTCTTCTTGCGGAGAGTGGAATACTTTAAAGCCTCAAGAAGTTGTTAATAAATCTTCGAGTAAAGCGGCAGTCAAATCAAAATTTTCGAAGGATGATAATAGACCGATCCCAATAACACAGATTACCGCCCCTAACATATCGAGATACATTATCGATTTTGACAAAGAGCTTTCGAGAGTTTTAGGTGGTGGGATTGTTCCTGGGTCCATAGTACTAATTGGAGGACAACCGGGTATTGGCAAGTCAACTCTTATGCTTCAATTAGCCACTAAAGCAAATGCCAAAGTGCTTTATGTCTCAGGTGAGGAAAGCCCCTATCAGATTAAAATGAGAGCCGAAAGAATCGCAGGACATAATCCACATTGCTCTATTCTTGCCGAAATTGACTTAGATAAAATTTTAGACATTGCCTATGATAGTAAGCCACAGATGCTCATGATCGACTCTATCCAAACGGTTTATACCAAACAGATCGATAGTACAGCGGGATCTGTCAGTCAGATAAAAGAGTGTACCTCCAAGCTCCAACAATTTGCCAAGCATACTAATATACCCGTCTTCATTATAGGTCATATCAATAAAGAAGGAAGCATTGCGGGACCTAAAATATTAGAACATATAGTGGACGTTGTTTTACAATTTGAAGGAGACAGGAACTATGTGTATAGGATACTGAGAACAATAAAAAACAGATTTGGCTCAACAGATGAAATAGGCATTTATGAGATGGAACAAAGTGGTCTTAGGCCCGTTAACAATCCTTCAGAACTTCTCTTGTCTCAATCTGAAGATCATCTCAGCGGTAGTGCCGTGGCATGCACTATGGAAGGAGCAAGGCCATTGATGATAGAAACTCAGGCATTAGTGTCAACTGCCATCTATGGTACACCACAACGGTCTACTACAGGATTTGATGTGAGAAGAATGAGCATGCTTCTCGCAGTTCTCGAAAAAAAATGTGGGCTATATTTTAGCCAAAATGATGTATTCCTCAACATAGCTGGGGGCATCAAGGTGACAGACCCTGCCATCGACTTAGCCGTGATGGCAGCTCTTATTTCTTCTTTAAATGATATACCTATAAACAAGAAAATAAGTTTTGCCGCAGAGATTGGTTTATCTGGAGAGGTTCGGTCTGTCAATAGAATAGAACAAAGAATACAGGAAGCTGCGAGATTAGGTTTTGATCAAATATTTATATCAAAGTATCATAAAAAAATCGACTCCAGTCAGTTCAACCATATTCATGTCAAAACCATTGGAAAGGTAGAAGAGTTAATGGAAGCTATATTCACTTAATGAGTACCATTCTACAGTAGAACAAAATATTATGGACTACCAAAATCAATTAGCACTATCTAAGGATAGTCCAATACTATATTATGATGGACAATGCATCCTTTGTGATGGTTTTGTCCAATTCTTGATCAAGGTGGATAAAAAAGAACAGTTTCTTTTTTGCGCTCTTCAACAAGACAATGGTAAATCCATCCGCAAACAACTTAAGATGGATCAAGAGATCACTACGGTGGCTCTATTAGATCAAGGTAAGCTCTATACACAATCTGATGTAACCTTCAGAATCATCAAAATTCTTGGCGGTATATGGTTATTGCTCATGCCACTTGCACTAATTCCTGTCAAGGTCAGGAATACAATCTACCGATGGATTGCAAGAAACAGATATCAATGGTTTGGTAAAGCGGAGCAGTGTATACTACCTGATCCTCAGCTGAAGAATAGATTTATTTAATCCATATCACTGCCTTGATACATCTTGATGCCATCAAGTATCATTGTAACGATTTCTTCGGGAGTAAAAAATGAAGAGTCAATAATCTGATCATAATTAGAAAGATCTTCAAAGTCAATCCCATACTTCTGCAAGAATCGTCTTTTCTCACTTTTTCTTCGATCCTTTATTTTATCAAGGAGTTGCAAAACAGTCTTTGAATTTTCATCCGATACTCGCCCTTCATCATTGAATATCCTGTGAGCCGCTATTTCATCTTGGCAGGAGAGAAAAACCTTATATGAAGATGGAATAAAATGCCACGCCAATCTTGAGTCGACTATATAGTTTTGTTGAGATTCATTCAACTCACGAGTATGATTATCTATTTTATCATCTATTGAAGTATCTTTTTCAGATAGGAGATTAAGCTCTAATGTGGTAATTCCCATCTCTTCCGCAATCTTCCTCTGGATGGCACCGGTAGACAAATAGTCAAAATCTAACTTCTTTTGAAGTAGCCTACCACAAGTACTTTTTCCACTTCCTATATCTCCAGATATCGTAATTATCATTTATCGTAATTCCCTGATTTTTTTAATACTATTATTTTCCTGATTTATGGTTTCAGATGATCCATCATACCACAACCTATTGGCGATCCAGGAGGCATATTACTTATTTTTGGTAGACTAAAATCATCTCCATGTATCTTCGATTGATTGATAAGTTCCATCAGATAATAGTTATGAGCAATTGATGAATTCTTTAAGTAATTATCTCCAACCTTATGTAGAGCGTGATGGGCCACTGCTGCCACATTGATATCCACACTTGAGTCACTTGACAATTGCAACAAGTGTGTCACTAATATCTTCTGAACCAATTGGTTGAGCTCTTGATCGTAAGAATCTTCTGACTTCATGGCGAATAGATGTTCGACTATTTGGTCTAAAAAGGGCTCCAACTCTACGACACTCATACCTGTCGCCCCGTGACGATGTATCCTCGCCAATCTATCTGGATGCAGCATAAACTGCAAAGTCATGTGTATATGACTTTCAGCAACGGACAAAGGATCGAAGGCCAGATTAGTTTTACTGTTAAATGTCTCTCTACTCCGTGGATATCCATATGCCGGTGGAGGTATCAATCTTAATAGATTTGATGGCAATCTGAGATGCTGTGATGAAAGCGTATTAAGTAAAGACTCGACTGCTCTATTCTGAATTTTGTAATCAACAGGTGTTACCTTATGATTCATCACATCCCCTTTAACATGATATTGATAGTTTAACCCTCCTATTAACTTTGATACTGCATCAACTTGATATCTATGCAAAAGATAGATAGGTACTAATACTTTTTCTAACTCACTCATAGGTGTACCCTCTGTAATACTATTTTCTCCTAATTGACTAAGAGCCTTGGCTCTAATACCCATTAATCTATTCAGCTCCTCAACAGGATCAGCACCATTATCCCATAAATGAGCATTGGGGTGTGCTCCACCTGCTGGTCGAGCATCGCTATCAGAAATAAAGAGAAATCCATCCAATTGAGCCTGATTAATCATCTCGTTAAGCGCTTCATCTTCATCAATATCATCAGCAAAATCTTGATAACCATATCCAATAGTGAACTTATCCCAATCCCCGATTTTATCATCATAGGCTTGATCAAAGCTTATCCTGCCAGCATCATCCATGGTTACATAAGGGTGTGGATAATCCATAACCGAGGCTCTATCATTGTAGCTGGCTGCAAAATTATGGGCCAAACCAATGGTATGTCCTACCTCATGTGCCGCTAATTGCTTGAGCCTTGATAAGGCTAAAGCCAACATCGGATCATGGTTATCATCATCCTCGGCATAGGGTGATAATAATCCTTGAGCAATAAGAAAATCCTGACGAACTCTAAGAGAACCAAGTGATACATGACCTTTAATGATCTCACCAGTTCTTGGATCAGATACAGAAGCTCCATAGGACCACCCTCGTGTACTGCGATGCACCCACTGGATCACATTATATCTTACATCCAGCATATCCGCTCCCTCCGGTAATTCTTTAATCTGAAAAGTACCAGGCGCATAGCCTATAGATTGAAAGGCTTGATCCCACCAAGCTGCCCCAGCCATCAGAGCAGATTTAACGGGATCTGGACATCCAGGATCCATATAATAGATGATAGGCTCTACTGGTTCGCTAACTTGAGCACTTGGGTCCTTTTTAGCTAATCTATGTCTATATATATATCGCTGCTCGATATCATCTTCTATAGCAACAGCATAGTCATAAAAGGACATAGGAAAATACCCTGCATAAGGATGAAATTTCCTTGGCTGATAGTTATCGTCTGGTAACCTTACAAAGGAATGATGTTGATGCAAGGTGATGGCATCAGCACTAGGAGTTACTGATCTCACATACCTTCCTTCAGCGTGACCTGTAAATGTCAAGAGTACATCAAATTCTGTATTATCAGGAAAGGTCTTAGTTCGATCCATCCATACAGCAGATCTACTTTTATCCAGTTTAAAGCTTCCTTGCTTAGATCGCTTAAGTCGTTGAGATACCCCATGCGCATCTCTCATTAAGAAATCGGTCAAATCGATCTTATATCGATTTCCTTCTTTATCGCCAATCTTAAATCCCCATAAGACAGATTTAGCAAAAGCCTCTTCCACACTTTTACGCTCTAATTCATTGTCGCTAATTGCTCGATAATCCAGATTGGGCTGAACCATCAGCAACTTCTCTCCTGCTTTTTTAAAACTTACTATTCGTTCACTTCCCAGCTGGCCTCTATCCAATCCTATATCATTGGATCCTAATCCTGCTGATAGCGCGTTCACATATAGAAATTGTTTATCTAGATCTTCGTCATCAATTAATAGATAGATCTTTCCTTCATCCTCAGCGTAAGAGAAGTCGAAAAACCCATTCTGGATGGTCTGAGCTGCGATAGATATTGAAATAAAGAAAACAGCAATTGAAATTAAAAAAGCTTTCATTTTGAAGATTTGGATGCTAAGATAAAAAAGTAGCCTGTTGCTATAAAACAAAGTAACAGTCCAAAAAATTCTCGGGCTAATTCTATATAGGGTGATTCAGCTTTCATCGACTCCGCTATAGATGGCATGCCATCCTTAAACCACTGATAGATATGTGGCATATATAAACTCATCCATACCCCAAATAAGAAGAGCAACATGCCGCACCATAGTTTATGGTACTTAAGTAGGGCAGCTTTAAGTGAAATATATGCCACTAATAAATAGGGTGGCATCCACATATAGTAATCTGGGTCATTGTACTGCACCAAAGCAAATACTAAGAATAAAAAGGCCAAGAAATAGTGAAATATTTTCATAGTCTCTATATAATTTGACCCTTCAAATAAAGGGAATTTTTTAGTTTGCTTGATTCATTTATTATAAGAGAGAGTCAAGACTTATGTTAGAATCATGTGCAAGACCCTCTCAATCATGGAACTGCAGTTGACGTAAATCAGATAGAAATATCTATACTTATGGACTATTCAAGAGTAGCTTTATATCAAATGACTACAGAAATACAAAAACTGCCGCCATGATAGATATTTTAATTTTCAATGGATATAATTACTGGATCGACAATTTGTAAAAAATGACTTATAAGAATATGTTTTGGGGTTTTATTTCGATTTTCTTTATTTCTTGTAGTTGTGATCATGATTTCAATACTTATTTAGATTGTTTGGAGAATTATCCTTCCTCACCCCAATTTGATGAAGATTACTTATCCTTTTATAATTCTTTTCAAAAATGGAGATGTTTAAGTATCGATAGTTACCGAATAGTTTACAGGCAGTCAAATATGATCTGCCCCGACACAGAAATAACACTCCTAATCGAAGAAAACAAAATAGTTGAATCTTCTAGTTCTATTGGGCCTTTTTCTTCTATATCATTTTGTGAAATAGGATCGATGGAAATTCTGTTCACTTTAGATAATATTTTTAATCAAATTGAAATTGCCGCAGATGAGAATATTGAATTTTTTTTGCCAGTATTTGAAGAGCCTATTCTTAAAGCTGATCGAATATTAGTTGTATATGATGAAAGGTTCTTTTTTCCCAAGAGCGTATACATCGATTATGACAGAGGAATCGCAGATGAGGAATTCTCCTTAGAAGTTATAGAATTTGAGAAACTATGAAAGACTTTAATACAGTATGAAGTACTAAATGAAAAACAATAGTATAAAAGGAAATGGGTCGGCATTCGTGTTGGCCTATTTTTTATTATCCCTGATCCTGCACATCATCTTCATCCTCCTGATGATCATCCAGAAAGATAAAATCATTTTTTACAAAAGAACACCATGTACAGTCCTCCTCTTGACAACCTTGATCAAATTCATGATTTTGAATTTTTGTCCAAGTATCTGTTATCTGTGCGCCCACCTTTGCGATATCCTCAGGGGTTACCATTATTTTCTCCCTGAAGAACTTATCAGTCTTGCGCTCTGGCTCTATGAAGTCCATCCACCCTGATGTCATCTGCCAGTTATTCTTTTTATCTGAGTCTAAGAGAATCTTGTAGAATACAATCTGTCTCCAATAATCTCCACCAATCTCTGTCTCATCTTTTGGTCCTTTGAGTTTCTTTTTTGCTTTTGCGTTAAAAATGTTACCCGTCTTATAATCTACCACATCTACATAGTCCTTGTAGATGGTCACTTTGTCCAATACACCTTTGATCGGCACACCAGCATACTCTGCATGATCTACCCTCACTTCCAATCCAAACTGTACATCCTCCTTTTGTTCTTTCAACCTTTCTTCATAATACTTCGGTAAGATCTCCTCGCCATATGCAGTCATATTGGCATATTCTTCGTCGGTGAAATGGGATCGATGATTTTTCATACCTAAGTGAAAGTATCGGATGAGGTCGGACTGAGACGGCTTCTTGGATTGGTTCAGGTCATTGTGGTATTCTTCTAATGATCTATGTATGGCCCTACCAAAACCCATATACTTGGTACGAGCAGTTGGGATCCTTAAGATAGACTCAAAGTAAAAGGTCAATGGGCATTTGAGGTACTTATTAAGTCCTGTAACACTTAATTTATATCCATCTAACACTTTATCTATCAAGTCATGCTCGATTAGTTTGACTTCTTTGTTCTGTTTTAACAGTGTGAAATATTGAAATTCATTCACCCGTTCTTCTTCCACCTTTAGAGGAGTAACCTCTATGTCTGTGCGCTCCAATACCTCATCGATAAATTGGCTCCTGCCTAATTCTTTACCTGCCTCGTTTTCTAATCCAAATGACAGTTCTAATTCTCTTTTGGCTCGAGTCATAGCCACATACATCAATCGCCTCTCGTCCTCAGTATTTGTCTCTACATCTTCATTGACATTGTCCGGATAGGAATATTGAAACATGGTCTTCACATTCTTATCCCAGATATTTTTAGTGACGCCAGGTATAATTACGTGATCAAACTCCAATCCCTTGGAGCTATGAGCTGTTAAAAAATTGACTCCGCTCTCGGCATAGACGACTTTATTAAGTGATAAGCTGATCTTATTAGCTTTCATTTTTTCTATCATCCGTAGGAATTCTTCAAGTTTCAGTTCTGGTGCTTTAGCCATTTCTTCTTTGATCAGATCAAATAAGGTGCTGAGTATTTGTAATTGCCATGTCTTATCGGCCAGATTTAAGACATATCTCAGTACATGGCCTTGATTGATTATATTTTCAAATAGTACTTGCAAGGTGACATTGGCGATATCGCTGATCCAATTTTCTAATTGTTCGCCCAGAAATAGGATCTGCTCAACTGATCCCAGGCCCAATTGTGTCAACCGTCCCCGTTGACTCAGCAGGTCTCGCAGATAGATTCTATTTTCTTCACCTTTGGTCTTGTTACAATGTATGGACATCTTAGCGATGTCTCCACTGCGAATATTGAAGAATCGATAGTGCATCAATTCATATAATAGATCTTCGGCATTATTTGGTCGTCTATACTCCGCTTGGATATATCTGAGTATCGTCAATAGATTACGTGTCAGTGATTCGTCCAGTATGTTGACACGCCTCTTTATATTAATCGGGACACCTTTCTTTTCTAATACTTCAACTAATTTTTCTACTTGATTGTGTTTGCGATAGATGATCGCAGTATCCTTAAGGTTGATACCTTTTTGATAAGCTTGGTATAATCGATCCGCTATATCGGATTGTTCTTGGACATTATTAGGGTAGGATACGACTTTAGGCTTAGAGCCATGATTCTTGATACCGTCCAGAGAAGCCCGTAAGTCTTTGTTGAGTGTATCATCATCATTAACAATTCTTTCTTGATTAAAGGCTATTAATTCCTTGGCGATATCCAATATATTTTGACTCGATCGATAGTTCTGATCCAAGACAATCATGCTGGGGTCATACTTATTCTTTAACTCCTTGATATTGGAGAGATTGGCTCCCTGAAACTTGTATATCGCTTGATCATCATCTCCTACGACGAATACATTTGGGCTTTCATCGGACCAGAATGAAATAAGTTGTTCAAGTATGGCTTTCTGTGCTCCATTAGTATCTTGAAATTCATCTACCAAGAAGTACTGATATCTCTCCTGATAATTAGCAAGTAGCTGATCATCCCTCTGAAATGCCTCCAGTACCCATAGGATCATATCCTGATAGTCATATCGATCCATATCCTTCATGATCTGTAGATATTGTGGAAAGAGCTTTACCGCAGCACCTAACTCGTTCATCTTTGTCATGAGTTTATCCCATTCTTTCTCTTTTCTATCCCCTACATTAAAAGATTTATACTTCCGCTGATAAAACATAGTAGGATTATGCTCAGGATCATTTTGTCGCTCCAGATACTCTTTGATACGCTCCTGCATAATCTCAACAGATAAGTTTTCCTTTTTCATCATCTGAAATAGGTTGTCCAATCTTTTTGACTCATAAGTAGGCTCGCTCTTCAGTTTTTTCAGGATATGACCATTAGGTAAGTCATTCATGATCTTAGAGAACACATCAACTTTCTCGAGGTCAGTGAGCGCCTCGAGTTGTCTATAATTGCCAAAAATGCCTAGGTTCTCCTGTATGATCTGATTGCAAAATCCATGAAAAGTATAAATGTGAATCTGATGTGCCGCCGCTCCTATGATCTGGACTAACCGACGACGCATAGCTATAGTCGCTGCATCCGTAAAGGTCAGACATAGTATATTATGAGCTTGAGCATCTGTCTCAGCCAATATTTTGGCAATCCGTACAGCCAGTATTTGAGTTTTGCCCGTACCCGGACCAGCTATGACCATCACTGCACCTTCGATTTGATCTACTGCTTTCTTTTGAGCAGGATTAAGACGATTATAGTGATAATTATAGTTCCCTTTCTTTTGAGATTGATGCTCTTTATTATCCAGGGTTAAGCTCGTTTGCATATTCATTTTTATATATCAGCTATAATAAGGAACAACGTGCAGAGGAATTGCATGATGGCTGTTAAATTTGTTTTATAATTATGAGACACTCTTGCCACAATTGTCAACACTCTTTAATTGATAGTCACTTACTCATGCGTTTGCAAAAGGCATCATATGTAATGCTTTTGGATCATTGATCATGATAAGAAGTGAAGTAGGTGTAGCTCCCTTTAAGAAATCAGATGCTTTTTAAGACAGTACCTTTTGCCGACTGCAAAAGTCCCTCGCCGAGGGCAATAGTACATTGACCGCATTCTTTAGAGAAAGAATAATACATTCTTCGTATTATCGCAACTCAATGAGTTACATCGTTTCAGCAAGGAAGTATAGACCACAAAAATTTGAAGATGTGGTGGGTCAGGAGCATATCACTTCTACACTCAAAAATGCGCTGTTGTCAGATAAGTTAGCTCATGCTTTTTTGTTTTGTGGGCCTCGAGGAGTAGGTAAGACAACCTGTGCCAGATTATTGGCTAAGGTCATCAATATGAAAGACCCAAAAGCGGCGATAGTAGATGGCAGCTATGCTGATACGCAGATTGATATCTCCATGAATATAGTGGAGCTCGATGCGGCATCTAATAATACTGTAGAACATATGAGATCGCTCATCGAGCAAGTGCGATTTCAGCCCCAACAAGGTAAATACAAGGTATTTATAATTGATGAGGTACATATGTTGACCACTTCAGCATTTAATGCTTTTCTCAAGACATTAGAAGAACCTCCTCCTTATGCCATATTTATATTGGCTACGACAGAAAAGCATAAAATATTGCCTACCATAATGAGTAGATGTCAGTTGTATGACTTTAGACGCATTATGGTTCCAGATATCATCAAACAGCTCGAAGCAATATCCCTACAAGAAGGAACTTCAACTGAATATGATGCACTGTATACCATAGCTGAAAAAGCAGATGGGGCGATGAGAGATGCTTTATCTATATATGATAGAATAGCAAGCGCAAGTAACAATAGTATCACCTATAAATCTGTCATAGAAAATCTAAATCTTCTCGATTATGATTATTTTTTTAGAGCAACGGACTTGTTACTTAGAGAGGATGGGCCTAACCTCCTGTTGCTATTAGAAGAGGTACTTGCCAATGGTTTTGAAGGTGACACGTTTATGAATGGATTGTCCAAACACTTGCGCAACCTAATGTATTGCAAACAAGAACCTACTCAAAGATTGATGCAGCTCAGTGATGCACTAAAGGAGAAGTATATGGAGCAGTCTAATCATATCACTTATAGTACCATACTTACTGCCTTATCCCTGTCTAATGATTGCGACATTAATTATGCTAAAGCTAAAGATAAAAGACTTCACATAGAGATAGCACTTCTAAAAATTTGTTATGCCTCGAGACAGATAGAACCAGATCATACAATATCTGATCAAAAAAAAAACACTGAACCCCAGATAACTAATCCTACTTCTACCTCTCTTGATCCTATACCTCCTACCCCAACAATTCCATCTGCGCCGTCAGAAGACAAACCCAATGAGATAGAACGAGGAGGGCCAATCTCTATAGAAAAAGAGGAAGTCAAAAAATCTATAGATCGACCATCGATCACAGTAAAAGACACTAAAATAGAATCACCCCATATTTCCTCTATAGATGCGCTCATCAGCCAAGCACAAGAAGAAATAAACAATAAAACCAACTCACAAAAAGAACTCAATATTGATGAAGTCAATACTATATGGATGGAGTATGCTCGCCAACAAGAATCACCCACCTCTTCATCTATTTTAAAAAATGTAAAGCTATCCATAGAGGATAAAAAAATCATTGGATCTGTACCATCTACTATTGCCAAAGAAGAAATACAACAAGAAACTGGGTTATACTCAATTCTGAGAGATCATTTTAATCAAAATGATCTGAATATAGAAATCAATGTAAATCGGGAGCTTTTCCCAGATAGTGAAATCAAAGTTGAAAAGAAACTTTATACTGCAAAGGAAAAATATGATCACCTGATAAAAATCAATCCTTTGTTAGATGACTTGATTGATACCCTTCGATTGCAACCAGACCAAGATTAGTGTGTTGAGATAAAGAGAAATTAATAGTTTTCATAATTTTGGCTTTCTTAAACTCAATTTCTAATGGATAATTCCAATGTTTGGTATTTAGAAAATATTGATGCAGAAGGGATCTTCTGCCCAAAGAAGTTGGGTATACCATCTCCTAACCATTCCTACAACTCGTTTAAAAAGAATGATTTGATCTTTGAACCTTCCGAAATGGCAGATAAAGTTTTTTTCATTTCTTCTGGCAGGGTTAAAATTGCGACAGATCACCATGGCGAGAAGTCTATCACTAAAGCCATTTTAGGCCCAGGAGAGATATTTGGAGAGTTAGCTATCGCTGGACATAACAAGAGAAGAGACTATGCCATAGCAATGGAGCCAACAGAAATCTGTGAAATTAGTAAAGAAGGAATGAAAAAAATGTTCAAGGAACATAACCCTCTTTATTTATTCATGATGAATCTGATCGGCAGCAGAGCATTAGAAATGGAGAAGCGATTAGAAGCTTTAGTATTTAAAGATTCTCGAAGTAGGATCGTAGAATATCTGATAGATCTCAATAGCAAAAAAGGACAAAGAGTAGGATATGAGTGGGTAGTTAGAAAGTTTATCACACATCAAGAAATTGCCAACATGACGGCAACCAGTCGCCAGACAGTTACTACTGTCCTCAATGAGTTAAAAGCTAAAAACCTACTCACCTTCAATAGAAAAAGACTATTAATAAGAGACTTAGAAAATCTCAAAAAGGAAATATCCACAATCTCATAAATGTATCAATTAATTAAACCTTTGCTTTTCTCTTTTCAAGCAGAAAAGGCACATCATATTACAACTACATTATTCAAAATTGTATCTAAAACACCTATCGTTTCCTCCATCCTGAAGCAATCCTTTCGGCTCGATGATGAATCTCTCAAAAGAGAACTTTGGGGACTTACCTTTAAAAATCCCGTAGGTCTTGCCGCAGGGTTTGATAAAGATGGAAAGTACATCAAAGAAATGGCTCAATTGGGGTTTGGATTCATAGAAGTTGGCACGGTCACTCCTGTGGGCCAAGCGGGCAACCCCAAACCTCGACTTTTCAGATTAATATCCGATAAAGGCATTATCAACCGAATGGGTTTTAACAATGGCGGCGTAGATGAGCTCGTCAACAATCTGAAAAAACTTAATAAGAATAGAGATTTCATTCTGGGGGGAAACATTGGAAAAAACAAAGTAACTCCAAATGATGAAGCCTATAAGGATTATCTAATCTGTTTTCAGAAGTTGTACGATTACGTAGACTATTTCGTAGTTAATCTAAGCTCGCCTAACACACCTGGCCTCAGAGAACTCCAAGACAAAAAGCCATTGAGTAAAATTCTCTCTACACTCTTAGATGAGCGTAGCAAATACGAAAAGAAAAAACCTATCCTACTCAAGATCGCTCCAGATCTCACCAATGAGCAAATAGACGATGTAATCGAAATCTGCATAGAACTTAATATGGATGGGCTAATAGCTACTAATACAACTATCTCAAGAGATAATCTCCAAACTACTGATCAAGAAATTAATCAGATCGGTGCGGGAGGTTTAAGTGGACGACCACTCAACAAAAGATCCACAGAAGTGATCCGATATATAAGCACAAAGTCTCAGTCCCAAATTCCCCTAATAGGTGTCGGAGGAATAACCGATGTCCAATCTGCCAAAGAAAAAATTGACGCTGGAGCAGACTTAATCCAAGTATACAGTGGTCTTATCTATGCTGGACCCTATCTCATCAAAAGAATTAAAAAGGCATTAAGCGCATAGATTCATTTCTTATAGAGAATTATTACAGTATGCTATTCTGATCTAAACTGAAATTGACAGAACGAAGAAGGTTTAGAGTGATCTAAGTGTATAAAAAATCTAAAGTTTTAGGGTATTTTAATAATTAATCTACAAAACACATTAATAAATTTTCTATTCTTTTCCTTCAATGGTATTTGACTATTAGCTGCTTACGATTAGTAAAAATTCATCATGTATATTCCACCCAAAATCAAATAGGGGTAGGGGTATAAATCACACATTATAAAAAAATGCTATGGCATCGTTTTGGCATCTTGGTAGTCATATCAGATACATCATATCTGATTTTAGAATTTACTAAATCGCCGATGCTAAAGAGCAGAGCGAGTTTTACAGTTTTTATTTAATACCAAAGTTTTTTAATGCTTATGGTGAACATTTTACACACAGACCAAAAACTCACAAATGATTCACGACAGTCAAAGCATGTACCGAGATACTCGTTTTTGGTTAGCACTTGTATTCTTCGGGGCACTACTCATCTTTCTTTTTCTAACCTACCCTCAATGATTATTTGATAATCTTGAGACTTAAATCCAGGCTTTGAGCTGAATGTGTCAGCGCTCCTACGGAAATAAAATCAACTCCTGTAGCAGCGACTTTTTTGACATTATTCAGCTTAATGCCACCGGATGCTTCAACCTCTAATCTCTTATTTACCAGCTTAACAGCTTTCTTCATATCTGATATCTTGAAGTTATCCAGCATCACTCTCGGGTGACCACCTAATCCTAATACTTCCTCTAACTCCTCAAAGTTTCTTACCTCAATAGTCATTTCGAGGTTTTTCTTTTTCTTTTTTAAGTATTTTCTAACTCGTGCTACGGCGGATGTGATACTCCCTGCAGCATCAACATGATTGTCCTTAATCATGATACGATCATATAGACCATCCCTATAGTTACTACAACCGCCTACTTCTACTGCCCACTTCTCTATAAACCTCAAGAGCGGAGTTGTCTTTCTTGTATCCAGGATAGTTACAGGATATTCTTTAGTCTCTTCATAAAATGCCCTGCTGAGCGTTGCAACTCCGCTGAGTCTTTGCATCGTGTTAAGCGCTAATCGTTCGCCCATTAGAAGTGCTTGTGCATTACATGTCAAATAAAAAGCCTCATCTCCATATTTAACAGCAGATCCATCTGGATGAACAATTTCAATTATAGCATCAGGATCCAGATATTTGAAAATTTTTTTTGCTATTGCTATCCCTGCTAAAACACCATCATCTTTGACCAATAATCTCGCAGTACTAATCTGATCTTTAGGTATACATGCCAAAGAAGTATGGTCTCCATCCATGATATCCTCATGAAGTGCTTTTTGAATAAATTTATTCAGCTTTTTTTTGTTCAGTTTATGCATTGTTCTACTTATTTATAATCTCTTTTCTTTTATGACGTTTCTTTTCCGTCAAAGAGACTCCCGATATGCAAGAATACTTATTTAGATCTTTGTTTTTTATCTTATCTATCGTAATTCTTTCTTCTGGCTGTCAAGAAGGAGCACCAATAGAAGTATTGACTAAGATTGACCCCACGATCACGAGCAATATTATCAGATACGATCAAAAATTATCTTCTATTAGTTCTGATCAATTTGCCATCCAACTTCAAAGCTTAGAGGACGCACACCCAGCGTTTACAAGTTTATTCATCAATCAAATATTGGCTTTACCTGATAATGCGGATATAGTAAAGGAAGAAATCATTAGAATGGTGTCTGACTCTGGGTATATCAAACTCAATAATGATGTTAATAAAATCTATGACGATTTTAATCCCTTCAAGCCAGAAATCGATCAAGCACTTGAGAATTATATGCAGATTTTTGATGTCCGACAGGTGCCTACTGTTTACACATTTATTTCTGGATTCGTATATCAATGCTTTGTATTTGATGATATTAAGCAGGAGGGAATAGGTATTGGTTTGGATATGTTCTTAGGGCCCGACTTTCCTTATGATAAAATTGATCCTACTAACCCTTCGTTCTCCTCCTATCTAACCAAAGCTTATAATAAAAACTATATCTCCAAAAAAGTAGCAGAAGTATTAGTTGAGGACAAACTGACGCCACCTCTTCAATCTGACTTTTTGTCGCTAATGATCTGGGGTGGCAAAAAACTATATATTATGGATCAAATATTAAGTTTCAAGCCAGATCATATGGTTATAGAATATAGTCCAGATCAATATAGTTGGTGCCAGAATAATGAGGTGCAAATGTGGGATCTATTTTTCGAGAAAAATTTATTCTATGAAACAGATTTGAGAAAATTTAACAAACTAATAGGCCCAGCTCCAACATCCCCAGGTATGCCCCCGGAATCACCAGGTAGAACAGCTAATTATATGGGATGGCAGATTGTCAAATCCTATATGAAAAGATACCCTGAAACGAGTATTCAACAATTGATCAATCTTAACGATCCTCAGCAAATATTGGATGATTCAAAGTTTAAACCAAGAAAATAAGCTATTTACATCACCAAGATAGCCTTGTCAAATAAGACTTTTTTAGGTTTTACTTCGATAATTTTCATTTCTTCTTTTACGTTCTCTGGGTTAAAATAATCTACCTCACTGAGCTCCCAATCCAACACTAATCCTTTGGCTATGCTTTTAGTAATCTCGGGGCCATATAGTACATCACATAAATAAAGTGATGCTTCAAACGACTTAGCACCTCCGGCAGAAGTTATTGCCTTATCATCATGAACAAATAACACATCTTCCCTTACATCCAATTGTGGGAACATCTTACGATACTTGTCAACATCACTTGGGAAAGTAGTGCTGATATAGTTGTCAAGTAGGCCCGCCTTGGCCAAGACAAATGCTCCATCACAATGACTTGTTATAAAATCAGCGGATTGACCGACTTTACTTACCCAATCTATCATTGCAGCATCCTCCAGATCACTATCTAAATGATGTTCAGCACTTGGAATTACTAGAATATCGATATGAGGTAATTCATCTGTTAGATAATCATAATCAGGAAGAATTCTAAGGCCCTCAAAAGACGTAACTGGTTCTAAAGTATTGGCTATAGTAAATACATTCATCGCCTTAATCCCATCTCGATATTGGGTATGCTGAAATATATCATACGGTGCGGTTAATTCAGTGTTGTACACACCATCCATGATTAAGAATCCAACATTATACCAGTCGGGATTGATATCTGGCAGCATACGTTCCGGCTGCATTTTATCTTGACAACCAATACATAATGTCAGTAATAGTAAGATGATATATTCTTTCATTTTGAATAGAAAATTTAAAAATGAATGATCTTAAACTTAAGCTCTCCCAAGGTATTAATTTCTAATGCAGAAAAAGGCATTTTTAAGACATTCAACACATCAAGGAGTGTTCTAAAAAATTTAGAGGAAGTATGAATCTTTGATAAATCTGCATCAAGTGATAAATAAAACTGTCCATATCTTTCTTGATTCCTGAGATCTACTTTCTGCCCATCATCCTCGAACCAAACATTGTCAAATCCTCCATATAAGTTCTGCGCACCATAACCAACCGATATGTTCATCCAATCTGGAAATCTATCCGTATTAAATAATGCATTCAGATTACCACTAAGCCATATGGTCTGCGCATTATAATCTTTTAATATGGATTCTAATCCAGAGCCAAATAAATCATTAGCTCTAGAGTGAAGATCAATGTTTTGGCCCCTAAGATCATTTGCAAATTCATAAGAATTAATGTGACTCGAAAATTTCAATCTTATCTTTTGTTCTTTCCATACTTTTTGTTGGGCGACATAAAGACCACTACCCATTAGATTAGCACCAAAATCTGTCCACGAAAAGCCCCACTGCCTAGAAAATCCATCCATTATTTCTATAGTAGACTGGAAAAGTGTAGCAGATGCCGAACTCCATAATAAGGACTGATCATCATTCAGCCCTGCCCACTTAAATCCTTTATAAATAAGATCAGTTTGGGAATAAGCAGAAAAGGTATGGCCAAGCTTATCTACATTATGCCACTCATCAAAATCATTAAAAAAATGAAAAGAGGAGGTAGGATAGTCCTTATACCATGAAAAATAAAGACCAACTGATCCTATTGTATAAGTACTAGCGCCTGTAATTGTTATAAATTTTAATCGATTTTTATTGAGTGTATCTATAGCAATTTGATCGATTGTTGCGTTTGATTGAGGTGAAGATTGGGCTATAGCATGATCAAATGATGAAACAAGGAATAATAATAAGAGTATGTTGCTAATTCTACGAGAGTCAATCATATGAAATCCAAGCCTTATCTATCTTCACTTAATTAGTAATAACTTACGATATTTGATATAAAGATAATCTTTACATATGCCTCAATTATTTAAAAAGTGTGCTTTGGTAATGGTGATTTTGTCGCTTTACTCTATAGGACGGACTCAAGACATCCATTTTACCAATTTTAAAATGGCTCCTGTTTCTGTCAATCCAGCTTTTACAGGGTCATTTAAAGGTACTTATAGGGTTAGTGCTATCTATAGAGATCAATGGAGATCCATTGGCAATAGTAATCCCTATACAACTCCTTTTGCTTCTGTTGAGGTCAATATCAAGGGTGGGTTACTTACTGAAAATGATTGGCTCGCAGGAGGACTTTCTTTCGTTTCTGATAGATCAGGGTCTCTTAGTTTTAAGCAGCAAATGACTGGTTTGAATTTAGGGTACCATTATGGTCTCGACAAGGATTATAATAATGTCTTATCAGTAGGGTTAACGTATGGAAGTGGCGCTCAAGGATTTAATACTAACGATATTAGACTCCCACTTTCTCTTATAGGTGGACCAGCAGAGCTGTTTCCTGCTGATGATCAAGGCAATGTTAATACATCGTTTTCAGATTATTCTTTAGGCTTTAGTTATAAGAGCATATTAAATAAGCAAGGTGATTTATTCAGGATTGGATTAACGGCTGCTCATATAACCTCTCCTAATATATCATTAGTAACTGTGCAGTCTAACCCTAATCCGGACCCCGGCAATCCAAATCCTCCGACAAATCCTAATAACAACAGAAGAGTCGGTTTTGGTAAACGTCTTACTATGACTGGAGAGGCCTCATTCTTAACTACAGAAAAACTAAGAATTAATCCCGCTTTCATCTATCAAGCGAAATCATCGTCAAGCGAATTTGCAATACAAGGCATAGCAGACTACTTGATGGATGTTGATAATGGAACCATTCTTTCTGCTGGATTGGGGTATAGATTAGGTGATGCTTTTGAATTGATCGCAGGTATCCAATTAGGAGATATCAAAGTAGGTATAAGTTACGATGTCACTACCTCAACTTTAAGCGATGCGGGTGGTGGAGCTTTCGAACTATCCGTAGGTTATATTGGCCGTATCTATAAAGAGCCCAATGTTAAGTCAGTAATCTTTTGTCCACAACTATAGAAAATGATTAAGACGATGATCAAAATTAACTTAAGATATACTCTGTTTTTACTTTTTATAAGTTGTATGCTTAATCAGATAATGGCACAACCTCTCAAGTCCTATAAACTGGATGAGATGTATGCAACAGCTGATGAACAGATGGAATTAGGTGATTATTTCAATGCATTAGAATGGTATAGAAATATATACAAAGAGGCTAAGTCCAATGATGTTGCCCTATCAATAGGATATTCTTATTACAAAATGAGAGATTATAAAAATGCCGAGCGATGGTACTCCAGAGTGCTTGAAGAAGATGTCGATAATGTTTTTATCGAAGACCGATATTCTTATGGAAAAGTATTACGTGCAATGGGCAAAGATCAAGAGGCTAAAATTGAATTTGACCGATTTTTATCTCTCAGTGATGATGAAGAACTAAGGGCCCTTGCACAAAATGAATTAGATGGTATCTCTCAAGCGGGTACACAATCCCCAAATAATGATTTAGTGGTATTCTTTGGTGGAGAAGAGATCAATTCAGGTAGTGGCGAGTATAGTCCTGTACAATATGATGATGAAACGCTTTATTTTTCATCATTCAAGAGAAGAAAAGAGATAGTCCTCGATGGAAATGAAACGGACTATCATGCCAAAATATATCAGAGTGCTATCACGGATAAAGGTTTTGAAAAGCCACAGGTCTTGTCAAGGAAAGTCAATAGAGATGATTTCCATGTATCGGGTATTACCTTTTCTAAAGATAAAAGGACAATGTATTTCTGTCGTCAGATGCTTCAAAATGATGCTGTAGTTTCGTCTACTATATACTCGAGTCAGATGGGTGATGACGAATGGAGTCCTTCTAATCCTGTGCCAAATGTCAATGGAGAATATATAGCTATGCAACCTGCCATGGGTGAATTGTTGGGAGAAGAAGTCCTATACTTTGTATCAGACATGGAAGGGGGTTTTGGTGGATATGATATTTATTATTCGCGTTTAGAAGGAGAAGGGTTTGGTCCTCCAGTTAATTTGGGTGAGACTATCAATACTTCAGAAGATGATGTATCGCCATTTTATCATGACGGAGACTTATACTTTAGTACAGCTGCACTTCCAGGGTTAGGTAATATGGATATATATAAAAGTTCTTGGGACGGTCGAATCTGGACCAATCCAATTAATTTGGGCAATCACTATAATAGTAGGTTTGATGATTACTCGATTTCATTTAATAATGATGGCTCTAAAGGTTATTTAGTATCAAATAGACCTGATGATAAAAAGAAGAAGCTAAAAAGTG
The DNA here is from genome assembly GCA_020629515.1 of Saprospiraceae bacterium. Classification (GTDB taxonomy): domain Bacteria; phylum Bacteroidota; class Bacteroidia; order Chitinophagales; family Saprospiraceae; genus GYS-P2D. Next base: position 156,941 of record JAHDDE010000002.1, on the reverse strand, counting down.
AGACATGTTGCTTTGATATATACAGATTCGAGATTAGGCAATTGGCCATAGATCTATTAGTCGGTGTAGGAGAAGTGATAGATGGTAAAGAAAAACCATTGAAAGGAGCTACCGTAATGTTATTGGATCAAACTATAGAAGAGAGTGATTCACAAACTCAAGAAGATGAATATAGATTTAAGTATCCATTGTTTTCAGAAAGAAAATATAGGATAATCACTACTAAAGAGGGATACGTATCAGATACATCAGACTTTACAACCTATGGAGTTATTGATGATAAAAGCATTCGTAAAAAAGTAGTTCTTGAAAAAGAAATCATAGAACCTGAGTTGCCTGAATATACCATAGAGACAGTTACAATCAATGAGCCTATAAGGCTTAATAATATCTACTACGATTTTGAAAAATGGGACATCCTACCGGACGCAGAAATTGATTTGACAATAATCAATGATTTGATGAATGAATATAGTGATATGGTCATTGAGTTATCTTCTCATACTGATTCAAGGGGTACAACACCATATAATAAAGATCTAAGTCAAAAAAGAGCTCAATCTGCGAAAAACTGGTTGGTTAATAAAGGTATAGAAGAATCAAGAATTCAGGCCGTCGGTTATGGTGAGTCCAAAATACTGAATAAATGTACCAATGGTACAAGGTGTACCGACGAGGAACATAGATTCAATAGAAGAACTGAATTCAAAATTATAGCTGGTCCAACAACCATTCAGATCAAAAGAGAAGTCAACCGAGATAAAGACTATAATGGTGGTACTCAAAGCGTAAAGAAACAGAAAAAATACCCCATCATAAGCTTTAAAGAAAATGATATCGATATAGGTACAATTGTTCAAGGAGAGACCAAAGAAATTGTGTTTGAATTCGAAAATACTGGGTCAGAAGAGCTTATAATAGATCTTGTAACGGCTTGTAAGTGTACAGATATCAGCTGGCCGCAAGAAGCTATCCCTCCAGGAGATAGAGGCAAAATTGTAGCTATTTTTGACAGTGCTGGAATGGAAGGTTCTATCGACAAGACCTTAGATATAATAGCCAATACTAATCCTATTGTGGTCGAAGCAAAGTTTTCTGTTGATATTGTGATCAAAGAATAGCATCCCGCTAATGGACTTAGTCTCGATTAGTACATTTCAGTGGGTAGGCTTCATTTTTGGTATCCTTTATGTCCTCTTTGCTGCCTACAATAAAAACCAATGTTGGATTTATAGTTTCATTAGCACTATAGCAATAGCCTGTGAAGACTTCATCAATCTCAATCTTTATTTTGATGGAATGATCCAAATCTTTTATGCCTTTATTGCGGTATGTGGATTAGTTATGTGGAAGTCTGGAAAGAATAATACTTCTCAGTTAAGAATAAGCAGTATAGGTATATCTAAAAACATTGCGTATCTCGTAGTAGTTCTTCTGATATCTTATCCTACTGGTTATATTATGGCTCTTAATTCTGATGCGGCATTCCCATATTTAGATGGCTTTACTTCTATCCTTTCTGTATTAGCCACCTCACTCATGGTCTATAAAATCATAGATACTTGGGGTTATTGGATCATTATTGATATTATCTGTGTGTATATTTATTTTAGTCGTGGAGCTCCTCTTATCTCTATATTATATGCAACTTATGCTATCCTAGCTGTGGTTGGCTGGAAAAACTGGTATACACTATATAAAGAGAATCAAATTGTGTTTAAAACTTGAACTTCAGCCCAGCCTGAATATTAATTGAGTGCACTTTTTGAACATATTGGTTTAATCCACCACTAAAATTAAATTGATACTGAGGCTGAATGAAAAATGCTGAATTGTTTTTAAGATTAGCTTGCATTCCAAATCCAAGAATAGCAGTAAAGTAAGTATTGTCATGAATCGATCCTCCCTCACCAGTACCTAAAGGCAACTCCGTTATATCGATATCACTATTATCTACCAAGGATGCTACTCTCGCTGTTGGCTGAACTGACTTTTCTAATGAATAGTTATAATCCATTATGATATTTGCTCCTATACCAGCAACAGCGTACAAATTGCTATTAGTTCTATTCAAACCGTGTACCTTAAGAGTAACAGGAATATGCAACTGTTTAAACCTTATCTGGTCTATCTGTGTCTCGAGATAAGTGTCTAAGCTTGCTTTGGTAAAACCTCTTAATAAACCAGGTGCATAGCTTTTATGACTATATCCTAATCCTCCGGTAAATTCAACATTCTTTTTTTGATATGATAAAGACATACCAACAGATTGACCTGAAAGCCCTGAATTAACCTGAGATTTGATATAACCAAAATTAAGCCCTGAATTGACCAAATTGATATCCTGTGAAAAATCGAGAGATAACCATAGTCCATCGTTTTTATGTAGATAATCCGAATGCTCTTCTAAGTGAACTACGTAAGATAACGGTGTTATAAAACGTGTAGGAATAATTAGTTCTCTTATGGGTTTATTAGGGATAGATGGTATGCTCGAAGTAACATGATCGACTATTTCATGTACATTTTTCTCAATTTTTACTAACCCAAAATTCAATCTAGGCAATGCATCAACTATAATATTTTGAAGTGTCCCAATTTTTGAGCTCTTATCAACTTCAATAATCGACAATCCTTCAATTTTATCTGGTGCTCCCTTTTCAGTCGAACTTTTAATAAAACCGTCTGCATTATCAGCATATTGCAATACTGAACCTTCTGAAGTATCAATCTTAACTTTCTGAGATAAGTTATTGTAGTTAAAATATGTTAGAAGTAATAGTAACACAATCACAACCTCCGATAACTTAATCGCCCATAGCCTATATCTTCTTTTCTCCAGTTCCTCTAATTCCGTCTTGAGTTTCTGCCAATGACTTTCAATGACTGGTTCTTTATGATTAGAAAGTTTATCTACCACTATGTCTTGCAACTCTTCGTCGGTTACTGCATCCACAGAATCCAACTTTTTAGACAAAAGTTCCCAACTTTGACCATCATAGGTCTCTTGGCTCTCTTCTAAAATCTTCCTTATGTCTTGATCAAACCTATCTTCGCTCATAATCCTTGCTCATCGATATCAATAATGTCCTCAATTTCCCTCTTGCCTTGACCAGATTAGATCTCGAAGTGCTCTCCGTAATTTCTAACTGATCCGCAATTTCTTTATGAGAATAGCCTTCTAACACATAAAGATTAAATACAGTTCTATAGGATGGTGATAATTGCTGCAGGCAGCTCAAGATATCTTTAGTTGCTAACTGGCTCAAGATATCAGGATTCTTACTGCTCATATCATATACCGTATCCAGATTTTCTGTACGCCTCCTAACATTCTTTCGATAAAAGTCTATGGCAGTATTAACCATAATTCTTTTAATCCAGGCATTTAAGCTGGTACCCTTATTAAATCGATTTATGTGTTTGAAGACCTTTATAAAACCCTCATGAAGAATGTCTAATGCATCTTCTCTATTATTAGAATATCTAAGACAGACTGCCATCATCTGTGGATAGTATTGCTTATACAAGATCTCCTGAGCCCACCTTTCGTTGCGCCCACAAGCAGCAATGTAGTCTTGCTCCTGATCCAGTCTAAATACTATATCCATTTTCTAAAAATAGCTATTAACCTATTGAATATCAATAGGTAGTCTTTATTTAACGGATCAGACCCGTCCTTCGCTGCCAGTTCTGATACTCTGACTTAGAATACTTTCTCGATGATCCTCTTAGAGGTTTCCCAATCTCCCATGGTGTAGAAATGTAAGCAAGGGACATTTTTAGCTTTGAGCTCCTTACACTGCTCAATAGCCCACTCTATACCTATCTCTTTAACTGCGGCGCTATTATTAGCCTTTGCAACTTCTTTTGACAATGCTTCTGGCAGATTAATATAAAATCGTCTCGGGATCGAGTTTAATTGGTATTTTTTGGTCATTGGCTTTAAACCGGGTACTATAGGCACGTTGATTCCAATTGAACGGCACTTATCCACGTACTCAAAATACTTATCATTATCAAAAAACATTTGCGTGACAATATATGAGGCTCCAGCGTCAATTTTTTGTTTGGTATAATCTAGATCCAACTCAAAATTAGGAGATTCAAAATGTTTTTCAGGGTAACCTGCTACACCAATACAAAAGTCTGTTTTAGTCCCATTATCGATACCCTTGTCAAGGTATTCACCCTTATTCATTTTTTGCATTTGCTGGACCAAACCCAAAGCATTTGCATGACCTCCAGGTTGTTTCACAAATTTATCTTCAAATCTTCTTGCATCGCCTCTTAGTGCCAAAACATTATTGATATTCAAAAAATTCAAGTCTATCAACGCATTTTCTGTCTCTTCTTTGGTAAAACCCCCACATAGCAGATGAGGTACCGCATCTACTCCGTATCTGTGCATTATGGCCGCACAGATACCAACTGTACCTGGTCGCTTACGAATTGCTATCTTCTCATAATAACCACTCTCACGTTGATTGTATATATACTCTTCTCGATGATAAGTGACATCTACAAATGGAGGTTTAAATTCCATCAAAGGGTCAAGTGTATCAAATATACTTTTCATGCTTCCCCCTTTAAGTGGGGGCAAAACCTCAAAAGATACTAAGGTATCTTCGCTCTTCTCAAAATACTCTGTAACCTTCACAATAAAATTTTGGGCAAAAATAGAGATAGTCCTAACAAAGAACAATCTATATCATATTTATGATGTCATTTATAAGAATAAAAATGAAAACTATTAATTTGTATCTTGAGCCTACTTATTCTTTCTTTTTGAAGTCACCTTTTTTAATGGCGTCAATAAACTTCTTCCATGAAAGTGGGTTAAAAACATTTTGAGGGCGCAATTGACCATTATAATAATAGGCTTGAGCGGCCTGCTGAAGTTCGATTTTCGAAACTTCTCCTCCATCCACGGGCAATATCTCTCTTAGTATTTCTAATCTCTCAGGAGAAAGATTTTCAGCTACCACATCTTCTAAGGCATTGCTTACTTCAAGGGCTAAAAATTCAATCTTAAAAAAGTCCTTATCAGGCCACGGATATATCATTGCTTCAGGCAAGAAAAGTGTGTCTTTCTTCATGATGATATCCTTAGAATACATATTGCCTTCGATATCAGCAGGTATTACAAATTCTGTTAACTCATACCCAACACTACTAAATTGTACGGTCTCTCCCTTAGCTACTGCTAGAGAGAAAAAGCCATCTATCCCTGAACTCGTACCTCGAGGGGTACCTTTGACAGCTATATTAGCATAGATTATCTTCTCAATTTTTCCATTTTCTGTGTTAATGACTCGTCCAGAAAATTGAATTACAGAATTAGCCGAAGACTGTGCATTCATTGATGTGATATATCCAATAGATATCATCAACAAAACGAGTAAAATAATCTTTTTTAGGCTTTTCATTATTTCTATTAGCTAATAAAGATATTAAATATTGAATTGGTAAAAAACACCTTTCAAAACTCTAATGGTTCATTTAACAGGCATTTAACTTAATGCATTTTTGAGCACGTCCTTCATCTGGTCTACGTATATAAATGTCAAATTAGTCAAATATTCTTGAGGTATTTGTTTGACATGTTTCTCATTCTCTGCGCACAATATAATTTCCTTGATACCCGATCTTTTGGCCGCTAATATTTTTTCTTTGATACCCCCTACTGGTAGAACTTGACCTCTCAAAGTAATCTCCCCTGTCATAGCCAAGTAAGGCTTTACTGGTTTACCCAAATATGCGGAACTAAGCGCTGACAACATGGTTATGCCGGCACTTGGACCATCTTTAGGTATAGCACCCTCTGGTACGTGGATATGAACATCATATTCACTAAATTTCGTGGTTTCTATACCAATGTCTTCAGCGTTTGCTTTTATATAGCTCAGTGCTGTAGTGGCTGATTCTTTCATCACGTCGCCAAGATTTCCTGTAAGTGTAAGTTTGCCTTTACCTTTATTCAGGCTGGCTTCGATATACAACATATCTCCTCCTACTCTGGTCCAAGCAAGACCTATCGCGACACCTGATAGTTTTGTATTGTTATACTTCTCATTCGAATACTTAGTTGGACCAAGTATATCTTCTAAATCATCCTTTTTTACTGTCACTTTCTTGACATCATCCATGGCAATCTGCTTGGCAGCATTTCTCATTAGTCCTGCAATCTGTCGGCTCAAGGATCTCACTCCAGACTCTCTTGTATAATCTTGTATAACCTTAGAGATAACCGCCTTTGACACACTTACTTGTTTACTGTGTAGTCCATGATCTTTTCGCTGAAAAGGAATCAAATGCTTATTAGCAATTTCTATTTTCTCCTCAGTAGAGTATCCACTCAAATTAATGATCTCCATCCTGTCTAATAAGGCCGGTTGGATCGTACTCAGCGAATTAGCCGTAGCTATAAACATCACCTTCGAAAGGTCATACTCCAACTCCAGATAGTTATCATAAAAAGTACCATTTTGCTCAGGATCTAATACCTCCAATAATGCAGAAGAAGGATCTCCTCTAAAATCTTTTCCAATTTTGTCAATCTCATCCAAGATGAATACCGGATTAGAAGATCCAGCTTTTTTCAATGATTGCACAATACGACCTGGCATAGCACCAATATAGGTTTTTCTATGTCCTCTTATTTCACTCTCGTCATGCAATCCCCCCAAGGACATCCTTATAAAATTTCTTTTTAACGCTTTAGCGATAGATTTACCTAATGAGGTCTTACCAACTCCTGGAGGACCAACCAAACAAATTATTGGAGCTTTCATGTCTCCTTTTAATTTGAGTACAGCCAAGTGTTCAATTATCCTGTCTTTAACCTTGTCAAGACCATGATGATCTTTGTCCAAGACCTGTTTAACTTTCTTGAGATCAAAGTTATCCTTGGTAAAAGAGTTCCATGGGAGATCAAGTAATAACTCAAGATAATTTAAGGTAACAGAATATTCTGCCACTTGGGGATTTATTCTTTTCACCTTATTCAATTCCTTTAAGAACTGCTCTCGGGCATGATTTGGCCATGATTTTTTCTTGGCCCTTTTAGCCAACTCATTAATCTGCTCCTGTTGCGGATTTTGGCCAAGCTCCTCTTGGATGGTCTTAAGTTGCTGATTTAAAAAATAGTCTCGCTGTTGTTTTTCAATATCAGTTCTAACTTTGCTTTCTATTTTGGTTCTTAACTCCAACAGTTGTAATTGAGCATCCAACAGAGCTAAAACTTTTTTAGCTCTTTCTATGATACTTGGAATTTCTAATATTTCTTGCTTTTGCTTGACATTGATATTTAAGTTAGAAGCAATGAAATTGATCAAAAATGATTGATTTTTCATATTATCTAACATTGTCACTGCTTCAGATGGAATCTGCGGTGATAGTTCAATAATTTTTCTGGCCAAGTCTTTTACTGAAGATAGTGTCGCATCAAATTCAAGATCATCTTTTATGGCCTCTTCAGACATCACCTCAATCTCTCCTTCTAAAAATGGAGTTTCTTGCGTTAGATTAAGTAAATCACTTTTGGCTCTACCCTGTAGGATTGCAGTGGTACTGCCATCAGGCATTTTTATCATCTTGATGATCTTGGCAATACTTCCAATGCTATATAAATCATCTAATGAAGGATCTTCATTTTTTATCTCCTTTTGAGAATGAACTGTTAAGAACTTATGTGCATCATATGCAGACTTAACTGCTTTAATGGATTTATCTCTGCCTATGGTAATCGGAATGACAACTCCAGGAAAAAGTACTGTATTCTTGAGTGCAAGAAGAGGCAATGTTTTTGGTATTTCTCCTTCATTCAACTTGGCTTCGTCATCAAGAGAAATTAAAGGTGTAAACTCACCATCTTCATTTATTTGACTTAACACAAATTTGTTGCTAAACATATATTAGGCTTTGAGGAGAAACAATCACAATAAGCTTACCAAGCCATCATTTCCATAACATCTAACATATTATGTCATATAACCTCTCTGAGATACGACATTATGTCAGCCAATTATGCAGTCACTTCTTCTAATACTTCTTGCTTCCGAGTCTTTTTGCTTTTATCCAGTACCACATCTTCGCCATCTACATCTAATAGTTCGACCTTTAAGTTGTTGATTATAAACTTCTGGCGTTCAGGAGTATTCTTGCCCATATAATAGCTGAGTATCTCATTTATATCTGTATTACCAGATAGATATACGGGCTCTAATCTTATGCTCACTCCAATAAAATCTTCAAATTCTGATGGCGAAATCTCACCAAGCCCTTTAAACCTTGTTATCTCTGCCTTACCTCTTAATTGCTCAACCGCCTTGGCTTTTTCTTCTTCACTATAACAGTAAAAAGTTTTTTTCTTATCACGAACCCTAAACAGGGGAGTCTCCAAAATAAATAGGTGTCCTTGTTTGACTAAATCTGGAAAAAACTGAAGAAAAAATGTCAGTAACAATAATCTAATATGCATACCATCTACATCTGCATCAGTAGCTATGATCACTTTATTATATCTCAATCCTTCAAGACCATCTTCAATATTTAGCGCATGTTGCAATAGGTTAAACTCTTCATTTTGATAGACCACTTTTTTGGTCATATTGTAGCAATTCAGTGGTTTACCTCTTAGACTGAAAACCGCTTGTGTTTTAACATCTCTAGCTTTAGTTATAGACCCACTTGCCGAATCTCCCTCCGTGATGAATATACTTGAAGCCAATTTTAGCTCCTCATCGACTTTCTTTTTGTCATTGTAGTGAATCCTACAATCCCTTAATTTTTTGTTGTGAAGATTGGCTTTTTTAGCTCTTTCATTAGCCAATTTTTTGATGCCTGAGATTTCTTTTCTCTCTCTTTCTGACTGTACGATCCTCTTTTGGATAGCTTTAGCTACCTCTACATTTTTATGCAGATAGTTGTCCAAATTCGCTTTGACGAAATCCATAACAAAAGATCGTAAAGTAGGACCATCAGGCCCAACGGTCTGCGAACCCAGTTTAGTTTTAGTTTGAGATTCAAACACTGGCTCTTCTACCCTAACAGAAATAGCTCCTATGATTGAGGACTGAATGTCCCGTGCATCATAATTCTTATTAAAATGATCTCTGATAGTTTTTACTATAGCCTCTCTGAAAGCTCCAAGGTGGGTTCCTCCTTGTGTGGTATTTTGTCCATTTACAAAAGAGTAGTATTCCTCTCCATATTGATTGCCATGTGTCAAGGCCAATTCTATATCATCTCCTTTTAGATGAATAATCGGGTATCTCAGTTGTTCTGGCTTGGTTTTATTAGAAAGTAAATCAAGTAAACCATCCTTACTGTATAAAACCTTATTATTAAAATGTATCCTTAACCCTGCATTGAGATAAGCATAGTTCCATAGCTGATTTTCTATGTACTCTGCTCTAAACTTATAATTTTTGAATATACTCTCATCAGGATGAAAAGTAACCTCCGTACCATTGATATCGTCCGACTTTACAATCTTACTCTCATTCTCCAACTCCCCATTGGAGAATTCAGCAACTTTCGTCTTTCCATCCCTGATGGCTTGCACCTTAAAGTAACTCGACAATGCATTGACAGCCTTAGTCCCTACACCATTTAGACCCACAGATTTTTTAAATGCCTTAGAGTCATATTTTCCTCCTGTATTAATCTTAGACACACAGTCCACTACCTTGCCTAAAGGAATTCCTCTACCATAGTCTCTTATGACTGCGACACCATCTTTAACCTGAATTTTAATCTCCCGACCAAAACCCATAACATATTCGTCTATAGAATTATCAAGTACCTCTTTTAACAGGACATATATACCATCATCCTGGGCAGACCCATCACCTAACTTACCTATATACATCCCAGGTCTAAGTCTGATGTGCTCTTTCCAATCTAAGGATCTAATATTGTCTTCTGTATAGTTTACTTGAGCCATTTTAATCGTTATGTATCAAATTATATTTAATTGCCATTTATTAAAAGCACAATTTCAATAGTTTATATCTTAATTCCAAACGTTCTCTAACTAATTATTGAAGACCAACATTAGCTGTTTCTATTCTTTTCGCATATTTTTGTCCCTCACAATATATATCATAATGATTATTGACCTTTTTGCAGCATTGGTGATTAGTTATGCCTTTTATAGAGGATATACCAAAGGTCTTATCAATACTGTTGTGGATACCATGTCTATCTTAATTGGTTTAGTAGTGGCTCTAAAGTTTTCTCCACTCTTTATATCATACGTTCAGGATGTTGTAAATATTAATCCAGCGATGGAATTTATCCTTGGATTTTTAATCGTCTTTTTTGCTGTTATGTTAATCCTTAGATTCATCGGCGAAAAGATAGAAGATATGTTGAGAGCTGCCAATGTCAATTTTATCAATCAATTAGCAGGCGGAGCCCTATTAGGTTTAGTCGCTGCTTTTATTATCGGAGGGCTTCTGATAATGCTCTCTAATTTGAAAGTGTTGACAGAATCATATATGGAACAAAGTACATTATATGATCATCTGGTATCCGTGAGTCAAGATGGTGGATGGATGTTAGAATCTTTTAAAAATCTATTTGCGGAATTTTGGTCCAAATTCAATACAACATTGGATCAAGTTAAAGACAGTATAGATTAATATTCTTTAACCAATAACTTCCAGATTTCATCCTTTAGCTGTACTAAACCATCTCCTGTAGCCGCAGAGAAAAAGGAAAAGTGGACTCCCTCCGGCATATCCTCTAAAATCAATTCTTTTAATTCCTCGTCTATCAAATCACTTTTCGAAATACCCAAGAAGCGTGGCTTATGTAACAATTCTGGGTTAAACATCTCTAATTCTTTGAGTAGAATAAAATATTGTTCCTTGATGCTATCGCTATCTGATGGAATTATAAAAAGCAACAAACTATTTCTCTCTATATGTCTTAGAAATCTGTGCCCTAATCCTTTTCCTTCATGAGCTTTTTCGATGATACCTGGAATATCGGCCATCACAAAGGATCTATTATTTCGATATCCTACAATTCCCAAATTTGGCGTTAATGTGGTGAAAGGGTAGTCTCCTATCTTAGGCTTGGCAGCACTGATTGATGATAATAGGGTGGACTTTCCAGCATTAGGGAACCCAACTAAACCTACATCTGCAAGTAGCTTGAGTTCTAGTATTTTCCATTCTTCTTTGCCTGGTATACCGCTCTGGGCATATTGTGGAGACTGATTAGTAGAAGACTTAAAATGTGCATTACCTAATCCCCCTTTGCCACCTTCAACAAGGATATATTCTTCACCCTCTTCAGTAACTTCAAATTCTATCTCCCCAGTCTCGGCATCTTTAGCCACCGTACCTAAAGGAACCTCCAAAATCTCACTTATTCCATTAGCACCACTTTTTCTAGAGGAACCTCCTGACTCACCATGACCTGCTAATACGTGCTTGCGATATTTAAGATGAAGTAGCGTCCACAACTGAGGATTTGCTTTGATGATAATATGTCCTCCTCTTCCTCCGTCTCCTCCATCAGGACCTCCTCTTGGCTGTAATCTATCTCTAAAAAAATGACTACTGCCGGGTCCTCCATTTCCTGAGCGACAACATATTTTAACGTAATCTACAAAGTTGCGTTCTGACAATATCTGTTATATTGAATCGATCAAAGCGTTCAGTCTATCGTTTATCTCTTCTATTGAACCGATACCTTCTATTTCTACTGAGAGACTCTTTTTATCATAGTACGCATAGACTGGAGCTGTTTCAGCCTTATAAACTTCTATTCTCTTTCTGATTACTTCCTCATTAGCGTCATCAGCCCTGCCACTCGTCTTTCCTCTTTCTAATAATCGTCTGACTATTTCATCATCATCTACTTTAAGTGAAATAAGTTGGTCTACTTGTTCTTCTCCATCAGACAAAAGATTATCCAGCGCCTCTGCTTGAGGAATCGTTCTAGGGAAACCATCAAAAATAAAACCTCCACAATCTGGGTATTGATCAATCTTATTTTTGAGCATACCTATGGTTATCTCATCTGGTACCAACTGCCCTTTATCCATATAAGATCTCGCCTTTTGGCCTAATGGTGTATTATTGCCCAGTTCATATCTAAATAAATCTCCTGTTGACACTTGTATTAATCCAAACTTTTTTTCGAGCTGTTTGGCCTGTGTCCCTTTACCAGATCCTGGTGGTCCAAATAAAATGACGTTCTTTCTACCTTTTTTCATTCTGATACCTAATATTGATTTTATAATTTTGATAAATCCCACAGTGATTACTTGAAAGCTGATAAAGATATGACTTTATGTATCTTTTCTTTCCAATACGGTGAGGCTAAAATATTTTCTCGGATAACGCCTCTTGATGTCGTACTATGGACTACCTCTATTAGTTCGTCTCCAACATTTACTACAATGCTAACATGAAAAACCGTTCCCTGTTTAATGTAAAAAATCAAATCTCCTCTTTTGACATCATCAATTGGGATACCACGATGCACATTACTTATAGATTTAGAAGATCCTCTTATAGTAATACCCACTTTTTCATACACCTTACTGACTAATCCTGAGCAATCAAAATGATCTGGTCCTCGTCCCGCATATTGATAGGAATTGCCAAGATAGTTTAACGCCTCAGAAACCACCTCTGAACGTACATCGTGTTGTTCTTCACAGGACTTAAAACAAGAATAGTAAAGTCCTAAGAAAATTAAACTGAATATTTTAATTGAGAACAAGTGAGAGTCTATGCTTCTTCAGCACCTTCTTCTTCTTCAGCGCCTTCTTCTCCTTCAGCACCTTTACCCTTAAGGGCTCTTGGTACTTCTACAACTGCTATCGGAGTTGCTGGTTCAACTTCTATAGTGAGTCCTTCTGGTGTCTCAATATCTCTCACTCTTACTGCCTCAGATAACTGAAGTGATGAAATATCAACAAAAAGTTCGTCCACTAATGCCTCTGGAGTTGTTTTAACTTTTACAGTTCGGAGCGCTTTCATAAGCTTACCTCCAGACTTTACTCCTGGAGATACTCCTTTGAACCTCACAGGTATATCTGCTTTAACTGGATGGTTTGGTATCAATTCGATAAAGTCAATATGCATGATCGCATCTGTCACAGGGTGAAAATCGATGCTTTTGATTAGCGCTTTTTTAACACCTCCCTGCACATTAAGTTCAGCGACTTTTAAATCGGGTGTATAAACCATTGACTTGACGTCGTTATGTGTAGTGGTAAAATGGGCTACTCCATTCTTGCTATACACCACTGCTGGTATTTTACCTGAGGCTCTCAAAGCTTTAGTAGCTTTTTTACCTAAATCATTTCTTTCTTCTGTAGTTATCTGAACGACCTGCATATCTTACTTGATATCTTATTTTCAAAAAGGATTGCAAAAGTAATACTATTCAGCTTATGAAAAAAGGCTTTAAAACAATTTTTCATCAACGCTGATAAGGCCTAAGCACTTCTTTCATTTGATTTTTGCATAAATAACCAAATGCCAGTCCAAAAACAAAGCCGCCAATATGTGCCCACCAAGCCACTCCTCCAGAGGTGCCAGCAAACATTCCGATACTTCCCACGCCAGAAATTAATTGCTCTGCAAACCACAAACCCAAAAAGTATATAGCCGAAATCTCGAAGGTCATTACAAAAAATAACATCTTGATCTTTGACTTTGGAAACATCACCAAATAAGCTCCCATAACAGCAGAAATGGCTCCACTCGCCCCAAGAGATGGAATGTATCCTGTACACATCTGGGCTATATTGGCACAATCCATACCCTGAGTACATGGCATACAACAATTGTCCGTGACCGAACCACCAGTATATAACTCAAAAAATATATGCACGCCGGCAGAAAAAAGTCCTCCTAATAAATAGAAAATAATAAATCTTTTATTCCCCACAATTGCTTCAATGTTGTCCGCGAAAATCCATAAAAACATCATATTGCCTATCAAATGCATCCAACCTCCATGCAGAAACATACTGGTAAAAAGTGTAAAAAGATTATTTCCATCCATTACATCACCAGGTATAGTCGCAAACTCACAAACCAAATTACCAGGAGTCATAACTTGAAAAAGAAATATTACAATGTTGATAGCGATCAAGCCATAACTAAATAAAGGTTTATAACCACCTTTCACATTAGTATCGCCAATTGGGAAAATCATATTGGCAAGATAACATTTCTATTTCTTTGAAATCTATTTTAATCTATATTTGCAGCCGATTTGAAAATCTGGCGTGGTAGCTCAGCTGGTTAGAGCGCAGGATTCATAATCCTGAGGTCGGCGGTTCAAGCCCGCCTCACGCTACAAGAATATAAAAAACCCTTAAGTCAATCTTAAGGGTTTTTTATTTCTCATGCTGCTCACTGCCCACTTTATAACTCATACACAGACGAATAAAAATAAATGATAAGCATCATTGAATAATCAAAATTCGTCATAGTCAGATTTACTTGTAATAGAGCTAATAACGATTTTCTATAGTTGTAGATACAATCATAGTTGCTAATAACTTATATTTGATATATTAAATAATTTTGTAATATGTATTTATCTATATTATCACGATTGACTTTACTTTCTTTTTGCGTCATCATGTTAGTATCCTGTAATAAAGGATTAATATCCAACTCTGATATCGGAATGACTCTTGCAGAATTCACCTCAAAAGTAGAATCTTACTCAGTGATTGAGATGGGCAGTGATTATGCCATATATAGCATCGGTGAAGGAAAAACAAAAAGAAGAATTCACTTCAAAAATGACCGTTTAGTAAAGGTAGAGCGCTAATCAACAATATCTACATTGCCTTTCCACTTTCTATGCTTTGATTGATCTTCGCTCGGAAAGTCTATAGGTACCTCTTGCGTCACGTTACCTGTAGCTGCCCACTCTACTCCTCTCAAAAAAGTAGTGATAAACCCAACCGATTCCATAGAATAATAACTGTGTCCTAAAATAGAATGAAACACTCTTCCCTCGCCATAGTCAATAGTCATCAAAACAGGCTCATGCCTACCAGTACCCTTGACTTTTTTATCCCAAGGAGGACTATTTTTTTCTATATCCGAATATGCAGTAGCCAAAACGGTCATATTCTCCGCTGGGCCTCTTAATCGATCATACAACTCATCCACTCCATGCATCCACTCAGTTGGCAGTCCCGAAGTAATAGGATGTTTAGAGGTCCTATTAGTCACTACAAAATCTTGTTGAGGTCCATGCGAACCACAAGCACCTTCGCCCGAATCAACAATTTTCTCTCCTGCGTCGTTATAATACACATATGGTCCACTCTCTTTGGACCTGCCACCCCAACCGCCTAAGCCTATCATTTTGTTGTACTCCTCCCAATTACCAAACGCATTATCGGCAGCATGTATCACAACTAATCCTCCTCCTCCATACATATAAGACTCAAAACTTTGCTTAGTCGTTTCAGGCCATTCGGAGGAGTTCCAACCCAGGTTATTCACCACTACATCATATGTTTCAAATTTAGGCGCAAATAAACTATCCTCTTTAGGCTCATCGACTATAATACCGTCATTACCGCCTTCTAAGGGATATTTAGATAATAAATTATTTCGCCAAGCTTCATCATGCCTATGATCACTATGAGGGCCTTGCCACATATATTTCTTTCGATTAATATCAACTTCAAATAGACCAGAGGACTCCAAATAATCTTTCATCATGACCGTAGTCATTGGCCACACACCGTGATTATTCTCACCATCTATAATCAAAACTTTAATCTTCGATTTTGTTTGTTGGTTTTGGCTATTATGAGAATCACAAGACATCGTAAGAGTCATCAATGCAAAGCAAACTAAAAAAGGAAATTTAACATTCATATTAATTATTCAAGTGATTACTTTCCTAAACTCTGATCTATATTCTGTTGGATTTTTTTCTGTGACAAGTTTAAACTGTTTATTAAAATGCGAAAAATTATTGAATCCGCATTCATAGCATATACTCGA
This sequence comes from Saprospiraceae bacterium, assembly GCA_020629515.1. Classification (GTDB taxonomy): domain Bacteria; phylum Bacteroidota; class Bacteroidia; order Chitinophagales; family Saprospiraceae; genus GYS-P2D. Next base: position 140,925 of record JAHDDE010000002.1, on the reverse strand, counting down.
AATCGAAATTGCCGATTCTGATAATAACTTACAGGCATGTATCACCTTAAACTCATTCACAAATTTTGTAAAAGTTTTACCCGTTTGTTTTTTGAAATATCTACAAAAAGAAGGAACTGTCATGCTTGTCAATTTAGCCATTTCTTGTACTGATATATCTCTTTGGAAGTGCTCTCTGACATAATCATAGATAATCTTGATGCGATCTTTGTCTTGTTGGTTCGCTATTATTACAGAGTTAGAGGCATTTAGAATTTTATATTCATTCGAGTTAGCCAACTCTTGCAATATTCCTATAGTATGTAATAGCATATCAAAATGGTTCATTTCTATCATCGCATCTAATAATTCACCAACATTAATTTTGATATCTCCATGATAAGAAATCCCATGTAAAGACAACTTAAGTAATTGATTGATTCGGTCAAATTCTACCACTTCCTCCAACGCATCTCCTAAAAAGTCCTGTCTAAATTGTAGGACTACCTCTGTATTGCCATCAGTAAGTCTATCTGTAAATCCATAATGAGGCACATTGGACCCTATTAATAGTAGGTCTCCCTCATTATAATAAGAGACATGATTCCCGATATGTCTTTTACCGCTCCCATGTTCGATATAAACTAACTCAATCTCAGGATGATAATGCCAAGCGGCTATTCCATCTGGTTGTTCATTATAAAACCTTTTGTAGCTTATAGAACTACCAAAAGAGGGTAATATTTTTTCTAATGCTGGCCTATTACTTATCGATTTCATTTATCAGCATAATCCTTTATAGCACTTTAAATAATATGAAAATAGTATCAAGATGAAAAATCTTGTCATACTAACTGAATGACATAACCAAAAAATACAATTCTATCTTACATAACTGATAGAATTCAGTAAATCCATATTACATTATTCCAATTTTGCATGTATAGACTTCCTGTAGATAGTCTGTGATAGTATCGTTGAAAAATGTGTCTCATCCGTTCCAATTGTTAGCATAAAAGGCAGACATATTTGGAGAGTAATTTTTCCTGTACTATTTATTGTATAGTACACTACATTATTCATAAGATTTAACCAAATGAGACCAATTGACACAAACCAAGTGTCAGCAAGAATTACCCCCCTTGCTGTCACTACACAAAAGCATTATCTCAGTATAGATGATAAATTCATACTGAATGAACTAAGGAAGAGTAATCCTCAATCCATCGAACATCTTTTTGATCAATACTATCAGTTACTTTGCAATCGATGCTATCAGATCGTTAGAGATCCAGGATATGCCGAGGATATAGTACAGGAACTTTTCTTGACTATATGGAGAAAACGGACCACTATTAATATTAAATCATCTCTCAAAGGATATCTCATGCGATCAGCAACTAACAGATCTCTTAATCATATCAGAGATAATAACAAGAGGATCCAAGAAATTGAAATAGATATTCAAGATGATACTTGTACCGTTCAGCACTTATTAGAATATTCAGATACAAAAAATCGACTTGATATTTATATAGATTTATTACCCCCAAAATGTCGTGCAGTATTCGTCATGAGTAGATTCGAAAACCTCAAGTATAGAGAAATAGCTGAAATCCTTAATATTTCAGTAAAGACAGTTGAAAATCATATCTCTATGGCATTGGCTTTTCTAAAATCAAAATACGCTGTAATCAAAGAAGTAGCTTGATGCAGTAAATGCTTTAAACAAGATCGAAAAATCACTATGGAATAAGGCGATTGTCTTATTCCATCTTTTAGCTGCGTCTGAATAAGGAAAAGGCATACCTTTGAGTATGCTAATTGAGAAGATTAACAATACTAACTATCCTTTAGTAGCAGTCCTTATTGACCCTGAAAAGGTCAATTTGCCTACTTATAGCCAGTTAAAACTTCTTTTGAGCAGCAATATGGCAGATTTAATACTTGTAGGAGGCAGCACCGATCGTCCCATAAATTGTTCTGACATAATATATGATATTAAGTCGATTACAGCTACTCCTGTAATGTCATTTCCTGGTTCTCTATTACAACTTGCTGATACAGCAGATGGCATATTATTGCCTAGCTTATTGTCTGGTAGCAGTTTCGAATTTGCCATTGGCAAGCATATAAGAGCTGCACGTCAATTGCAAAATATTACTGAGGAAATAATAACTACTGGGTACATTTTGATCGATGGAGGACATCCGAGTAGTGCTGCTAAACTAACGCAAACTGATCCACTCGACCCATCAGATATTGATACTATAATAGATCTTGCAATAGCAGGAGAAGTAATCGGGATCAAAAGTATTTACTTAGAGGCTGGAAGTGGTGCCTCACAACCTGCTGATGATTCGATAATCAAACAAGTGAAACAACACATCGATATTCCAATTTTTGTCGGAGGAGGAATTGATAGTGTCGAAAAATTTGCGGCTGCAGAAAGGGCTAAACCAAATGTAATAGTTATTGGTAATGCCTTAGAAAAAGATCCAAGTTTGTTGCTCGAAATAAGCCAATTCAGGAATAAACTTAAGGCAAGAACTATTCAAAGTACAATAGCTTAATATATGCTCAAAACTGGTATTATCACCAAATCAACAGGAAAATACTACGATATAAGAGATAAAGAGAATGGTGATACCATATCAGGTATTATTCGAGGGAAGTTTAAGTTAAATGGATTAAAACTTACGAATCCAGTTGCTGTAGGAGACAAGGTACAATATAGCATAGAAGGTCAAATAGCCATAATAGAAAAGATTGAGAATCGAACCAATTATGTTGTTAGACAGTCTCCAAGAAAAAAACATTTTCTTCACCTCATTGCAAGTAACGTAGATCAAGCCTTGTTAATCGTGACGATTGTTGAGCCAAAATTAAAACAGGGTTTTATTGATAGATTTTTGTTGATGACAGAACCTTATAATATCCCAGTTCATATACTTTTTAATAAATGTGATCTTTGGAACGAAGAAGATAATGAGGTCTTTGAGTACCTAAAGGATGTATACACTGACATAGGCTATAATGTCATCAAATGTAGTATGACAGATCAAACCTCAATAGATGATATAAAATCAATCATAGCCAATAAAATATCGCTCATCTCAGGACAATCTGGTGTAGGAAAATCTTCTCTAATTAATAATTTACTGCCACAGTTGAACTTAAAGACTCAACATCTGTCCAATTTTAGTGGAAAAGGTCAACACACCACGACATTCGCAGAGATGTTTGATGTCAATGAGGTTACACATATCATTGATACCCCAGGGATAAAAACTTTGAGTTTTAATCACTTAGAAGTGATGGATATTGCACATAATTTTAGGGAATTTTTTAAATATTCAGAGGATTGTAGATTTGGAGATTGTTCTCACAGGAATGAGCCATCTTGCGCTATTAAGGAGGGTATTGAAAAAGGATATATTAGTGAGTTAAGATATGCCAACTACTTACAATTAATTGATGAAATCGAGAACCAAAACTATTGGGAGCGCATTACAGAGTATTGAAGTGAGTTTGAAAAATATGATGGATAAAAAAGTAATCAATCAGGCTGAGACCTTATTACCAACTGAATGGGGTGAGTTTAAGTTTTCAGCTTTTACCGATGATAAAGGAGATCCCATGCCACATTTGGCGCTGTATCATCCAGATATTGACCTTGATAATCCTGTCACTACCCGAGTACACTCAGAATGTCTAACTGGTGATATCTTCCATTCGTTGAAGTGTGATTGTGGACAGCAGTTAGATGCAAGTATGAAAATTATAGCCAGAGAAAAAGGAATATTAATCTACTTGAGACAAGAAGGTAGAGGCATAGGGATCATTAATAAAATACTTGCTTATAAGCATCAGGAGCAAGGGATGGATACTATCGAAGCAAACCAAGCATTAGGATTAGCAATAGATGACAGAGACTATTCAGTAGCTGCCCATATCTTGAAAAGCTTAGGAATTAAAAGTGTCAACTTAATCACTAATAATCCCGAAAAAATCAATGGATTAAAGCATAATAGCATAAAAGTAAATAGGAGGGTACCCTTGATCATCAAGCCTAACAAAACAAACCAAGGATATTTAGACACCAAGGCCAAATCCATGGGTCATCTATTATAATTAAGAATTAATCAAATGTCATATACTGGACGCAAGAAATTCAAAACTGCAAGGGAAAAAAATAAAGATGCTTTCAAAAATATGAAAGCCGTAATATTCATTGTAACTATAGCCGCAATAGTGTATGTAATGAAAAATAGAGTCTCCATAATAGATCATATCCAAACCTATTTCTATTAATCGCCGATCATAATCTTTATACGCTTAGACTCCAAGATATAGATCGCAACAAGATAAATGAACACAGTAACTGCCCCTATTAATATGTGTGAACCCTCTTTTTGATTGATCCACCATCCCAAAACTAAAAAAACAACTATTAAAACCAGATGAAGCCCTATCCGCTTAAGCGGATATTCTATGGGATAAAATCTACGCCCAAAATACCAGGCTAAAACAACCATAGAAATATAACAAAGTAATGCTACCCATGCTGATGCCGATACTCCCAGAATAGGTAAAAACAAGAAACTCCCAGATAGAGTTACAAAAGCTCCAAATGAAGATATATATGCACCATATTGTGTCTGGTCTGAAAGCTTATACCAAATAGAAACATTATAATAAATCCCCAGAAAAAGATAGGCCATTAATAATATAGGAATAAGGTAAATATCATCTCTATAAGCCTCCCCAATAATCATCTGAAAAATGTCTATCAAGGAATTTAATGAAATACTAATTACACCTGCTGATATCACAAATAAAAGTGCAATTTGACCATAAATTTTTTTAGCATCCTTGTTATCTGAATTTTTAAAAAAGAAGGGTTCTGCTGCATAGTTAAAAGCAGTAGTAAACAATCCTAATAATGCGGCAATTTTTTGAACGGCACCATATACGGCTGCTTGATCTTTATTAGACTCAACCTCCACTCCTAATAAATATTTTTGAAGTGGTACCGCAAAAAATTGATTGATACTTGCAGCAACACCTACTATTACTAAAGGCGCACTATATAGCACCATTTTCCTCCATAATGTTCGATTTATCGCAAGATTTCTTGGAAAATGAAAACTGATCAAAACTATAAATAAAGTAAAACTGGCGATCAAATTAGCCATAAACACAAAATCAATATCATTGGACGCAATAGGAATCCATGTTTGGCTCATTTCGGGAGCCCATTCTAAAAAGAAAAGAACTAAGAATACTGTTAATAATACATTAGCTATTCTATAAAATACGAAAAGCTTGGCTCTACCTTCCAATCTCAATTTAGCAAATGGCATCAGATTAAGAATATCAAGCGCAATAATCCAGCTAAACCATCTTATATAATAAGCATTGTCAGGATACGTAAGCCAATTGGCGATATGCTGATCAAAAATGAGACCTATCAAAATTACGACCAGAGAACTAAAAAATAGAGGGAGTAAAGCTGTACTATATACCTTTGATAAATCATCTTTGGATTTACCAAATCGAAACATGGCAGTATCCATCCTGTACGAAAATATAACCAGAAGTAATGCTGTATAAGCATATAAGTCTAAGTAAATAGCATATTCGGTACGATCAACTAGCCTATTGGTTAAATAAGTTGTGAACACAATGAAATGAAGAATTTTGGGTAGGATCTGGCCTAACCCATAAATCACTGTCTGTCCAGCTAATTGTTTGATAAGTGACAATGGTCAAAATTATTTTTTTCAAAGGACAAAATACAAAGGCTAATATGATATATAGCTAAATATCTTTTTTGAATAAACTGAAATGAAAAGTTATAATTGTAGGATTTTTTACATCAAGTAAAGAAAAGAGACAATTTAAAAAATCGGTATTTAACCCAACTTTTAAGAAGGTATGATCAACACACAACTATTGGCTGAGATATGCAAAGTATCTGGAGCACCAGGATTTGAACAAAATATTAGAGAGTATATCATTAATGAAGTCAAGGACCTCGTCGACGAGGTCCAGATTGATGCTATGGGCAATGTCATAGCTATTAAAAAAGGAACAGGTGACAAAAAAGTACTTATTGCTGCACATATGGATGAGATAAGCTTTATAGCTACTCACATAGATGATGATGGCTTTATTAGATTTCATCCATTGGGAGGATTTGATCCTAAAACCCTGACAGCCCAACGTGTTATGATTCATGGAAAACAGGATATTGTCGGAGTAATGGGAACTAAACCCATTCATATAATGAAGCCCGAAGAGAGGAAAAAAATGCCTGAGATCAGCGACTTTTTTATAGATACAGGATTAAGCAAAGAAGATGTAGACAAAGTTATCAGCGTTGGAGACCCTATTACTAGAATAAGCGAATTGATAGAAATGGGAGATTGTGTAAATGCTAAATCTTTAGACAATCGAGTTAGTGTTTTTATCCTTATAGAAGCATTACGTGAACTGGCCAAAACTGAGGTGTCTTGCGATATATATGGTGCCTTTACTGTACAAGAAGAAGTGGGATTGCGAGGTGCTACAGCTATAGCTTCTGGAGTCAACCCAGATTTTGGAATTAATCTTGACGTAACGCTGGCCTGTGATATACCTAACTCTCAACCTCACGAAAAAATAACTTCATTAGGTAAAGGTGCTGCAATCAAAGTATTAGATGGTGGTACCATATGTGACTATCGAATGGTGAAGTTTATGAAAGAAGTTGCTAATAAAGAAAAAATTGATCACCAGATAGAAATTCTCCCTGCTGGAGGTACAGATACGGCCGCTATACAAAGACATGCCACAGGTGGATCAATAGCAGGTGGTATTTCTATACCTTGTCGATATCTTCACCAACATATAGAGATGACTCATAAAAAGGACATAAGGGACTGTATTGATCTTCTCAAGCAATGTTTAATCCAAATCAATAGTTATGACTGGTCGTTTAGATAATAGATGGACTGAAAAAAATAATAAACTATGTGCATCTTTTAAGTTTAACGACTTTATAGAGGCATTTGCCTTTATGACTAAAGTAGCCATGGTTGCGGACAAAATGGATCACCACCCTAATTGGTCTAATGTCTATAATATGGTTAATATTGAATTAACCACCCATGATGCAAATAACTCTATAACAGACAAAGATTACACCTTAGCACAAAAGATTTCTTCCTTGGTTTAGTAGTGTTTTCCAAGTAATTAATCGAATAGAATTTAACAATTAGTCTTGATAGACTAAATTGAAGTTATCATCAAAACAAAGTAGATATGAAAATAATAGTATGGATGGTGATACCCGCAATAATAGTATATGTGTTTTGGGTAACCTACAAGTATTTTGACCGAACTGCTCCAGAAGAGGGCAGCAATGAAGATTTGGATAAATTCAAAAACGACACAGTATGAAAAAATTAATAGGGATTGTAATAATAAGTATCGTATTAGCCAGCTCATGCACAACAGTTGAGCCTGGTCATAAAGGAGTTGAAGTCTCTTGGGGTGGAGAAACAAATATGAATAAAATCTATGATGAAGGACTTCATAGTGGACTCCACTGGATGTTTGACGACATGGTAGAATATGATTGTAGAGAACAAACTATAGTCAATGACTTCGAGTTTAACGATTTGAACAACATGTCCACTGGAGTAGAAATTGCAGTTGATTTTAGGTTTAACCCAAAGAAAGTGAATCTACTTCATACAGAAATAGCCGATGTAGAAACTAAGCTAGTGAAGACGATTAAATCTGCTGGTAAGGAGGTAATTCCTAATTATGGCGCAGTAGATCTTAACTTGACTAAGCGTGGAGAAGCCGAAAGTAAATTGTCTCAAATTTTAACAGAAGAACTTCAAGAGTTTTATCTTTTATTAGCGAGAGTACAGATCACGGATGTTGATATACCTGTGGAAATTTCTGAGGCCGCCAAGCGAACGGCCGAGCAGATTGAAAAAAATAAACTGGCTGCTCAAATGGCCGAGGAAAAAACTAATCTTGGTGACGCCATCATAGCAGAGGCAAAAGCACTTTATGAAGCGGCTCAATATGAAGCCAAAGCAGCTAAGCTTAGATCAACACCAGATCAGTTGAAACTTAAGGAACTCGAAATTCAGCTTGAATGGGCCAAACAAGGTAAATCTCGATATGGCGAAAACAACGTATTTGGTGCCGGAACAACAGTGGTAAGAGGCCTCAAATAATATGTTATAATCAAACAAGGTTAACAGAGCTAAAATAGCTCTGTTAACTTCATGTTAATAGATATTTTACAAAAAACAAATTAGGTTTTCTATCCGTTTATATAAGACTGATGAAACAGTATTTTTTGTTCATCTATATTCTTCGTGTATCAGTCGATACTAATGAAGAAAGCTGCTAAGAATTATATTTATTTGTTTAACAAAACGAGGAAAGATGAAAAATTTATTCCCTTTAGTTTTTGCAGGTATTATAGGAGGAGTAATAGCTATAGGTGCATTTAAAATGTTGGATAATGGCCCAATAGTCTATGAGTCACAACCTCAAGCTCAAAAAATCGATATTAGTTCTAATAGTCTGACTGCGACGAGTCCTACTCTTAATTTTGTCAATGCGGCTAAAATAGCTAATCCTGCAGTTGTCCATATCAAAGCTCAAAACAAGGCGTACACAGATTATCAAAAAAGAGATTATTATGATCCCTATGAAAACTTCTGGGGGTTCAGAAGACAAAAAGATAGACCACAAGCAGGGACTGGATCTGGTGTAATCATTTCTCAAGATGGATATATAGTAACCAATAATCACGTTGTTGGATTTGCTGACTATATAGAGGTAATTACATCTGATGGTAGAACTTTTACAGCTTCTAAAATTGGGACGGATCCCAGTACAGATTTAGCGGTAATTAAAATTGAGGGACAACGTCTTTCTAATCTTTCATTTGCAGATTCGGATCAAGTAGAAGTTGGCCAATGGGTGGTTGCTGTGGGTAACCCATTCAATCTTACCTCTACAGTCACGGCAGGTATAGTAAGTGCCAAAGGTCGAGACCTTGACATCATCAAAAATCAAAAATCTATAGAAGAGTTTATTCAAACCGATGCAGTAGTTAATCCTGGTAATAGTGGAGGTGCACTTGTCGATGCTCAAGGTAGATTGATCGGTATTAACACAGCCATCTCTTCTCCAACAGGAGTATATGCCGGATATTCTTTCGCAATACCATCCAATCTGGTTAAAAGAGTAGTTACTGAGATCAAAGAGTCTGGAGGAGATATACAAAGAGCTATGCTTGGCGTAAGCATTTTGCCCATTTCGGAGGTTAAAGAACAAGGGGTAGATGTCGATATAGAATATGGTGTATTTGTGAGAAATTATAACGTCGATAGATATGGTAGAAAAGTGGGCTTTAGTTCTGCTGAGAGTGCGGGTGTAGAAATCGGCGACGTAATTATAGGAGTAAACAGTGAGAGAATAAATGATTTTGAGGATCTACAAGATGCTCTAAAGTTTGTCAAAATTGGAGATACCGTAGATGTCGAAGTTTTTAGAGAAGGAAAGAGAAAGAGAATTCCAGTTAAGTTAAGACGTGGAGTATAAAAATACAGTTAGATAAAGTTGGTTTTTCGTTTTGTTTTGAGGCGCCCACTATAAACTTTGGTGGGCGTTTTTTTGTGGTACTATAATTTATATCCCAAACGATCAATGATGCCAGATTTCCATTGCGAAAATGTGCCATTCATAATTTGTTTCCTTGCTTCACCAACCAACCATAGATAAAATGTAAGGTTATGGATACTCGCTATCTGTAGTCCAAGGGACTCCTTAACCATAAAAAGATGTCTTAAGTATGCTTTTGAATGTTTATTGCTCGTAGGACAATCAAGCTCTGCATCTATTGGGCTAAAGTCTTTTTTCCACTTGGCGTTTTTGATGTTGATAATCCCTTCTGAAGTATATATCATTCCGTGCCTTGCGTTTCTCGTAGGGAGGACGCAATCAAACATATCAATTCCTCTATCGATACATTCTATGATATTTTGTGGGGTCCCAACTCCCATTAAATATCTCGCATCATCTTTAGGAAGATGCTCACATACTAATTGCGTCGTATCATACATTATAGGTGCAGGTTCACCAACTGATAATCCCCCAATTGCGTTTACCTCTGCTCTATGGTCAGCAATATACTTAGCCGACTCTACTCGGAGATCGTCATATGTACTACCTTGTACAATGGGAGCTAATATTTGCTTATACCCATGGATTGGTGTTTGAGCATAAAAGTGATCTTGACATCTTTTGAGCCACCTATGGGTCATATGCATAGATTTCTTTGCATAATTATAATCACAAGGATAAGGTGTACACTCATCAAAAGCCATTATGATATCAGCACCTATACTACGCTGTATGTCTATTGCCCTTTCTGGGCTAAAAAAATGCTTGGAGCCATCAACAGGAGATCTAAAATTGACCCCTTCTTCGGTAATCTTTCTAATACCACTTAAGCTATATACTTGATAACCTCCACTATCTGTAAGTATTGGTTTGGACCAAGTATTAAATTGATGTAAGCCTCCCACTTCCTCTATCAACTCATGTCCCGGTCTTAGATATAAATGAAAGGTATTACCCAAAATAATTTGAGCTTTTAAGTTTTCTATTTCTGTAAAATGTACGCCTTTTACTGTCCCCTGAGTTCCAACAGGCATAAATATGGGAGTCTCTATAGTTCCATGATCTGTTGTTAATTTCCCTGCACGTGCAGATCCAGTTTCTGAGGTTTTCAATAATTCAAAACCCATAAAAGTTATCTTGATTTATACATTTTAAGCGCAATCCCTATCATAATTGAAAATGACATTAGAGAAGAACCCCCTTTGCTAATAAATGGTAAAGGTATTCCAATAACTGGCGAAATACCCATGGTCATACCAATATTGATAAAGAAATGAATGAATATAAATCCAGCTACAGCATAAGAATAGTTCTTAATAAATTGATGTTTAGAATTCTCTCCTTTTTGGATCAGTCTAAACACTAAAATGAAAAACAATACGATAACAGCTGCGCCCCCTATAAATCCTTGTTCTTCTCCAATACTACTGAAAATAAAGTCAGTCGTTTGTTCAGGGACATAGTTAAGTTTAGTATAAGTTCCCTCTAAGTATCCTTTACCTGTCAGCCCTCCAGAACCAATGGCCAATTTTGACTGTATTAAATTATACAGTGAACCTCTTGGGTCACACTTCTCCGGTTGGAGCCATACATTGATACGATCCTGTTGATGAGGTTTCAAGACATTATTAAATGCATAGGAGCTTACAAAGGAAATCATACCAAATAGGAGAATACCGCCAATGTATGAGAACTTGGTACTCATAGACTTCCTCCTATTAAAATAAAAAAGCACAAAAATGAACACAGCGATATTTAAACCTAACGCATAGGCTACAAAACCATATTGATAAGATATGATATAAGTTAAAATTAGTGTGGTAATCATCATAATGGATAGGATTCTATTCTGACTAAAATCCAAAATGAACAAAAGACCAATAAGCACTAATGTGCCAAAAGAAAATTCATATCCATAAATTAAGGATAGAACTAGCGTAAGAAAAATTAATATCCCAATGACATAATATATAGTGGGCATTCCCTTTCGATAAAGCAATAGAAAAAGAGATGAAAAAGTTAATGCTGATCCAGGATCAGGCTGAAGAATAATCAACATAACTGGAGACATAATAAGGACAACTAACAACAACTGAGTTTTAAATTCTCGCAGATTATATCTAATCGAACTCAATAGGCTCGAAACATAAATTAAAGTTGTCAACTTAGCAAACTCTGAGGGTTGAATAGTAAATGGCCCAACGGCAATCCAAGAAGTTGCACCTTTTATTTCATTTCCAATTAACAATACTGCAATAAGTGAAATGAGCCCGAGAATATATAAGGGAATCGATATAGTGTTCCAAAACTGCCAATCAACTACAAAAACTGCCAGCATCAAAACTATTGATACTCCAGCCCATACTACCTGCTTCCCAAAAGGACTAGTTATAGACCATATGTTACCTCCTAAAAAATCATGATAAGTAGTCGTATAAATCATCATAAGACCAACTACAACTAAGGCGAGATAGCAAAATAATATTAGCCAGTCAAACTGAGGTAAACCCCTAATATTACCACTAATTTTCATACTCAGATAGCAACTCTGTTTTAGTTACTTTATCTCTGAACGGAATAGCTAATGGAAAATCTTCCTTAAACAAAACTAGCATTGGTTCAACATCAATTCTATCTTCAAATGCACCCACCTTCATGCTATAATAGGGAGCTTCATGACTTAAAGAATATACTAAATCTGGATATTTTTGTTCAAATAACCATTTGGCTTTTTCTAATGCCCTTCGATCAGTGGTACTTATAATCTTTATGCGCCAACCTTCAACATACAATTGTTCTTTACCTATTTTTTCAAAGTTTTGCATTAGGGTCTTGACCTCAAGAGTTTCCTCTATAATTTGTCCAAACAACGGACTAAAACCTGCTAAAAGGAAAAAAACAAAAATAAATCTCATTATCTACTGAACTTATATACTCTATAAAAGTAGGATATTTATTTCTTACCGTGACATTGCTTATACTTCTTACCACTTCCGCATGGACATGGTGCATTTCTACCCACCTTTACTTGCTCTCTTTTAAAAGTCTCAGGTTTCGATCGTTGGCGACTCACTCCTTCTGCTGCAGCCCTTCGGGCATTATCTTCTGTTCTGGACGCATTAGTTTTACTCAGATCTGTTTTTACTTTTTTAGCTTCTCTCAAATTCTCGTCTACATTAATGACCAATCTACCTTTCATAAGATATGAACTAACTTCCTCATTGATATTATATATCAATCTCTCAAATAGATCATATGCCTCCATCTTGTAGATTACTAATGGATCCTTTTGCTCAAAAGAAGCAGCTTGTACAGAATCTTTCAATTCATCCATGGCACGTAAATGCTCTTTCCAAGTATTGTCAATAATTGATAAGCTCACGGCTTTTTCAATATCCTCAACAATACTATTCCCTTGTGTATCGATTGCTTTTTCTAATTCGGCTGATATAGGCAATGGTTTTTTACTACCATCTGTAAAAGGGACTGCGATACGTTTGTACCTATGTCCTTCGTTTTCATGAACTCTCTTAATTACAGGAAGTAACAACTCTACTATTTTAGCGAATTTCTGCTTGTATAGTTCAGTCGTTTCTTTGTGAAGTTTTTCAATGAGAATTTGCTCATTAGAACTATTAAATTCTTCTTCTTTGAAATCAGGATCATTACCCAATACTCTCAAACACTCATTTCTAAAGGCATCAAAATCTCCTATATTCTTATAATCTACGACTAGATTTTCTGTTAAAGAAGAAAACAAGTTGAATAAGTCAACCGAAAGCCTTTCACCTGAAAGAGCATTATTACGTTTTTTGTAAATGGCCTCACGCTGAATATTCATTACATCGTCATATTCTAAGAGTCTTTTTCGTACTCCAAAATTGTTTTCTTCAACTTTTTTCTGCGCTCTTTCTATAGATTTACTCACCATATTATGTTGGAGTACTTCACCCTCCTTATGGCCCATTCTATCCATCAGTTTTGCCAACCTCTCTGAATTAAATAATCGCATTAAGTTATCTTCCAGCGACACATAAAACTGTGAAGACCCAGGGTCTCCCTGCCTACCGGCACGACCTCTTAACTGTCTATCTACTCTTCGAGAGTCATGTCTCTCTGTGGCAATAATTGCCAATCCTCCTGCACTCTTGACCTCATCAGATATCTTGATATCCGTACCTCGACCTGCCATATTGGTAGCAATAGTCACATTGCCAGCTTTTCCAGCATCCGCCACTATCTCAGCTTCTCTCTGGTGTTGCTTAGCATTGAGAACATTGTGTTTAATATTTCTCAGATTAAGCATACGACTCAATTTTTCAGATATGTCCACAGATGTGGTTCCAACCAAGACTGGTCTGCCCGCTTCTGTCAACTTTACAATCTCGTCGATAACAGCATTATATTTTTCTCGCGCCGTCTTGTACACAAGATCATCACGATCATCACGCTGAATAGGTCTGTTAGTAGGAATAACAACCACATCTAATTTATAGATGTCCCAGAACTCTTTTGCTTCAGTTTCTGCCGTACCGGTCATACCACACATCTTATGGTACATTCTAAAATAGTTCTGTAGGGTTACAGTGGCGTAAGTCTGTGTGATGTCACCAACTTTGACATTTTCTTTAGCCTCCAATGCTTGATGTAATCCATCAGAATATCGACGCCCTTCCATCATTCTTCCTGTCTGCTCATCAACGATCTTCACTTGACCATCAAGAACTACATATTCTTCATCTTTTTCAAATAATGTATAAGCCTTTAGTAGCTGACTTACAGCATGTAGCCTTCGGGACTTGACACTATAATCATTAACTAGTTCTTGTTTCTGATCATTTAAATCTAATCCCTCTTGTTTCTCCTGCTCATCCAAAATCTGCATTTCTGAAGCGATGTCTGGCATGACGAAGAAGTTTTCTTCTGCTTCTCCTTTGGCTAAAAATTCGGCTCCTTTCTCGGTTAATTCAACATTCCTGTTTTTCTCATCGATTGTAAAAAGTAATGGTTCATCTACTAGATGCATCCTCTTAGATTGTTCCTGCATGTAGAAGTTTTCTGCTTTTTGCATGGTTACCTTTACACCTTCTTCACTCAAGAATTTAATCAATGGTCTATATTTAGGAAGTGCTCTAAAAGCTCTTAATAAAGTCAATCCTGCATCTCCCTCTTCATATCCTCTATTGCCACTGGCAAATCCTTTTTTGGCCTCAGCCAGATATTGTGTTGCTAGCTTTCTTTGAGCTGCGATAAGTTTTTCGACCTTAGGCTTTAACTCCAAGTATTCTTGATCTTCCGAACCTTTTGGTACTGGTCCTGAAATAATTAATGGGGTTCTGGCATCATCTATTAATACAGAATCAACCTCATCTATCATGGTAAAATGGTGCTTACCTTGCACCTTTTCCTCCATAGATCTAACCATATTATCTCTTAGATAATCAAAGCCAAATTCATTGTTAGTCCCGTAAGTTATATCACATTTATAGGCTGTGCTTCTTTGTTCTGAATGTGGTTTATACTTGTCAATACAGTCGATCGTAAGGAATAAAAATTCCATTATTGGCCCGATCCATTCTGCATCCCTACGTGCTAGATAATTATTGACAGTTATCACATGCACTCCTTGTCCACTTAATCCATTAAGATAAGCAGGCAGAGTCGCAACCAATGTCTTACCTTCTCCCGTCTGCATTTCTGCAATCTTGCCATCATGCAATACCATTCCACCAATTAGCTGAACATCATAGTGCACCATGTTCCAAACAATCTCTCCTCCTGCGGCAGTCCAACTATTGTTCCACAAGGCCTTATCTCCATTAACTGATACATAACTTTTAGTGGCAGCAAGATCTCTATCTCTATCAGTTGTTGTTACTTCTATTGTATCACTTTCTGAGAATCTCCTCGAAGTTTCTTTTACGACTGCAAAAGCTTCGGGTAACAGTTCTTTAAGGATATCTTCAAGATGTTCATCTCTTTCTTTAGTCAGCTTATCGATCTCATTATAAAGCTCCTCTTTAACCAGAAGATCTGTTTCTTCTTTAGATTTTTGTTTTATCTCATTGATGTCTTCATCAATACCTTTTAGATGCTCCGAAATTCGTTGTCTGAATTCAAGTGTTTTATTTCTCAATTGATCATTGGAAAGAGCTCTATAATTAGTAAAATACTCGTTGATTTCGTCAACTCTATTAGAGTACTCCTTTACATCCCTATCTTGCTTAGTCCCGAAGACTTTTTTAAATATGTTCAACATTATATTTCTATTCTTATACGTACATAGATATTACTATATCCTTGATCTATTATTGTTCCAATTAACTATTCGTGCCAAGATGGCACATCAATTCTAAAAATTGCTACAAAGATAACCTATCTAAAACCTTATAAATTTTAAAGTATACATATAGATTTATTTTATTTAATATCACGATTCATACTTGCAAAGTTTATCTTAGCTAAGTCCATTGATTATTATGCTATTATCCTCTTATACTAATAACAAAGTAGAAGCTGGCTGTGACGAGGCAGGTAGAGGATGCCTTGCAGGCCCAGTTTTTGCCGCTGCTGTAATTCTCCCAAAAGGGTTTCGCCATCCTAAGCTCAACGATAGTAAAAAATTAAACGAAAAAGACAGATATAAACTCAGAGAAATTATCGAAAAGGAAGCGATATCTTATTCGGTCCAATCTGTATCAGAATATAAAATAGATCAGATCAATATTCTTAATGCATCTTTTCTAGCGATGCATAAAGCCTTAAAAGCCTTATCAATAACACCAGAATTGTTGTTAATTGATGGCAATAGGTTTAATCCATATAGAAACATTCCTTATCACTGTATTATCAAAGGTGATGGTAAGTATACCAGTATTGCCGCAGCATCTATACTTGCCAAAACATATCGTGATGATCATATGAAAAAATTGGATGAACAATATCCTCATTATGGATGGAATAAAAACAAAGGCTATGGAACATTACATCATAGATTAGTCCTCCAAGAAAAAGGTCCATCTACTTTTCATAGAAAATCATTTGTTGTCAAAAAACTACTTCAACAACCATTGAATAATGAATAAAATATTCAACGAAATAGTCGGTAAAGATCAAAAAATGATCTCATACTCTTCTCCCGGCGATCCAATCGCCAAACGTCTTGTGATCAACTCTGTAGAACTTATAACAGGTCGACGTAAAATAGAAAAGGCATACAATCATCTTAAATCACTTGCAATAAACGATGTGACAATATGGCACTATCTATTTCCACTTTTGAAGGTCAAACTTGATTATTGCAAATATCAATTGGACAAAATTCCTAAATCTGGACCAGTTATTATAATAGCCAATCATCCGTTTGGTGTAATTGATGGATTGAGTTTAGGTCATTTATTGAGCTTAATTAGACCAGACTTTAAGCTCATTGTTAATAAGGTATTGTGTAAGGAAGAATTATTAGGAAAATATTTATTGCCGATAGATTTTGATGAAACAAAAAATGCTCTTTTAACCAATATTAAGACAAAACAAGATGCCATCCAGATTATGGAGGAGGGGGGAGCGATAGGTATATTTCCTTCTGGAGGTGTAGCAACAACCCACAAAATTTTTTCAAAAAATGCAGAGGATTTAGAATGGAAAAATTTTATTCTCAAAATCATCAAGAAAACTAAACCGACTATTATACCAATATTTTTTCATGGCAGCAACAGTCAGTTATTTCAAATAGCCAGTCATATAAATCAAAATTTAAGATTGGGATTATTGCTTAATGAGGTAAATAATAAAAGAGGAAAAACACTTCAGATAGAAATTGGCGACCCTATCGATGCTAACATCCTTAATGGGATGAAACCCACAGACACGATCAACTTATTAAGAGAAATTACCTTATCATTAAAAAACTATAAAAGAGCAATGTAGTCATCCTCTTTTTGTCTCATCACCTTCTGGTCCTCCTCTAGCTTATCATCATATCCTAGTAAATGCAAGATGCCATGTATCATTACTCTATGGAGTTCTTTTGTAAAAGGGACCTTTAGTCTTTCTGCATTATCTATAATCCTATCTATACTAATAAACATATCTGCAGAGAGCTCATCATATGAATAAGGAAAGGTAATTATATCTGTATAGTAGTCGTGATCTAAATACTCCTTATTTATTTTTAAGAGGTAATCATCTGAGCAAAAAATATAGGTTAATTGGTCTATAGTTTTGTTATGTATACTTACCACATTAATTATCCATGATGTCAACTTTTCTCGATCTTCGAGATTTAATTCGACATCTTCGATAACAAATTCAACTCCCAATTTCATTTATACGGTAAAATGAATTTCTACCTTCCTACCATTGTCGTGATATTCCACCTTATCTGCCAACTGTTTCATCAAGAATACCCCTCTGCCTCCACAGCAACCTATGTTTTCAGGAGAGGTAGGGTCAGGTACATTTTTGGGATTAAACCCTTTACCTTCATCGCTCACTAAAAAAGATAGACCTTTGACTGTTTGATTGATTTCAATCTCTACATATTTGTCTCGATCTTCTTTGTTGCCGTGTATTATTGCATTGTTTACTGCTTCAGTTAGGCTGATTAGGATATCAGGATATTTATCGTTACTGATCTTATACTGATGAGCAACTACACCGATAAACTGTTCTAACTGACAGATACTCTTACTACACGAGGGAAGCTTTAGAATTTGTTTCGACATTAAAAGTTGTTTCGTTAAGCTCTCTTTAGTTTTTTATAATATTCATCGACCAGTTTCTTATAGTAGGGTTTCATTTCTGGAGATACATATTTATATTCTTCTAATTGAGCTTTACGCTCTTGTATATATTTTTCAAGTGATGGAGGTATTTTCTTTTTTATTTCTTCAGCCTCAGTTGATTTTCTCTTATCATCATACTCTCGTTCTTTTTGGGCTTTTTCGGCCTCAAGAAGTCTTGTCATAATATTCTGTTGTCTCATCAACATTTCATTATCCAATTTTTTGTTGACAAGATCTACTTCTTGTTTATCCATCTCATCAATAATCTCTTGCAACTGGTCAGATGCTCCTTGACCTTGTTCCTGCATCTCTCTTTGCATTTGTTCTAATGCTTTTCTTAAAGCCGCTTGCTTTGCTGCAGCTTCTGCGAACTCCTTAGCAGATCCTCCTTGCCCTGATTTAAGCTTATCTATCATTCCTTTCAATTCTTCGGACATTTTTTCTTGGCCCTCCGAAATTTTATCCATTGGCACATTTCCTGATTTACCATCTTTGCCATCTTTTTGGCCAGGACTGTTCCCAGGATTTTGACACATCTGGCTGCCAGACATCATTCCTGCCATCTGTTGTTGCATCTGCTCCATAGATTCTGACAACATTAATGCCAAATCGTTCAGATTAGTCATCGTAGTTCTTTGACTTTGATTTGCTTCTGGCTTCTTACGATCCTCTAATTGAGTTAAACTTTGCGCTAATTGATGTTTAACTTCAGTTACTTTTTCAAGTACAAATCCCTCGATATCTGGTTGTCTCTTACTTAGTGCTTGCAAGGTATCTTCTACAATCTTGAAGTCATCCTTGATTTTCATTTGATCTTGTAGGAGAGAGATATATCTCGGAGTGTTTACAGTAGTTCTATTTATGCTATTGATTAAACCTTCTTGGTCAAATGATAGTGTTACTAAATTTTCCAAGAGCTGTCTTAAAGTCTCAATATCTTCTTGCATTTGCTCAGACCCTCCTTCCATCATTTGGCTTTGCATCTGCTGTGACATCTTTTTCATTTTTTGACTTGCTGACTTCTGCTTTCCTGATGCCTTTTGGTTGTCTTGTTTTTCAAGACTTTCTTGACTATCGTCTAAATCATCTTGTATATCATCCATTTGTTCTGGAGCATCATCAGGTATATTTTTAGGGAATTCCAATTCATCATTTTTCTCCATCAACTTATCCATCTGATCCGCAAGCTCTTCAAATTCTTTGTTTATTTCATCCTGTTCTTTTTGTAAATCTTCTTGAGACTTCTCCTCATCTTGAGTTTGTTCTGCCAACTTATCTAGCTCTTTAGCCAGCTCATCCATTTTCTCAATGGTTTCGTTCATTTCTTTTTCAACCTCGAGTTGTTTATATAATTCCGAAAGACGTTCCATTTCATTTTCTAAACTTTCTTCGTCCATTTTGAACTCTTCCATCATCTGAAGCGATTCTTCCTTACCCAAGTCCTCCATGAGCTCCTGAATTTGCTCCATGAGCTCCTTCATTTCGTCATTGACCACCTCTTCAAATAATTCTTGAAGTCTTTCCTGTTTTTGTTGGATCTCAGGAGAAGATTGCATAAAATCCATCTGATTTTTCAGATTTTTTTCATTAGCATTTTTTGCTTCTTCAAGTTGTTGCTGCAATTCTCTCTGACGATCCAACAACCTCTCCAATTGCTTCTTATCTTGCCAATCCGGTTCAGTTTTTTGAAGTAATTTTTCTCTTAATTTTTTTAACTCTTCTTGGATTTCTTTGGCCTCCTTAATTGAATCATCAAGCTTTTCTTTAATCTCTTCCTCATTTTGCTGTTCTTCTTCTTTTAGCTCTTCTATACTTTGTTGTCTAAAGGATTGGGTGGCACTTTTGGTAGATTTGGATCCATTCACTCCATCGTTATCAAAGACTTCAAAATAATAGGATATCTTTTCTCCTGGCTGAATTTCCAATTCCGATATATCTAATATATAATCAAAATCGATTTGCTCATTAGGTGCGATTTGAACCGGCATACTATTACTTCTTAATGTCTGTCCAAGATCATTTGAGACTTGATAAACAAAACTCAATGAAGTCAAGCCATAATCATCAGAAGCATCACCAACGAAGTAGTAAACATTTTTCTCAATTGAATCTTGTAAAGTATTCACTGTTATCTGTGGAAATTCATCCTTTGAGCTCCTTATAAAATAGCTCATCGAATCACCAAGAGGCAAAAATTCGTTAGACAAACTAACTGAGTAAGCAACATCTTTGAATATTCTATTTTGGTAGAGAAAAGACTTACTTCCTGATTTGGCTAAAGATTCTTTCTTGTCTCCAAATTTAAAATTGATTTGGTCAGTAGATTCAGCATTAAAATTCCATGTAACTCGAGTTCCTTCTGGTACAGATATATCTCCTGAATTGAAAATAGTTTCATCCTTAATTTTTGTGTAGGCGGGATAATCCAATTTGATATCAAAGTTCACCAACCTTGGCTTAGGTAAAACCTTTAAAACATCAGTCGAATTTTTATACTTACCTGAGTAAAGTTGAAACTCTGTATTCTTCCTAACATTACTAAACAGATATCTGAATTGGTCAGGAGCAATTTTGGTTAATCGATAATCATAATTGTCCACATTGACATATAACTCATTAGGTAACTTTTCACCCTCTACCTTAACATCCAAACTAAAATCATCAAATTCTAATACCTCCAAATTCTTATTTTGGATAATTATGTCGAATGGGGCTTGTTTTACAAACTCTTGATTGTTGTTTATAATTCGATAAGTGCTATCTCTGATTAAACTTGGTGCCGCAAATAATACAAACAATAACAACAAGGCTGGAGGAAGTGCATACTTCAAATATTTCTTATTCTTTCCAAGATCTATCGCTGATTTAAATGGAACAATGCTTACCTCTTTTGATTTTTGATGGATACTGGCTTCTATTAAGTCTATCTGTTCATTGGCAATTGATTTTTTTAATTGTAAGACATTCAAGAGCTTGTCTTTTACGTCTCCAAAGTGATCCCCTAGGATCACTGCCGCTTGTTCGTGACTTATTACTTTTCCAAGCTTAAGATATTTAGATAAGGGCAGAATCACCCAAAAACCCAATGTAACCAGCGCAGTAGCTATGTAAGAAAAGAACAATAATTTTCTTCCGCCTTTTGATAAATAGAATTGATGTTCTATAAGACCATAAAGCAAAAACAATCCTATGCACACGGCTATAAACAACAAGGAACCTTTGAGCAATCTATTGATATAATATTTTCTTATAAACTGATCCAGCTTCTGGATAAGGGTATCGTAATGGGAGGATTCGCTCATAAATTCAATCTTCTTGCCCTAACATTATTTTATTAATAAATGTCTATATCATCATCAAGCAGTACAATAAAGCTATATAAACTTTTACTACAGATCAAGCCTCTACTAAAACGGTCTATTATTTGCTACATTGTAGAAGTATAGTGCGATAAAGAAATGGAATAGATGAAAATATTACTCTTCGGTCGATTTATTAAGGAAAAGAATTATCCATCACTTCTTAAAGTTATTAAAGAAGCGGAGAAGAGAAAGTTCGAATTATATACCAATGATATGGTATATGATCATCTAGATAATATAATAGATACACCAAATATAAAGCTGATCAAGGGTTACGCTGAGCTGGCCAAAGAAAAGATTGATTTGGTACTTACATTGGGCGGAGATGGCACAATTCTGCAGGCCACTACCATAATCCAAGACTTAGGTATTCCGATTCTTGGAGTTAATTTAGGCAGGTTAGGTTTTTTGGCAAGCGTTGAAGAAAAATATATCTCAGAATCTTTTGATCAAATTGATGCAGGTAGATATCAAATAGAAGAGAGGAGTATGATATACTTAGAATCTGCACCTGGAATCTTTGGAAGTACTCCTTATGCTCTCAATGATTTTACGCTGCACAAGAGAGATACTTCCTCTATGATCACCATACATACCTATATCAATGGAGATTATCTTAATTCCTACTGGGCTGATGGGCTTATTGTAGCCACTCCTACTGGATCAACAGGATATTCTTTGAGTTGTGGTGGTCCTATAGTATTTCCCAACACCGGTAATTTTATCATAACACCTGTTGCTCCGCATAATCTCAATGTTAGACCCTTGGTGATATCAGATACCTCTGTGATAAGTTTTGAAATAGAAGGTCGCTCCGAAAACTTTTTATGCACTTTGGATTCGAGATTTGAAACTATCACCTCTGATCATCAATTAGCTGTAAGAAAATGTGACTTTAACACTAAACTATTAAGTCTAAAGAACATCACATTCTTAAGGACCATTCACGAAAAATTATACTGGGGAAGTGACAACAGAAATTAAAATAGTTGGTTGTATTTTCAAGATGAGATAATTAAACATGGCTTCTGCTCAAAATAACATATTCAAGCTATACAGTCAGATTGAACCCAATGACTATCTCCGAAAGATCAAGTTCTACGAAGAAAAGACGAATCAGATCTTTCAATTAGAAATTGAGCAGCAATATTTTTTAAAATATGAATTTGTTAAAGCTCTTTTTGATTTAGGTCGTTATGAGAAAGTACTCGGCGAAATAGATGATTTGATAGAATATGTCTTCTTAAATAAAACCAATTTTTCTGCTGGAGATAATTTTGAAGAATTGGTTTTTATCAAAGGGGCTGCACACTACGACTTGCAGAAGATTGATGCCGCTCTAAATATAGCTCAGCAACTCGTCTCAATGAAACCTCACAATTCACTCTATCAACAATTACTTCTTAAATGCTATCACAGCCAACTAAAAGAAAAGTTCACTAATATGAGATTGTCCGCTATTTTGGCAATTCTCACTTCTGCTACAATTTCGGGAATTGTGCTATTAAAAAATGGATTAGCTCAGAGCCCATATATCAATTTTTCTATTGGTATTAATATTTTGGTTCTTATCGCTTTAGTGACTACATATTTTGTATTTAGCATATTAGCACACTTGAAACTGAAACAATATGTCAAATCAGTAATATATAAGAAAGACTATAAGGGAAGGATCAATTAAATTATTTTTCATGTAAAACTTATTTTGATATATATTTGTCGACCGATTTAAAGGTCGGGTGGCCGAGTGGCTAGGCAGAGGTCTGCAAAACCTCGTACAGCGGTTCGAATCCGCTTCCGACCTCAAAACCCTCTATCTTAACTGATAGGGGGTTTGTTATATCTTATCTATATCAATTGGATAAATCTGCTACTACTAGCAGGTCATAATGGCTATTACTATCATTGGGCAAATTACTTCCATTGACAGAACAAACATTCCACTTGCCATTATTATATACAGTCTCGATCACTGGTGGAGCAAATCCATCTAATATTGTTCTCCTGTAGGTGTGTAAGATGACTAAATCTGGATTACCGTTAAAGACTTCATCATCTATCTCAAGACAACCACTACTACCAGACATTTGCAAAGACTTCTGATACGGAAGTGCTGCTGGCCCTTGGGGGTCCTGAAGGACCATGTGGACCTTCTATACAATCATTTATAGTTGCTCTGGAATTCCCATCCAAATCTTCAGTCAAGAATTGATAGCCCTAAAGGTCTTGAATGGTAATAGAGAAATAGGTCTTGACGCAGTCTCAAAATCAAAATCTACCAGCGATGATTATAAACTTTGGGAATATAATCAAGCCAAAATATATACTGCTCTTGGGATGTATGATGAAGCGATTAACATGTTAAAGGAGTCACTTAATCATGGTCAATACTTCACTTGGTACACATATCAAAATGATATCTTTTTCAAAGATCTCTTGGATATGGAAGAATTCGTAGCATTAAAATCATTCTTCGTTAGCAGTGAGAGATAACACTTTAGGATAAATTTTATATGACATATTGATAATTTGAAACTTATATTCTGTATAAGAATAAATATATTCGCAGTCTGAATATTCTGTTTAAAATCAAACCGTAGAAAAAGGATGAAATTTAATACACAACTTATCACATTATTTATAGGAGTGTGCATATTGTCAATTTCATGTGTTAGTAAAAAATCATTTGACGCTTTACAAGCCGAAAAAGATGAGCTTGCAATGAAATTAGATAAACTTCAAGCAGATTTTGATTCGTCAAAAAGTAGCCAAGAAGCAGAAATCGCTGCTCTTAAAGACGCTAATACTAATCTGTCTTCTCAAAAAACTGCTCTTAATGCTGATCTTGAAAAAGCAAAGAGTGATTTTGATATGAAATTAGCCAAAGTGCAAGAATCTGTAGATGATAAGCAATCTCAACTTGATAACCTCAGAGGAGAAATTAATGCGGCATTCGCTGACGTCGAAAATGCTGTGGCCGGGAGTAATGCTCGGATTAATGAGATAGAGAACTTCTTATACCTTGATCTAAACGATGAATTAGATTTTAGATCTGGCTCAGCGAGAGTTGATCCTAATGACAAAGAAACTCTACAAATGTTGGCTAATATGCTAACTGGAAATCCAAATGTGGCCATGATCATAGAAGGTCATACAGACTCAAAGCAAATCCTTGATGGAAAGCAGTACAAAGACAATTGGGACTTAAGTGTGTCAAGAGCTACTGCGGTAGTAAGAAAACTTATAGACATGGGAGTTAATCCTGATCAATTGATAGCATCAGGTAGAGCTGAATTTATGCCTACTGGAGATAATACAACAGCTGAAGGTAGAGCTGAAAATAGAAGAACGGAGGCAATATTGGTTCCTAATATTGGAAAATTATATAGAGTGACTAAAGGAAACTAATTACTTCTTTTAGCAATAAAAAAGGCCTTGATAGTTTAATATTATTAAGGCCTTTTTTTATCGCCAAGTTGATTCTGCGATAGCCACTATCTTGTCTCTTTCCACAGCTTTTAATTGATGGCAAATAGCATTATCACTTTTTTGATATTCGCTTACTATCTCCTCCCCCAGATAACATTCTGCTTTAATTTGGAAATTAATTGCTTTCAAAGTGCTCCCTTCAATAAACCTTTGAGGAATGTTTTCTAAAATATATTTAACGTATTGAATATTGTTCACGTGACCATTCCAATCTATGTCATACTTCTTAATCTTTATTTTCTCGGCATATTGAAGATCAAGAATAGGAGGAATTTTTGATTTTGGTGGTTCAAGTATTTTTTCTTCCGCACTTACTTTGAGTTCCATAAGTTCGGCAGATATCTTGGCCATCCTTCTTGTGATAGTATTCATCAATGTCCAAGTGGAACTTGCATACGCAAGTAAATCTCCATTCTCCGCATACATTTTATAATCACGGTAGGCTAAAAAGCGATCAAAAGATGAAGGATAAGTCACAACTTTTACCTTTTGACCTAATAGAGGATATGACTGAACATGGAGTGATTTTCTTATAAGGACCCATGCCAAATTTTCTTTTTCTAATTCCCATACTGAAACCCTCAGCTCCTTTGCATTCGTCATTGAAGCCTCTTGCATAAGCTTCAATATATTGATAGGAGTCACATTTTTATCAGGATCTACTTCATGTGATCGAATTTTGAACCACTCTTGATATCTTATGTCCTTCATCAACTGATCATAAACAACTTGGGTCAATCCCCAAGATATAGTTTCCCACTACATCTATGTCAATAGCCAACTCAGCACCAGCAAATCCAGATATGTCTTCATTTTTAAGATATCGCTCAGCATAATCGGTTAATCCCTTGCTTATTGGCAAGTAGGTCCAATGCCACTTTTCTTCCTCATATCCAGTTCTTCCATTCTCTTTACTTGTATACGGCTGACAAAACCCAAATTTGTGGGCATTTTCTCTAAGCCAAGTATATTCCTTCTTTCCTCTACCTTTTTCAAAATAGGAGTTGTCAAAACTATTAAGATCTATATCAGTACCCCAATGGTGTCGTGACGTGCTCGGCATAGAGCTATATAGTAATATTTTGAGTGCTCTTTCTTTTGGATCAGAGATAGTCCTGGCATCTACATTGCCTTCTAACAGGGTCTGCCCATGCCACTTTCGCTCCCAAATGCCTTTTTGATAATCAAAATTTCTCGTTGCTGACTTTATTATTAAACTTACACCTGCACCATGAGCTTCATTATACATTTTAATAAAATCAGATAGTGCCTCTCTTCTTAGATAAAGTCCACTTCTCGAAGCATATTGGTCAGGAATAGAAATAAAATCCTTATGCTTTGAAGGATCAAATTGACCTCTAATGTATTCTATCATTGCTGTATCTATAGCTACTTCTTCTTTATCGTCCATTTTTTGATCTGGCTTTTTATCGGATGTATTACAGCAGACAATGATAAAAGAGACTATAAATAGCTTAATAATATTCGGCATCATTGCCTTTGGATTTTTCATATTCAAAATTATCCTTATCAGATTTATATCCGAATGAACGATTGTTTTTAATAATTGGAATTAACTCTTTAGGTACACAATCCTCCCACCACATATTACCATATTCTCCTATCGCATCGTACACTTTACTCGGGATAATATGCATATGATTTCTATTGTATTTTTCTACTTGTCGGATTTGATCATTTTTGATCAAGTGTTGATATAAAAATTTTATTCCTTCTGGGACAGGAAGGTTTTCGACAAATATCATCTTATCTCCCTCTTTCTCGATGGCTGGATAAGCATAAACTGTGATGTTCTTACTGAATAATTCTCCAAATGCAGCTAAAAGTCTTCCATCCTGATTATTCTCATATTTTTCTATCAAAATATCTTTGAGTTCATGTATCCCAATGAGAATTCCTAATCTACTAATCTTATAGTCAGATAAATAATTAATCAGCTTTTGGTGATTACTGCAATCTGATATAATGACGGTTAGACCAAGCGCATTAAGCAATTCTACCCTGTCTAAAAACTGCTTATCACTTATATCACCAAATCGATTTAAGTTTTCCATTGTTAACTCAGCAGCGAGCATACATTTTGATATATCTCCTCCTTCCGATTCATTTTTGAATTGTTCAAAAGAGTTATTAAAAGCATCTTTAGTCACCAATGTCGTAGGTCTAAAATGCCCTCTTACAACTAAGAGCTCTTTTCGATATAAAAATTCTGATGCATGCATCGGATTTCCATCTTGGCCAAAAATTGCTACTTCAGTTAGTTTATTCCTCACTAAGTTGAGCGTCAAAAGTCTATTATCAAAGTGATCAAAAGCGGGTCCTTTTGTCCTGACCATATCTATCTTGATTCTACTCTTAAGACCATCTAATAAGGACTCTACAAAAAGCTCTAACTCATTACGATAATAAAAACATGCATAGACTAAGTTAACTCCCAAAATTCCGATAGCTTCTTGTTGTTGTCGATTATTTTTATCCAACATTTTGACATGCAAAACAACATCACTACACTCCGCCCCAAAATGGTGGATAAATCTTAATCCCATCCATCCATTTCCTTTAACCGTCCTTTGATAATTGATGGCTGATATAGTATCAGCGAAAACAAAATAATTAGCATCAGGCCTATTTTGCTTTAATCGCTCTTCTATCAAGTTGAACTCATGGTCCAACATCTTATATACTCTCGCTTCACAAACATATCTTTTATCCGCGCCGTAGATAGCGTCGGAATATTGTTTGTCATAAGCTGACATAGTCTTGGCGATTGTACCTGCAGCTGCTCCAACTTGAAAGAAATGTCTGGCTACTTCTTGTCCAGCTCCTATCTCCGCAAAAGTCCCGTAAATCTTATCATTAAGATTTATTTCTAAAGCTTTTTGCTCGGTTTTTAAGATTTGTCTTTGAGTCATTTTTTCCTTTCTCTCTTCTCTTCAGAATGAACGCAATAATTACCAAATATTTGTTAGCAGTAATAGATTAATTTTGCAAAATGTTTCCATTATACGATGTAATAGTAGTAGGCGCAGGGCATGCCGGCTGTGAAGCAGCAGTTGCAGCCGCTAATATGGGTTCTAAAGTTCTGTTAGCCACCATGAATATGCAAACCATTGCACAAATGTCTTGCAATCCTGCGATGGGTGGAGTCGCTAAGGGACAAATCGTCAGAGAAATTGATGCTTTAGGAGGATATTCAGGAGTTGTAACTGATCATACTATGGTACAATTCAGAATGCTCAATAAATCAAAGGGACCAGCTATGTGGAGCCCCAGAGCTCAGAGTGACAGAATGCTATTTGCGGCTAAATGGCGAGAAATGCTCGAACAACATAGTAATATTGATTTTTGGCAAGAAATGGTAAAAGGTCTAATTGTCAAAGACAATCGCTGTACAGGGGTATACACCAGTATAGGACTCGAAATAAATGCTAAATCAGTTGTCCTTACTAATGGCACATTCTTGAATGGTCTCATTCATATCGGAGAAAAACAACTCGGTGGTGGTAGAGCTGGCGAAAAAGCATCTACAGGGATTACTGCTCAATTGCATGATCTTGGCTTTGAGTCAGGTAGGATGAAAACCGGTACCCCTCCACGTATAGATGGTAGAAGTTTAGACTATACCAAAATGGAAATTCAGCATGGTGATAAAGAGGTGGCTAAGTTTTCTTACTTGGACACCCCTGATTTAGAACGGCAACTACCTTGTCATGTAGCATACACTTCTAAAGATGTCCACGATACACTCAAAGAAGGTTTTGATAGATCTCCTATGTTCAATGGTCGAATACGAGGACTCGGTCCAAGATATTGTCCATCAATTGAGGATAAAATAAATCGCTTTGCCGACAGAGAAAGACATCAACTCTTTGTTGAGCCTGAAGGGTGGAATACTTGCGAGATTTACGTTAATGGCTTTTCATCTTCATTGCCAGAAGACGTACAGTACAAGGCGATGAGAAAGATAGAAGGATTTGAAAACATGAAAATGTTCAGGCCTGGATATGCTATCGAATATGATTTTTTCCCACCAACACAACTTAAATCATCTTTAGAAACTAAGCTCGTAGACAATTTATTTTTTGCAGGCCAAATAAATGGGACCACAGGCTATGAAGAGGCTGCTTGTCAAGGACTAATGGCAGGGATAAATGCTCACCTTAAAATCAATGAGGAAGATCCATTTATCTTAAAAAGATCGGATGCCTACGTAGGCGTACTTGTAGACGATTTAGTTAACAAAGGCACCAAAGAACCATATCGTATGTTTACCTCTCGTGCTGAATATAGAATACTCATTCGCCAAGATAATGCTGATCTCAGATTAACACCAATAGCATCACAATTAGGAATGAAAGGGTTAGAACAAAGAATAACCAAGACTTCAGAAAAAGTAAATTCCATTGAGGAATTAGAGCAATACTTAGCCAAAACCTCCGTATCCCCAGATCACATTAATGGATGGCTCAACAATATTGGATCATCACCCCTTAAGCAAAAAGTGAAACTAAAGTCCGTCTTAGCTCGTCCTAAGGTACACCTTGAAGAAATGGCCAAAGTACTTCCTTATTTAAATGATTACTTATCTAAATATCCAAAAGATCATATAGAGTCAGCGGAGATCAATATGAAGTATGAAGGCTATCTCGTAAAGGAACAGGAGATGGTTGATAAAATGAATAGATTAGAAGATCTGATACTAAAAGATAACTTTGATTACGACTCTATCACATCACTATCTGCCGAGGCAAGAGAAAAGCTCAATTACATCAAACCACGGACTATAGGTCAAGCAAGTCGAATAAGTGGTGTATCTCCATCAGATATTTCCGTCTTATTAGTACATGTAGGTAGATAGAACTTACCTATCATATTATCATCGCTTTATTGATCGTTCCTATTTAGTATGAAGTGGACAATGTTTTGTTTGTATTGGATTTCTTTCACTTGGTGTTATAGCCAAGAAGATATAGATCATATTAACAAAGAAGTCCTATTTATAAATGAATCTATCCATGGCGTCTTAGTCCTACATAGGATATACGAAAACTTCAATCAAGAGATTAATAAATATGTTGACCTGCCAAGTCATGATCTCAACAATTATAGCAATGAAGACTTGCCTCCCGATGTATTTGATGATCCTAATAAATGGTTCTACGATATATCGCCAAATCAACTTTTTGCAGAAATAAGTGACTCCAAAAACCATCTTTCTACCAGATCACTCCTCAAGAGTATACATACTGCCACTGTTAAAATAAACAAAGACAGATTACAATTAGAAAACACTATAAAGTCTCAAGATCTAAATCAACTCAGCACAATACAAGAGATATATTTAGACTTTGAAGAAATCATCAATGTATTTAAAGGACTTCAAAACAACATTAAGATCTATGATCAATTAGTCCAAAAAGCAATGTTCAGCAATGAGTTAATAGAAAGCCAAAAGCAAGTATATGCTGCCTTTGTAGAAATTCATTTTGATATCAAAAAGGCCGTTAGATCTATTGGTAAAAACAATCAAAGCTCCGTTAGAAATACGATAAAAAAAATAAAAAAAGAACGATCATGGCTACTTAAATGTATAAATGAGTTAAGCTCAGAACAAGAGAAGGCAAGCCTTAAAAATATATATGCAAAGATCGATGAACTCATTAAACAGCTTGATCAATATATAACTAACCCTGCCTTACCTGAGGAGTACAATCTTTTTGGTAAAGGCTATTACTATCAGAATGTTGTCTTACTCACCATAATGAATAGATATGGTAATGGGTATGTCAACTCGCTGAATTCGTTTTTTGAAAAATATGACTGGAAAGTAATTAATCTCACAGAAGAACCTCATTATCTTAAAATCATATATCCCGAAACAACCCCAAAAGATCTTTTAGCTAAACCTCCAGAAAATATTACTACAATTTCCGAACTCAAAGAAGTCAATTTAACTAAACAAGAAGAGCAGAGCCCAACTCCTCAAAGAGATGACTTTTTTACTAAGGGAGATGAAAAAGAAAAACTTAAAGTTCAACTCCCAACTAAAATTGTTCAGAATCATACCCTTATAGTAGACTCTTTGTCTTTTGAAATAGAACTTTATGACCACCTGATTAAAGATGGAGATAGAGTATCTATCAATGTTAATGGCGAATGGGTCTTTAACGATATATCCTTAGAAAAAGAACCTCAAAGAATCAGACTGTCAATTGACCCGAACAAGGAAAACTTTATTCTAGTACAAGCGGTCAATATTGGATGGAGACCTCCTAACACGGTAGGGTTAACTTATCGTAGCAATGGGAAAGTCGAAAATATGCTATTGAAAACTGATCTTAATTCTTCAGAACTTATCAATATTAAGTACAGGTCAAATTAGAGATTATCCAAGTATATCATAGTATCTTCTGATGACTTAAGTACCTTGATTCGATCTAAGAACTTAGGTGACATTGTCTCAAGTTGAATCCCAGAAAGAATCACCTCAGTTTTGTTGAAAAATTCATTGATTTTCCCAATATATTGTTCTAATTGTACTCCAGAAAGTGTATCATTTACGATGGTAAAAAGAAATTCTGGTTCTTTTATATCCTTAGCCTCTAATAAGTCTTCTAAATCAACATCTACACCAGCATTTATGACTTTAAATCCTCTTTCGCTAATGAGAAAATGCAAAAATAGGAGACTCAATTCATTCAACTCACCTTTAGGCAGATAAATTAAAAAGGTTTCTTTTCTAGTTGGACTAAGGGCGTCAATATGTACTATACATTTCCTCTTAATAAGATTGGAGACAAACTTTTCATGAATTGATTTGATGCTTCCTGTTATCCACATCATCGCCAATTTGTCCAATAGAGGATAGATTACTTCCAACATAGTAGATGAGAACCCTCTTTCTTCAATGTTTTTATTAAAAATTTTGAGAAATTTTTCTTCATCAAGGTCAATAAGAGAAATCGTAAGTGAATCTAGCTGGCCTTCAAATGATTCATCTATATCTGCTATTTCTGCGACCTTTCTTTGTATCTCCTCGACACCCATATTAGAGATTTTGGAGATTTTTATACCATTCCTATTGAGTAAAGCGATATTGAGTATCTGCTTTAGATCCTCGTCGAGATAATAGCGTATATTTTTATCGGTACGCTTAGGTTGGATGATATTATATCGTTTTTCCCATATCCTGATTGTATGGGCTTTAACTCCAGTGAGTTTTTCTAAATCTTTAATAGAATAAACCACCATAATATCACATCGAAAAGTCCCTTTTCTGGGTAATGAAGATTGTTATCATGATTTTAAAAGCGAATCATCAAACAAATAGTTGCGAATAACCATTTAAATATCTAATGTACAACATAATAATTATTTCCATTTTGGCAATATGGGACAATTTGTTGGGTTAAAATGTCATTATTTACTATCTAAGATGCTTGTAGATGAAAATTGGAATTGTTTGTTACCCCACTTTTGGTGGTAGTGGAGTAGTAGCTACAGAGTTAGGAATTAACTTGGCAAGGAAAGGAAATGAAGTTCACTTTATAACTTATGAGCGTCCTGCGAGATTGGATTCATTTATGGGTAATGTTTTCTTTCATGAAGTGTTACCGTTTAAATATTCTCTATTTAAGTATACGCCCTATGAGACCACATTAGCAGGGAGAATGGTAGATGTGGTCCTCAATGAGAAACTCGATCTACTCCATGTGCATTATGCCATACCTCATGCTGCAGTCGCATTCATGGCTAAAAGTATACTAAAAAGTAAAGGTATTGACATACCTGTTATCACAACTTTACATGGTACTGACATTACACTAGTCGGAAAAGATCCTGCGCTGTCACCAGTTATAGAATTTAGTATCAATAATAGTGATGGCGTGTCTGCAGTTTCCAACTTTCTCAAAAAAGCAACCTTAGAGAACTTTAATATATCAACGGAGATAGATGTCATCTACAATTTTATAGATTTCAACAAATTCAAAAAAACAGATAAGGAGCATTTTAAGAAAGCCATAGCCCCAAATGGGGAGAAAATACTTACACATATATCCAACTTTCGAAGTGTGAAAAGAGCAGAAGATGCCGTATATATTTTTCAAAAAGTATACGAGGACATACCAAGTAAACTGCTTATGATTGGAGATGGGCCAGAAAGAAGTAAATTAGAAAAAATATGTCGTGATATAGGCTTATGCCATGAGATTAGATTTTTAGGAAAACAAGGTGCAATTGAAGAATTACTTTCGATCTCGGACCTTTTCTTATTACCGTCATCAAATGAGAGTTTTGGTTTAGCTGCATTAGAAGCAATGGCACTTGAAGTACCAGTAATATCAACTAATGTGGGTGGAATTCCAGAAGTTAACTTTGATGGAGAAACGGGATATTTAAGTGAGGTAGGAGATGTAGATGATATGGCAAGGAACGCTAAAAAAATTCTATCAACTCCAGAAAATCATGCTTCATTCAGAAAAAGAGCACTACAAAAAGCGCAAGAGTTTGATGTAGACGTCATAGTCCCGCAGTACGAATCATTATACGAAAAGGCCCTAAACAAGGTCAAGGCATTAGTTTAACAAAAGTATTTTAGTAACGAAAGAATCAGGATTCCTAAAAGAGGAACTCTCACTACTGAAAACCAAATAAACTCCTGTAGCAACTCTGACTCCATTTGAATCTTTTCCATTCCAAATGGCTTGACCTCCTTGAGCTTGAGATTCTTGTATCAGTCGTCCATTTATATCTGTGATTTTAATCTCAGCATTCTCTACTAATCCTTTTATAGCTATAGATCCAAGATAATCGGGTGGCACTGGGTTCGGATAAGCGTAAACATCTGATTCTATATGTCTTAAGGCACCACTTGTCGTTTCAGTTTTATAGGATATGATTCCACGGTCTGTTCCTATATACATTAAGCCACTCATTCCGTCATAGGTCATATCTCTAATATAATTATCAAATAGAGGACTATTTGCTTCTGTAAATCTCAATAATTGACTCTCCCCATTTGAAGACTGTACGAATATGCCATTCCTCGTTCCAAACCATTTTCGATTAGCTCCATCTACTTCAATCGATACTACATCTTGATCAGCTAATAAGAAGGCTGCGATGCTATCTTCTAATACAATCCTACGTTGCCCTTGACAGTTTCCTTCCCATAATTCAGAACCACAATTAAAAATAATAGGACCTTCATTAGTGCCTATCCACATCTGACCATCTAAATCTTTTGTTATTGTATTAATCCTATCAGAGGGAATCTCACTATTAAGATTACTCAAGTATATTGTTCTATCATCTGCGCTCGTTTCGACTCTTTCTCCTGGATCTAAAATATAAACACCACCATTGGCACCACCTATTGTACACCACAAATAACCATTGTCATCTAATACCATCTCGATTATATTAGATCTTGTATCAATAGCATAACTATGCCATTCTCCATCTGGAGTTCTCACATTTATAGGTTGTGCTGATCCATATGTTGATACCCATAGATTATCTTTTGCATCTATAACTATCCCCGTTACCCTTTCTCTGGCCTCATCACCTATAGCTCCAGTCAATGAAGAATTCTCTTGGGTATAGATCTTCATAAGATCACTGACTCTATCATACTCCAATAGACCTCCCCAATAGCTCCCTACATATACGATGTCTTCATTAGGATGAGGTGCAATGGTATAAAAACTTAACAACTCATTTTCAGCGATTTCTGAACGATTGAATTCATTAAAATTGAACCAAGAATTAGCCTCAAGTATATAAAACCCATTTCTACTAAAGAGATATTGAAAGTTGTCACTTACTCCCCCATCAGAGACATATAGTGTCCCATCCTTAACAATCATATCACCTACACTGTGATGAAATGGAGAATTATATGTAAGCCTTCGACAATCTGACCCAAGAGTCTCAGAATATCGAATCTCTGGAAAACCATCTGCATACCAGATTCTGCCAAGCTCATCAACTATGGCACCTTGTATACGGGTACTACAATTAGTCCCTTTTGATAGACTACCCTCAACCAAAAAATATGTTTCACTTGCAAAAGAACCATCATTGAATCCAAAAACTATCGTTTGATCTGATCGATTGATAAAATCAAGTTTTAGTGAAGAATTATAAGGGATATCGAACTCGCTATACGTTACTAAATCTGATGAGAATAATACTTGATCTATAAGCCCAATATAAAAGGTATTTCCATCATAGGAAAGATCAATAATCTCTTGTAAAAAAGGTAAGCCATTTCCTTCTAAGATTTGCCATTCTCCAAAATCACTTATGTTTAAATTTTCACTTAATACGATGCTGTATAATCCATCTTCCATTCCTGCAAGCAATCTATCCCCGATTATCTCCAAGCTATTAACTCTTACATTAGTTATGGTTGTACCCCCAAAGGAATAATTTTTGCCATCGAACTCAATTATGCCAAATCCTGTAGCAAAGTAGACGTCTCCCTCTGTAGATACGGCTATATCATATACTCTTTTGTCTCCTGAAATTGAGGTATTACTCTTGAGATTAGGAATATTGATGATCTGACCTTCTGTCGTGATGATATCTATATTGCTATTATTATAAACAACTATTAGCTGCTCATTTATACTATCATATTTTATGAAACTAATACCCACTTCGGATAATCCATCCACTTTTGACATAAAGTCAACTGACAAATCAGATTTGTCAATTAAGATAAGATTCCATTCAGTGGCATAAATTATTTTATCGATTGACTGAGTTACTAATCGTCCTGATTGTTGAGGTAGATGAGATCGCCATTCTCCAATGCCCAGATTATTTTGACTGTATCCAAAGCCTGGTATTATCAAGAGCAAAAGCAGTTGAAGGATATTTCTCATCAAAGGTTTTTATAGATCGTACTAGTTTTTAAGTATTCAAAAACTTCATTGGGGACAAGGTATTGTATAGATTTTCCTTCTTTTATATTTTTTCTTACGTAGCTCGCTGATATATTGAGTAGAGGAGCCTCACATACATATATCCTTTTCGGATCTATAATTTCATGTTTTACTTCTTCTTCTCCCCTTTTGTAAACATAAATATCATAGTTAGAAACTATCTTTTCATAGTTTTTCCATTTGTGTAGGTGTGTCAGATTATCTCCTCCCATGATTAATGAAAATTGATGTTTGGGATACTTTTCGCGAAGATAAATTAGTGTATCTATAGTATAGGATGGTTTAGGTAAAGCAAATTCTACATTAGAAGATTTAATATTGGGATGATCATCGATGGCTAAATTTAACAAATGGAGTCGATCATAATCTTTTGCCAATGACTTTTGAGATTTAAATGGATTCTGTGGAGATACTACCATCCATACTTGATCAAGTGTGGTATATTCCAGCATATAGTTAGCAATGATCATATGACCAATGTGAACAGGATTAAAAGAACCAAAAAATAACCCCACCTTCATGCTAAACCTATATTAATTCCCCATCATGACAGGCATGACCAGCATAATTAGTTCTTCACCATCCTCTTGATCTGCCGGGACAAGAATTCCCGCTCTATTTGGAGTGGACAATTTAAAGCTAACTTGATCAGCTCCAATTACGCTCAGCATTTCTATTAAAAATTTGGCGTTAAAACCAATATTCATAGTATCACCATCATAGTCACAGCTCATTTGTTCGGTTGCCTCATTAGAAAAATCAAGATCCTGTGCAGATATCGTTAAACTTCCTTCCGAGAGATTTAATACTACTTGATTAGTCGATTTGTTAGCATAAATGGCTATTCTCTTCAGAGAATTTTGAAAATCAGCCCTGTCCAAACTCAAGATATTAGCATTGTCATAAGGTATAACCGCATTATAATCTGGGTACTTCGCATCAATAAGTCGGATTATAACTTCCGAATTATCAAACTTAAAAAAGGCATTGTTGCTATTATAACTTAACTGTATGTCACCTTCTGCCCCTATTACGTTTTTGAGTAAGTTCAAACCTTTTTTAGGCACTATAAATGAGTTGACTTTGTTAGCCGTATCAGTATTAAAGGTATATTTAACAAGTTTGTGCGCATCTGTAGCCACAAAAATCATCGCATTTTCTTCGATCTGAAAATATAACCCTTGCATTGCCATTCTTAACTCATCATTGCTGGTAGCAAATAGTGTTTTGGCCAAAGTTTTAGAAAGGATATCTCCACTTAAAGAAAGTGTTTCTACATCTTGTGAAGTAGGAAGCTCTGGATAATCTTCTGCACTATCTCCAGATAATTTATATCGACCGTATGCAGAAGTTATCTTGATAGCCCTAGTCCCCTGATCTACTTCAACAGTTATTGGTTGTTCTGGTAATGCCTTAAGTGTATCGAGCAATATTTTTGCTGGAATAGCAATCTCGCCTTCTTCTTCCATTGCTACATCAAGATCAGTGATTATCGTAGTTTCGAGATTGGAAGCAATAATCGTCAACTGATTGTCTGTCAATCGAAACAAGTAATCCTCAAGAATGGGCAATACTGTATTTGACCCTATTACGCCATTTGCCAAACTTAATTTCCTGAGCAATTCAGAAGATGAGACACTAAATTTCATCTGTAATGTTATATTATTTGAAATGTAGAAGAATAAAAAATAAAACTAAACAAAATTAGCTATATCTTCTTGCATCGCCATCTATCCTTATTAACAATTATCAATAATGAATTACATGTTATAGTTAGTTACTTTTGCATTTTTCAAAAAGTAATTACAGATAAGCCTTTGACACAAGCTCCACCAATTAGATCAATCGATAAAATAATATTACCAGAAGTAATCAGTCGTTCTGGATCACATAAAATTGATATCTATGAGATAATAAAGCCTTATTGTGAAGTCGTTAAACTCGAATTAGTCTTTCTCGCAGGAAGACCTTTTGAAAAGAAAAAATTAACATCTACTTGTTGTGCAGCCTTACTAAGAGAGGGAACTATAACCAAAAATAGCGATCAAATCTCTGAACAATTAGATTATTATGGCGCATCGTTAAATATCAACTCTTCACTCGACACAATCAATTTTCAAATTGTATGTCTTAAAAAATACTTTAGCGAAGTACTTGCTATAGCCGAAGATGTCTTAATCAACCCAACTTTCCCTCTTAAAGAATTAGATATTCTTATAAAAAGAAGAATCGAACGTCTTAAGATAGATGCGGCTAAAAATGACATAGCTTCTTATCGCAAACTAACTGAAAACATCTTTGGACCTAATCATCCATATGGATACAACAGCAAGAAGGAGCTCTATGAGAGTATCAACAGAGACGATATAATAA
Organism: Saprospiraceae bacterium; assembly: GCA_020629515.1. GTDB lineage: Bacteria > Bacteroidota > Bacteroidia > Chitinophagales > Saprospiraceae > GYS-P2D. Next base: position 102,261 of record JAHDDE010000002.1, on the reverse strand, counting down.
ATCATCAAAGGTCATGTCTGTCTAAGGATAATTGCACAGTATTTATGGCAGGAGATATAGACGACAGTATAAGATTCCGCCTTGATTCTTTTTTGGTATGTATTCCCGATTATCCAGAAAAAACTGAAAAGAAAATACTTTTTGAACCAAGTGAAGAGAAAATACTAAAATTAGATGGCAGTACTACGCAGACTTCGATAAAGTTGGGAAGAAAACTTTTTTCACGTAACCATAGAGATTATCATGCTCTCATGTTTGTCAATACATTGTTGGGAGGATTCTTTGGTTCTCGTTTAGTTTCCAATGTGAGAGAAGATAAAGGTCTTACTTACAATATATATTCTCTAATTGATACACATCTCTTTGATGGTAGTTTTATTATCTCTACAGATGTTACTCCCAGCAGGGTAAATCAAACCCTAAAGGAGATTTATAACGAAATGGATCGTTTGTGTCAAGAACCCGTTAAAGAGGAAGAATTGAATTTGGTCAAGAATTATCTCTCAGGAACATTTATTAACTTTTTTGATGGACCATTTAATAGTATTAGGGCTATAAAATCATTAGTTTTGAATGATATTCCAATTTCGGAATTGAAATCCCTTTTAGACATATCAAGAACCATAAGTTCAGATCAGATTATTGAAGTATCCCAGAGGTACTTAGATAGGAATGATTTTTGCGAGGTAGTCGTTGGTTAGAGATGATATCATAATTACAATACAGGAGAGAAACAGATAATGGGACTTTTTAGTTTTTTTAGGCAGGAGATAGCTATAGATTTAGGTACGGCAAACACATTAGTAGTTTATGACGATGAAGTCGTAGTGGATGAGCCATCGATAGTGGCAATGGATCGAAACACTCGTGAACTACTCGCAGTGGGGACAAAGGCTATGAATATGCACGAAAAAACTCATAGTAATATCATGACCGTGCGCCCACTAAAAGATGGAGTTATCGCAGACTTCCAGGCAGCAGAAAATATGATACAAGGCATGATTAACATGGTCGAAGGAAGAAGAAAATTCTTTGCCCATCTAAAAATGGTAATATGTATCCCTTCTGGTATTACAGAAGTAGAAAAAAGAGCGGTTTTTGATAGTGCAGACCATGTAGACGCCAAAGAGACTTATCTAATACACGAACCAATGGCAGCAGCCTTAGGTATAGGTATTGATGTAATGGAACCTATGGGCAATATGATTATTGATATCGGAGGAGGAACTACAGAAATTGCCGTTATAGCTTTATCAGGTATAGTTACAGATCAAAGTATAAGAACTGCGGGAGACGAGCTTAATGAAGATATTATTGAGTATGTAAAAAGAATGCATAATCTATTGATCGGTGAGAGAACAGCAGAGGTGATCAAAAAAGAGGTTGGCGCTGCCATACCAGATATAGAAAATCCACCACCACCACTTGCTGTAAATGGCAGAGACTTATTAACGGGTATACCAAAACAAATTTTGGTTAATCATGTCGAAGTTTCTGAAGCTTTAGACAAATCAATAGCTAAAATAGAAGACGCTGTAATAAGAGCATTAGAAGAAACGCCTCCAGAGCTAGCTTCTGATATTTATCGAACTGGTATTTATCTTACAGGAGGTGGCGCTTTATTAAGAGGATTGGATGTCAGAATAAGCGAAAAAACAAAATTGAATGTATTTGTCGCAGATGATCCGCTTAGAGCTGTAGTAAGAGGAACCGGTATAGCACTTAAGAATACTCATAAATTCACATTTTTAATGGATCGAAGAAGTATGTAATTTATGTTTTCTCTCTTTGGCCTTATTCAAAAATATTCTCATGTTTTTGTATTTCTATTTTTAGAGGGAATATGTTTTTACTTAATTGTGAATTATAATTCGGACCAAAAGGAAATTTTCAATCATTCTACCAATCAAATTACAGGGAGCATATTAAATCAATCCTCGAGGTTTAATGATTTTATCCGCCTCGAAAAAGAAAATAAACGCCTAACCTCAGAAAATGCTCGCTTGATCAGAGAGATTATATCATTAACTGACCAGATCAAACAGTCAGAAGAAAACCAAAGTGCCTCCGTTGAGAACAATTTTAGTGTTTATCCAGCAAAAGTGATAAGCCAAACGATACACTCTAATAGAAACTATTTAGTATTAGATAAGGGACTAAAAGATAGTATTAACTCCAGCATGGGCATCATAGACGACCGAGGAGTCATAGGTATAACTACTAAGGTAAATGATCGATTCACCAAGGCTATATCAATATTAAATGTTGATTGTAAGATCAGCTCAAGTGTGAAAGGAGAAAAATATTTTGGAACTATTTCTTGGGATGGACATGACATGAATGTTTTGAAGCTATCTGGAATTCCAAAACATGCTAATATAAGTATGGGAGATACTATTGTCACTAATGGATATTCAACCATTTTCCCGCCAAATATTGTAATTGGCTATATCAAAGATTATTCTATCGACAAGTCAAATGAATTTTATCAAATCAAGGTAACTCCAGGAACTTCATTAGGAAATACTGATAAAGTTTATGTCCTAGACAATCATTTTTCAGAGGATATTTTAAGCTTGTCGTATGAAGAGTAATTATTTAATTCCTCTCATACTACACTCGATTGTGATCATGACTATACAAGTATTGCTGTTGATCAATTTTGTAATTCCTGTAGGAGGGAAATTCTCATTAACCATATACCTATATCCTCTTATCATCATGATACTTCCTCTCAATTTACCTAAGGTTGGACAACTTTTAACCGCCTTTTTATTGGGATTATTAATAGATATTTTTTATCAAAGTCTCGGAGTACATACTTCCGCTTTACTTTTTGCGACCTTTCTAAGACCTTTCTTTCTTAGGATATTTGAACCTCGGGGAGGATACAGAATTGATCAAGTACCCACTTCCAAAAATTTTGGGATGTCGTGGTTCCTTTCCTATTGTTCCCTGTTCTTATTCATACATCTTTTGATGTATTTTATAGCAGATGCCTTCTCCATGGTTTATTTACTAAAAATCTTAGCAAATACACTTTTAAGTTTTATAGCAAGTTTTATAGTTATCAATTTGTATCAATTAATCATCAGAATATAGACTACTAATTGGAATTTAGAGAGAGATATAAAGTGATTGCAATATTGTTTTCTTTAGGATCAATTGTGCTTTTGTTCAACCTTCTTGATCATCAGATTCTTGATAGTAATTATAGTACAAGAGCAGAAAATAGAACACTTACTAAAAGAACGATAGTACCCGCCCGAGGCATTATATCTGATAGAAATTTGAATCTCGTAGTAATTAATCAACCTACTTATGAATTAGAAATTGTTGTTAGTGAAATCAATGTAAATTTTGATAAAGCAAAATTCTGTGAATTGCTTGAGATAGGTACAGATGAGTACGATCAAACTCTACAAAAAGTTCAACAAAGACATTATTATAGAAGAAATTTACCAATTACCTTTTTAGAAAATATTGATCCAGCAATCTATTCAAGATTTCAAGAGCACCTTTTTGAGTTTTCAGGTTTTTATCCAGTGATCAACAGCAAGAGGTACTATCCTTATCCAAATGGTGGACATACATTTGGTTATGTGAGTGAAGTAAACAATGAAGATATAAGGCTCAATGATGAATTTGAAATTGGTGATAAAAAGGGCGTTAGCGGATTAGAAAAAACTTATGATATAGCATTAAGAGGTAAAAAAGGAACAGAATATCTACTCAAAGATAATCTTGGAAAAGAAGTTGACTTATATCGAGGAGGTCTATTAGACTCTATGTCCACTCCTGGACAAGATCTTGTTACAACTTTGGATATTGAGCTACAAGAGTATGGTGAGTATCTCATGCAGAATAAACGCGGAAGTTTTGTAGCTATTGAGCCACGAACAGGTGAACTGCTTGCTATGATAAGTAGTCCATCATATGACCCAAATAAACTTTCTTTTGGCAAAGAAAGAGCTCAAGCTTTTTTAGATCTATTGTCAGATACACTCAATCAGCCTATCCTCAACAGAACCGTTCAAGCCAAATACCCTCCAGGCTCAATATTTAAACCCATTTTTGGATTAATTGCAATGCAAGAAGGAATAACATATGCTTCTAGACCAATGACTTGTACTGGTGAGTATGTTATCAATGAAAAAAAAGGGTTTATTCAGGGTTGTCGCGATCATCCCTATCCAGCCAATATACAGATTGCTCTACAACATTCTTGTAATACCTATTTCTATCAAATAATGAGGGAATTCATTAATCAGTTTGGCTACCGAAATCCAGGTAAAGGACTTGACCTATTGAATAGTCATTTAAGCAACTTTGGATTAGGTCAATCTATTGGGAGCGATCTATTGGGAGAAATAAACGGGTTTATTCCATCAACATCTTTTTTCAATGAAAAATACAAATGCAATGAATGTTGGAGATCCACTTATATCTTATCATTAGGAATAGGACAAGGAGAATTAGAATTAACATCCATACAAATGGCAAATTTAGCTGCTATTATTGCTAATCGAGGATACTATATAAAACCTCATCTTGTCAAAGCAATCGGAAATAAACCAAGTGCGCATGTAGGCAAAGAAAAGAACTTTGTAAAAATTGATTCGATCTACTTTGAGCCTATTATCGATGGAATGAGAAGGGTAGTCAATAGTGGGACAGGATTCAACTCATTTGTCCGTGGTATCGATATAGCCGGTAAAACAGGAACTTCTGAAAATCCTCGAGGAATTGATCATTCTGTATTTTTTGCTTTTGCGCCAGTTGATGATCCTAAAATTGCTATTGCGGTTTATGTCGAAAATGCAGGTGGCGGTGGTTCAGTAGCTGCTCCTATAGGTGGTCTAATGATCGAAAAATACCTTAATAGGGAGATATCTGATAATAGAAAAAGAGTAGAACAGAACATAAGTAAGATTAATCTATTAGAAGTATTATAAAATCTTTTAACTGTGATCATATCCGCCATAGTAGCAAAAGCAGAAAACAATATTATTGGAAGAGACAATGATTTACCTTGGCATTTGCCTGGAGATCTAAAATGGTTCAAGGAAAAAACGCTCAATCGACATATCATTATGGGCAGAAAGTCTTTCGAATCACTACCCAAACCCCTCCCAAAAAGAGTTAACATCGTCATCACACGAGATAAACAATATTATAAATCAGGTTGTATCATAGTTCACTCTATCGAAGAGGCCTTAGCATATGCTAAAAGCGAGGGGGAAAAGGAGGCCTTTATATTAGGAGGAGGAAATATCTATAAACAAACTAAAAATATATGGCAAAGGCTGTATCTCACAGAAGTTCACGCACGTCCAGATGGCGATACCTACTTTCCTGATATTGATTATAGTCTTTATAACATAGTCTATAATGAAATGAAGGATGCAGACGAAAAAAACGAATTTTCATATACCTTTAAGATATATGAACGGGGTATATAGGTGAAAAAACAGATATCAGAATCATTTCTACACTACATTTGGCGCACAAAAAATTTTGAGCAGGGAAATCTAAAGACGTTTCATAATAAGGAGCTAAGAATAATTCATTTTGGCAACCACAATCCAAACGGTGGTCCAGATTTTCTCAATGCTCAAGTAGAAATTGACCATATTGTATGGGCTGGGCATATAGAAATACATGTAAATTCATCTGACTGGTCTTCTCATGGTCATAGTATTGACGAAAACTACAATAACGTAATACTTCATGTAGTGCTCAATCATGATCAAAAAATTACTACTAAAAATGGAGTAACAATCAATGTATTAGAGCTAAAAAATAGAATACCAAAAGAACTGGTAAACAACTATTCAATACTTAAAAATACCAAAGAATGGATCCCTTGTCAAAATCGTATACAAGAGATCAGCAACATAACCATTAGGAGTATGATGAGTAGGGTATTAGCCGAAAGGTTAAGTCAAAAGAGTAATGAAATCTTGGAGCTTCTCGAAAAAAATATTGGAGATTGGAACGAAACAATCTACCAACGTCTTGCATGGGCTATGGGTCTATCAGTAAACGCATCAACCTTTCAACATTTAGCTGAGAAAACCCCACTATCTGTATTATTAAAACATAGAGACAGTTTAGTTCAGATAGAAGCCATATTACTCGGGCAATCTGGGATACTTAAAAAAACCGAAGAGAATGCAAACGAATACATCAGTCGCCTTAAAAAAGAATATCAACACTTTGCAAATAAATATCATTTGCAATGTATAAATGCTGTAGAATGGAAATTTATGAGAATGCGTCCAAGTGGTTTTCCAACGATTAGGATGGTTCAATTAGCCAAATACTTGCATCTTAATAATCGTCTGGACACTCTTTTATTCAATCAAGAACTAAAAGAAATTTTGAGTTCTTTCTCTATATCTATTAATGACGGATATTGGGTAGATCATTATAGGTTTAATGATTCTTCGAAAGCAAGAATCAAGTCTATTGGAAGAGCAAAAAAAATCTCTATAATTATCAATGCCATCGTTCCAATTATCTATGCTTATGGGATACAGATTGGTTCTCAACAACAAAAAGACAGAGCGATCGAACTTTTGGAAAAAGTGGAATATGAAAAAAACGGAATAATATCTAAATGGCAAGAATTAGGTGCCCCCACAGAAAATGCGGCTGATTCACAATCTCTTTTACATCTCAAAAAGCATTATTGTGATCAATTTCAATGTCTCAATTGTAGCATCGGATATCAAATCCTTAAAGCCTAATAATTTTGATTAGAAATAGATTAATCCAAACTTGTCTTTTACCTATTTCTTTGCTTTATGGATTGATCATAATGATCAGAGATGCATTGTATAAATTTAAATTATTACGGTCAATTCATTTTAACCTTCCCATCATAGGGGTAGGCAATCTGGCAATCGGAGGATCAGGCAAAACTCCCCATGTAGAGTATCTCATTAAACTACTCTCCCCCTATCTTGATATTGCCGTGATGAGTAGAGGCTATAAGCGAAAAAGTCGTGGCTTCAGAATTGCTAATCAACAGGATAATGTTGAAAGTATAGGTGACGAACCATTACAGTATTTTTTAAAATTTAAAGATATTGTTGTGTCAGTATCTGAAAGTCGCTCAGTAGGTATTCCTCTACTGCTGAGCCAGAAACCCAACTTACAAGCAATAGTATTAGATGATAGCTATCAACATCGCAGTGTTCTACCTGGGCTTAATATTTTACTCACAGATTATGCAAAACCATACTACAACGACTTTTTATTACCAAGTGGTAGACTAAGAGAATGGCGCTCTGGAGCAAATAGAGCCGACATCATAGTAGTTTCTAAATGTCCAAATCAACTTGCTATCGATGCAAAAAATAAAATTACTTCCAAACTTAATCCCTCTAAAAATCAACAGATCTATTTTACTTATTATAAATACCATAATCCCTACCATCTCTTTACTGGTATATTCAGAGAATTAGAAAAAAACATGGATATTATTCTGCTTACTGCTATAGCAAGTACTGAATATCTGATTGATTCATTAATTGATAAGGTTAATACAATTATACCTGTGAGCTTCGAGGATCATCATTATTTTAGCCCACATGAAATGTCACAACTAACTTTACAGTACAAAAATCTCAATAGTGATGCTAAGCTAATTCTTACCACTGAAAAAGATGCCGCACGATTAAGTATACATTATAAATATATTAGGGAGCAGGAGCTTCCAATTTTTGTACTCCCTATATCTATTGAGTTTCTTTTTAATCAGAAAGACAACTTTGATAGTCACGTTAAAAGTTTTTTGATGAACTTTAGCTTGTGATTAGGACACTCTGTTTTTTACTTTTTTTGATTTTTAGTGGCTCTTGTTTTGGTCAAGTAGCCCACTGGGATTATAATCCAAGAGCGTTTCATTACAGAGATAAGTTGACCACATTATATAGCGATTCAGTATACCATCATTCCTCTATTCGCTACATAGAATTTGACTTTCCAAAAAAGTATATTGTTGATACTTACTACCGAAATAAAATAACATATCTCGAAAATACCTATTCTATTACTCCAGATACATTAAGCCCTTCCAAATCTTTATGGAAAAAAATTTATGAAGATCACTATCACTTTTTAAAAATTAATCATCCTGATTTTAGCTTGCTGATTGACCCTATTATTAATATTTCTATGGGTCAAGAAGATGGCACCGCCATTTTTCAGAATACTCGTGGAATCAAACTAAGTGGAAACATTGATAAAAAAGTATACTTCTATACAAGTCTATATGAAAATCAGCGGAGTTTTTTAAGTTATATCAATCGACGAATTTTACGATGGAACCATATCCCAGGCCAAGGCTTTTTCAAACCATACAACAGTAAGATTGTTCAATCATTTGAAGGTTGGGATTTTCTTAATGCACAAGCTTTTTTTGGATTTAACATCTCTAAATCAATTGACATACAATTGGGGTATGGTAATAATTTCATTGGAGATGGGTATAGGTCAATGTTATTAAGTGATTATGGTCATAATTATTTTAACATAAAATTGAACACCCAAATCTGGAGATTGCACTATCAGAACATTTTTGCTGAGTTATCTCCAATATCAAGTCTGGATAATGCAGGAGATAATCTACTACCCAAAAAATATATGGCCGCTCATTATTTAGATTTCGTTATTAATCCAAAACTATCTATTGGAATCTATGAAGCGGTGATTTTTAGTCGAACGAATCATTTTGAATTTCAATATTTGAATCCATTAATACTATATAGAAGTATCGAACAATTTTTGGATAGCCCAGACAATGTTTTAATTGGTTTAAATTTTAAAGGAATCATTGGCAATAAAACCCAACTCTACAGTCAACTGATGGTAGATGAATTCAGAAGTGATCAAATTTTTTCTGGAAATGGGTGGTGGGGAAATAAAATAGCTTATCAAGTCGGGTTAAAGTATTTCGACATTGCGAACATTAAAAATCTGGATTTACAGCTCGAATATAATCATGCTAGGCCTTACACTTATACCCATCGAATAGGAACAAATGATTCCTTTGTAACTACCAGCTATTCTCATTTCAATCAAGCCTTGGCTCACCCTTTAGGAGCTAATTTTAAAGAGACAATAGGAATACTAAAATATGAGTTTAACCAAAAATGGTTTTTCAATCTCAGGTATGTGTACACGACTTATGGAGATTCTTCTATAGACAATGTAGGATTTGACATACTACAAGATTATGAAACAAGAGCAGCCGATTTTGGAAATTTTACTGGTCAAGGAGTACAAACTACGGTATCTTTGTTCAACTTTGATTTGAGCTATCAATTTCATCCTAATTATTATTTGGATTTTGAATTCATACGTCGCAAGCAAAATTCTCAATCTCTCTCAAATAATATAACTTATTGGGGAGTCGGAGTTAGAGCAAATATGGCCAACAAAAAAATAGATTATTGAAAAAGGTATTAGAAGAATTATTAAAAGAAAGAATTCTAGTATTAGATGGTGCAATGGGCACCATGATCCAACGATATAAACTGACAGAGTCTGATTATAGAGGGAAACAATTTGAAGATTACCACTTAGATGTGAAAGGTAATAATGAGCTATTATCCTTAACCTGTCCAGATATAATCGAAGCTATACATGAAGAATACCTAAAAGCGGGCTCAGATATTATAGAAACCAATACATTCAGTGCAAATGTCATATCACAAGCTGACTATGACATGGAAAGCTTGTGCTATGAAATGAACAAACGTAGTGCAGAGATAGCTAAAAAAGCTTGTTCTAAGTATAGCACAAAAGATAAACCAAGATTTGTCGCTGGGGCTTTGGGACCAACTAATAGAACTGCTTCATTATCTCCCGATGTGAACAATCCAGGTTACCGGGCTGTCACATTTGACCAATTAGTTGAAGCATACTATGAACAAGGAAAAGGCCTAGTAGAAGGAGGTGCAGATATTCTTCTAATTGAGACTGTATTTGACACTCTGAACTGTAAAGCTGCGCTATTTGCTCTTGATCAACTCTTTGAAGATAAGTCCCAAACATGGCCTATAATGGTTTCTGGGACAATTACTGATGCCAGCGGAAGAACTCTGAGCGGCCAAACAGTAGAAGCTTTTTGGATATCCGTCTCTCACATGCCACTGCTGAGCGTAGGTCTAAATTGTGCACTGGGTGCAAAAGAACTGACACCATTTTTAAAGGATTTATCAAAAATTGCGACTTGTCCAGTGAGCGCCTATCCTAATGCAGGACTTCCCAATGAGATGGGAGAATATGATCAAGGAGCTGAAGAGATGGGAGAATTTATTAGAAATTTTGCCTCAAGTGGATTAGTTAACATCATAGGTGGCTGTTGCGGGACCACCCCTGATCATATTGCCACCATGACTCAAAATGTAATCGGAATTTCTCCGAGGAAATTTGCCACTTCCTCAAGTTATAGTATGTATAGTGGGTTAGAGCCATTGATCGTGAGGGAAAATCTCAATTTCATCAATGTCGGAGAGAGAACGAATGTGACTGGCTCAAGAAAATTTGCTCGATTAATAAAGAATGGTGAATATGAAGAAGCCCTTTCAGTAGCAGAACACCAAGTTCAAGGAGGAGCTCAAGTGATTGACGTTAATATGGACGAAGGGCTTTTGGATTCAAAAAAAGAAATGAGAACATTTCTTAACATGATGATGTCCGAACCTGATATCGCTAAGCTTCCTATAATGATTGATTCTTCCAAATTCGATATTATTGAAGAAGGATTAAAATGTGTACAAGGAAAATGCATCGTAAATTCAATTTCTTTAAAAGAAGGAGAAGAAGAGTTCATCCGTCAAGCTAAAATAGTTAAGCGATATGGAGCAGCAACGGTTGTTATGGCTTTTGACGAGAAAGGTCAAGCTGATACTACAGAACGAAAGGTTGAAATTTGTAAAAGAGCGTATGACATATTAGTACATCAAATCAACTTCGACCCAAAGAATATCATTTTCGACCCTAATATTTTTGCTATTGCCACGGGTATTGAAGAGCATAGCGACTACGCTATGAACTTTATTGATGCTACCGCACAGATCAAAAAACTGTGTCCCGGAGTCAAAATAAGTGGTGGAGTGAGTAATATTTCTTTCTCATTTAGAGGTAATAATCAAGTACGAGAAGCCATGCATAGCGTATTTCTCTATCATGCTATTAAAAATGGCATGGATATGGGCATCGTGAATGCAGGAATGATGGAAATATATGATGAAATTTCACCAAGATTAAGAGAGTTAATTGAGGATACCATTTTTAACAGAAACCCCGATGCTACTGAAAACCTTATAGCATTTGCAGAAAATGTAAAAGGTGAAGGAAAAGTAAGAAAAGTTGATTTAAGCTGGAGAGAAAATGAGGTTAGCAAAAGAATCGAATATGCCCTAGTCAAGGGAATCACAGAATATATAGATGAAGATGCCGAAGCTGCTCGCAAGGAGTTAAACTCTCCTCTAAAAGTAATAGAGGGTCCATTGATGGATGGAATGAATGTCGTTGGAGATTTATTCGGAGAGGGAAAAATGTTCCTTCCTCAAGTGGTCAAGAGTGCTCGTGTAATGAAAAAAGCAGTAGCTTATCTCACTCCATTTATTGAAGAAGAAAAACAAGGAAAAATTCAAACTAAGGGGAAAATTCTCCTTGCAACAGTCAAAGGAGATGTTCATGATATTGGTAAAAATATTGTAGGAGTCGTATTGGCCTGTAATAATTTTGAGATTATAGACTTAGGGGTTATGGTTCCCTCATTAAAAATATTGGATGAAGCCCAAAAACACGATGTAGATATAATTGGTCTGAGCGGTTTGATCACTCCTTCTCTTGACGAAATGGTAACGGTAGCGAGCAATATGGAAGAAAGAGGCATGAGAATCCCTCTTTTAATTGGTGGAGCTACGACAAGTAAAACACATACTGCGCTTAAAATAGAACCTGTATATAGTGGTCCTGTGGTACATGTATTAGATGCATCTAGAAGTGTAGGAGTTTCAAGTCTATTAACCTCATCAGATCAAAATGCTTCGAGTAACTTTATTTTAGATGTAAAATCTGAATATCAAAATATTAGAGAAAATCGATCTAAAGCAACTAGTAAAAAAGATTATTTATCCATCGAAAAAGCGAGAGAAAAAAGCTTGAAAATCGATTGGGATAAAAAAGATGTCTGTACCCCAAATGTTTTAGGCAAAGTTATTCTTGAGGACTATCCAATACAAGAATTGGTGGACTATATAGATTGGACTCCATTTTTTAGTAGTTGGCAATTAAAAGGTAAGTATCCGCAGATATTTAATAATAAAATAATTGGAGATGAGGCTAAAAAATTATTCGATGACGCGCAAACAATGCTTGATCAAATAATACAAGAACAGTGGTTGAAGGCTAATGGGGTTTTTGGTATATATCCCGCCAATAGTAAGGGTGAAGATATTGACATTTATCATCCAGAATCGAATGAAAAACTTGCAACACTTTATGGACTAAGGCAACAAAGAAAGAAAAGTGAACGACTACCTCAATTGTGTTTATCAGATTTTGTTGCTCCAGTAGGTTATAAAGACTATGTTGGCTTTTTTGCTGTTACTACAGGATTACAGATTGAAAACAAAATAAAAGAGTTCGAAAATGCACATGACGATTATAATAGCATTCTACTAAAATCTATAGCGGACAGGTTGGCTGAAGCTTTCGCAGAAAAACTGCATGAATTGGTGAGAATGAAATATTGGGGTTATTCAGAGGAAAAAATGAATAATGAAGATCTGATTAAAGAAAAGTATATTGGAATTCGTCCTGCCCCAGGATATCCTGCTTGTCCAGATCACACACAGAAAGAATTAATTTTTGATATATTGGATGTAAAAAATAGTACTGGAATATTTTTGACAGAAAGCCTTGCAATGTTTCCTGCAGCATCAGTTAGTGGATACTATTTGAGCCATCCAGAAGCTAAATACTTTGGATTGGGTAAAATTGAATTGGATCAAGTAAAAAGTTACGCTAAGAGAAGAAATATTAGCTTAGAGCAAGCTGAAAAGATATTATTGCCAAGCTTGAATTACAAAGACTGAAATGAAGTCAAACTCACCTAATCAACATGATCATCAATATGCAGATGAAGTATCAATAGATGAGTTTCTAATATCTGTAAAGTATTGGTTGCGTAAGCTTCTGCAGAATTGGAAAATATTTACATTTCTTTGTTTAACATGCATTGCCTTATCATTGATTTGGAGAAGTTATCAAAAACCAACTTATAGTGCGACCATGACACTTATGCTCAGCGATGATGGAGGCAGCTCTATAGGGGGCATGTCAGCAATTCTTGGACAATTTGGCATACCCATATCTGGAGGAAAATACAATATTGATAAACTTATTAAAATCGCTAGATCAAGAGTGATCATTGAAAAAGTCTTGTTAAAAGAGATTCATCTCAATGGTAAACAGGACCTGATTGGTAATCATATGATCGATCTCTATCAAATAACTAATGAGAATGAATTATTAGAATATCTTGATCCAACTCATAATTCTACAACGAACAATTTAGTATTAATAAAAAAGCTCTATCAACAAATTATAGGAAATAGTAATTCTAAAGGCTTGTTACAAACAGATTATGGTCGAGACCACTATATAATGGATTTTACATTTACCTCCTTTTCAGAGGTTTTATCAGTAGAATTTTTAAACCATCACTTTGAAACCTTAAAATCCTTCTACATTAATAAATCTATAGAAAAGCAAGAAAACACTTTTAACGTCGTAAGGTCAAAAAGAGATTCAATTTATAACGATCTGAAGGAGACAGAATATCAGCTCGCCAACTTAAAAGACAGAACAAGTGGTGGTTATCGAAATACAAATAGTGTTAAAATCGCTGAATTATCAACTAAATCTTTAGTTCTCAAAACTGCTTATGTAAAAGCTGAAGAAAACTTAGGTTTAATAGAGTTAACACTAAAAGATAGAAGTCCTTTAATACAAATTATAGATCCTCCGCAATATCCAATTGAAGCTTATTTACCTTCTATAATTAAAACGGTCATTATAGCTATTATATGTGGGTTAATCCTAAGCTGTTCTCTACTACTATTAATATATTTCTTGAAACTTTAATTCCTAAAACTCTTTGTATTGGAAACTAACTTATAGGTTTGCAGATTAACGAAGTTGGTATGAGCGAAATACAAAAAGAATCTCATCTCAGAAGCATTTTAAAAGGATTAACCTGGAGGATTATAGCCACTTCGACCATATTTGCTATTACTTATTTTACTACTGGTGAAATGAGCACTGCGATGACTATCGCTTCGATTGAGTTTTTTATCAAATTAATCATCTACTACCTGCATGAAAGAGCGTGGCAAGCAGTGCCGAGAGGAAGTATCAGAAAACTTAATCCTTTTAAAAGCAAATGATGTCTGAAAACATTCATCCTATATTTGATCGATTAGTAAAAAGATCTGAGCGTGAAGTATTTTTAAATCAGAAAGCTTCTGTTTTTTGGTTCACAGGATTGTCTGGATCTGGTAAAAGTACCATCGCTGAAGGTGTAGAAAGAAGATTATTGGAACTTGGTTATTTAGCCCAAGTCTTAGATGGTGATAACATTAGAAAAGGAATCAATAATAATTTGAGCTTTTCAATTGAAGATAGGAAAGAAAACATCCGTAGAATTGCTGAGATTTCAAAACTTTATGTCAATTCGGGAATAATTACTTTATGCTCATTCATAAGTCCCACGTTGAAAATCAGATCATTGGCCAAAAATATAGTTGGTGAAAATGATTTTCATGAAATATATATCAATACGCCTTTAGCAATTTGTGAAAAACGAGATGTAAAAGGATTATACAAAAAAGCGAGATCTGGAGAAATAACAGGATTTACCGGAATAGACTCTCCCTATGAAGCTCCGTTGAATCCTCAATTAGAATTGAAAACAGAAAATTTGGCAATTGATCAAGGTGTTGATAAAGTTGTACAATATATTATTGAAACTGTAAGAATATGAATTATCAAATAAGTCATTTAAAAGAGTTAGAAGCTGAATCAATCTTCATATTGCGCGAAGTAGCTGCGCAATTTGAGAAACCAGTAATAATGTTCTCGGGTGGAAAAGATTCGATACTTATAGTTCATTTAGCCTATAAAGCCTTTTATCCAGCACGAATTCCATTTCCATTATTACATGTTGATACTGGACATAATTTTCCTGAAACCATAAAATACAGAGACGACTTAGTTAAAAAGTTAGGTGCAAAACTAATCGTAGGTTCTGTTGAGGAGGCAATAAAATCAGGTTTGGTTGTTGAGGAAAAAGGAATAAATGCAAGTCGAAACATGCTCCAAATTGGTGTATTATTAGACACCTTAGAAAGAGGTAAATTTGATGCCGCTATGGGAGGTGCAAGAAGAGATGAAGAAAAAGCCAGAGCGAAAGAAAGATTCTTTTCACATCGTGATGAGTTTGGTCAATGGGATCCGAAAAATCAAAGACCTGAACTATGGAACCTATTTAATGGGCGAAAAAACATGGGCGAGCATTTCAGAATTTTTCCTATTAGTAACTGGACTGAACTCGATGTGTGGCAATATTTAGCAATGGAAAAAGTAGCACTTCCTTCGTTATATTTTTCTCATGAAAGAGATGTTTTTGAGAGAGAAGGTACTCTTTTGGCCGACTGCGATTACATTCAGAAAAAACCAGATGAAAAAGTATTTAAAGAAACTGTAAGATGCCGAACGATTGGTGATATGACCTGTACAGGGGTATGGCGTTCAAATGCCCAAACAGTTGAAGAAATAATTGAAGAAGTGGCAACTACACGAATGACCGAACGTGGCGGAAGAACTGATGATAAAAGAAGCGAAACAGCAATGGAGGACAGAAAGAAAGAAGGATATTTCTAAAAATCTAGAAGAAAATTTATGTTAGAAAATACAGAATTACTCAGATTTACAACCGCAGGAAGTGTAGATGATGGAAAGTCCACATTAATAGGAAGGCTGCTATATGATAGTAAAAGTATCTTTCAAGATCAATATGATCAGATTAAAGATGCAACAGAAAGAAGAGGAGAAGAAGGTGTCAACCTCGCATTACTTACTGATGGATTAAAGTCTGAGAGAGAGCAAGGAATAACTATCGATGTAGCCTATCGCTATTTCAGCACACCAAAGCGGAAATTTATTATTGCAGATACTCCAGGACATATTCAGTATACAAGAAATATGGTCACCGGTGCGTCCACGGCTAATGTGGCTCTTATTCTTATTGATGCTAGACATGGAGTAGTGGAGCAAACCAAACGACACGCAATAATCGCATCCTTGCTGCAGATACCTCATTTAGTAGTTTGCATTAATAAAATGGACTTGGTAGACTATAAGGAAAAAGTCTATGATGAAATCCAAGAATCTTTTGAGTCGTTTGCGGCTAAATTAGATATTAATGACGTTCATTTTATTCCTATCTCAGCTCTACTGGGAGATAATGTGGTCGCAAGATCAGAAAAAACTAAGTGGTATGAAGGACCCACTTTAATGTATTATCTTGAAAATGTTCATATCGCAAGCGATCATAACTTTATCGACACTAGATATCCCGTACAGTATGTTGTAAGACCTAATACTGATGAGTTTCATGATTATAGAGGTTACGCTGGCCGTATAGCTGGAGGAGTTATGAAAAAAGGAGATAAAGTAACTCTTTTACCATCAGGTTTCTCTACTAAAATTGCAACAATAGTCGGTCCTTCTGGGGAGCAAGAAGAGGCATTCCCCCCACAAAGTGTTACAATCCTTTTGGAAGATGACATGGATTTATCGAGAGGAGATATGATAGTCCGAGAAAATAATCAACCTAATATAGTACAAGACATTGAGGTCATGATGTGTTGGTTTGATAGCTCTCGGCCGCTTCAATTAAGAGGTAAATACACCATAAAGCATACTACTCAAACCGCACGATGTATCATAAAAGAAGTTCGTTATAAGCTAGATATCAACTCTCTTCATCGAGATGAGGATAATAAAAACATCAATATGAATGACATAGCTCGAGTAGTTTTAAGAACTACTAAACCTTTATTCGTTGATTCCTATCGAAAGAATAGGATAACTGGGAGTATAATACTCATAGATGAGGCGTCAAACAACACTGTTGCGGCAGGGATGATAATTTAGTATGACATATGTAGAACAACCTTTGATTATTGCCGGATTTGGAAGATCTGGTACTACCTGGTTGTCTGATATTATTTCTAAGTATAGTGGTGGATTAGTTCTTTTTGAACCTTTTCATCCACGTCTCTTTGAAGACTCTTCAAAAGTCATTTATTCCTCTATATCCGAGAAACAATCTTTTATAGACCACTGGAACAAGATATATTCTGGTCGATTAAGACACAAATGGTTATTAAGAAATCATTTGAATCGGCCCACAGAAGAAGTCAATGATGATTTTGTTGAAAACATTTGGTCTAATTCACAAATAATTGGTTTCAAATCAATACGACTGAATTTTAATATAGATGCTTTTATTAGCAATGGAGCTTTTAAGGTTCTCTATATTATCAGACATCCTCTTAGTGTAATATCGTCGATACTCAAGAGACCCAATTATTGGAACGACCTGAGTTGGAACTTTCATAGTAATATGATCAAAGACTATATACCAGCGGCTAATCCACAAACTATTGAAGAGAAAATCGCTCTCATTTGGGGCTTGTCCGTTCAAAAAGCCTACACCTCATTACTCAAAATGGGGATCGTTCCCATTTTTTATGAAGACCTCTATAGCCATCCTTTTACCAAGGCTAAACAGATTTTAAATGAACTAAATCTTTATCGTCATAGTATCCACCCTTCTCACCTTTTTACACCATCTATGTTAAGTCTAAGAACTATGCACGATATTTTTCCTAATGATATTATAAATGATCATAAGTTTCATCAACGATTTTGGCAAGATACTTTGTCTAAAAATCAAATAGATTCAATATCCGATATGATTAGGTTTATATGCGACACAGATGAAAACTTTGATCATCTTTGTCGTAGTAGAGGATACATTTTCTAATATGAACTCAATAAAAGGAGGCGCCATTTCTCTCTTAGGGGTTTCAATACAACAGTTGATTAGTTTAGGAGGGATGATATATCTTGCCCGGATATTGACCCCTCAAGACTTCGGTATTTATGCTATATGCTTCGCCATATTTCTTTTTTTTCAATCCTTCTTAGATTTTGGTTTAACACCTCTATATCTGAAATATCCTGAAGTTAATGTGACCATCAATTCTTCGTTCCTTAGCATCAATTTATTTTTTGGAGTAGTTGTAGCTGTTATATTATTAGCTCTATCTCCTTTAGTGGTTGGCTATTATAAAATAGACTTATTATACACCATCTTTTTTATACAGGCAGGTGTGGCACTGACCATGAGCTTGTCCAATCAGCCTTTTAGTCAACTTATCAGACAAAAACGTTTTATACATACCGAATCTATAACCATCAGCTCTAATCTATTTGCATTAATAGTCGCTATACTTTTAGCATTAAAAGGATTTGGACCAATCGCCCTTGCCGCTAAACACCTTACTTATGGTCTTACACGATTCATCGGTAGTATTGTACTTTCAAAAGCAAAATATACATGGATATCACTAACTAAAATATTAGAAATTAAGAGCTACATAGTACAAGCTTATCACCTTACCGTTAGTAGGCTAATCACAGGAATTAGTGGCAATATCGACAAATTGATTATCGCCAAAATATTTGGAGAAACAATTTTAGGGCATTACGAAAGAGCTCTTTTTGTAGTAGAAAAACCAAACACTTTTAGAAATGCCTTAACTACACCAGCTATGTCCTATATAGCCCAAATGGAAAAACAAAACCTTAGTGAAGCCTATTCCATATTATCTCATCTTATTCTTTTCTTTATAGGATTACCATGTCTTTTTTTCTTTTCTTATGGTTCAGATCTAACTTTATTGATATTAGGACCACAGTGGGGCTTTGCGAGTGAATATGTTAGCTATTTGGCTTTCTTAGGATTTGCATTAATACTCAAAGGTTTAGTAAATATTATTCATATAAATGAATTGGAAACCAAGAGACTATTGAATATATATTGGTTATATATCCTTTGGATTTATCCACCGCTTCTTTATTCGATTTTTGCATTGGACGGAAAAATGACAACCTTTGTCATCATTTATTCATTTGGATCTCTACTTTATTGGTTAGTACTATGGGTATATACAATGATTAAATTTACTACTCAGTCCACTTGGTTAAATCCTGTAACATACATATTAGTTTTAGTTCCGCTTTTTTTATGCCTCCTTTCGCTAATCAAAGAACATTTTTCCTCAATTGACTTCAACTTATATCTTGAAATGGTATTGAGCTTGATCACTTCATTGATATTGACCTCAATTATTATGTGGTGTCTTTTTAATCATCAAATCAAGAATCAGTATAACTTTATCAGATCAAGAATTGGATAAGAATATTTGATGATATCCTACAATACTTCCAACATCCCTTTTCCCAAACTTAGTATAGTAAGCTTCTTTATCTTTATTGCTCTTTTGCGCTTAACACCTTTTGACTTCTACATGTCAATCCTTTTAGGTTTTCCTATAGAGATTAATGCTTTGGGAGGAGGGGCTTTCAATTTTGTCAATTACATTTCTACAGCCAGTTTAGTTGCTTTATTCATAGCGAAATCTCGATCATTAACTACCTGTTGGAAAGATACTTGGCCCTTCTTAGTGCTTGCCATCATTTATGTTATAAATGCCATCAGGGCTCCATATACAGACTATTCATGGGTCTTTTATCAGCTGATTTTTTTATTGACCTCTCTATTTGTATTTATTTATGTTCGAAAGATTTCAGTTTTGGATAATTCTGTCTTCGTACGTAGAACCCAACTGCTTTATTTATTGGGAATAGTATTTATGCTTTTTTGCATTTATCAAATTTTAACTGAATACAATCTCTATTACTACTTAGAAGAATTCAACCACACATTTGTTAATAGTCTTGATGACTTTGGTATAATGAAACAGAGATATGGATACTTTTTAGGTTTCATGCTTTCATATACCCTCTTTATGATTAAAAATCCTTTTACTCGGGGTATAGTTATAGCAATTATACTATTTTCTGGATTTGGAATTAGAAGCTTTGTTGTCGGCCTTATAGGAGCGTCATTTCTTTTTAGTATTAAAAAGCCGAGTCAATTTTTATTCATTTTTGCTTTTTCTACTTTAGCACTTTACCTCCTCAAGGATAATTATTTTGATAATATCATCTATGATACCAGATTCTATAGCTACGCTAATGCACTCAACATAATTCAACATTTCCCTTTTGGCGTTGGATTAGGAGGTTATCCTATTTATACAGAAGAATTTAGTCGGCAGCTATTCGCTAATTTTTATAATGTCAATTCCATTTTGGACTATGTCCCAATAGCTCCAGAATCTGATTATGTCCACTTATTCGGCAGCTTGGGACTTGGTCTTGGACTTATTCATTTATTGATACAGATTCGGATCGTATGGTATGCCTATAGACTTAATTTTATGGCGAATTCTTTCGAAAAAGTCATATTATTTTTATTCTGCTTTATGACATTTTTTGGCATTAGTGAGGATTCTATGTTTACTATATATTACTGGATATTTTTTGGTCTTGCTTCAGGGATCGTATCATCATTAGTATATCGCAGGGATGAAGCCTAATAACGTTACTAATTCCTTTAATCCAGATATTTCAGTGGTTATGTCCTGTCTCAATAGTGAATTAACCATTGCTCGTTCTATTAAGAGTATTCTCGATCAATCATATCCTCATTTTGAATTTATCATAATAGATGATGGCAGTAGGGACAATACTTCAGAGATTATAAAGAGTTTTGCAGAAAAAGATAATCGTATTTTATTTCTTCAAAATAATATAAACAAGGGTTTATCCTATTCACTCAATAGAGGTATAAAAAAGGCTAAAGGAGAATGGATAGCCCGTATGGATGCGGATGATTTTTCTGATCCCGATAGACTTTATCAACAATACAAATACTTAGAAAAAAATCCGCATATAGATGTCTTGGGTAGTGGTATGACCAGAGTATCTGACAATGGAGATCTAATCGATCAAGTAAGTTTATATGCTTATCATAAAGAGATTGTTAAAAATATTTTTGACAAGCCACCCATTTATCATCCGACAGCACTTATCAGGAAGTCAGTTTTTGAAGAGCATGGATACTATAATGAAAGTATAGCATGGGCAGAAGATGCAGATCTTTGGTATCGAATATATGATCGTGTTACCTTCCACAATCTGCAAATACCCTTAGTTGTATATACAATGAAAGGTAGAATAAGTCAAAAAATTTGGATTAACAATATCAAGATCAAATGGTCCCATATGGTGAAAAGAAATCAAGCCATAATAGGCATTCCAATTATTATTAGGGATTTTTTTTCGCTGGCTCTAAGAATGGTTAAAAATTTTTAAATGTTAGAACGACGATCACGTTTAAAAATTAAAATAGATGCCATACAGAGATACCTATTATGGCATAAAAGAATCCCTTTTCAGAATAATATTTATGTCTCAGAATTTCCAAAATCAGGAGGCACTTGGCTGTGTCAAATGCTGTGTTTTATCACAGGTCATAGTTTTCCCAGAAATTCGCCGGTACTGAGTAGGTCCGCTATATTACATAGTCATCTACTTCCGACTCATAGACAAAAAAAACCGATTTATGTAGTAAGAGACGGAAGAGACGTCATCATCTCTTCCTACTTTCACTTCTTAGTAGAAAATAATCACTGCCCTCCCAATGAAAGAGAAAAATGGAGAAATCGCATGGATTTTAGTGATTTTGACAACTGCGCCAAAAATATTGATTCATTTTTGCAAGTTTTTCATTCTACATACTCCGTGGGACTAAATCAAATAACTTGGAAAGAACACGTAGAAAAAAGCTTAAAACATGATAATGTGTTGATCATCAAATACGAAGATCTTCTTACAGAACCCCTTACTGTTCTTATAAAGGCTTGTCAACATCTATCAATTGATTATGTGGAGAATCAAATTTCAGCAGCAATTGAAAAATATTCGTTTAAAAATCAGAAGAAAAAAAATCCCACCTTCCTAAGGAAGGGCCTTGCCGGTGATTGGAAAAACTATTTTAACCAAAAAACTCGTATTGCTTTTGATCAAATCGCTGGAGATACATTGATTAAATTGGGGTATGAAAACAATCGACATTGGATAAAGTCTGCCAAGAATTGACAAAAATTACACACATATTGGAAGATGCGCGGGGAGGAGGACAACTTAACTATGTTCTTGATGTCTTAGAGCCGCAATTATACTCTTATGACTTATCCCTTATAGTGTCACAAGCTAATGAATCCTTTTTGCAAAATGTTCAAGAAAAGAATATTGAACATAAAATCTTATCATTAAAGATATTTCAATTCAATTTGAAGGCCGTTTTATTATATGTGATATACTTTATACCAGATGTATTATCAATTAGGTTCCACCTAAAACATATGAATACAGATCTTGCCATTTGTCATGGAACAGTTCAAGTTAAAGCAGTAATAGCAAGCTATCTGATTGGCATAAAAAGTGTCTGGGTAATTCATGACAGTCAGCAACCTCCTTCAGTCTTATTTCTTTTTCGATGTGTTTATCCCTTTTGCAAACACTTTATATATGTATCTGAGCGCTCCAAACTTTATTATGAAAAATCTTTTCCTCCACTTAAAAAACGAATTAATACAGTTTTGCAATCTACAGTGAGCACATCCCGGTTCAATGGTAGCTATACTCCAAAATTAATGGAATGGTCTGGCCTTAAGTTAGTCTCGGTATGCTATATCAACAAATGGAAAGGTTTAGAATTATTAATAGATATATCACACCACTTCGAAACTAATACAGACCATGTGGTTCATTTTTTTATTATTGGTCCAATTCTGCCAACCAGAAACCACTATTTCTCAACACTGAAAAAAAGAATCCAGATAAAAAACGTTCAAAATATTCATTTCTTAGGATACTCTGAAGAACCTCTTGATTACATTAAAAGTGCAGATGCCTATTTATCAACTTCTATTTATGAAGCCAGTCCTATAGCTATATGGGAATCACTTGCATCTGGACAGCTGACAATAAGTACTGATGTAGGTGATGTAAGTAAGTTCTTTGAAAAATACAATTGTGGTTATATAATTGATAATAAAAAAGAGATAAAAGAAATATGTGTTGATATAATGAATATATTATCAAATGACCAATCAACCGTTAAAAAGAACGCTCTGCAAGTAGCAAAATCGGAGTTTCATCCCTCTGAAAGAATACAAGAACACATAAGCTTTTACCAGTCCATATTTGACACAGAGGAATTATGAAAATCGGATTTATAAATAAGTCTTTTCCTCCAATATCATCAGCAACAGGATACCATGCATTCGAGATGGCTAAAGCTATCTATAATACTAATGACCTAAATCCTACCATTTCTTTTTGGGGAACAACAACAAAACAGACTCTTAAACAAGATAATGATAAGCGATTTAAATGGTCCCTTCATAGAATTTCTTACTCAGGAAAAAGAAAGACTCTTAGACTTTTCTTCAATTTTATCGATAGTTTTAGGTTAGTCTGGCGCGCTAAGTACAGCAATCAAGATGTCTATATTGTCCTAAGTGATCCTCCATTTATTCAGTTTTGGGCAACTTTTCTTTTAAGGTCTGATAAAACCATTTTTTGGATGATGGATATTTATCCTGATGCTTTTGAGGCTAATGGCCTAGTCAAGCCAAAAAATGTGCTTTATAGATTCTTTCAATCAAGATTAAAGAATTATAAACCATATGCTCTAATAACATTAGGTGCTCACCAAACCAACTATTTAAAAAAGTATTTTCCTCAATCACAATTTATTAGCTTACCAATAGGGATAATTAATAATAAAAAACCATTAGACAATGCTCCTCCATACTGGTATAACGATGGTGACAAAATCTATATCTCTTATTCCGGCAACTTGGGTGAAGCCCATGACATCAATTTCTTACAATTAATCATCCAAAATTGTGATCAGGCCAAGTACCATTTTATATTTAGCTGTAAAGGCTCTAAATCTTCAGAATTTTATGAATGGTTAAAAGATCAACAGTGCGACAATGTAATAATCAAAGATCATCTGAGTTGGAATGATCTAAAATATTTGGACATTCAAATTGTCACTCTACTCCCTGATTGGACGCATATCTGCGTACCATCAAAAGCTATTACCTCCACACAATATGGAAGTTGCATTCTATTTGGTGGAAAGAAAGAGAGTGATACTTGGCATTATGTGGAAGAGTGCTCCTGGATAATCGAACCTTCAAAAAATAAAAGTCAAAAAGTCAAAGAGTTAATAGATAGTATAGACAAAAAAGTTGTCTTTAATAAAAAGAAAAAGACTTTAGAAGTTTTTGAAAAGTTGCAATCCGAGTATGACCGAGGACTGCAGATTATAATATCCCTTTTGAATTCTGAGAAAATCAATTAAATAAAATTAAAATGAAGAATAATTACATAGCAATAATGGCTGGGGGTGTAGGTTCAAGATTTTGGCCTTCTAGTAGAGAAAATTTCCCAAAACAATTTTTAGATATTTTAGGAACAGGGCGATCACTAATCCAATCAACTTTTGATCGTGCTTCAAAAATTGTTCCTTCTCAAAACATAATGATTGTTTCTAATGGGATGTATAAAGACCTAATATTAGAACAACTTCCTGAGATTAGTGAAGAACAATTATTATTAGAACCATCAAGAAATAATACGGCTCCATGTGTAGCCTATACAGCTCTACATCTTAAAGCTAAAAATCCGAAAGCTGTATTCGCTATGCTGCCCTCAGATCACGTGATATTAAAAGAAAATACATTTAAAGCAAACCTCGATTTAGCTTTTAATTATGCTGCGTCTAATGAAGCAATAGTTACTTTAGGAATTGAGCCTACAAGACCAGATACAGGATATGGGTATATCAATTATACTAAGGGAGATAAGATTAATAAAGTGCTCGATTTTAAAGAAAAACCTAATAAAGAAGTAGCCCAATCTTACTTAGAAAGTGGAAATTATCTATGGAATGCAGGAATTTTTGTTTGGTCTGTTTCAACCATTTTAGGCGAATTCAACAATTCTTGCTCAGAAATTTTAGATGTTCTTTGCGTAGATGAAAAACAATTTAACACGCCTAACGAGCAGCATTACATCAACCAAACCTATCCTAAAACAAAGAACATCTCTGTAGACTTTGCAATACTAGAGCATGCTAAGAATGTATATACTATACCCTCTGACATCGGTTGGTCGGATTTAGGAACTTGGAACTCTCTGTATGATTTTTCTGAAAAAGATGAGCATGGTAATGTAGACTTAACATCACATAGCTCCATTATTGAATCAAAAGGAAATTTGATCAGAACCTCTACTAATAAAAAACTTATTGTTATAAAAGGCATAGAGGATTATATCATTATAGATGATAACGACGTGTTACTTATATATCCTAGAAAAGAAGAACAGAACATAAAACAATTAAGAGCTACCTTTAAGGATAGTAACTATGTTTAAATCTGAAGAATAAGAAGAAAATAGCATTCGTTTCTAATACTTCTTGGAGTATCTATAACTTTAGAATAGATGTCTTAAGATCACTGAAATCTTCTGGATATGACATATATGCTATAGCTCCAGAGGATACATACTCTACTAAGTTGATCGCAGAAGGAATCTCCTTTATTCCTCTCAGTCTTAACAACTATAGCTACAACCCATATTATGATTTAAAACTATTATTTCAGTTAATTAGAATCTACAGCACAAACCAATTCACTGTTGTTTACCATTATACCACAAAACCCAACATTTATGGAAGCTTTGCTTCTTTCTTTGCCAGAATTGAAAAAACTGTAGCCATTACCACTGGGCAGGGACAACTTTTTTCTTTTAAAAGTATGATCGTTTCAAAGATAGTTAATCTGTTATATAGAGTTGCCTGTAAACTTTCCACAGAAACTTGGTTTCTGAATACGGATGATTATCAAAAATTCATCGATAACAAGATTATTAACACTCATTCTACTGTTAGAATTTTGCCATCGGAAGGTATTAATACTTCGAAATTTAGAGCACTCTATAAAAAAAGAAAAACACCAATAACACGTTTTTTATTCGCAGGAAGGTTATTAGGACAAAAAGGGATTGTTCATTTCGTTGAAGCCGCTAAACAAATAAAACGTTTGAATAAGAATGTTAGATTTGAAATCTTAGGTTTTATAGATCCTAAAAATCCTGACTCGGTAAGTTATACCCAGATTAAGAATTGGCAAAATCTTGGAATAATTAAATATTTAGGTAGTACGGAAGATGTAAGACCTTTTATTGATAGAGCAGATTGTGTGATTTTACCTTCTTTTTATAAAGAGGGTATTTCAAGGGTATTGCTTGAGGCTGCAAGTATGTCAACTCCTTTGATCACTACTGATAATACAGGATGTAAAGAACTTGTAATAAATAATATTACTGGCTTTATATGTGCTAAGAAATCTACCAGCTCTTTAATATTAGCTATTCAAAAGTTTTTGGATTTGGATAGCATTGAACGCCTTAAAATGGGTCAGAATGGTCGGGATTATATTAAAACCCAATTTGACATCAACAAAATTATAAGTATTTATTATCGATCCTTAGATAGTATATCTCAAATCGATTCGGTTAATCGAGCATCCAACAATGTCATGATCTCCTCAAAAGATTGATTTGTCCCAATTATTTCATTCTGGGGATTAAGTAAAAATTTTGTTGGTAATTCTTTTACGCTATAATCTTGAGCAATAGATGACATCATCACAATTTTTGATACGTCAATTATGTGATAAGGCCAATTTAATCCACTTTGATTTATTATTTGTTTTGTGTACTTATCTGACTTCTCAAGTGCTATACTTAAAATTTCAAAAGACTCGCCATTCTTACCCCTCTTATTTTTATATCGATTATTTAAATTCTTAAGGTCAGGAATTTCTTTGATACATGGACCACACCATGAACCCCAAAAGTCAATTAAAACATATTTTCCTTCTAAATCTTTAAGTGAAAAAGGTTTTCCATCAATAAGATTTGCATTGATTTCAGGTGCGATAGAACCATTAACAAATGAAGGTGGCTTAAGAAAAAAGTTATACGCACCAAGCGCTAAAATTAGAGTTAAAATCCCAATAAACACTTTTTGCATAAATTCAACTTTATAGTATTAACACATTAGATTTTATTAAGATCAAGATATACTACTGATTATAGTTAAAACGCAGTAACAGCGACAATTCGGTTAATTATTCATTAAGCAGATCAAATAGATAACTTCCATATCCGCTTTTTATCAATTTGTTAGCCAATTTTTCTAATCCTTCTTCTTCAATATATCCCATCTTGTAGGCTATTTCTTCGATACATCCTATCTTAAGACCTTGTCTTTCTTCGATCACTTGGATGAACTGTCCTGCTTGAAGGAGAGACTCATGAGTACCAGTATCTAACCAGGCCATGCCTCTATTAAACACTTCAACCTTTAGCTTACCTCTCTTAAGATATTCCTTATTTACATCTGTGATCTCATATTCTCCTCGAGGACTTGGTTTAAGATTTTTAGCTATATCTACCACATTCTTATCATAAAAGTATAATCCAGGAACAGCAAAGTTTGACTTTGGCTGATCTGGTTTTTCCTCGATAGATATAACTCTATTATTATCATCAAACTCGACTACTCCATACCTCTCTGGATCCTTGACTTGATAAGCAAAAACATAACCTCCATTAGGGTTAATGCATGACTGAAGACTATCAGCCAATCCATTACCATAAAATATATTATCCCCTAAGATCAAAGCCGCAGCATCGCCATCTATAAACTCCTCCCCTAATACAAATGCTTGAGCCAAACCATTAGGCTCGTATTGTGCTACGTATGAAAAATTACATCCAAGGTTTTTCCCATCACCTAATAATTGCTCAAAAAGTGGTAGATGATCTGGTGAAGAGATAATCAAAATATCTCTAATACCTGCCAACATCAAAGTAGATAATGGATAATATATCATTGGTTTATCATATACTGGCATCATCTGCTTACTCATAGCAAGAGTGAGAGGATATAGTCTAGTCCCTAACCCTCCTGCTAGTATTATTCCTTTCATACTCTGTTGTCTTTTCTTTTTGTAACGTTTGATTTAGGTAGAAAAATAAAATTCGCTCCAAGTTCACTTAATACAAAGCAACAAAAAAAATGATCAGTGGATTTATAGATAGTTTTAAAGGAGTCCACCTTATGCTCCTCTATAATCTGCTTGGACACAAACTCTTCTAAACTAGATGCATGTATAGACCATGTTAAACCCATTTTTGCTCCATCAACAAGTTGTACTCCAATTTCAACTTCGTGTTGGTGAACAACAAAAATAGGATACTTTGATACTTCTTGATCTAAGATTGCATCTTGAGCTTTGCTCATAGTGAGTGTAAAGTCTCTAAGCTCTTCTTCAAGTTGTATAAACTTTGTCGTGGACATTTATTTTAATATTAGCTGAGCAATTGATTCAATATGGCTCGTATGAGGAAACATATCAACAGGTACAATTCGTTCAATTCGATATTTTTCTTTTAACAATAATATGTCACGAGCTTGGGTAGAAGGGTTGCAACTTATATATACTATTTTTGGCGATTCTAATTGTAATAAGGTTTCTACCACATCAGCATGCATTCCTGCTCTTGGTGGATCTGTTATTACAACATCTGGAGATCCATATTTCTCTTTAAAACTTACTTTTAATACCTCTTTGACATCTCCAACTAAAAATTCAGCATTGCCAATTTCATTTTCTTTGGCATTTTGTTTAGCATCTTGGATTGCTTCTGGGACTTCCTCAATTCCTACTACTTTTAAACAGTCCTGTGCCATATATAAGGCGATACTTCCCGTACCAGTATACAAATCATATAGAATATCGTCCTTCTTCAGATTTGCCAGTTCTCTCGCTTTGTTATAAAGCCTTTCAGCCTGGCGACTATTGGTTTGAAAAAATGACTTTGGACTGATTCTATATTTTATTTCTCCTAATCTTTCGATTATATGATCTTTTCCTGAATAGTTGATTGATGGCAGGTCAAATAAGCTCGAATTCATTTTTTGATTTATAATGTAATTCCACGAATTAACATTTGGAAATACACCAATTAGCTCATTCAATACTAATTGAATGTCATCTATATTTTCTTCTCCAACCACAAGCGTTACCATCCATTCTCCAATAGTAGAATTCCTAATAATTATATTTCTAAAAAATCCTTTGTGCTCTCTTATATTATAATAGGTTAATTGATGCTTTTCTGCTATCTGAGCAACCTCTTTTCTTATTTGATTAGATAGGTCATTTTGTAAATGACATTTTTCTATTTGTAACACCTTGTCAAATGCCCCAGAAATATGGAACCCCAAACCATTACTCTTACTAAAGTCAGCGTTTGATTTGATCTCTTCAAGCGTCAGCCATCTCTTGGAGGAAAATGAATATTCCAACTTGTTTCTGTATTCATATGTTTCCTTGCAAGCCACAATTGTCTCAACTTTTTGTTCTTCGTCTTTTGCAATTCTTTTAATTGCTTGCTCAACAGCCGTTTGTTTAAATTTTAATTGTGCCTTGTACGATAAGTTTTGCCATTTACATCCTCCACAAATTCCAAAATGCTGACATTGAGGATTAACTCGATCTGTCGAAAAAGACTTGATCTCTTTTACTTGGCCAAATTTTAATCCTTTCTTTTTACGGAGATACAAAAAGTCAATAGTATCCCCTGGCACACATCCTCCATTTATTATTACTATTTCTCCTTCTTTGGTTCTCCCAATTGTTTGGCCTTTATCACCTATATCTATGGCCAAAACATCTGGAATTACTCTTTTTTTACGAGCCATTATTCTCCATTTATTATAAACTCAGTACGACGGTTTATCGCCCGCCCTTCCTCGGTCTCATTAGACGCTATAGGATCCATTTCTCCTTTACCATCATATTTAATTCTTTCGGGTGAAATTCCATTTAACAAAATGGCTGCCCTAACTGCTTTAGCTCTTTCCAAAGAGAGGTATAAGTTATCCTTATCATTTCCAACATTATCAGTATGACCAATAATAGTAATTTTCAATTCTTTCTTATCTAACAATAATTGGGACAGATAATCCACCTCAACTTTTGACTGGGGTAGTAAAACAGCACTATTACTTGCAAAAAAGATATTTTTTAAAATAACAGGTTTAATGGCTTTCTCTTCTTGTATGGTTTTGATCGGAAATAAAGAAATAATTTCTTCATAGGGATCTTGTCCAGAGCGTACCTCATCATATGCAATGTGACTTGAGTGAAATACATAACCCTCTTGTTCTATATGCATTGATAGCATCTTCTTTACTGGAACAGCAAATAAAAATTTGCCTCCAGCATCAACATTTATAGACACCAGATCAACATTTTTTTCTATATCAGTAACTTCAATCTTCGCCGGAATAGGTTTTTTATCCATATGTGATAAAACTATCCCCTCAACGTATGTCATAGGTTCAGGTCGAAACTCTAAAGGAAGCTCAAATCGATAAATATCCATATCATTGTTGGACATATCCGAGGAATAATACCCATACCTACCGTCTAAACTTACCACCAGATTTCCCTCATTTCCTAAAGTATTTATAGGGGCGCCTACATTAATAGGGGTATTCCAGAGATTTTCGGAATATCTGCTGACAAATATGTCATAACCCCCAATTCCGAGATGTCCTTTGGATCTAAAATAGATTGTGCGACCATCTGCATGAATAAATGGAGAGTCATCATGATCAATAGTGTTAATTTTTGGTCCAAGATTAGTAGGAGGTTGCCATTCACCATTTATCTTTTCAGATCTCCAGATATCACTTTTGCCAAAACCTCCTTTTCGATTACTTGCAAAATATAGGACATTGCCATCAGGACTTATTGATGGGTGTGATTCCCATCCTGCAGAATTGATTGTCTTCCCCAAATTACTCGGCTTTTGCCATTTGCCATCTATTCTTGAAGTCTGGTATAAATCACAACTCCCAAAACCAAAATCCTCATTGCAATGCGTAAAGATGAGTAAGTCGCCTTTACCTGATATGGTTTGTGCGCCTTCATTATACTTTGTATTGATTGCTTCAATGGGGAGTACATTGTAACCTGATCCATCCCATGTTGCTTCAAACAAATCTTCTTGTCCTCTAATTTTTCTTGTAAATACTACACTATTTGCATTCAAAGAAAAATTTGGTGAATATTCTGGATATTCAGAATTTATGCCATTGTCGAGCTTAATAAGATTTATATCCTTAGGATTATCTAATAATTGTACTATGAAATTTAACTCTTCAATTGTCTCATCTACCTTAGCTACATTTCTATGATCAGGGCCTATTTGATCTTTATAGCTTTCATAAAGCTCTTGTGATTTATGAAATTCTCCTTGATTCCTATAGGTAGCTGCAAGTGCACTTAGCAAAAATACATTGCTCGTTTTATCATATTCGTGTTTAAGTAAATTTATGAGGTCCGTGGGTCTATTGGTAATTTGATATACCTCTACTATTCCCCTAATTGCTTTTTGATATTTTTCATTCTTATCAATTAAGCTCAAAAAAATATTTTCTGCTTGTTCGTACTGTCCTCTTTTAACTAAGTATTCTGCTCTATCTATATCAGATGTACTATCAACAATCTTTGAAGAGGAACAAGAAGATGAGAATATTGCTAAAATGAAGATAATTCTATACATACATTATCTAACACAATTAGAGGGCCAAAAATTACAACTATCCTAAAAGAGCTTCTGCCTTTTTAGAACCCAGCTCTATGGCTTTCTTCAGATCGGCTTTATAATCCCTTTTGCCTAACTCTTTTTTTATTAATCCTTTATAGTAAAAGCCTTCTGCCTCTGAAAACATCCTTGAGTTTTTATCATGATGTTCAAAAGCCTTCTCAATTTCTTGCAAAGCTTCTTTTGGCTCCCCTTCTTGTAGTAAAACAAAACTATATATCATATGGGCATAAGCTTTCTTCTTCAAGTTCTTATCTCCTTCTTTGAATTTTCTTTTAGTGAAAAATTTAAGATCAAATGAGGCTTTGTCCCACTCTTCCAACTCTATGTGACATTCAGCTTTTTTGATTCGAGCTTTCCAGTATAGTTCCTCGAGAGCTATGGATTTTTTCAATGTTAACTCAAAGTTGGCAATTGCCTCTTTCAAGTTATTTTCATTGCGAGCTATAAAAGCCTTTCCGTAATAGGCAAACGCTATTGAGTCATCTATTTTTACAGCTTTATTAAAGTCATACAAGGCATCACTATAGTTTTTTAAACGCATGTTCGTCCAACCTCTTCTCTCATATGCTTGAGCATGCGCATCATACTTTTCTATTGTTTTGCTGAATGCTTCAAGTGCTTCATCATCTTGCCCTTCTTTAAAAAAATCATCTCCCTTCTTGAATTGCATCACAACGGCCTTATCACTTTCCGGTTGAATGTTTTTATAGTTTAGTACTTTACCTTCATTAATCATCCAAGCGTTAATTTCTCCCGAAACAGCAAATTGTGCACAATAATCCAGAAGGCTAACTGTATTTCTAAAAGACTTATCTGAAGCATTTCCAACAAATCTTGGGATTGTAAGAGTTAAAAGCTCTTCATTGAATATATCCTCCTGAGCAACTAAAACGTCGTTTTTGTAATAGGTCTCCGTTCGATATTCAAACATCTTAAAGACTTTTGCAAAACTCTTTTCATTATTAAATGATAGTCTTCCTTGAATGATTGTTTTGTAAAACATATATAATTTGAATGGCTATGCTCAACCTAAAGTTCATTGGTTGATACTAAAAAGTATTATAACAAAGATAGAGCGAAACACCACAATAGAACGAGACTAAAGACTTTAGATTCAATTGATTTT
This sequence comes from Saprospiraceae bacterium, assembly GCA_020629515.1. GTDB lineage: Bacteria > Bacteroidota > Bacteroidia > Chitinophagales > Saprospiraceae > GYS-P2D. The sequence goes on along the minus strand of JAHDDE010000002.1, from coordinate 69,074 downwards.
TCACATTTTCTTTTTCCTTATGTATCCTTCAGGCTATTACTTTTTTTATTAATTAGTATTCCTATCACCACAGAAAGTATGGTATATGCAGTAAAATAAAATGCTCCAGGTGAAAGCTTAGAATAGTTGAGTGTTTCTATGGCAAACCCTCCTTGGTTTTGATCAATTGCACTTAGTTGTGATGTAATAACGCCATACATACCTATGTAAGCCATAAAAATGGCCACGACAAAAACATCAGCCATACTCCATTTGCCGAGATGAAATATAACATTCTGCGCTAAAGAACTTTTCCGTATGCGATCATTAAAGAGATAGGAAGCTGATAACAGTAGCTTGAAAAAAGGAAAGATTATACTGAATAGTAAAACTAAGGCTCCTACTGCTTTCAAATCAGCGCCACCACTTTGCCAAAGTGTTTTCGTTACCTCAATTATCGATTTGCTTTGGAAATAAATCACTTGTTCATCAAATGAAATTGGTTCCCCTAATAATTCAAAAACAAAAGAATTCAATCGAGCATCTATATCAATCATGGGAAGAGAAATACCCAACGCCAGTAATAAAATAGACGACAATGTTAATAATCCAACCGATATCTCGAATGAATATTTATATAGCATAATAGAAACGACTATTAGGAAGAAAAAAGAACCAATCAGAATTTTTGAAATAGATAATATCTCTTTATCCTGAAGGCCTATTTCATTAGTTAGGATAAATTCAGTATCGGATAGATTCCCTTTATTATACTTAGTATAGATTAATTCTCTTCTATCGTGCAACTTATTTGACCCCTCATCCAGTACTAGCCTCAACAACTCTTTCTGCATATAGCTTTTAATCAGTGGCTCATTAGATCTAATTTCTGTCATTATCTGATTGGATAAACCAGGTATCTGAGATCTTAAATCAAGATTATCCAATTGTTCTACCACATTTTTCTTAATCATGGATAAAAACATTTTATTGATTTTACCTCCCTGTTCCAATTGGTCGGATATCATGTTGATCAACTCTCCTGATTCAAAATATCTATCATACATACTATTCAGATAGGCCTGAACCTGTACATCCAAAAAAGAATACATCTGTTGCGAAATTTCAAATTCCTTTATACGCTTTTGGAATATATCTAAGGCTTCTGTTTTCCATAACTCTACATTGAATAATTCATAATTGACCCTATTAATTTCAGCCAAATCTTCTTTCATGGTTTTGCGATGCATCACTTGCTTGTATAGCTTGATCGCTTGATATGTGCTAAAAAAGAACCCTAAAGAAAAAAGAGCAATTAGAAAATATTTCATAATTATTATTTACTTCAGCCTATTATGACCACATTTTTTGCATCTTCAAAAATACTTTATGCAATTCAATTCGTTCTTTCATCTCTATAAAGAAGAAGCACGTTTTAAGAAAGCATTAAATCCAATAACATGAAAACGATATTTATGACCCTTTTAGTTACAATGGCTGGTACGGTTTTTTCACAAGACCGGAGTTCTATCTTGAGGACAATAGAAGTGACCGGTACACATGAGTTAAAGATTGATCCTGAGATGATTTATTTCAATATTAATATTGAAGAGTATTGGGCAGAAGAATTCGAAGGAAAAAAATGGGAGGATTATAAAACTAAAATAGAAATAGAAACAATAGAGAATGATCTCATTAGTGAACTAAATACACTTGGTATAGGAATGGACCAAATAACCCTTAAGCAAGCTGGAAATTATTGGAGATCAAGAGGAAAAGACTTTCTTATCAATAAAAATTTGGAGCTGAGACTTAGCTCATTTGAAATGGTTAATACCATTTCAAATACTCTTAAAACCAGAGGAATTAAAAGTATGAATGTCTCCAGATTAGACCATAGTGATATGGAACTTCTCAAAATAAAAGTTAAAAAAGAAGCCTTGAAAAATGCTAAAAATAAAGCAGAACAACTCGCTGGAGTCTATGAACAAGATTTAGGCTCTCCTATATCAGTTGTTGAAATGGACAAAAACATGAACGTTCGTCCCATGGTTCAAGCTCAATCAAGAGCTTATAAAATGAGTGCAGAATCAAGTATGAATACAGGGGTACAATATGAAAATTTTAGACAGATTACTCTGACCGCATCAATGCGGGTATCATTTGAAATACTCTAAAATTTGAAACCCAGTGAAAGATAAAACCCAAAAGAACGATCGTCATCATCATTGAAAACATAGGTTCTATCTGCATTGAGTTCTTGATATGAAACATCTCCAGATTGTCGGGTTAGATCATTAAGTCCATATTGTACACGTAGAGAGGTATAAAATCCTCTATTTAGATAGTAGGATACACCTCCTATTAAACCGTAGTCTATCGATTTAAATTTTTGATCATACTGTTCTTCATTTTCAAAAAAGTAATATGCCCCAATAGTTCTAGGAATATCTACGTCTTGGTCATTTACAATAAGTAAAAGTTGAGAAGAACTAAAGTTGTTAAACTCTCCAGGCAGATCGGTATCATAATCAAAATCCAAGCCTTGGACGAAAATATGGGGATTCTCGAAGAGGTCTCCTTCTCCAAATTCCATGGTACCAACGGCTAATGGATTAAGTAAGAACCCAACATATCCTCCACCGTATACTTCAAATCGATCGCTAATTCTTAAATGTACAGTTTGCGGAAGCTCTAGATAAGCAAAAGAATGATTTAACTCAATATTCGTTTTATCTCTAAGTAATGCCCACTCATCTCTCGGCGATGATGGATCTAAGACACTTAACCCTGTAATCAAAGGTCTATATAAATAATAAGCATCATCTGAATCAAATGAATAACCAGAACCATTCTGGTTGTATAATATCTCTGATCTTAACCCAACGACGTCATTAAAATTCCATTGAAAATTGATCCCAAAGTGAAATCCACCTGTCAAACTAAAATTTTCAATCGCATTTGTCTCTGAGGGACCCATAAACTTAGTCTGACTGATCCCAGCCCTTATTCCAATATTATATCCTTGTGCTTTTGAATTATAGCTTAATATTGAAAATAGTGCTAAAAGATAAACAATGCTATTCTTCTTCATAAATGGCTGTAATGAGCGGTCAAAGATAGACGCTTATTTTAATTTCTAAGAGTGACCCTATTGTGTAATACACCCTTTAACAAAACAATAAAGTTAAAGGTCATATTAGGAATAGACCATTATCCCATCTCCGAAACAACTTCTGTTACTTCCGGGACCATTCTCTTCAACATTCCTTCTATTCCGGACTTAAGGGTTACAGTAGAAGACGGGCATCCACTACATGAACCTTGTAATATAACTGTAACCACTCCCTTATCAAAAGACTTGAATTCTATATTACCTCCATCCATTTCAACAGCTGGCTTGACATAGGTATCAATTAATTCTTTTATTTTTTTCACCAATTCAACCTCATCTCCTGTGTACTCATAACCAACCCCTGATTCTTCTTCTTTTGCCTTCATGGCCTCTTCAAATCCATCGTTGACTATAGTCTTACCTTCAGAAACATAAGTCTTAATGAATTCCTTGAGTTTTAACATAATGTCTTCCCAAGAGTAATTGAATTCTTTAGTTACTGTTACGAAATTATTACATACGTATACTCCCTTAACATAACTGAACTCAAATAAGCTCTTCGCCAAAGGAGACCATTCTTGAGCAAGCTCTTCTTCTCTAAAGTCAGCAGTGCCTTTATAGAGAATTTTATTAGTAACAAACTTCAATGATTCTGGATTTGGTGTTTGTTCCGTATAAAGCATGATAGGACTTTGTGTTGCCGTGCTCATAATTCTAATCTTTTAGTAGATAATATAGGATTGAATAAATTAGTTCACAAAGATGCTACTTTTCATACATTTTTGCCTGAGTCTTTAATCCAAACATCTCTTTGAGGAAAAGGAATCTCAATTCCTTGTTCTTGTAGTATACGATTGAGCTCAAATCTCATTTCGCTTTTTACGTCTTCAACATCGGCGAAATCCTTTGAATAAAAATATAACGCAAATAATAATGAGCTATCCCCAAAATCCAAAAATCTGACAAAAGGCTTTGGAGTTAATCTGACTTTATTATTCGAAGTTGCAAGATCAATTAAGAGCTTTTCTACTAGTCTTGTATCACTTCCATAAGCGACCCCTATCTGTAGATCAAATCGCGTTAACTCTTCTATCTGAGACCAATTTATGACATTCTCATTTACTAATTTAGAGTTGGGCAAAATGACCATTTTGTTCTCTCGAGTCTCGATAGTTGAGGCCCTTAGTCCGATACTAATTACTCTGCCCTTGTGTTCTGCCACTTCCAAAAAATCACCAACTTGGACTGATCGCTCAAACAATAAAACTATACCACTAAAAAAATCACTAATACTTTGTTGTAAAGCAATACCAATACCTACCAATAATGCTGCAGCCCCTGTCCATATTAGGGTCATATTAATACCTAAATATTGGAGAGCGAAAATGACACTGAAAAAATAAATCAGGTAGCTAAACAACTGATTGTAAGCATAACGTTTTCCAAGGTCTATGGATCTCCTCTTGTAGATTCGATCAAAGAAAAAATTAGTTAGAATCCAGACAAATAGCCGGGCTAATAAGATGACCACTAAAGCAATGACAATATTGCTAAGTCTTATATCTATCTGGTGTCCCTGAACGTCTATAGATCTAAAAGTTAGATTAATAACCTCGAAATTCTTCAGGACAAAGTAGACGAAAAGTGTAACGAAAATATTTTGTGTTATAGTAGCACCTTTATCATCATTAAAATAATCTTTAGAAACTTTTCTTTCCCCTATTTCTTCATCTAATCGGTTGACAACAATTCCATGCAATAGCTTGGCTATTAAAGCTATCATGGCGACCAATAAAATTCTGTTTAGGGTTAAACCGTACTGCTCATATCTAAGATTAATATTAAGAATGACCAAAAGAATGACAACTGTAGCAATGGATATGACCCACTTTAGTAGCCTTTTATTACTCTTTATATCATCGTCAGAAAACTTATGTTTGATGCTATATTGTTGGATATACTTAGATATTAATAAATATAAAACCAATCCTATCAGACAGATACATATGGCCAAAATGCCAGCTCTTACATCGAAACTGACAATCCCATAGTCTAACAAATTAGTATCTAAAAATTCGGTCATCCTAATTGCGTATACACTATAAATTTTTCTTCAAAAAAATCTTCTGAAAAAAAATCTGAAATTGGAATAATCTCTGAATATTCTCTTTTATTTAATGGCCTAAGTTCTTCTTTTATGTTTCCGCCCTTAAGAGCTACAAGTCCATTAGGAAATACATTGTTATGATGAGAAGATATATTCTTTTTTACCCACGATACCAATTTTACTTGTTGTGCAACTGCTCGACAAACTACAAAATCATATTTAGTTTTTATTTCTTCTACACGACTGTGATAAGTTGTGATATTTTTTAAACCAATTTCTTCACTAATTGCCAAAACCACTTTGAGCTTTTTGTTGATGCTATCCACGCAGTCAAAAGAAACTTCAGGGAACATAATCGCTAATGGAATACTTGGAAATCCTCCGCCACACCCTATATCCATGACTTTTGTGCCCGGCTTAAATTTGATCCATTTGCCTATTGCTAAGGAATGAAGTACATGACGCTCATATAAGTTATCTATATCTTTTCTTGATATTACGTTTATCTTCGAATTCCAATCTTTGTACAATCCATATAGTTGTGTGAGCTGATGTTTCTGCAGTTCTGTTAGTCTTGGAAAATATTTGAATATTATTTCTGCCAACGGTTTGATTTAAATGGAAAAATGAAAGCTAGTAATAAGTAATAGTAAGGTAAAATTAAGTCCAAAATTGGAGAAAAGTACCAAAGATTTGGTTCCCTTAGAACCCTCATTAATCTACGAGATAGGACAAGAATAATAAATGCCCTTACTAACACCATCCAGAGAAAGTGATAATGCCCCAAAACTATTAATAAAATAATGCTCGTATAAAATCCAAGATGTGTGAAAAAGATTAAGGATAAGACAAATTTATTAGCCATGGAGTATCGAGCAGAGGTTGTAATATGTCTAGACTTTTGAGAGAGCAACTCACCGAAGGTCTTTTTAGGTATAGAATACATTAGCTCATTAAGGTTGATTCCAACTTTCGTAGATTTAGGCAATGAGGAGATAAAAAGATCATCATCTCCACTTTCTAAATGTTCGTGTGACGTATATCCCTTAATACTAACAAAAAGTTCTTTTTTATAAAATAGGTTTCTGCCTACAGCCATATATCTCATCCCAAAATCAATAAATCTCAAATATTGAACTGCGATAAACCAGGTTTCATATCTGATGAATTTATTCAATATTCCTTTTTGTGTCTCATAGGGACCATACAAAAGAATGAATGAAGCATCTTTCCTTTTTAACATTACATTTTTGATCCATTGATCATTCTCTGGATAACAGTCTGCATCCGTTTGCCCGATCCATTCAGCTTTAGCTTTATTGATAGCCAAAGTTAACGCTGCTTTTTTCCCTTTTTTACCAACTGATTGGTTGAAGTATTTGACATGATCATATTTATCCGAAAACTTCTTTAGAATATCCTCACTGCGATCAGTAGAGTGATCATTAATAATAATTAGTTCGAAGCTAGGATAATCTTGGGCAATGATTTTAGGAAGAAAAGACTTCAGAAACTTTTCTTCATTTTTGATTGACATTACAATACTTATTGAGGGTAATTCCTTTTCGGAATTTTTAACGCTGGACTTATCTTGCCTAAGCCCACTCAATATCCACCATAGTAGTAATTGTGTGATAAAGCAAAACCAAAGAATCGTAATTATAATAGAGCCAAGCATGTTAAACCAGATAATTGTCGCTTAACTGATAGAAAAAGACACAATATGCACATATATTTGTAGTATCCTACGTTGTAATAACTGTTAATACTGTCTGGCTTCATTCTGAAGCGATTGATAACAAACCTTCACTTGTTTAATTTCTTAAAATTGACATGACCATATGAGTCGGGTATTGTTGCGTTACATCATTTCTTTTTTGTTGGTGTTGACATGTATCCCATGTCCTATTATATATGCTCAAGCACTCAACAATGACTGGTGGAGCCATGATAAGCAATACTTAAAATTTGAAATTGACCGATCAGGGGTTTATAAGATTGACCTTAAAACACTCAGAGAAGTAGGACTTCCTATTGATCAAATCAATCCTAACCAAATAGAATTATGGTCATATGGCCAATTGGTTAGAATATTCGTTTCATCAGAAGAAGCATTAACTGATGACGACTTTATCTACTTTTATGGAAAAGCTAACGATGGAAGTTTAGACGAACAGCTTTATAACAATCCTGAACGCCAACAACTAAACCCCGAATTCAGTCTATATACTAACCGCAGACCTTATTTTCTGACGTGGAGTCAAATACCCAATCCTAACAACTTGAGATTCAGGGTGACCTCAAATGGATTTGATCAACCAGGAATTCCACCTAAAGAAGAATACTACTTACATCACGAAAAGAAAGTGTATCACGAGTTCTTTAATAAACCAAGCTATAATGGCAGGGACTTTATCCGCTATTCAGATTATGATAGTGGTGAAGGTTTCGGACGTAAACTTGAGCACAAGTATGACATTAAAATCCCTATCAGTGATTTAGCCCCTTTTGGAATAGATCCTGTATTAAAAATGAGAATAGGAACAAATGTGCACAGCAGATCTCTCCAGATTCTTGCAAATGATCGAATCATTAAAAATCTTTCTGTACAGGGATATGATGTAGTAGAATTTGAAGAAACCTTGGATCGGAGCTTTTTAGCAAGCGATACATTAATCATTACTGTGCAGCCACTAGGCTCAGAAAAAGAAAAAAGCACTGTTGGTTATTATGATTTGTCATATCCTCGTTTATACACTTTTAATAATGAGACGGAGTATCATTTTGTGCAACAAGCCTCAATAATTCCAAGACTAGTAGAAATCAATAATTTCTCCAACGGCTCAAACAATCCGATCCTCTTTAATCTTACCCAAGGAGAGATCATTTATCCAGAAATCACAGATGATGAGATACAATTCATTAGTCCGTCTGCTTTTACACAGACAGAGTGGTATTTAATCAACGGAGCTACTAATATCGCTTCAATTGAAAACTTCCAGAGAACTGAATTCGATACTATAAAGTCTGCTCAATATCTGATCGTAAGTGATAATAAATTTGCTGAAGAAGTAGCTGAATATGCGTCATACCGTCGATCTGAGCAAGGTGGAAATTATAAGGTGGCAGTAGTGGATATAAACGATTTGACTAATCGATATTCATATGGGGTCGAAGGACATCCTACATCCTTAAAGTATTTTATTCAAAATCTCAGATCACTAAATGAAATGCCTGAATATTTATTCATCATAGGTAAAGGTTTAGAATATACTGAGCTGAGAGATGAACGCTATAAAGATCAGAATATAGTGACTACTTGGGGAATACCTGGTTCTGACAATATGTTTGTGGCTCCTGAAGGTGAAAACTATCCGTCTATACCTATCGGTAGGATTGCAGTACAATCAGGAGAAGAAATACGCAATTATCTACAAAAAATCCGATTGCATGAATCACCAGATAATGGGGATCAAACAATAGAATCACAAAAGTGGAAAAAGAGTATAGCACACCTTAGCGGTGGTTCTTCAGATATACAAAATCTCCTATTTAATTATCTCAATGATATGGGTGATGTAATATCTAATAACACCTTCGGTGGGGATGTATTCACATTTAGAAAAACTTCATCTGATCCTATTCAAACCGTCGCCTCAGAAGAAATAATTAGCACTATAAATGATGGCATTTCTCTATTAACATTTTTTGGGCACTCGGCTGTAGGTACTTTTGACTTTAGCTTAGAAGATCCCAGTAAATACAATAATGCGGGTAAAAACCCAATATTACTTTCTTTAGGATGCCATTCTGGGAATATTTTTTCGGGAAATAGAGGAATAAGTGAGCAGTTTGTGCTACATAAGGACATGGGGGCTACAGTATTCTTAGCTTCATCTGGTACTGCATATATCAATCCTCAATACAACATGGGACTCAATCTTTATCAGTTGTTAGGAGAAGACTTGTATGGGTCAACGATAGGAATGGTAGTCAAAGAAGCTCTGAAAAAGAGAGCTAATGAAGGGAGTATTTCTATTCAGACACTTTTGCAACAATTTACTCTTCATGGAGATCCTGCTTATCGATTCAAGATATTTGATGGGCCTGATTATATAATTGATCATGAATCTGTTAGAGTATTACCTGATATTATAAATTCTACAACAAGAGATATTACTGTAGAGGCTGAAGTAGTTAATATTGGAAAAACCATAGACAATGAGTTGGATTTAGTAATAATACATGAGTTTGGTGATGATCAAAAAGATACTACCCACGTAACTATACCTTCTCCGGCATATTCGCAAACCATAAGTGTAGATATTCCTAATCCTGGTTTTGATGCTGTCGGAAAAAATCAAATACAAATCATATTGGATCCAGAGAATCAAATCATGGAGCATCCTGATCCTAAAGCAGAAAAAAATAATCGCCTAATAAAAGAAACAGGAGAAGAAGGTCACGAGTTTTTCATTCTTGACAATACCGCTTCTCCTGTTTTTCCTGAAGATTTTGGAATAATAAATAATACTGCAAATTTTGAGCTGATTGCATCGATTAACAATGCGTTTGACCCTGGAGGTGAATTCATTCTTGAGATAGATACCTCTCAGACTTTTGAGAGCCCATGGAAAAAAGAAACTATAATACAAAACACTAGTAGTTTAATTAAATGGTCTCCTGATATCGATTATGAAGCTGGGAGAGTATACTACTGGAGAATTGCGCCACAACCCACAGAATTTGGTTTAAAATCTAATACCTGGAAAAGTCGATCTTTTGTATATCTACCGGATAGCCCCACTGGTTGGAACCAAAGTCATTATTATCAATGGTTGTCAGACGATTTTTTTAAAACGATTTTGGATACAACATCACGCAGAGTCCAATATGCAGAAAGACAATGGGATATCAGGATAAAAAATCGTAAAAAAGATCCTAATGACTTTTGGGTTTTTGTAAACAACTCACCATGGAGGTCTCTCAATCCTAAAGAATTAGCTCCTGGTATAGGCATTTTCGCATGGCACAAAGAAGAGGTCATTATCTCTAACTCTGGATCCGACTATGGAAGTATTCCTTATTCTCCAGACGGGTTCATTTATAATCCTAAAACTACTACAGACAGAGAAAATATCGTGAAGCTTTTGGAGTCGATACCAGAAGGAGCGCGAGTCTTTTTGCATACCCTAATAGAGGATGAAAAAACAACACTCAATATTGAAGATTGGCAAAATGATAAAGAAGTATTGGGATACGATCTTTTTGAAATATTGGAAAACTATGGATCAATACGTGTGAGAGAACTCGAAGAAAAAGGAGCCGTTCCGTTTACCATGATATTTGATAAAGGTCAGGGTCTAGTTGTAGAAGATGTGGGTGAAAATATTGAATCTACCATTGATCTTTCTTCAAAAGCTACAAGTACTTGGAATGAAGGAACAATTATAAGTGTACCAGTGGGGCCAGCCAAGTCGTGGAAACAACTTATCTGGACAGAACAAAAAGAAGGTGACGATATCAGCTTTATAAATGTTTATGGATTAAAGAAAAGAAATGGTACAAAGGATTTATTGATACGGACAACAGATGAATATAGCATTGACTTAAGTGAAATTAATTCAGCAGTCTATCCGTATATCGCAATTGAGTATGACATATCAGATCCTGATAGGACCAGCTCCACATTAGATTATTGGAGGGTACTATACGATGCTTTACCGGATGCTGCCCTATACTCAAATATTGAAAATTCTTTCATGCTAGAAGATACCGTTAATGCAGGTGAAGAAATCGAAATAAGTTTTGATATAATGAACCTTGGCAATTCAGACTTGGAACCAATTTTGGTGAGATATCGCATGACCGATGAGTCTGGAAAACAAAATATTTTTGTGAAAAGGGCCGAAAAAGTCCCTGCCCATAGCAAGATTCAGTTTACTGAATATCTTCAGACTGATGGATTGGGAGGAAAATACATCATAAGCGTTGAATTAAATCCAAACGAAGATCAACCTGAATTAACTTTAGATAATAATTTTGGACAGTCACAGCTTTATGTTCGTCCTGATAATAAGCAACCGTTTTTAAATGTAACATTCAATAATCAAGTCATACAAAATGGACATATAACTGGCCCTAACCCAGAAATCAAAATAAGCTTGTCGGACCCTGAATCATACGTATTGTTGGACAATCCTGACGACTTCAAGATTACTCTTTACTACCCTGAAGTATTCGTGCGAGATATTTCAGAATCAGATCCCGATGTAACGTTTATGCCTGCAAATAATATCGATGATAATACGGCTACATTCTTCATCAATCCTAATCTAAGTGTTTATGGAGAGTATATACTAAATGTTAATGCAAAAGACCCCGCTGGTAATCCTGCTGGGTTGTATAATTATCAAGTAACATTCAATGTAGAAGAAAGGATTACTGAAGATCCTTTTAATATTTGGCCGAACCCTTTTAAAGATGATCTGACCTTTGAATTTTATATAGACGACATGATCCCAGAGATCTTTTATCTCCGCATTTTCACTGCAGATGGTAAGCAGGTTAAACGAGTCGATAAAGAGGATTTTGGTGGTTTATTTTATGGCGTAAATAGATACCTCTGGGATGGCTTAGATGACTCTGGTAATATTCTGCCAACTGGAATTTACTTTTATGAAATAATAAACAATCTAGACAGTCGTCAAGACAAGAAAAAAGGTAGAATCTTTAAAATAAACTAAGACTTAACTGCGGATCTCAATTTGCCCAGCAACTGGGCCCAAGGAATACATGTATCTAATATCCAATTCTCCCAATAGTAATTTGTGGAGGCTAATTGGAATATTCCTTTTATGGGGGCAGCTATTAATCGTCTTAATGTTTTACAATAACCTGACAAAGTATAGTCGATTGGATATACATCACGACCATCTCTTGCTGTCGCATAGGCTGATTTAATATGCCATTTCAACCTTAATTTATGCTTATTAACTAAGTGATCGACTTCAAGGGTAGGATCAAAACCTAATATATATCCTTTTGCTCTTAGCTTAATTTGAACCAAATTTTCTGCAGCATATCCAATTTTATTTCCTTTCATACCTATGTTTTCAGGAAAACCTCCAACATCGTCGAGAGCAACTTTTCTTATAAATATATTACTCCCCCAATTGAATTGTTGATTGATCAACTGGCCACGATGGGTTAATATTTTTGGCTTGGATCCATAATCTTCTGACAACCACCTCGGTCGACCATATCTCCACCAAGACGCTATACCTCCTCCAAAACAATCAAATTTATCTTCTTCAATTATCTCCAATGCTTTTTCGATAAAACCCGCTGGCAAAATGGCATCATCATCAATAAATCCTATCCATCTTCCGAGTGAATTCGCTATACCTATATTTCTAGCTTTACTGAGACCAGGAGAGGGTTGATATATTAATCTAAAAGAAGGAAATTCTTTTAAAAGAACCTCTATTCTTTGATTATCTGAAGGATAATTATTGACAACGATAACCTCTACTTTTCTTTCCTCATAATCTTGCTTTTGGATTGATCTTAAACAATCTCCTAAGATGTCTAAGCGATTATATGTGCATACTAATATTGAAAGTTCAAAATCTTGATTCATTGAAGGCTAAAATAGAAAGTCTATTTTAGAGGTACATGGATGTAAGCTTAATTATACCTGTTTATAATGCTGCAAAGTGGATCGAGTCAAGTATTCTATCTGCCGTAGAACATGATTCTATCAAAGAAATACTTGTTGTTGATGACGGCTCTAAGGACGACTCCTTAACAATTATAACCCGTTTATCTTTAGAATACTCTCAAATCAAAATATTTAAACATCATGAAAATCAAAATAGAGGAAGAAGCGCTAGTCGTAATCTTGCTATATCAAATGCTCAGTGTGAGTGGATCGCATTTTTAGATAGTGATGATCTCTATTTAAAAAATCGCTTTGATGGTATTCGTTTACGTGAAGATATAGACGGTTATTACGGAATTACTGAAAGTGTATTTGAGAACCCTTCTCTTGGCTATGAAGAAGTTACAGGACTCCCGATTGGTATCAATTCAGATGCTCTATTTGATTATCTCACAACCCATTCATCAGAAAGATTTTCTATCATTACCTTGACGGTTAAAAGATCGGCTGTCTTAAATATTGGAGGATTTGATGAAAACTTATCAATTGGAGAAGACACGGATTTTATTTGGAGATTAGCCTACAGGTTTTCTCTAACGCATCAAAACATTGAAGTTCCCATCGCTCAACGACGCATCCATGCTAATAATTCACACTTTTCCCCTCAAGATCAGCATCAATTCCGATTCCTTTTTTATTCTAAATGGTTAAAACGAAAAAACCTTCTAAGTCAGCCAGCTTATAGGCGCATTTACAATGCTTATATAAGTTATCATCCTAGAAAAGACAATTATATCTGGTTACTTTGGAAAAAGCTTAGCTATCTAATCCGATAATAGTTCGGCATATTCTTCTTTCAATCTTTTAGCAACAACTTTTGGAGAATATTTATTTATGATCGTTCCTCTTATGGATTGTTGATTGAACTGCTTTCTATTTCTAATAAGCTCCTGTATAGCGTGTGCTAAGTTTTGGACACTTCGATTTTTTACAATTATACCATTGCTTTCATTGATAATATCTGATGCTCCTCCATTTTCAAAAGCAACAACAGGCAGGCCACAAGCTATAGCTTCAATTAGAACAAGCCCAAATGTCTCTGTTGTACTAGGATGTACCAGAAGATCACTATTTTGGTACCAATGTGCTAACTGACTTTGGTTCTGCTGACCGACAAATTCAACTTCTACGCATTTTTTGTCTCTCAGGTTCTTTAGTTTCTTTTCTTCTGGACCTGATCCAACCAAAGTTAACTTCACATTAGAACAAAGACTCATTGCCTCAATTAATAAGTCAAAACTCTTTCGTTTTATCAAATCTCCAACTGCTAATAATCGATAGACATCTGTCTCTACAATTGACTTAACTAATGAAAATTTAGTGACATCAATAAAATTCGGAACAACATCGACTCTTACATTATAACGCCCTCGAACTGATTGTGCCAATGCATGGCTTACAGCATAAATCTTGTTGCACTCTTTGTATGCTCTTTTAGCAATTTCATCATGTAAGTCTGATATATTGCCAGATAAAAGACCCGTGAAGTGTTCCGTAACAACTAATGGAATATCATGATCTTTACTAGCCTTAATGGCCGCCCATGCACCCAAATATGTATGAGCATGTATAACAGAAGGTTTTGGGTGTGTTAATAGATAACGATCGATTTGTTTTTGAAAGATAATCAACCATCTCTGCATCCCTAACTTTGAGTTCCTCGGTATTGACCAATGATTAGATAAGAATTCAAAACCATGTTCAATCTGATTACTCTTAAAAATATTCCTCCAATTCAAAACACTGATGTCTGCATGGATCACATCTATATTCAACCCTTGTGCTCTAAGTAAATGAGCTTGATTTTTAATAAAGTCCCCATTATATGGAGACCTTCTCGAAGGATACCATCCAGCAACTAATAATATTTTAGTAAAGGCTTCTATTTTTTATGAGCAAGATATAATGAGAATTACATAGTTTGTTGTCTCTTAACCATTTTTATAAGAATCATCCAATATTCAATCATCATACCGCACTATAGACAACATGGCTGTCTGGAAAAATGTCTAACATCAATAAATGAAATCAATTTTGATAAAAACCAAATAGAGTTAATCATAGTCGAAAACGAGTTAGACAACCCGCAAAGTAAAAAGCTTCAAGAAATTTTTACTTGGACTATATGGATCTATAATACCAATAATAAAAATCCTTACACTTCTCGAAATGTCGGAATAAAACAAGCAAAAGGAAAGGTCTTGTGCTTTTTGGACGCATGCTGTAAAGTAGATCCGAACTGGCTAAAAGTCATAGACAATTTAATTGATCAAAATTATCGACTGATAGCAGGACATTTTAAAGTCCAACCTTTTGACTCCTCTCTTAGAAGCTTGGTTCATCCATTGTTATATCTTAATAACAGAAAAAATTATAAGAAAAAATTTGGATTTCCTGCTGGCAACTTAATTGTACAAAAAAATCTATTTGATCAAATAGGCTTATTCCCTGATGACCAAATTTCGGGTAACGATATTATATGGACGAAAATGGCAATAGACATAGGAACAAAGCACATCTATGACCCTAACTGTATAGTTGATTATCCTGGGCATAAGTGGGATTCGCTCAAAGAAAAAGTAAAAAAATATGGTATGGGGTCAAGATATCATTATCATAATACACCAAGGTCTAAGATCAATGCTTTTTTGCCATTGCGTTTATCCACATTTATGGATGCATTAGACTACAGAGGTCTGAGAAATATACCTCTCTCTCAAAAACTTAGACTGTACTTGTTGACTTGGCAAATTAAATGGATCTATTACCGTGGACTTTAACCCGTTACCTTGACTTGTGAGGTGTATAACATGTCCTCATAAGAGATGAATGTTTCATAACCCTTGTCAGCAAAATAAGTGACAAGTTGTTCTTTTGGTAGATCACTTAATACCATAGCAAAATCTCCACCCCATGCACCTAAAGACTTAATGGATCCTTCGAAGTCGGGAAATCTTACTTCTTTAACTTTCTGCATTCCAATTTCTTTTGCCAAAAGAGTTTCGTGCTCCTCTATGACTTTTGAAAAATCAATTAAAGAGTTTGAGTTAATAGCTTCATCTGTTAATGCAGATACTTTCTTAGCCAATTCCTTCCTCTTCTTTACATTCTTAGAGTAGTGATATATTGCAGATTCACTACTTTGTTTATTTCCAAGATATAGGAAGTACACGTGATCAAGAAATGATGGGTCAAAATCAATTTCTTGAAAATTTAACTCATCATCTTTAAGTTGATATGTAATCGGCCCATCTGCATCTGCGCATGCTATATCATAACCGCTACCAGAAGAGATGTTAAAGTGTAAATGGAATGGATTTATTTCAGCCCAAGAGGCTACATTATTGATCAATGTAGAACTCGAACCTAAACCCCAGTTAATTGGAAATTCCAATCTACTGATAGCCTTAAATCCATTCCATTTGTTTAAAAATTCGGTATTATATCGGACGGCCCCTTTTAAAAGCTTTTGGATAAACTTGGATGTTCCTTCATCTGATGTTCGCACTGCAGAAAAATCATACAATGAAATTTGAGACTCAAACCATAATTCGTTATTGTGGTCGTAGCACTCCCAAATAAGATCAGATCCTCTGTGAGGTTTTATTTCTAATGACTGGCCTTTTTTACACGGTATGGCAAGAGCTTTAGCCCCATCGATTACTGCATATTCCCCAAAGAGAAGCAGTTTGCCATGACTTTGATAATGTTTACGCGCCACTAGAGATATTAATTAATAGTGGTCGAAGATAGAAATATATCAATACATGAGAATATTTTCAATATGAAAAATTCAAATATTTGGTTAGTTTTTTTGTCAAAGTCAATTACTTGACCGAATTGATTCTAAAAACTCTTGAACAGAACGGTGAGAAATTATCTTATTGCTGAAATGCTCAACGGCAAGTTTGAACTCATTTTCAGTTGCTTTTAATTGGTTCAAAACATTGGATAAATGCATTTTCATATGACCTTTTTGTATCCCAGTTGTCACTAGTGATTTGACGGCGGCAAAATTTTGTGCTAGGCCTACTGAGGCGATTATTTTCATTAGTTCTTTTGCATTAGGATTGCCGAGCATCTCAAGAGATCTTTTCGCTACTGGATGCAGTTTAGTTAGGCCACCTACAGTACCTAGCGCCAGTGGAACCCTGATATAAAATTTGAACTGATCATCTAACAATTCGCAATGAGAAAGACTAGAGTAAGAACCATTTCTGGCAGCATAGGTGTGTCCACCTGCTTCGATTGCTCTAAAATCATTTCCTGTTGCTATCACCACAGAATCAATTCCGTTAAAAATGCCCTTATTGTGTGTTGTAGCTCTGTATGGGTCGATTTCTGCAATTCTTATAGCTTGTGCAAATTTCTCAGCAAATTCTTCTGGCTTAATACCTCCTGGTATAGGTCCTAAATCTGCAACATTACAACTTACTGAGGCCTCAACAAGACAATCAGGAGTATAATTAGAAAGTATACACATCACTGTACTGATGTCATATAATCCGCTGTACTCCGCATTGACCTTGGCCTCAAAAAGAACGGCAAATTCTTCAAGTATGGTGTTGATAAAATTCGCGCCCATAGAGTCACAAGTGTCAAAGGTCATTTGAATTTGAAAGTATCCTGGCTCTTCTGGAAAATCACGTAAGCTCATTTCTATTATGCCTCCACCTCTTTTTTGCATACTTTCTGTATAAGGTTTCAGCTTTTTTAGGAAATAAGTTTTGTACTCATCTAAAACATATTGTAACCTATCCTTTTGTCCACTAAAGTTGAAGTGATATTGCCCTATCTTTTGAATATCAATCACAGTCGCTTTAAAGCCTCCTCGCGTCATCCAAAACTTTGCTGCACTGCTTGCCGCTGCCACTACAGAACTTTCCTCAATAACCATAGGAATACAATACGTCTTGTCATTGATGACAAAATTGGGCGCTATACTAAATGGCATAGGAAAATTAGAAACAGTATTCTCACTAAAGCCATCCAAAACCCTTTGTTGCTCCTCATTTTTTAACCAGTAGCTGGATAGCTCTCTCATGACATTTTCCGGGTCCTTAAAAAAATTCTCAACCAACCATTTTATTTTTCCTCTCTTATTGAGTTTAGAAAAGCCACTTATTGTTTTCTGATTTTTCATCTGCTTTTGGGAATTAAATACCTCATTGCGAATTTGTATCCGCTAATTTGTTGTTCTACATAATGAGCTAATTGATCATAGTTTTGATGAGCATGCTTTAAGAATCCAGCAGCCTGTCCATAAACGGAATTACTTTTTAGCAAACTGTTGTAATAAAAACCATCTAAATAATCTCTGACTCCACCAGAGATTATAAAATTCGTACACTGATATTGGCCATTGGCATTTAACATTTTATCATTGATCAAGCTTATCATCTCACTGCAATCATGGCCAACAAAACAAATTGGATCAATAATATCAGTTTTAGGATCTCTTAAATTTTCCAACTTAGCAAAATTAGTTCCTCCAAAAGCACCAAATTCAATTGCTGTAATGGGTAATTTCATAAGTTCTTCTAAACTTTGAGGTCCAAAACCCTGACCTACTTCCTTTACAATTATACTAATATCTAACTTGTCAATAAGCTCTTGTATGGTTTGCAGAGGGGTATAACATTCTATGATATCTCCCTCTGGTTGCAACCACTCCTGTACTGGATTGATATGTACTATTAATCCATCTGCCTCTAATTTATTTATTAGATCACTAATCACATGTATCTGCTTATTTGCGATTAGCTCGTTTATCTGAGCAATACCTAAATTAGCATATAGTGGCTGATCTCCAATAATGGGTCGCATGGCAAAATCGGACAAATATTCATCACTAAACAAAATCTTCCTACAAGAACCCAATCCCATCCCCAATTGGTACTCTTTACAAGCTCTTGCTAAGTTCTGATTAATGTTTTTAGCGATTCCGGTTCCTCCAGTCATCGACGAAACCCAAATTGGAGCTCCAAATTGTTTGTTTATAAAAAATGAAAGAATGTCTTGCTGCTCTGATGGATGTACAGCAAAAAGGGGCTCATAATTAAAACGATCGTCTTTCTCATGAGCTAATGTTTTAGATGCTATTGCTAAATCTATGTGATCCTTCTTTCTATCTGACTGATGACTCAATATGTCCGTTATTTGCTGTGATAATTGTAACAAAAATAATAATCCTAAGTTTTGTCTCGTTTTGGACATGACACTGAATAGCCCTCAATCCAAGTTAATTTTTAATAATCATTTTATGAAAACGATTCCTTTTCTTCTAATTCTGATATTTTGTTCGACTCAACTTAATGCGCAAGTTAGTCGGGAGGCAGCTAAACACTACAATGAAGCAGTACTATTTGTCAAAGAAAAAAATTGGGTAGACGCTATCAACTCTTATAGCAATGCCATCGCAATACAAGAAGACTATACTAAAGCATACTACAATCGAGGAAAATGCTTGCTAAAATTAAAAAAATTCGAAAATGCCATCAGCGACTTCAAAAAAGTCATTACTCAAGATAGAGATCATGCAAGGGCCTATATGTATGTTGGTTATGCCAATATGCAATTAAAGAATTATCCTGCAGCAATTTCTTTTTATAATAAAACGCTTAGTAAGGATCCCAACCTTACAGATGTCTATAAAAATAGAGCATTAGCCTTTATGAAGGAGGGTAAAATACCTCAGGCAATTAAAGATTATTCTTTAATTATAGAAAAGGATGCCACAAATTCTTCAGCTATATATAATCGTGCTGTTTGTTATACTAAACTCAAAAATACAGCTCTTGCTACTTCTGACTTTGAAACCTTAGTAGGACAAGGATACAAACTGGATATAACAATGATGGAACTTTCAAAGTCCTATGTCAAAGTAGAAAAGTATGAAGAGGCTATAGAAAGCTTAACCGAAATAACAGAATTAAAACCTGATGATTATGAGGCATATTATCTTAAGGGATATTGTCTTTTAAAACAAGATCTGATCGAAGCAGCTCATGCTTCATTTAAGATGGCGGCATCAAAAAAAGTTGATCACATCCCAACAATTCAAAATCTCGCCTTTACAAGTTTCAAATTAAAAGATTATGGCACCGCCAAGGAGAGCTATAACCAATTGATATCCTCTAAACCCGAAGATCTTTCTTTGAGGGTCAATAGAGGACTATCCTTGCTACAACTTAATGAATATGACAATGCATATGCAGACTTTAGCTACGTCATCGAAAATGATCCTAATATGGCTACCGCTTACTATAATAGAGCTAATGCCTCTATGGGGATGAAGAAAAATGATGTAGCATGCAATGATATGCGACAAGCTGCAAAACTAGGTTATCAGGAAGCATTCAATCATATTGCCTATCTATGTCAGCAAAAATAGAAATAAAACAAGTCTCTAAAATCACATAAAATTTAATTTTGTGCGATTTTTTTACTGATTATCAATAAGTTATGAAAAGGGTGTCCAAAATAAGTACCCTAAAAGCTTGTGTTAACTATTGTGGTAGCGTACTTTTGCACCTCTTTTATAAAAAATACAATTTTCATATTGTGAATACATTAAGTTATAAAACACAACACCTTAGTAAAGATGATATCCAAAGAGACTGGATCATTGTTGATGCGGAGGGACAGACCGTAGGTAGAATGTGTACGGCTATAGCCAACAAATTAAGAGGAAAAGATAAACCATCTTATAGTCCTCATTTGGATGGTGGAGATTACGTAATTGTGATCAATGCTGACAAAGTAAAATTCTCTGGTGACAAATGGAGAGCAAAAGAATACTTAAGATATTCTGGATATCCGGGAGGACTTAAAAGAAGAACTGCACAAGAGATGTTGTCAAAGAAGCCTGAGGCCATTGTTGAAAAAGCGGTTAAAGGAATGCTTCCTAAAAATAGATTAGGGAGAGCAATTTTTAGAAAGTTATTTGTTTATGCTGGAGCAGAACATCCACATGGAGCTCAACAGCCTAAATCACTAAATCTATAATCATAATGGATACTATTAATAAAATAGGTCGTAGAAAAGCGTCTGTAGCAAGAGTCTACTTTAGAAAAGGTTCGGGCAACATCACGATCAATGGTAAAGACTACAAGGATTATTTTCCTATGGCATATACCCAGTACAACATAGAGAATCCTCTCAAATTAGCTGGCGTAGGTAGTGATTACGACATAAAAGTAAATGTAAGTGGAGGTGGTTATAAAGGCCAAGCTGAAGCTATACGTCTTGGTATCTCAAGGGTACTTGTTGAATTAAATGCAGAAACACGGCCAACTCTTAAAGAGCACAAATACTTAATGAGAGATGCGAGAGTAGTTGAAAGGAAAAAATTTGGTAAACCTAAAGCAAGAAAGAGCTTCCAGTTCTCTAAGCGTTAATATCGATTATAATGGCAAAAGTAGAATATCAAGACTTATTAAACGCTGGCGTACACTTTGGACACATGAAGAAGAAGTGGAATCCAAAAATGCGTCAATACATTTTTACAGAAAGAAAAGGTGTACACTTAATCGATTTAAACAGGACTATCGAATCTCTAGAGATGGCAGCGAAAGCTATGCACTCTATCGCTAAGTCTGGTAGAAAGATTTTATTTGTAGCAACTAAAAAGCAAGCTCGTGATATCATCACCGAAGCAGCTAAAAGTGTTAACATGCCCTATGTAACTGATAGATGGTTAGGAGGTATGATGACTAATTTCGCTACAATCCGTAGATCTGTCAAAAAAATGGAAAACATCGATAGAATGTTAGCTGATGGAAGTTTAACAAGCATCACTAAAAAAGAGAGACTTACCTTAACCAGAGAGCGCAATAAACTGGAGAAGGTACTCGGTGGAGTTGCTAAGTTGAATCGTATTCCTTCTGCGATGTTTGTTGTTGACATTACTAATGAGCATTTGGCTATTACCGAGGCTCATAAATTAGGGATCAGAACAATTGCAATGGTAGACACCAATAGTAACCCTAATTTAGTGGACTTCCCTATACCTGCTAACGATGATGCATCAAAGTCTATTAAAATCATAACTGATTATTTAGTAGATGCAATCAAATCAGGATTGGAAGAAAGACAAAAAGCAAAAGCAGCATTGGAAACTGCTTAATTAATTTAAAATAGTTAGATAATTAAAATTATATCTCATAATGAGTATCTCAGCTAAAGATGTAAAGCACCTGCGCGATATTACAGGAGCAGGAATGATGGACTGTAAAAAAGCACTCGTCGAATCTAATGGAGACGTGGAAGGTGCCATAGAGTTCTTAAGAAAAAAAGGTCAAAAACTATCTGCTAAAAGAGCAGAAAGAGAAGCTAATGAAGGTGTGGTAATTGCACTTACCTCTGGCAATAGAAATAATGGAGTAGTTGTACGATTGAGTTGCGAAACCGATTTCGTTGCAAAAGGAGAGGGTTTCATAGAACTGGCAAATACTATTGCCGGTATAGCACTAAAAAACTTACCTAATTCTCTTGAAGACTTGCTCGTTTTGCCTTTTGATGCAACTATAAATATTGGAGACAAAATAATCGAGCAGGTTGGTGTAATAGGCGAAAAAATCGAAGTAAAAGACTACGCAAAAATTGAAACTGCAGCTGGTCAAGGGCAAGTAATTCCATACATCCACATGGGATATAAAGCTGGAGTTATTGTAGGCCTAAATCAGGAAGGTCCAGATTTAATCGATTATGGTAAGGATGTTGCTATGCAGATCGCAGCTATGAAGCCAATCGCTGTAAATAGTGATCATGTCCCTCAAGAAGTTATTGACAAGGAGCTTGAAATAGGTAAAGAACTTGCCAGAAATGAAGGTAAGCCTGAAGCAATGCTTGAAAAAATTGCAAGAGGAAGATTGAATAAGTTTTTTAAAGAAACTACACTACTCAATCAGTCTTTTGTAAAAGACTCTAAGCAGTCAGTAGAGTCGTACCTTAAGTCTAAGCATCCAGATTTAACAGTTACTGAGTTTAAACATATCTCTCTTTCATAAGGAGGTTGGAAAATATTAAGCGGCTCAATTGAGCCGCTTTTTTTATGTCTAATTTTAAAAAATTACTTTTGTTGACATGTCTTTAAAATATAAAAGGGTATTACTTAAGCTGAGTGGAGAATCTTTATTAGGAGAAAAAGCCTTTGGCATCTCTCCAGATATGCTCGAACATTATGCTCGTGAAATTAAAAGTGTTGTAGACTTAGGACTTGAGATTGCCATTGTAATCGGTGGCGGAAATATTTTTAGAGGTATGGATGCTCATGAGACAGGTATAGATAGAGCTCAAGGGGACTACATGGGTATGCTCGCTACTTGTATAAATGGTTTAGCTCTACAAAGTATGCTAGAAAAACACGGAATGTACACTCGTTTAGTTTCTGCTATTGAAATGAGAGAAATAGCAGAACCATATATAAGACGCCGTGCGAGAAGACATCTTGAAAAAAGAAGAATAGTAATTTTTAGTGCAGGAACAGGTAGCCCATACTTTACTACTGATTCGGCAGGAGCTCTGCGAGCTAATGAAATGAATGTTGATGCTATATTAAAAGGAACTCGTGTAGATGGAATTTATAGTGCAGATCCTGAGAAAGATCCAAATGCATCAAAATTTGATAAAGTTAGTTATGATAATGTCATAGGTAAAAACCTAAAAGTTATGGATATGACAGCCTTTACGATGTGCAGAGAAAATGACATGCCTATTGTCGTTTTTGACATAACTACTCCTGGTAATTTACTCAAAGTTGTCCTTGGAGAAAAAATTGGTACACTGGTTTGTAATGATTAGTCAGTAAGAATATTTAGATCCAAGCCATCATAAAACTTTAGGTCTACATCTTTTATGAGCTTACACATTTGAGCTATCTGGCCCGTGTGATAAGAAAAGTGCTCTATCACATGAATCAAAGCACTAAGTCCAGTTTCATTAAAGCCTTGAACTGTTATTTCTTTAACTAAGTCCTTATGTGTTAGTTGATTAATTATTGGTTCTATTTCAAGCTTTAACTCCTGCATCAAGCTAATTAATTCTTGTGAATTATAATTTTGCTTAGTAATAAATTCCATGTCTCTTTCTCTTATATCTTCTAAGCCTCCGACTCCTGAACCTATCCATTGTCTCACATTACCATAAAGATGTAAGATCAAATTAGCAATACTATTAGTGTTTTCATTGGGAGAATACCACAACTCTTCTTTAGACAGAAGATTAACAACCTTGATAATTCTTTCTACATTCTCCTCAAAGATTCTTAATAAAACTTGCTCCCTAATTATATCAACTATTTTCATACTATACAGTTATTGCGACCGTAGCTAAATAAACTTCTCCAATATCAATGGATTTCAACAAATTATAGCAAGCTGATATAGTCGCACCAGTAGTAACTACATCATCTACTAAAATGACTTTTTCATAATTCACTTTTTTTCTAATAGCATACGTATCCTTAAGTAGCTCTTTTCTTTCTTCAAGTGATTTTTGAGTTTGCGAGGTATTGTTTAAGACTCGTTTAATTATTCTATCATCAATTGGTAATTGAGTCACCTTTGAAATTCCTTCTGCAATTTTTTTTGCTTGATTATATCCTCTCTTATACCTTCTTTTAGGATGTAGGGGCACAGGTACTAATATTGCATCCTTAGGCCAACGTTTTAGATATCGTCGTGCAAGTTCCTCTCCAAGTGCCTGCGCCAATCTTGGATTATCTTTATACTTAATTTCGTGAAGTATATTTTGACTTATTGATTTTTTATAATAGTACATCAAAGCAAATTGAGAGGATAAGTCTTTTGGTAAAGATTTCTTGCCTATCAAAGATGCCTCAACTGCCTTTTGATCTTCAATAAATGGAATTTTAGAAAGACAAGACAAACAGAATTGTTCCCCTTGGAAAGGTTCGCTTTTTAAACAGTTCACACATAAATTAGGAAAAAGAATAGTTATTAGATCATTAGCAATATGGCGTATTGATGTAAGCACCTATTATCGAACTAATATCTTTTTTCTTTCTACTAAGTATTCATTCTCTGTGAGAATACCTTTTTTTCTAAGCTCCATCAATCGATTGAGCTGTGATAAAAGTACATCGTTCATTGGCTCTTCAGATCTTGGTGAATTGGATTGAGTTGATTTAGTCTTTAAGATAAAACCATTGGCTTTGAAATCATCGTACTCTTCCTGGATTCTTACAAAAGCGAGATCATCGTGATTTTGAATTTTTTCAAAATCCTTAAATCCATTAACTACAGCTAGACTCAAATGTCTATATGCCTCGCTCTTGTTTTCTAATAGTGAGTAAGCACAAGCCATATTAAATAGCAATGATATATCATTGGGCTCTATTTTTAGTCCTTTTTTAAAGTCTTCGAGTGCTTCTTCTATTTCATATTCTTTATACTTTTTTATACCACTTTTTTTGAAAGGGTTGCTCTTGATAGTAGCCTTCTTTCGTGGTTTTTTGACCTCATAATAGTCCCTATTTCTATTAGTCGTCTTTCTTTGAGTTTTTCTCCTTTGTCGGGTTTTATAATATCGAGAGTTAAACTTCTTATCGAACTCCTCCGGTGACATCATAAGATAACGTAATCCATCAATGAAGCCCAAAATGCTAGATATCGGCATAAATCGTGAAGTCATTGCAAATAGCATTATATAAAAGATGCCTGCTCCAGGATCTCTTAAATAAAATTTATGGGCCCCAAAAGAACCTAAAAAGAAAGCTAGTAGAGCAGCAACAAACTTATTTTTCATTAAAATATTTTCTTAAAAGCACCAAAATAAGACATATCAAAATACTTTGCAGGTTAATACGGCGATGTCATCTGTAAAATCTTCAGACCCTTTATATTCTTCGATTTCCTTCATCAATTCATCGTTAAAGGTCTGGGCATCAAGATGACCAAACTTACTTACGAAGCCTTCTATACCTTTATCTTCAAAGTATTCATCTCGTTCATTTTTAAGATCTGCTAAACCATCAGTAAAACTCATAATGAGACATTCACCTTCAAGTGGAATAATTTCTTCTTTTATCTCTGGGAGTTTATCAAAAATGCCTATAACCGTACATCCTTCTGTAAGCCTTTTAATCTTTCCATTCATATATAGTGCGGGCGGATAATGTCCTGCATTAATATATTTAAGCGTTTTAGCATGGATATCTATCTCTCCAATAAAGAATGTGATGAACTTATCACTCTTGGTGACACGAAGTACAGTCTGATTTAATGCAAAAATGAAGGTTTCTAAATCTCGGTATTGGAAAATCAAGCTCTGTATCATAGCTTGAAAATTGGCCATAAGAAGTGCAGCAGCAACTCCCTTACCAGAGATATCTGCGATACAAAAAATAAATCTTCCGTTATTAAAATCAATAAAATCTAAATAATCACCACCAATATTAAAATGTGGCTGATAGATAGATGACAGCTCATACTTGTCATTTTTTGGCAGATTATCGGGAATCAGCATCTGCTGCACATTTCTTGCCAGCTCTATTTCTTTTTTGAGACGCTCTTGTTGGATCTTCTGCTTAAACAATTTTTTGTTTTCTATCGCAACAGCTATAATATTAGTAATAGTGGTGATAAACTGAATCTTGTTATATAGATCATCTTTTGATTTAATGCCTCCAATTAAACTATATGCAATGGGTCTTTCTTTATGAAATACTGGGATTACAATATCAAAATCCCATAAGGAAGCATCATCTTCTGGTTTGATCGTATGAAGTCTATTGAACTTCAATATATTTTTGATAATGATGTCATACTCCATCTTCTTATCTTCCAGATTAATCTGTGAGGCGCACATCCAGTTTTCTGAAGACTCTTCATCAGGAATAAATAATCCCATTTTTGAAATACCCATTTCCCAGCTTAAGAAGGATCTGTACATATTAAATAAACCATCAGCAGAAACATTATCATTGATAGCTTGAGTGATGGTTAATAAACTTTTGATCTGTAGTTCTTTTAAACTCAGTTCTTTTTCCAACTTTTCTAATACGGCTAACTCCCTACTCATTTAGATTGCTCTTAGTATCAAATACATCTCTTAGTGCTGTTCCTAATAGATTAAAACATAAAACCAAAACCATTATTGCCAAGATAGGAAAGAAGGCTAGATAGACAAAACCTCCAGTAGCATATGCATAATTTTCTTTAAGCATATTTCCCAATGAGGGAGTTGGTGGCTGTATACCAAATCCTAAATAGCTCAAACCTGCTTCCACCAAAATCGCCGTAGCGAAATTCGCTGCAGCCATGACCAGTATAGGACCGATAATATTAGGTAGTATATGTTTAAATAATGTGGTCATATCTCTAAGTCCTAATACTTGTGAAGCGATCACATAATTTTTTGATTTTTCTTGCATTACTTGTCCTCGCACCAAACGTGCCACATCTACCCACATAGTAAGACCAACAGCTAAAAAAATTACCATCAAACCTTTTCCAAAAGCAAGTATGATCGCAAATGCTAATAACAAAGTGGGTATCGACCAACTCGTGTTGATTATTAACATTACTAATGCATCAATCTTTCCACCATAAAAACCACCCAGACTTCCTATTACTATCCCAATAGTAAGAGAAACTAACACTGCCAATAATCCAATTGTTAAGGAAATTCTTAATCCTAAAATAATCCTACTCAATACATCTCGTCCAAATTTATCTGAACCAAATAGATAAAATACTCTAGATCGTTTATACTTCTGTGAAACAATATTTCTCATCGTTCCTTTATACCATATTTCAATGTTATCGGATCCTTCTATAATGCGATCATAAGGTATATATTCATCTAAGTCTCTTCTACCCTTCCACAGATTAGTAAAATCAGCTTTTGACGTTTCTGAATTTTGAATAATTATTATCTTTTGGGATGAGCCTGGCGTGGATAATGCAAGTTGTGGTATCTGCCTATTAGAATCAATCGTATTATCTGGGATTATGATAAAGGCACATACTGAAAGAAGGAATAGGAATACCAAAGATGCACTGGTGATAATTGCGGTTTTATTATGAAATATTCTTTTTAATATTGCTTTGGACATTTAATTTGTCTTCTCCTATTTCAATTTATCATTGTTCTTATGACGTTGGCTATCTCTTCTCGTTTTTTTATCTAGGTTTTGCCGCATAATGTCTGTTAGATCAATATCCATTTGATTTGACAAACAAACCAATACAAATAAAATATCAGCCAATTCTTCTTTTATATGTTCTTTCGCATTTAATTCTTTCTCCTTTGACTTAAAAGATTGTTCTCCATAAACCCTTGACATCAACCGACTTAATTCCCCAACTTCCTCCATCAAAATTAACATGTTAGTCCTTTCGTCAAAATAGCGTACTCCATAAGATCTTATCCAATTATCTATAAGATTTTGTAAATCACTGATCTTCATTACATCTTATTTTTAGAATCAATTATTATAGTTACTGGTCCATCATTCACTAAGGATACTTTCATATCTGCACCAAAGATTCCTGTTTCTGTTTTGACCTCCTTTCTGATCTCTTTTATAAAAGATTCATACAGTGGTATTGCTATATCTGATTTTGCCGCTTGCATAAACGACGGACGATTTCCTTTCTTAGTTGATGCATATAATGTGAATTGTGAAATAAGTAGTATAGATCCTTGAACATCTTTCAGGCCCAAATTCATATGACCTTGGTCATCACCAAAAATTCTCATATTGACAATTTTCCTGATTAACCATTCTATATCTTCTGAAGTATCATGATCACATATACCCAATAGGATAAGTAGACCTTGACCAATAGATCCGTTTATTTTACCTGCTATAGTCACTTTTGCTTCAGAAACTCTCTGGATTACAGCCTTCATCTTTTAGTTGTAAAATATTTATTACTAACATAGTATTATTTCATATACATAAATCACATAATATCAATTAATTGCAGACTTAAGTTATTGTACCTTTTTAACATATTGTACTCAGCACTCCATACCATATTGTTGAGCTATGCTAAGGCTTTGTTGACTTATGCACATTACTTTAATTGATTCACATTTTTTCATAATTTTTTAGAGTATTCATTATTCACATTGAATTGTTAATAATCTTTACTTATTATATTAATAATGATTATAATAAATTGATAATCAAATGCTTAAATAATATCAATTATGTGAAATTGTGTTAGTTAAACTATATAAAATGATTTTCTGATAAGTTATCCACGAATTAACAGCGCTAATAATAATGATCTCTTTTAAAGAATAATTAATAATAAGTAAAAACAATGTCTGTAAGATAGGTGTATACCAATTGGACTCATTTGGATTTACATTTGTGATATGAGATCGAAAAAAATAATCGTTTTGATTTGGCTTGTCATAGGTCTGGTAATGTTGTACTTCCAAATTATAATTGGGGGTATAACGCGATTAACAGGATCAGGATTATCTATTACGAAGTGGGAAATAGTAACAGGCACTTTTCCACCTACAACAGAAGCTCAATGGCTAGTAGAGTTTGATAAATACAAGGATACACCTCAGTATAAAAAAATTAATGATGGTATGCCTCTAGGCAATTCTATTTTTCAAGCTGATAGTTTTAAGTTCATTTATTTCTGGGAATACTTTCATCGCCTCTGGGCAAGATCTATGGGTTTTGTGTTTTTGTTTCCCTTTATATTCTTTCTAGCTAAAAGTTGGATTCCTTCTAGTCTTACTCGCGATTTAGGAATTGTGGTTTCTTTGGCTGGACTAGCGGCAATATTTGGTTGGATTATGGTAGCTAGCGGATTGAGTGATCGTCCGTGGGTTAATGCCTATAAATTGAGTATTCATCTATCGATCGGCATTAGTGTATTTTCATATTTGTTATGGACTTTTTTAAAGTATGCATACGATGACTTAAAAGTTTCACATAGTCAATTCATAAATCTGTCTTGGACTAAATCAATATTCGTTTTATTGGTCATGCAGATTTTCTTTGGCGGTATTATGAGTGGTATGAAGGCATCTATGATTTTTCCTACTTGGCCAGATATTGGAGGAGAGATGTTTCCTATGATACTAACAGAAGGCAGACTTTGGAGTTTAGAAAGTTTTATAGATTATGATAAAGGTTCTTTCACCTTTGCATTGATGCATTTTATTCATCGGGGTTTGGCATACTTAATAAGTATAATTATTCTTATATACGGGTTAAAGTATGCAATCAGGGTATCTTCAGGATTAGTTAAAAAAAGTTACTTTGCCGTTGTTGGACTATTAATACTACAAGTTCTATTAGGGATATTAACCTTGATCAATAGTATTGGTCATATTCCAGTATTATGGGGAGTGCTACATCAAGGTGTTGCAGTGCTACTTTTTGGTAGTTTTATTATTCATTTTTTCTTTGTGCGGAAAAGCCGAAATATAATATAGTCAGGTACTTTGACCTGTACTTTCCTATTTTTGTGGTACAGAATAGAAATATGAATCAAAAAGTGAAATCGGATGGTATGTTTCAATATATTGAAACGGGAGGTGATGGAGAAGTACTTATGTTATTGCACGGTCTATTTGGGGCGTTGAGTAACTTTACTGATCTTATAGACTATTTCAGTAAGCGTTATAATGTAGTGGTTCCGATTTTACCGATTTATACTCTACCAAGAGAAGAGGCTGGATTAGGAGGTCTATTAGAGTTTACAAAGCGATTTGTAGAGTTCAAAGAATTTAGATCAATGCATGTATTAGGTAATTCTTTAGGTGGACATATTGCGCAATTGTATGCTTTGGACGTGCCGAATAAGGTTAAGAGTCTGTGTCTAACAGGTAGTAGCGGATTATTTGAATCGGGTATGGGGGATGGGTACCCACGTAGAGGCGATTACGATTATATAAGGGCCAAAACTGAAGTTACTTTCTATAATCCGGCCATTGCCACTAAAGAATTAGTGGATGAAGTATTTGAAACTGTAAATGATCGCAACAAAGCATTTAATATTGTACTGACTGCTCGCTCGGCTTTACAACATAATATAGAAGATCAAATAACTAAAATCAATTGTCCTACTCTGTTGGTGTGGGGAAATCAAGATACAATTACTCCTCCATTTGTGGGTGAGAAGTTTAAAGAATTAATTCCAAACGCTGAGTTGCATTTCATTGATAAGTGTGGTCATGCACCGATGATGGAGGTTCCTAATGAGTTTAATGAGATTCTTGAGACATTTCTAACCAGCTTGGATTAA
This sequence comes from Saprospiraceae bacterium, assembly GCA_020629515.1. Lineage (GTDB taxonomy): Bacteria > Bacteroidota > Bacteroidia > Chitinophagales > Saprospiraceae > GYS-P2D. The sequence goes on along the minus strand of JAHDDE010000002.1, from coordinate 37,902 downwards.
AGTTGTCATAATAGTAGTATTAGATCACAACATGTTGGGGCTTTCTTATACGCATATTTGTTCCACGTAGAACATTTTTACAATTAATATATCATATTTTCAAATCTCTGTTCCACGTGGAACAATCATAAAGGACCCATAAATATCTTTATATAAAGCAGTTCTCTCTTGATAAGAATATATTATCTTGAACCCTATTTTATTAAATAAACAATTGAAAAGTGAATATGAAACAATTGATTGTATTCTGTCTATGTCTAATAGCAACAAGTCTAATAGCACAGGACAACACTAACACCAATCTGTTCAGACAGTTAGCACAAGAATTACCTTCTCCTAATACTTATAGGACAGCATCGGGAGCACCAGGACATGAATACTGGCAGCAACAGGCTGACTACAAACTTAAGATCACTTTGAACGATGAAGAGAAAAAGATCTATGGGGAAGAAACAATCACTTACACTAACAATTCTCCTGATGATCTAAGTTATCTGTGGTTACAATTAGATCAGAATGTTAGAGCTAAAGACAGTGATGCTCATCTAATAGGAACTTCTAAGATTGATCCAAACTCTACTTCTACAAGAACCTTGAGTCGTTTGATACCAACTTTTGATGGTGGATTTAAAATAGATCATGTCAAGGATGCCAGTGGTAGAGCAATGAAGTACGTAATAAATAACACCATAATGAGAATTGATTTGCCTTCAACTTTGAAAGCAAAAGGAGGAAAAATAACTTTCAACATTAAATGGTGGTATAATATCAACAATACACGTCAGATTGGCGGTAGATCGGGATACGAAGAATTTAGTGATGGCCAAAGAGTATATTGTATTGCTCAATTTTATCCAAGACTCTGTAAATATAATGACATCGAGGGTTGGCAAAATAAACAATTTTATGGGCGAGGCGAATTTACCTTAGAGTTTGGCGATTATGAGCTTGAGCTTTCTGTGCCTGAAGATCACCTTGTAGCAGCTACTGGAACACTGCAGAATGAAAGCAGCGTTCTGTCATCCGAACAAAGAAGGCGCCTCTCTGAAGCTAAAAAATCCTATGTGCAGCCAGTTACAATTAACACACTTGACGAATCATTAGAGAATTCGAAAGAAGTCTCGACTAAATATAAAACATGGAAATTCAAAGCTGAGAATGTGAGAGATTTCGCATTTGCTACATCAAGGAGGTTTATCTGGGATGCCATGGGTGTCAAGATGAGTGATGGAAGTACAGTGATGGCTCAATCTATGTGGGTACCAGAAGGAGATTGTCTATGGAAGAAGTACAGCACTAAAGCAGTAGCTCATACCATTAAGTGGTTCTCTCATTATACATTTGATTATCCTTATCCTGTAGCTTGGTCTATAGATGGAAGCATGGGTATGGAGTATCCCATGATATGTTTTAATTATGGTAGATGTCAATCTGATGATACCTATAGTAAAAGAATCAAGTATGGTCATATCGGAGTGATCATACATGAAGTAGGCCACAACTGGTTTCCTATGATTGTTAACTCTGATGAGAGACAGTGGACCTGGATGGATGAAGGTCTTAATACTTATGTTCAATATCTTACAGAACAACAATGGGAGCGTAACTACCCGCATAGACGTGGGCCAGCTGACAAGATTACAAACTATATGGGTGGAGATAAATCAAGAATTTCTCCTATAATGACCAACTCAGAAAGTATATGGCAATTTGGTAATAATGCCTACGGTAAACCAGCAACTGCTTTAAACATCTTGAGAGAAACAGTTGTAGGTAGAGAACTATTTGATCATGCATTTAAAGAATATTCAAATAGATGGAAGTTTAAAAACCCATATCCTGCAGATTTCTTTAGAACTATAGAAGATGCCTCCGGAGTAGATCTTGATTGGTTTTGGAGAGGCTGGTTTTATACTAATGATCATGTTGATCAAACGTTGGCCTCGGTCAATCACTATAATATGAACAGCGGAAATCCTGCAGCTGAAAAAGAAAGAGCTAAAAAAATGAGGGATGAAGGACCTCAAAATATTAGTACACTTAGAGCTAAAGATATAGCTCAGACATATGATGAGATGGATACAACTCTAAGAGATTTTTATACGACTTATGATCCATTAGAATCTGATGTATTGGATGATGATGAGTATCAGCAGTTTTTGAATAATTTATCACCTGGAGAAAAAGAACTCTTAAATAATGGAAAACAGTATTATGAATTGACAATAGAAAATAGTGGCGGATTAATGATGCCTGTGATATTGCAATTTACATATGTTGATGGGACAACTGAGGACTTCAGAATACCAGCTGAGGTATGGAGGTTCAATCCAGAAAAAATTACTAAAGTCTTTCCAACTGATCAAGAGGTAGAAAAAATTGTATTAGATCCATATCTCGAAATAGCAGATGTCAATACTGATGATAATTCTTATCCTAGGGAGAGAACGCCATCGAGGTTTGAGGCATTCAAGAATAAAAAGCCAAGAGCAACGAGAGAGAATGCAATGCAAAGAGCTAACAGAGCAAAAAAGAAAAAGGAATTAAAACCTTAAGTTGAGTCGGCGATAAATAAAATTGAGGGCTTGTAAACTGTTACGAGCCCTCTTTTTTTGCTAATAAAATCTTAATACATATTATCGTGCAGCATGATAGCACGAAGTGATATATATTTGAATCATGATTCATCAAATCAACAACCTGAGGTGAATGGATCTTAGAACCTTATTTTTTTGAATCCATCATTCAAGAAAATTGGAGGAAGCTGATTATAGGCTTCCTCTTTTTTTGACTTGTAAAGTCTATAACAGGATTTTTTATTTGTAAGATCTGATCAAAGTGGATAATGCCTATTTGTGACTGCACGAAATGGCTGAAGAGCGCATTATAATGAAATAAGTCTTACTAAAAAAGAAGAGCTGATATGTAATTATGGTGCCTTGAGAAAACAATGAAATGTACAAGTATACAGGCCTAATCTTTCTATTGAATTGTCAAGGCCAATAAATTTATTTAATTATATATTTAAACAATTGATAATCAATGTTTTGTATTCTTAAATGCTTATAATATAAATACAAAACCTTATGCGACTCTCAGCATAAAAAAAGAGGTATTCTAAGCGTGAATACCTCTTTTAGGAGATTTTAGTAAATGAATGACTAATTATAAGTTTCTTGCCGAAAAAGTATCTCCTTGATTAATATCTCCAGTTTCTAATCCTTTTCTGAGCCATCTCATTCTTTGTTCCGAAGTACCATGTGTGAATGATTCAGGCACAACATATCCTTGAGACTTCTTTTGGATGTTATCATCTCCGATTGCTTCGGCTGCTCTCATGGCTTCCTCTATATCTCCTCGTTCTAATATATTATTAGCATTGTGTGCATGATGAGCCCAAACGCCGGATAAGAAGTCCGCTTGTAATTCAAGTCTTACGGATAGATCATTTTGAGCCGTCTTGCTAATACGCCCTCTTTGTGCATCAACCTGTTGTGTGATACCCAATAAATTTTGGACATGATGTGCCACTTCATGTGCGACAACATATGCCATGGCGAAGTCACCACCAGCACCAAACCGCTTACTCAGCTGATCATAAAAGGATAAATCGATATAAATTTTTCTATCGGCAGGACAGTAAAATGGACCAGTAGCTGCACGACCTACACCACAGGCTGATTGAGTAGCATTAGTAAATAATACTAATGTGGCCTCTTGATAGGGTCGTTGTAACTGATTTCTAAAAATATTGTGCCATACTTCTTCTGTCTCTCGTAATGTCACTCCAACAATATCTGCTAATGCAGCCTCTTGATCACTTTCTACATAGGGTTGGTTAGTTTGAGTTGGTGCTGGTGCCTGTTGCATACCACTATTAAGGAGTGAACCTAAGATACTAGAAGCATCACCTCCAAAAAGGAGGGCTAAGCCTAGTAATAAGATAGTACCTAATCCGATACCTCCACCCATTCTGCCACCCATTCCACCACCGCCACTTTGTCCTCTTCTGTCTTCTATGTTTTTGCTTTGTTTTCTTCCTTGCCAGCGCATAGTTGTTATCTCGTTTAGTTTTTATTTAATCAGTCGATAAAAATATATCAAAAATATCATTCCAATTATAGCAATGATAGCACAGGTTATAAAGTTCCTTAGGGTTAAGATTAGTATACGAAGACTTATCTGTCGTTATTTCTTTTTGAAAAAAGGCAACTACTAAAAATATTTTCAGGCGTAATTAATATCTTAATATAAAATTGTCAAGATGAAACAGTATAAAGTAGAAGCAAGAACATATTACTCAAAAATAACATTAGACAAAAATCACATTATTAAGTCATCTACAGTTGAAATACAGAATATAATAGATGATTATGTGGCTGATGGTTGGCAATTGGCTTCAACGGATGCAACATCCTTTGGAGCAGCTGTATACATCTATCTGTACTTTGAAAGAGATATAAGTTAGCAAATATTTATTGTTAATGGTCTCTTTACTTAATGACTTGTGAATTCAAATAATTCATTTTGTCAAGGGAACGATAACTATCTACTTCCATCGAATTGATCCTACCATCTCATTGATATCGCCTTGGATGTAGCTGATTATCGGCGCCATACTATCAAGCTGTATTTTTTGATCAAAATATAGAGACCCTCTAAAAAAGTGTTCGTTTTCGTCTGATAAATAGAATTGATAAGGTGTGGCCACAGGGCCATCTATTTTAAAAAGAAGGCCTTTAGAACCTTCTATTGTCTCGATCGCATACTCTTCTCGAAAGCTAGCTTTAACGTTATGCTTACTCGCTAAAGTAAAGGCATCTTCTACAAGCGCTTCGTATGTATTAGTTTGGTCAATAGGATAATAACTGCAATGTATAGTCGCTCCGAATGTTGGCATCTTAATATCAATCCAACAAGGGTGAATCACTTTTTGATCATGCACTTCTTGCTTCTTAATGATATGTGCATAATCTGGGATAGAGATGCTAAAAGGACACCCTTCTGGGTTAAGTGTTGATAAATTCTTTATTGGAAAGTTGATTTTTGGATATTGATGCGGCCTAGGCTTAGCGACCTTTTCTTCGTGGCATGAGATCCAACATAAGAGTGTGGTTAGAACAATGATATATACCCTCACAGAGTTATTTTTATTTTCTCAATTCTTCTTTTATTCACGGAAATTATTTTGAATTTAAAATCTCCGTAGTCGATTATTTTATCTTTTTTAGGAATCTGACCCTCGAGTTCGAGTATCAATCCTGCTAACGAATCAGCACTACCTCTACCCTCATTAAACAAGTCGTTGTCAACATCGATGATCCTAGCGACATCATTGATAAGTGTTTTGCCGTCAAATACGTAGTTAAAGTTGTCGATTTTGGTGTAGTCAACATTCTCCTCATCATCGAACTCATCCCTTATATCTCCAATTACCTCTTCCATGATATCTTCGAGCGTTACTAAGCCTTGTGTTCCACCATATTCATCAACAACTATTGCCATATGAGTTCTTTTCTGCTGAAACTCTTTTAGCAATTCATCAATTTTTTTTGCTTCAGGGATATAGAGAGTATTAGTCCTAATGAGTTGAGTCCAGTTAAAGTCAGCCTCTTTATGAGTGTACCCAAGCAAATCTTTGACATATAGTATGCCTTTTATATTGTCAAAATCTTCTTGATAAACGGGTAATCTGGAGAATCCTGAGTCTTTGATAGTTTTCATAACACTCTTGAAGTTTTCCTCAATATCAAGTGCTGTTACATCGACTCGAGAGCGCATAATTTGCTTTGTTGTGACATCTCCAAATTTGATGATGCCTTTTAGGATATCCACATCTTCGCGATCTTCTTCTTCTGCAACCGCAAGATCTATAGCTTTATCGATTTCTTTTTTATCTGTGGTACTCGGGGTGGTAAGTCTTTGGCGATATACTCTTTCTTCAATTTTAGCAGAAAAGCTTACTAACAGGCCATTGAGGGGAGCGAATATTTTAGAGAGGATGATCAGGGGCAATGCCATAAACTTTGCATGTCTTACATTATTTAGGTTAGCATATATTTTAGGGGCTACTTCTCCAAAAAGGACCAATAAAAATGTCACTCCTACTATTGTGATTGAAATACTTATGATAGATGATAGAAGACCTGTTGAAAGAAAAGAGATACCAGTCGATTGTATCACTTGTTCTGCCCAAGATAAAAATGTCGATTCAGAAATGGTTTTGCGCAACACATAGTCTGATAGAATAACTATTGCGATATTAATGAAGTTATTGCTAATTAATATCGTTGCTAAGAGGTTTCGTGGATGCTCTTTGAGTTTATTTATATTATCATTCGATTTGCCGCCTTCTTTATTCAAAGCGTCCATATCTTGGGGTGACAAGGAGAAGAAAGCTACTTCAGAAGCAGAAATTAGAGCAGAGCAAAGTAACAATCCAAGAAGTAATAATATCATCCCACTTATCTCTACAAAACTTGTGAGAAAACACATTTGATCAAATAATATTAATTCGGAGGGATCTGGATCCAAAGTTTAGCTTTTTATGAAAAAATGTCCGTCAGTTACATGCTTAGAATGGCAAGTCGTCTTCTTCAGGTACGCTTGGAGCAGCATCATTTTTAGGGGTAGATGTAGTCTGAAACTGTTCTTCTATAGCAGGAAAATTGCCATCGTTCAGAGCAGGGGCTCCAGATTCTCGACGCTCTAATGATCTGAAGTAACTTGATACTATATCCGTGTTATATCGATCATTTCCATCTTTATCTTGCCATTTTCTTGTTGATATTTTTCCCTCAACATAGACTAAGTTCCCCTTTTTTAACGTCCGTTCAGCTCGTTCTGCCTGATTACCCCAGCAAACAACATTATGCCATTCTGTTCGGGTTTGCCACTGGCCCATTTTATCTTGGTAATTTTCATTAGTAGCGAGAGAAAATTTAGTCACTTTACCACCACCTTCAAAATGTCTTATCTCTGGATCGTTACCTAAATTTCCTAATAAGGTTACTTTATTTATCATGCTATCATGTTAGTCTTCAAAGATATCTAATTTATAACTTTTTGTGAGGAAAGAAGATGAGTCTCTATCCATTGTTGTAGAACTTTCGGAAAAGCATAGTAGGCCAATTTATTAATTGGAGTAAAAGTGTGATCTGTTATTTGTTCAGTTGTAGTGAGGTGAATGATGTGAGCAAAAATATCTTGATGCGTAAGTTTCTGTTGGTGGCTATTATAAGATCGGATATTAAAATGTTTGATATTCATTACCCTGGGTAGCATAAGTTTTATGATGCTCTCTTCAGTTATAGTAGAAGTAGACTCTAACATAGGAAATTGATACAAGGCTTTCCAAATGTCATTATTTTGTCGTTTTTCGATAATTACAGCATCACCATTTTGAATGACAAAAAACACAAATTTGCGAGTTTTTCTTTTGATTTTTCTTGTTTTAACGGGCAACATATGTGCAGTGGCTTCAGCCAGAGCCTTACAATCATATTGCATAGGACATGTGTCACAGTGAGGTTGACTTGGAGTACATATTAATGCTCCAAAATCCATTATAGCTTGATTATATAATGCGGCCTTGTCTCTATCAATGAGTTGATCTGCTATCTGTTGGTATTTCTTTTTACCTGTAGAAGTGTCTATGGGTTCATGACTGTCAAAATATCTACTTAGTACCCTGTATACGTTACCGTCGACAACCGCATGTGGCAAATTGTAGGCAAAGCTGCTTATAGCTGCAGCTGTGTATGGTCCGATACCAGGTAGCTGTAATATTTGACTATATAATTTAGGAAAGGTGCCATTATATTCTGTAGCGATGATTTTTGCCGCTTTATGAAGATTCCTTGCACGGCTATAGTACCCAAGGCCTTGCCAATGGCTAAAGAGTTCATCTTCTGAACTATTAGCAAGGTCTTGTACGGTAGGGTAATTTTTAATCAGTTTGAGGTAATATGAGGTCCCTTGGGAAACCCTTGTTTGTTGAAGAACAATTTCAGAAATCCAAATTTTATAGGGATCAGAAGTTGATTTCCAGGGAAGCTCTCGATCTATTGTTTTATGCCATTGTAACAATTTGTTGGTAAATGGGTGCTTCTTCATATCTTCCAAAAATACAAATGGCCATAGATTAAAATTCTATGGCCATGTACACTTTTACTAACTATTGGAATCCTAAATTCTTATGCAGACAATTTGCTTCTTATAGTATTATAATTGCCGTATTGTTTTTTAATCGTTTTTTTCAATTCTTTGCGCGCAAAGAAAATTCTACTCTTCACTGTTCCGAGTGGCAATTCGAGTTCATCAGCAATTTCTTGGTATTTATATCCTACATAGTGCATCTCAAAGGGTATTCTAATAGAATCTTCCAGATTTTTGATCATGGTGTTCAATTCTTCCATTTGGATATTGGTGCCAGCACCATTGCTTACGATCGTACTACTCGAGTTAATAAAATACATATTGTCAGTACTATCGACAATCGTATTTGCTTTGGTTTTTTTACGATAGTTATTAATGAAAATATTTTTCATAATCGTAAAAAGCCATGCTTTTAAGTTGGTTCCCGCTTTGAATTTGTCACGATTGGTCATTGCTCTGAATGCCGTTTCCTGGTATAAGTCTTTTGCTTCTTCATTATCTTTAGTGAGATTGTATGCGAAGGACTTAAGAGATGGAGTCAGACCATTGAACTTATTATTAAAATCTAATTTATTCATCGTATCCATGATTCAATGCTTTTGTTTACATAAAGGTACTGTTTTGTTTAACAAAACCAAACACAGACTTGAACAATGTTTAAACATCATTGTGATAACGCTAATTTTAATTGCATAAACAATTGATAATCAGAGATGTATTCAAATAATAGATTAGATAAATTTTCAAAAATTTTTGAAAATTTATTTTTGAGCCTTGCTAAAAAGATAAATACTAATGAGTAAGAAGGTGATATTGGGAACCCAAACACCAATAAGGGCAGGTATATTAAGATTACTTGCGAAGGTTTCTGAAAATTTAGATAATACAACATAGGTTGCTCCAAGAGCAACACCCACAGCAAGATGAACACCAAGGCCACCCCTTACCTTCTTTGTGCCTATACAAGCACCGATCAATGTTAATATCAATATTGTGAATGGTCCAGCAGTTCTTTTATATACTTCGATCTGAAATCTATTAGTATTGTCAAGACCACGAGATTGTTCCTTTTTGATGAACTCTTTTAGATCTGGAGTACTCATGATTTCCATTTGTTGGCTATGTTTGACAAAGTCGGTGGGTAGCATGTTTAGCATAGTATCAACGCTTTCTCCATGACCTATATCGAGATTTTCATGCAACTTTTGAAAACTTCGGTATTCATAATCTGTAGCTCTCCAAACATTTTCGCTTTGTATATATTTTAATCGAGCTGCCTTCATAAATGATAAGAGTTCTCCATTCTTGTCAAATGTTTCTAACCTAAATTTGCTTAGAGAAGAATCCCTTGGTTGGAAATACCGGCAGTAGATTTTCTGATTGGGATTGATATAAAACTGAACGTCATTACTTAAAACCTTCTTGATGGACTTCTTAATGTATTTGCTTTTAAACTCATTGAGCTCATAGGTGCTTTTAGGGATTATATAGTTTTCTCCTATCCAATGTAGACTAGCTACGAGGATGGCACCTATCATCATGGGCCTAAGTATACGAGCATAGTCCATACCTGCAGAAAGCATCGCAATAATCTCAGAGTCCCTAGCTAATCGAGAGGTGAAAAAGATAACAGATAGAAAAGCGAATAGTGGCCATAATTCACCATTGAGCCAAGGAATAAAGTATATGTAATATTCCATCGCCACTTGCTTAAAGCTAAGATCACTGGCAATAAATTTTCCAATTCTTTCACTGACATCCATCGCAATGGATACCATGGTGATGAGGACAATGGTATACAAGAATGTGATCAAATATTTTTTGATGATATATTTATCGAGCTCCTTCATTGATTATCCATATAACTCATATACCACTTTAGAACGATCGATCCCCTGGTTTTGTGTTAAGTTCTGCACAGCTTCATCTATCATATATTGCCATCCACATAACATATATAGAGTGTTTTCAATAGTAGGAAGTTTTTCATAAAGTTCATGAACATATCCTTGATATCCCAAGTATGGTTCTCTCGACAAAGCTACATGATAGTTAAAATTGTCATGAATAGAACAAAGAGCATCAAACTCTTCTTTGTATAAAATGGACTTTTTATACTTGGTACCAAAAATTAAATCAATTTTAGGAAAAGGTATTTGAGTGGAAAAGATATGATTAATCATACTCCTAAAGGGAGCAACTCCAGTACCTGTGCAGATCAGCACTAAATTGAGAGAATGGTCTTGAGGTAATATAAACGTGCCCGAAGGCCCTTTAAAAACCAACTCCTCACCGATGTTTATGTGTTCGAACAGATATTTACTTGCTCGACCGTTAGGAACTTTTACTATACAAAGTTCAATAATATTATTTTCTAATTGATTGGCTATTGAGTAACTACGCCAACGCTCAAGACGCTTTTCACCGATGGGAAGGTCAAATGTAATGAACTGTCCTGGAACAAATGCCAAATCAATATTAGGATCAACTTCTAAAAATATTCGTCGATGTTCCTTAGTCCAATCTTGGACATCTATTACTTTAGCGTTATTCCATCGAGGCATATATTTCTGTTTATTTTGGACCTGTAAAGGAATTAAATATTTATAAGTATAAATCCCTTCGACATCAATAATACAAGAGTAGAATATCAAAAGTTCTGCGATCAACATCAAGATATACTTCCAATATTTTTTCAATATTGGTATTTAGATGCGGCATGCGGCATATCTGGATGGGATGCGGCTATATATCAAAATAAACTTGGTGAGGTTACAGCTGTTTGGCCTTATTATATAAAGTATAAATATGGCCTTAAGTATATCACCATGCCACCACTTACACCATATATGGGTCCACTTTGGATTCATGATTCTGAAGTAAAACACGTAACACGTATAACCAGACAGAAAAGAATCCTATTAGAATTGGCGGATCAGATGCCCCAAACTATTTTATCCTGTATCCATTGTGTACCATTTATAAGTGAATTACTTCCACTTAAATGGAAAGGATATCAAGAACATAAACGATATACTTATCTCATCAAATTAACTTCTAAAAATGAAGTTTGGGAGAGTATAGATGCTAAACAGAGAAACATAATATCAAATGCGCAAAAAGCACTATCAGTTCTTGAATCAGACGACATAAAATTGTTTAATCACTTGAACAAAAAAACTTATGATAGACAAGATATGTCCGTCCCTTATAGTAATAGACATATTGAGAACCTTGACAGTATAATCAGTTCACGTGGGCACAGAAAAATACTTATTGCCCAAGATGAACAAGGAAATGTTCATGGGTCTATTTACCTTTTTTTAGATCATAATACCATCTATTTGATAGGCATAGGAAGTGATCCGAATTTTAGGAATCAAGGAAGTATCCCATTATTAATTTGGTCAGCAATTGTTGGAGCAATAGGAAGGCAAAAAGTATTTGATTTTGAAGGTAGCAGTATTCCATCTATAGAATCTTTTTTTAGATCATTTGGAGGAGAATTAACTTCATATAGTAGGCTAATAAGAACAGCTAATACACCAATATCAATACTGTTAAAACTCATGAGAAAATATGAATAGGAAGGCACTGTTCATCGCTCGTGTAGATGAATCTGATATTAATAATAAGGGGATCATCCAAAAAATAAAAGGACAATCTATTGCCCACGAAAAATTAAACTGGTCAACTGATAGAATCGCCAATCGCTCACAGAGAATATTTTTTAACAATCATCAGATCGTAGATAAATCGGGTACTCCTACATTTCTTTTTGCTTTAAGATGGTATCAGTTTATAACTCCTGCAGTAATCAGTAAAAAATATGATCTTCTCTGGATAAGGTATGGACTAAGTACTCCCAGCTTCATCCGCTTTTTGAATGACTACAAGCAGAAATATCCGGATGTGACCATTATAATTGATATGCCCACTTATCCTTATCATAAAGAGTGGCGAGGAATCAAGGGAAAGGTTGTAATGTACATGGACAGGAAAAATAGGCGCAAACTCTCTAAATTGGTAACGCTCATACTTCATAGTGGACCAGAGAGAAAGATTTTTGATATTCAGACTTACTATATGACCAATGGGATAAATCATATTAAAAAGGATATAGTAAAAGATAAAAGAGACCACTCAACGATTGATCTACTGGCGATAGGTAAATGGCAAAAGTGGCATGGATTAGATAGAGTAATTATGGGAATGTCTGCGGAACATAATATGGTCCTACATGTTGTGGGAGAAGGCCCATATAGTAGTACACTAAGACGCATGGTAGCTAAGAGAGGTTTAGAAAAAGTAGTTGTTTTTTATGGTTCTCTCGATGATGATATGCTTACAGATTTATACCAAAGGTGCGATATAGGAATTGGGACTTTGGGGATTCATCGCAAAAAAGTCCGTTATAATAGCTCACTTAAACATCGTCATTATTGTCTAAATGGGCTACCGTTTATTTATTCTGGAGTAGATTCCGATTTTCCAAATAGTTTAGAATTCATCATGCAGGTTGACGAGAGTGAAGATGAAATCAGTTTTGATAGAATAGAACGATTTTTCTTTCAGGTGGGTCAAGAGGAAAAATTGGAGCAAAGGATGCAACAATATGCGTCTCAACAATTGTCATGGAATAAGAGGATAAAAGAATTACATGACAAAATATTTATTAGCTGAACACATGACACAAGAAAAACTCAAATCTCTGACAAAATGTCTGTATTAAGCATATGGCTTAGATATTGATGTCCATAAAGAAAGTTGATAAAGTGAAATTTATGAGCAAAAAAGAAAGCGAAGAAAAGGAAGACAAGAAAAAAAAATCTCCTAAAAGAAAGTCAAAAACGGCTGAATTAGAGAGTAGAATAGAAGAATTAGAAACTGAAGTTGGAGAGTCAAAAGATAAATATCTAAGACTCTATGCTGAATTTGACAATTATAAAAAGCGCACAGTAAAAGAAAGATTGGATCTAATCAATACAGCGGGGCGTGAGACTATCTCAGCTCTTCTTCCTGTAATTGATGATTTTGATCGAGCCAAAAAAAGCGCAGACGATGATAGCAGCAATGAGGTCTTTACCGAAGGAGTTAGTTTAGTGTATAATAAACTAAAGGGTTTGTTAGAATCAAAAGGTGTTAAAGCAATGGAAAGTACAGGTGAGGTTTTTGATCCAGAGTTGCACGAGGCAATAACAGAGATACCGGCACCAACGGAAGATATGAAAGGAAAAATCATAGATACTATAGAGAAAGGATATCTACTGAATGATAAAATAATCCGACATGCTAAAGTAGTCGTCGGCAAATAAGAAAAGTGAATGGCTAAACGTGATTTTTATGATGTATTAGGAGTGCCAAAGAATGCAGAGGCAGATGCAATTAAGAAGGCCTATAGAAAGGTGGCATTAAAATATCATCCTGACCGAAATCCTGATAATAAAGAGGCGGAAGAAAAATTCAAGGAAGCTGCTGAGGCTTATGAAGTGCTAAGTGATCCTGATAAAAAAGCTAGATATGATCGCTATGGTCATGCTGGTGTCAACAATCAGGGTGGATTCAGCGGAGGCTCTATGAACATGGAAGATATTTTTGAACACTTCGGAGATATTTTTGGAGATGGAGGTAGCCCTTTTGAAAGCTTTTTCGGCGGAGGTCGTAGTAGAGGAACCAGAAGCCGTGGCCAGAGAGGATCTAACCTGAGGATCAAGGTTAGTCTGACGATGGAGGAAGCAGCAAAAGGAATCCAAAAAAAGATAAAAGTTAAAAAACAAATAGCTTGTGATGGCTGCAATGGTTCGGGAGCTAAGGATTCTAATTCGGTCAGTACATGTTCAACCTGTAAAGGTTCTGGATACGTGCGTCAGGTGAAGAATACTTTCTTAGGACAGATGCAAACCACAACAGGATGTCCAACGTGCAGAGGAACAGGTCAAAGCATAACATCTTTCTGTGGAAAGTGTAAAGGCGATGGTCGCATGTATGCTGAGGAAATGATAGAAATCGAAATCCCTGCAGGAGTTGGAGCTGGAATGCAGCTCTCTATGAGAGGAAAGGGAAATGCCGGAAAAGCTGGTGGTCCAACAGGTGACCTGTTGATAGTAATTGATGAGATAGAACACGAGAATTTTGTAAGAGATGGCAATAATGTTATCTACGATCTCTTTTTGAACTTTGCGGATGCAGCTCTGGGCACATCAGTTCAGATTCCTACACTTGAGAATCCAGTAAAAATCAAGATACCTGCTGGAACCCCAGCAGGGAAAATATTCAGACTTAAGGGTAAAGGATTTCCTGAAGTTCAAGGTTATGGCAAAGGTGACCAATTAGTCAATGTAAACATTTGGACACCTAAACAACTTAATGCCGAAGAAAAAGAGATTATGGAGCGTATGAGGAGTTTACCTAACTTTCAACCAGCACCAGATAAGTCAGAGAAGGGCTTTTTTGAAAGAATGAAAGACTTTTTCGAGTAGTGAAGTATTTTTATTTAATTGCCATATTGGGGTTTTGTATTGCATGTCAGTCTTCTCAAAAATTGAAAGGAAAAGATTTGAGCAGTGGTTGGAACTATGGAGATATATTAGAATACCAACTCAATGTTCCCAATAATCCAAGTTTAGTGATTAATCATACCCCAGATTACCAATATGAAAATCTATATCTCCTCATAGAACAAAAGCTAGGTAGTCAAGACAAAATAGATACTGTAAGTTTACAATTGGCAGATGAGTTGGGTTATTGGAAAGGCGATTGTAGCACTACCAATTGTAAACTTTCGTTAGAAGGACTAATTGAGGCAAATTCTGAGAGTATTAGATTACATCAATATTCTCGGGAGAAGACTTTACAGCATATTAGGTCTATAGATATAGTATATTAAGTCCACTAATAAAGTTTCTTATTTATTTGATTGGACGAATAAATTAATTTTGTCTATAATCAAAAAAGAGATGTCACCTACAATAATCAAAAAACCAAAGGTTGATATTGCTCCCGAATTATTGGAGCTCACTAAAACCATGGTTCAAGAAGAAAGTCAGGTGATCGTACATTGTATTATCTCTGCTCCTTGGTATAGCGAATTAGGTATCAGAATTTGGCCTACTACGTATTTATATGATAACAATAGTGACCATAGAAGTGAGCTCGTACATTTTGAGAATATCTCGCCTTACCCCAATTGGCAATTTATCGAGGCTGGAAAGACTACATTTTTCACCCTATTTTTTTCAGGACTCCCCAAAACTGTTTCCAGTTTTGATTTGATAGAAGAAATTCCAGAATCAAATGGATTTGAATTGACAGGCATAGAGAGGAATGAAACGGATGTATATTATGTCAGATTTTAAAAAAAGAACCGTTAATAGAAATTCAAGGTTATTCTCCCAGATGTGAAGGTGACACTGAGTACTTATACATATCTCTTGAAATTATTAAAGGTCCAGTCATTTTCCTCTCAATTAACCTGGAATGTTTTTGAATAGTATAAGTTGAGACAATATTGCATCAATATAGGCTAAATGTCTTGTAGTAATATCTATATGCTTAAGTTAATTTAGAGTTGGAATATCATACACTTTATTAAAATATAAATCGATATCATATGTCAGGTCTAATTATAGGAGATAGAGAATATTTTAAAGGAATTGGAAAAATTTCTTTTGAGGGTAATCAATCTAAAAACCCATTGGCATTCAAATATTATAATCCTACTCAAGAAGTGGCAGGAAAGACCATGTCTGAGCATTTCAGATTTGCAATAGCCTATTGGCATAGCTTCTGCAATGATGGAGGTGATCCTTTTGGTGTGGGGACTAAATTCTATCCATGGAATAAGTCTTCAGATCCTATCCAAAATGCTAAGGATAAGATGGATGCAGCCTTTGAGTTTATATCAAAAATTGGTGTAGAATATTTCTGTTTTCATGATGTAGATCTTATAGATGAAGGGCCAAATCTGGTAGAATTTGAGAAGCGATTAGAAATAATAACGGATTACGCCCTTCAAAAAATGAAAGGATCTGATATTAAGGTTCTATGGGGTACTGCTAATTTATTTAGCAACCCACGGTATATGAATGGTGCATCGACTAACCCTGATTTTCATACGGTAGCTTATGCAGGGGCACAAGTCAAGAATGCCATAGACGCTACTATTAAGTTAGGAGGAGAAAATTATGTTTTTTGGGGAGGAAGAGAAGGATATATGTCTCTGCTCAATACGGATATGAAAAAAGAGCTCGATAACATGGCTCGATTTTTACATATGGCAAGAGACTATGCTCGTAGCCAAGGATTTAGAGGAGATTTTTTTATTGAGCCCAAACCAATGGAACCGTCTAAACATCAATATGATTTTGACAGTGCCACTGTATTAAACTTCTTGAGAGAATACGATCTCATGGAAGACTTCAAATTAAATTTGGAGGTGAATCATGCAACCCTGGCTAATCATACTATGGCACATGAGATGCAAGTTGCTGCTAATGCAAATGCTTTAGGAAGCATGGATGCCAATAGAGGTGATTATCAAAATGGTTGGGATACAGATCAGTTTCCAGTGGACTTATATGAATTAACAGAGATGATGATGATTTTCTTAGATACTGGTGGCTTCCAAGGAGGGGGAGGAATCAATTTTGATGCCAAGACACGAAGGAACTCTACAGATTTAGAAGATCTATTTTATGCGCACATAGGAGGTATGGATGCTTTTGCAAGATCACTTTTGATTGCCAATAATATCATGAATGAATCTGACTATCTAAAGTTAAAAGAAGAAAGGTACCAATCTTTTAAAATAGGAAAAGGGGAAGAGTATAGTGCAGCTAAACTTTCTCTCCAAAATTTACATGATTTGGCTCATAAGCTTGGAGAGCCCGAACAAAAAAGTGGTAAACAAGAGTTGTTTGAAAACTTAATCAACCAATATATCTGACACGATTTACTGAGCAGATATAAGCTGGTTCAATATTGAGTGATACATCAATTTTAAAATATAAATATGTTATTGGACCCTAACATATTGTGTATCAATTAGATAAATAAAAAAAGGCCAGAATCTTTTGAGTCTATATTGATATATCATCAAATAAATGCTTATTTGATCATTAGTGATTATTTGTAGGAACATGACATGTTTAGAATATCATTAGGCATCATATGAATCTAACAATACTTTAATCGGCCAAATGAATAAGTATTAGTATAATTGATATGTCACATTATAATTGTTTTGTTAGATATCAATATTTAGCTATATGTATTATATCTATTATAAGGTAGCTGTAAATGGGGGGTTGATAAAATTGTCAGAGTTGACTTGAATTCAATGTTACATCATTTTTCATGATATATAAACTTGTGAAAAACAAATGATTAAGTTCAACTCTAACAAGTTTTTAGTTCTATTCTCTATGATTTGTTTAAAAGAGTAAATTATTCTCTAATTCGATAAGACTGTACTAATTTCGCATTAGTTATCTGAAATGAAATGTCGTGTAACTAGCAAAATACATGATATGTCAATATTGTCAATCATTGAAAAAGGAACTCAATTATGAAGGTTCTAAAATTCGGAGGTAGTTCTGTTGCTAAGCCAGAACGCATAGAATCAATTGGTACACTGATAAAAGATAGAATTGGAACCAGTGGTAAAATGACCATAGTATTTTCTGCTTTTGGAGGTGTAACTGACCAGTTGATTAAAGCGGCTACATTGGCATCCAAAGGAGACAAAAAGTACCTATCTGAATTAAAAGAAATCCACCAAAGACATTTAGATTCTGTTGATTTTCTGATAACGGATAAAAGATTAAACCAAGAGACAACAGAAAGCATTAATAGTAATTTTGATGTTCTAGGAGATTTATTAAAGGGTGTTTTCTTAGTTAGAGAAGCTTCTCTGCGGACAATGGATTATGTACTTAGTTTTGGAGAGCGAAATTCGAATTATATTATCACCCAATATTTCAATTCTATAGGTCTTAAATCTAATTACGTAGATGCTCGACAGATTATTAAAACGAATAAAGAATTTGGGTCTGCAAAGGTATTAGTTGAAGATACCGATGATTTGATCAAGACTTATTACGATCAAAGGCCAGATGTTATCCATATCGTTACGGGTTTCATTGCTTCCGATAAAGGAGGACTTACAACGACACTAGGCCGAGGGGGTTCGGACTATACTGCTGCCATTTTAGCCAGTTCGTTAGATGCTGATGTATTAGAAATATGGACTGATGTGGATGGGGTATTGACATCTAATCCGAAAGTGGTTGAAAACGCCTATACTATTCCACAACTAAGCTATGATGAGGCGATGGAACTATCGCACTTTGGTGCAAAGGTAATTTACCCTCCAACGATACAACCAGCACTTTCCAAGGAGATTCCAATTTATATAAAGAATACATTTAACCCAAAATTTGAAGGGACTCGAATAAGTAAGGAGACTTCTCAAGATCAAAGAAAAAAAATCACAGGGGTAACCTCTATTTCTGATATATCCTTATTAACTCTTGAAGGAAGTGGTCTAATGGGAATACCTGGAACCGCTGCTCGATTATTCAGTTGTTTAGGTCGTGAAAAGATCAATATAGTCATGATCACCCAAGCCTCATCGGAACATTCTATATGTTTTGCAGTGAACGCCAAAGATTCGAGTAATGCGCAAGAAGTTATCAATGAAGAATTTAAGAAAGAAATAAAGAGTCAGCTTGTAAAGAAACTAAAAGTTGAAGAAGACCTCTCGATGGTAGCCGTAATTGGGGAGAAAATGAAAAGTGTACCTGGTTTGGCGGGAAGTCTCTTTAAATCTCTGGGCAACAATGGTATTAATATAGTCGCAATAGCTCAAGGGTCATCAGAACTCAACATTTCCTTTGCCATAAAAAAAGAAGATGAAAAGAAAGCGCTTAATTTGGTTCATGATGCCTTCTTCTTATCTGAAAGCAAAGGTCTAAATGTCTTTTTAGTGGGAGTAGGGCTTATTGGATCAACACTACTTAAGCAAATACATGAGCAGCATGATCGCCTTAAGAAAGAAAAGAATCTGGATATACAAGTAATTGGGATTGCCAATTCTAAAAAAATGTATTTCGATGACGACGGTATAGATCTAGGTCAATGGAAAAACCTTCTGAGTGATCAAGGAGAGCCGTCAAGCTTCGAGGGATTTGTATCCAAAATGAAAGGATATAATTTTGCTAATTCCATTTTCATAGATTGCACGGCTAATCATGCTATCAAGGAATACTATGAAGAAATCCTCGATGCCAGTATATCAATATCTACAGCTAATAAAGTAGCCGCTTCGGCATCATATGCTGATTACCAGAAATTACAAGAGACCGCACTAAATAAAAATGCGCACTTCTTGTTCGAAACTAATGTCGGAGCGGGACTACCAGTACTTTCTACATTAGAAGGCTTAGTGAGAAGTGGAGACAAGATAGAAAGCATAGACGCTGTGATATCGGGTTCTCTCTCTTATATCTTTAATAATTATGCACCGGATAAAAACTTCAAAAAGTTAATACTCGAAGCAAGAGAAAAAGGATATACAGAACCAGATCCTCGAGATGACCTATCGGGTCAAGATATCAAGCGAAAGATTATAATACTGAGCAGAGTGGCAGGATATCCTATAGAGCCAGAAGAAGTGGACGTAGAGGCCATTTTGCCACAATCTTGCATGGATGCAGAGACGATAGATGATTTCTTCTTAGAATTAGAAAAACATGATGCACACTTCAGAGGATTGATCGAAGAAGCACATGCCAAGAATGCTAAATTGAGATATTTGGCATCATTAAAAGGAGGAAAGGCTTCGATTAATCTAGAGATGGTTACTCATGAGAGCCCATTTTATAATTTGGCCAGTACTGATAATATGATCGTATTTCATACGGAGCGATACAAAGAAAGACCTCTGGTCGTACAAGGACCAGGAGCTGGTGCAGATGTGACGGCAGCAGGGGTATTCGCAGAGATAATTCAACTAGGATCCATAAAAGAATAATAAAAAAGGGGTGACTAATCACCCCTTTTTTGTCAATAGATTAATTACTGATACCTATCGGGTTGATAGGATTACCAGATAAACCATCCTTTACGAGTTTAATACATTGACCCTTGTTTTTAACGCCCAAGAGTTCCCATCCAGAAACTTGATCTCCAGTAACTGCAGAAACAAAAGTTTCTAAGCCCTCACAAAAGCAATTCGCTCGCTTTCCTGCAGGAGCATCTTGAAAATCTGCGCAGGTAGCACAAAGTGATACACAGTCACCATAGTTAGAGAATAAAGTCTGTCCAGTAGCATCATCAATGTCCTTGAATACTTCGCAGGCATCGTTACATTCAGATGGATCTTCTCCAAAGCAGGATACCATCAAAAAAGAACACGCAAATAACAACATAATTAAATGTCTCATAGTAATTTGATTTAATGATTAAAGAGACCATAAACATAGAAGAATTTAGAGGAGAACTCTATCCCTGAATTTTGGTAAAATACATTTAGACCAAATATTGAAACCTTAAAAAGTAAGAAGGACAATTATTAATCACTCGAATAATCAAAAGGTAGTAAAGTACCAAGTCGTTGATCCGTCCAATAGCCATATTCTTCGAGATCCAGTGGATTAAGGATGGCGCCTTGGCTATTGACATATATAGTATTGATTCTGGATTTTATGAATGATTTAGCGAACCCCATTGCAGCCTGTCTATTGGTTCGCATAGCTCCTTGCAGACCAGTAGAAGTGGTCATCTGACTTGTATCTTTTTTCTTTTTTAAGAATACTGTAAGGTAGCCTCTTATTGGAATTTCATATTTATCTTGCTCAATGGATCTTATATCTATCGAATCTGATGTGATCTGTTTTAAAACCACAAATTCGCCTTGGGCATTCTCATAACTATAGGCCATCATATACTCCTCAGGATCTATTTCATTATTGATTAATTTTGTGAAGAAATCTCTCGAGGTGTTAGCAAATGTCTTTTTTCGATTCTTTTTATGGCGTGCCTTTTGTTTTTTCTTTCCCTTTTGTTCTGTAAAAAAAGCAGAGCCCTGATAGAATAAGTCTCCATTAGAGTTCAGTTCAAACTTTTTTAGATAGAATCTTAGATCATAACCTA
>JAHDDE010000002.1:0-16493 GCA_020629515.1 Saprospiraceae bacterium | reverse complement strand
TCTCCATTAGAGTTCAGTTCAAACTTTTTTAGATAGAATCTTAGATCATAACCTAATTTGTTATTCTCGATTAGAAGCGGTTCGGTAGCTTGAGCTATTAGTTTTCCTTGTTTAGAAGAAAACAGAAGGGCTTTTTCATTCTTGATAACCACATCACCTCTTTTAATATTACTTCCGATGAGTGCATTAGTGAATCGCTTCAATCGTCTCTTATAGAGGCCTTCATCATATTTAGAAGATACTTGAAAAGATTCTAATTCTAAAGCCTTTTGTGTCAGCATGATCGTTAACTCTGTAGTCTCAGAGAGATCAACTATTACATTTTTGATCTCATGACCCAGATGGGATATGGTTAAGTTGACCTTATCGTGCTTGCCAACTGCCAATTCAAAAAATCCATTAAAATCTGTACTGGTTCCTCTTTCACTATTAGATATGAAGACGAATGCATTCGTTAATGGTGACTTGTCAGTATCATCATAGATATAACCTCTGATCGTCTGAGCTTGACCAGTACAATATCCCCCTAAAATCAAAACCAAGAGTAGCAGCCGTATCATTCCACTAAAATTGTCGTTTGATAGGATATAGGTAGACCCTCTTTAGTCATACCCTGAATATTGATATGATAGGTCCCTAAATAGTCCGAAGTGTAGAATGAAAAGTTAGCTTCGCCATGATAACTTACTTCAAGATTAGGTTCCCAATGAACAGTTCTTCGAGCTTCATTCTTTTGAAAAAATGCATCTGCACCATAATCAGCTTTATAAAACTCTTTAGCGGTTGTGAAGCCTTGATAGGATAGATAGAGACCATTATCCTTTTCTCTTGCTTCTTGATCTCTTGCTCTCGATCCTGGAGGTTTTAAGTAAATAGCGATTAGTCCGCCAGACCCTTGTTCTCCATATTGTGCTAACTGACTTAAACTTTTGAGGATATCTATAAATGCAATGTCTTGCGGACGAATGGATTCCGCCGTTAATGCCGAAACGATGCTTCCATTAAGCAAGAATTTAGCAGCGTTATTCGCTTGAGTTGAGGCATCAAGGCCTGTTGATCGTCCTCTTATGATCACCGACCGTTTGCTTAGACCATCTATAGAACCGACAATCTCAATACCTGGCACACGACCTCGCAATACATCATAGATGTCTATATATCCTTCTATGGCCCCTACATTGTCAGTAAAGACTCGGTTATTGGGTTGAGTGTAGGTGATTTCTTTATCGTAGTAGTCGACCCATTTATCAAATCGCTTTTCTTTTATTGTGATTTCATCTAATAATAGACTCTCGTCTATATACCATTCCTCTTCTTCTGCTATTGCTGGTAAATCGAATAGCTCGACTCTCGGTTCGGCTTCTGTACTAATGCGTTCAGAATTCAACCAGATACTATCATAAGACATCACGTCGTGCACAAGTGGGTTGTCTAAGAGTACTTCGATTTTACGATTTCCTTTTAGCATACTTGCGCCTCCTTTATCTTTGTTTTTGTCTTTTCCCTTCTTCTTCTTGGTACTCAGTTGAAAAAACAGTGTGGTAGAGTCAGATAAATTGATGTCATCAAAAAAGAAATAGCCATCTTCGGATGTCTCGATAGGAAATAATGCAAAGTCAGTCGAAAGAATGGACATAGACCCATATGCCTTGACAGGTTCTTCTATGTTATCAGGTTTAACTGTTCTTCCACTGATACTGAGACTTTTTTCCTTAGGAAAGAGTATTTCGTCAGGCTTTGTCCAATTATATTTTCGCCAACCTTGAGTAAGCAAAAGCAAGTCAGTCTTATTAATGGTTTCTTGGGTATTATCCTTTAAGTATTCGTCGGCATCGTCTATCTGACCTCTTACCTCAGATTGAAGATAGAATTGACTTACTATACCTGGATTTTTATGATGATATCTATGATCGACGACTGAAATGGAGATATCAGAAGCTATAGGATCTCCATTGTCGTCATATACTTCAATGAGCGATTCAAGGAGTTCTCGAGAACTAATTTGATCTTTTTCGGAGGTTAATTCTATGTTATAATCATTAATTCCCTTATGGTTAAATGCCAATCGTTCGGCTAAAGGCTTACCTTGATCATCAACAATAGCAAAAGTGATTAAGCCTTTTGGCAACTCAGATTTTGGAAGTTTAAACCCTATTTCTTGAGTAGGAGCTGACCAAATCATTGATCCATTAGAAATGGCTATAACCTTAGAAGAGATATCCATATCCCCATATACTTTGACTATGATGTGATTGACCGAAGTTATAACGGTTAACGTCTGAGATAGGTCTACTGGTGCGGGCAAAGCCACTTTTAAGCTTTCATTCTCAAAGTAATAAGTGGTATTCTCTTGAGGGAAGAGTTTAAATTTTCCAAAACCGTTATCATTTGTTTTGACTTCCGTAAGGGTTTTACCAGTATGATCTTTTATCACTCCTGTCTCCTGAATACCTGCGTAATCTCCTATAGTTCTAACTGCAATGGTCTGTGGTACTCCGATCATCAGGTCTCCACCTTCAGGATAAAAAGATATTACTTTGTTTGGAGTCTTTACAATTTCGCTTTGTGGCCCCGCCTCACCATATATCAAAATCTTTTGTCTGAAGAAGATAGATTCATCAAAATTTCGCATATAGCTCGTGTAGGCTCTAAGGGTATAAGTACCAGTAGATAGTTTACGGTTTGTTTCAATAGATCCTATCCCTTGCCCCTCCGTAATATTAATCTGTTGGAATACGACCTTATTCATGTTTTGATCAATCAGCTCTACATTAAGTACTTTGCTTAGTATGGATTCATCGTTATAATTGTCCTCTGTGAGATATGCTTTATAATAGATAATTTCTCCTGCCCCATATTCGATTCTATCGGTATGAAGAAATACTTTTTCTCTTGGATAATTATCGACTATATTCTCTTGCGCATTAGACGAAGCAAGAAATAACCCAATGATCAGATTTAAAACGAATAATAATCTTCTCAAATTCATACTTGTGTGTTAAGCTCCCAATGAAACTATAATTATAACGAACAAAAAGTAATAATGTAACTTAGAGGAAGTTACAAAAATGCTAATTGTAGCAGACATTCAAACTTGACAGAATATAGAAACAAAAATAATTAGATGAAAAAAAGAACATTCGTTAAAGCCACATCTTTTTTGGTAGCTGGTACTGCCTTAGCACCAATCGTACAATCTTGCAAAACTGAAAAAAAAGAGGATCAGACAATGTCCTCATCCGATAGTCCTTCGGGGTCTTTTGTTTTACCACCATTGGAATTTGAATTTGATGCTCTTGCCCCAAACATAGATGCCATGACTATGCAGATACATCATGGTAAGCATCATGCAGGCTATGTTAGAAAACTAAATGCTGCACTTGAAGGGTCACATTTGAGTGGTTTGGGGTTAGGAGAAATGATGTCACAACTTAAGGCTGATGATACAGCAATTAGAAATAATGGTGGAGGGCATTTCAACCATTCCTTATTCTGGAGCATAATGTCTCCAAATGGAGGAGGAGCACCTTCAGGGGATTTAGCCGATGCAATAAACAGTAGTTTTGGTTCATTTGATACGTTCAAAAAAGAATTTGCGAAGGCAGCTGCAACGAGATTTGGATCGGGTTGGGCATGGTTGTGTCGTGGAGATAATGATAAGTTATTCATCACCTCTACGCCCAATCAAGATAACCCTCTCATGGCCAATGTAGTCTCAGAGGCAGGCCTACCATTGATGGGTATAGATGTTTGGGAACATGCCTATTATTTAAATTATCAAAATCGCAGAGGTGACTATGTCAACAACTTTTTTAATGTAGTAGATTGGAATGCGGTAGGCGTTAGATTGAAGATGTAAGATTGCTTAGCCAAAATTATTTATTAAGAAAGAGCCACTATTGGAAGATAGTGGCTCTTTTTTTGTAATAGGGCATATAGAGATATTCAACGAGCATTTATCACTAACTTTGTGCACCGAAATAATACTATGAAGCAAAAGCAACAAGCAGTACGAGTCTTTGCTCCAGCGACGGTCGCTAATGTCGCAGTTGGTTATGATATATTAGGATTTGCCATAGATCAACCAGGGGATGAGATAATAGCTAGATGGAGTGAATCGCCGGGCCTTAAAATCACAAAAATCAAAGGTACAAAGAAAAAACTGCCGTTAGACCCTGCTCAAAATACTGCAGGATTGGGTGCACTTGAATTATTAAAGGATCTCGACAAAGAGCATTTGGGCATTGATTTAGAAATATATAAGAAAATGCCTTTTGGTAGCGGAATGGGTTCAAGTGCAGCAAGTGCAGCAGCTGGCGTAATGGCGGTTAACGAATTATTAGGAAGGCCACTACAAAAAAGAGAATTAGCAAAATATGCTGTGATAGGTGAAAGCGCAGCAGATGGCGCAATACATGGCGATAATGTGATACCATCTCTTTTAGGAGGAATTATTCTTATTCGTGATAATGCCACTTATGACTTTGTAAAGTTGCCGGTGATCAGAGGATTAAGTGTTTTTTTGATTTATCCCGAGATCGAAATATTAACTAAGGACGCTCGGGCTGTATTAAGTGAATCGGTTTCGTTGAGTCAATTGATTGGTCAGACAGGGAATATAGCATCTTTTGTAGCCAGTTTATATACCTCTGACTTAGAACTTATGAAGCGCAGTTTAGATGATCAAGTCATAGAACCACAGAGATCAAAGCTGATTCCACATTTTTATGATCTCAAGCAGATAGCCATGGAGCAAGGAGCTATGAATTATACTATAAGTGGTGCGGGGCCAAGTATGTTTGGTTTTGCACAAAACACTCTAATAGCTGAGAATGCGGCCAATGCAATAAGGTCATATTTATCGTCTAAAAAAATTAATAGTCAACATTACATTTCACCTGTTAATACAACAGGAGCTTACAAAATGTGATACTAAGAAGTCGTTCAGGTCATGAAGTTTTATAGTACTAAAAATAAGTCTTTACAGGTCAATTTAAAATCTGCTGTTTTACAAAGTTTGCCACCAGACAATGGTCTTTATATGCCATTGGAGATACCCAAACTTTCAGATAATTTCTTAAATAATTTAAGCAGTATGTCTTTTCAAGACATTGCCTACGAAGTTACTCGACACTATTTAAGTGATGATTTTTCAGGTGCAGAGATTATTGATATCGTTGTTGCGGCTATTAATTTTCCAGCTCCAATGGTGACGCTTAGAGAAGGTCTACATGTGTTAGAGTTATGGCATGGACCGTCATTAGCATTTAAAGACTTTGGAGCAAGATTTATGGCTACGGTCATGGGACGATTAGTTGAGAACGAAAGAGAAAAACTTACCATTCTTGTGGCTACAAGTGGAGATACAGGAGGAGCGGTTGCAGCGGGTTTTTTAGGTGTTGAAAATGTTGAGGTGATTATTTTATATCCAAAAGATAAGGTTAGTCCACTTCAAGAAAAACAATTAACTACTCTAGGAAAGAATATTACTGCTTTAGAAATAGATGGAACTTTTGATGATTGTCAAAAGCTCGTAAAAACAGCATTTTTAGATAAGGAGGTGAATGAAAAATATTTATTGAGTTCGGCCAATTCAATTAACATCACTCGGTTAATACCCCAATCATTTTATTACTTCGAGAGTTACAAACAATTAGAGCAAAGAGATACACCAGTTAATTTTTGTATTCCATCTGGCAATTTTGGAAATCTTACAGCGGGACTATTGGCAAAAAGAATGGGACTACCTGTTCATAGGTTTATTGCTGCTACTAACGCCAATGATATTGTACCCCAATATTTGGATTCTGGAGAATATAAACCAAGACCTTCGACACCAACTATTTCTAACGCTATGGATGTTGGAGATCCTTCTAATTTTAGAAGGATGGAAGACCTATATGCTAATGATTGGGACAATATGAAAAAGGATATAGTAGGATATACTTATACTGATCAACAAACCAAAGGTGCCGTGAAGGAAGTATTCGACAAGTATACTTATGTTATGGACCCTCATGGTGCAGTAGGATATCTCGCTGCTATAGAATATGATCAATCTTATCCACAAGAACAAACGATAATATTAGAGACAGCACATCCGGCCAAGTTTTTGCCAGTGATGAATCCAATATTGGGAGACATCGACGTTCCAGAGCGCTTGGCTATTTTAAAAGATAAAGTAAAGGTTGCCGTTGAATTGAGCACATCTTTTGAATCTTTTAAAGAATGGTTACTATTTAGAAGTTGAAACTACTGGGATACAGCAATCATTTTTTTCACTCTTTCTGCCATACTCTCAGAAGACAGTCGTTCTCTATTGAGTCTATCAACAATTATCGGAAAAGAAAAAGGGGTGTAACCTTCTGGCTGAGTTATTATCAATTCTTGATTATGAACTCTATTCAGCGCATTTCTGAGTCGATTTTCTTCTAACTGGAAGGTGAGCACTTCTTCATATGTTTGTTGAAAAAGTAAGTTATCAGGTTCATAAGTTTTAAAAACATCAAAAAGTAAAGATGCAGAAGATTGCAGATGCCTTTCTTTCTTGGCTTTCCCAGGATATCCTTGAAAGATTAAGCCAGATATTTTAGAGATATCTCTAAATCGACGTCGAGCCATCTCTACAGAATTGAGACTACCTTGGATATCTTCAATCAGGTTTTTGGTGCTAAATAGATCTTTAGAAAGGATTGATAAGTCAATCTCTTTATCGGTGAGCAGTTCGAATCCATAATCATTCATGGCGATCGAGAAAGTGATACTATATTGATTGGCGATTCTCTTAGCCAGCAAGGCTGCTATACCTTCGTGCACGAACCTTCCTTCAAATGGATACATCATCAGATGATACCCATCCTTAGATTGGATATACTCAATAAGAAATTGATCTCGCCTTGGTAATAAAGATTTTTCTTCCTGAAGATCAAAAAGAGGGCCTAATAGTTCTGTTTCATACTCATCTATTTGCCCTTCTGCATACCCATGTATTTTATTTTGGATCATATTGGCGAGCATAGAAGATAGTGGCATGCGCCCGCCACCCCAAGAGGGTACTTTAGCTTTTTTCTTTTTTGACCTTTTTACTTGAACGGTCATATCTTTAAGCCTTACAAATTCTAACGCTTGACCAGCAAACCAAAAACTATCTCCAGGTTGTATAGTCGAGATAAAATATTCCTCAATACTACCTATTCTTTTTCCTCTTACAAAAGCAACATTTAGAGAAGCATCACTCACAATGGTCCCAATAGATAAACGATGCATTCGAGCGATCCTTCGATTTGTTACTTTATATAGGCCGTTGATAACATCTATCTTTTGATATTCATCATATGCACTTAATGTTTTACCACCATACTTTAAAAAAGATAATATCCAGCTCCACTCTTGTTCAGTAATTGAGGCAAAACAATGTGTTTGTTTGATTTCTTCAAATATTACTTTTGGTATAAACCCTTCGGAGACCGCTAAAGTCATGAGATATTGTATCAATACATCAAATGATCGGATATAAGGTAAACGGGGTTCTTGTACACCCTCTGAGATGGCAGATCTTAATGCTGCACCTTCTATTAACTCAAGGGTATGAGTAGGTACAAAATAAATTCTACTTATTGCTAATGGTTGATGTCCACTTCTACCAGCTCGTTGGATAAATCTTGAAACCCCTTTAGGACTGCCTACCTGAATTATGGTTTCAACAGGGCGAAAGTCGACTCCTAAGTCCAAACTTGATGTACTTACTACTGCTTTTAGCTTTCCTTCATGCAGAGCCTTTTCTACCCATTGTCTTATATCTCGTCCAATAGAGCCATGATGCATAGCCATTGCTCCAGCTAATTCTGGATGAACTTCAAGTAATCTTTGGTACCAGATTTCGCATTGTGATCGAGTATTAGTGAATATGATTGTAGAAGAGCTTTTCTCAATGATAGGTATGACTTTTTCTAAGAGTTGAATCCCCAAGTGCCCTGCCCAAGGATATCGCTCTATCTCATCAGGTATAATTGATTCTACCGCTATTTTCTTCTCTAATTTTGATCTTATGATAATACTAGGTATGCTGTCTTTATGGGTACCTAACAATATATCTAAGGCTTCATCTATATTAGCAATAGTCGCAGAGATACCCCACACCTTAAGTTGTGGACAAAGGCCTCTAATTCTTGATATTCCTAATTCAATTTGAACGCCTCTTTTAGATCCCATAAGTTCATGCCACTCATCAACAACAATAGCATTCATACTACCAAATAGTTTTTCGTAACCTTTTGTAGCCAACATCACATGTATGCTCTCAGGAGTTGTAATTAAGATTTCTGGAGGATTTTTTAATTGTTCTTTTCTTTTAGACGTGGAGGTATCACCTGATCTGATCTCAACTGCCCAGTCTAGTCCCAGACCTTGTATTGCCTTTTCACAGGTTATTTTTATTTCATTGGTTAATGCTCTTATTGGAGCAATCCATATTGCTTTTATTCCCTGAGATTTATTCGATTTCTGATCGAGCCCTTCAAGTAGAATTGGTATCATTAAGGAGTAAGTCTTACCAAAACCAGTTGGGGCATTAATAAGCCCAGAATATCCTTGTAAATAATGAATCCAAGCGGACTCTTGAAATGGAAATATATCCCAACCATTGGTTTGAAACCAGTCTTTGCCTACATCCATTAGTTTATTTGTCATGATATTTAGTTCTTCTTGACAATTTTGAACAGTTCATTCATTAAATTAAAATCATAGACAAAAGGTTGGAGCAACTTTTTATAATCATATTTTCAGTCTGATCATATGAATCAATTTTTATATTTAGTCATATCTCATTATTGACCCTATATTTCCTCAAGAGGTGTTATCATTCAGCGGACAAAGTCGCAAGTTTTTATTTGATAAACATGTCTCTGAAGACTTTTTTGTTGAATACGAGCGTCTATTAGATTGAGATATTAATTCATAACTATGAGTAAGTACTTGATTTTGTTTTTAGGCATGTTAATTAGTAATTGGTCGTATTCTCAACTTTTTGAATATGCTCATGATAATCCAATTGAATTAGGTAAAGTGAACTGGCTTAGAGATTATGACCAAGCACAGAGACTATCAGCTGAAACAGATAAAGATATCTTTATCTTGTTTCAAGAAGTACCTGGGTGCTCCAACTGTACTAAATATGGTAGTGATATCATGAGTCACCCTCTTTTGATAGAGGCTATTGAAACTGAGTTCATCCCACTGGCCATTTTCAATAATAAGTCTGGCCATGATAGGGAGGTATTATTACAATTTGGAGAACCGACTTGGAATAATCCAGTAGTTAGAATTGTTAATCAGAAAGGAGAAGATAGAGTAAAACGAGTTGGAGATTTTAGATCACGAGCTAAAGTGGTCAACGCTATGGTAGATGCATTAACTAAGAACCAACGTGTTATTCCTAAATATTTGGACTTATTACAAACGGAATGGAATGGTCAAGAGAATGGTTCAGAAGAGGCTTATCTAAGTATGTATTGTTTCTGGACTGGAGAGAAAGAATTGGCTAAATTGGAAGGAATTCTTTCTACAGAAGCAGGATTTATGCATGGGAGAGAAGTTGTCAAATTTTCATTTGATCCTACAAAGACGGACCTAAACACCATTAGCACAACAGCAAACAAAGTTAAATGTGGAGATGCTTTATTTACTAATCAAAAAAGTCAGGTGGATGTACCCATCAAAAGAGAAGGTAAGTATCGCAAAGACAAAGAAGATAAGTATTACTTAAGGCACACAGATTACCAATATGTGCCCTTGACAGAACTACAGAAAACAAAAATTAATAGCGCATTAGGAATGCGTAAAGATCCTACCAAATATCTATCTCCAAGACAAAAAACGTGGCTCGAAAAAGGAACGAAAAACTATAGCTTCATCGAACAAGATTTTACGAAGGCCTGGTGGAAACACCATAGTGATTAGAGAAATAAGCTTTCAGATATTCCTATCACTAAAAATATAATATACTGATTATCATACACTTATGACAATGTCCACCCTTTGTCCACCCTCATATTTTTGGTTCCGATAAGATTAGTTTGAGATTGCGATCAATTCGTTAATCAAAAAATTAATTCAATGCGCACCAATTCAAGCCTTCAAGTAAAGAGTCATCTTTCAACTCGTGAGAAAGAGATTCTTGAGCTTCTATCTTTTGGATATTCTTCTCCTGAGATAGCTTCTTCTCTTTATATCAGCCCACATACTGTCAATGATCATCGTAAATCCATACTCCACAAAATGTGTGTAAAGAATGTTGCTCAAATGATCCGTAAAGGCTTCGAATTAGAATTACTTAATGCATCATCACACTAATCATGAAATACTCATTAATTATCTCGATAATTTTAGGCTTCCTAGTCCCTGCTTTTTGTCAAGTAAGCTCCGATAATATAAACTATATACTACAAGTACAATCCGTAAACTATTATGATAGTGGCAATGAAGGAGGGAATGACCCAGAACCAGCTTGGAAGTTTTCTACAGGGACGACCTCATCAGCAAATAATCTGCTAATCAATGAATGTATCACAGCACCAGATCAAACAACTCATACGGTTAATAGATTAATAGCTAGTCAATTAAATGTCACAGCTAGTAGGAGAGTGTATTGGAAAGCTGAAGGCTGGGAAAATGATGATACCAATTCTTCAAGATATTGTACGTATGACACTGGAGATGATCAGTATCATACAGGTGCAGGAAGCATCCTTGCCAGATTTGGAGATCCAGGTATATATAATTCTGGGAGTAATTTTGGAATGGGTTCTTCGGAGTGGAGACCAAGGGTATTATGGGGATATAATAATGGTCAGTGGTGGGAAAATAGTGGATTATATTTTGGAGTGCTTAATCAAGGAGATGATAAGTCGCATCTGAATACCACTTATGGCACAGAATATGGAGTGATAGTTTATGGAAGGAAAAACACATTTACGCCAGGAGCAGCTAATGTATTTGGTGCGCCAGCACAAAATACAAATGACGCTTATTATCGTTTTGATATAGCAGATACTCCGAAAAAAGTAAGTATCGCAACTTCGGTAGCAACTTTCTCACATTACATACATTTGATGCATAAGGAGGATGGGGTTTTCACACATGTGGCATCTTCCAACGGCTTAAACCCAAATATAGTAGAAAACCTTCCTCCGGGTATTTACTACATCATTTTTGAAGGGGCAGGGACATCGAATGGTAAATTTGCTGTACATATTGCGGTAAGTGACCCTCCTTTGGATTCTGGTTCTATTGCTGTAGAAACTCCTAATATTTGTGAAGGAGTGGACCTTCCATCTATAGCAAGTACTAATGATTCAAAAGCTGAGGTATGGGCCCCTAGTACAGAGACTCAGGTAGAGCCAGACCGATATTTTTGGGAAAAACGAATCTTAGGTGTTACTGATTGGAATAATACTGGGATTTCTGAAGAAAGAGAAGCAACATTAGATCCAGTCGGTCAAATGGTAGAAAATCAGGATGTTGCGTTTAGAAGGCGAGCAATTCTTGGCTCTTTTACCACTGATTGGGTATATGATACAGTTTTCTTCCAGCCATCTTCCATAAGCGCTGGAACTATTGGATATGATTTTGAAGATTATGTCAGAGAAGATTATGTGTTGCAGGATAATATCGCTCCTACTATGTTGGCGGTAGGTAATCCGACTCCATTGAAATATAGGTGGGAGAAGAAAATTCCTAATGCCACTTCTTTTGTGACGATAGACAATGAAGGTAACCCGTACGATAGCTTGCTACTTATTCCCGAAGTATTAGGAGGTTTGGGTGAGGGTTTTACTAACATAAGGAGGGTTGCTATAAATGGATGTGGTGCAGAGGCAATTTCAAATGAAATAATCATCAAAGGCCGTCCAGCAGATGGATCAATACAAGGAAAGATTACCGCTCCACCTATTGGATTCGGTCCAGGGATTAAGGATGTGGAAGTATGTGCGACACCATTAGATCCTATATATGGTGTTGAGACAGTTTGTGATACAACTGATTTAAATGGCTCCTATTTTTTACCAGAGTTATATTATGGAGAAAATGGATTGACGAAATATTTAGTAGAACCGAAATATTTAGATCATCAGATCAGAACAGGAGAGTCGAGTGAAGATAGTACCAGAACTATAGAATTAAGTTCCACGGTCCATAACATACAGACTAATACTAATTTTGTAGACCTATCAACTTTTACAGTTTCTGGTAACATTTATCAAAAGTTTCAAGAGGCGGGGCAAGTAGATGTCAATTATGGAAAAAGCAAAGTCATCATTTACCTAGAAAATGAGCTTACTGGTCTTGAAGAAATAGCAGATACTACTGACGCCAATGGAGATTATGCTATTGTTATTCCAAATGGTGGAAACTGGAAAATAACACCTCGCCTAATAGAAACAGCAGAAGATAATCCTCATACTCATACTTTTAGTCCCGCATCACGATCCTTTCTGATTACTGATAATTTGACGGGCATTGATTTCGAGAATACCTCAACAATGAACATTTCCGGATTTGTCGGAGCTAGTTGTAATAATTATTTAGGGACAACGCTACTTCGATTTTACCAAGATCCTAAAGATGGAAATTTTAATAGAACCTTCAGAACTAACCTTGGTTCAGGTACGTTCGATTATACTTTGCCTGCAAGAGAATATTTAATTGAGGTAGTTGATAATGCTATAGAGGATAAGGTGTCAAACAACTTTAATTATGCTAAGGTGGAAGATCAGTTTTCGGTATTTCAATTTTCGGCCTCATTATCTCATCAAGACACGGCATTTACCTTAAATTATAAAGCGCCACCTACTATTACAGTTGAAGGATTGCCAGAATTGCCATTATGCGATCAAGGCAGCTTCGACTATCCAATTTTAGAAAAGAGAAAATTCTATCAGGATTTTTCTCTTCAGGTGTGGGATGGACTTGCCTCTAATAATTGTCCTTTAGATACAGGATATATGGATGTCGTTGATGGAATAGGAGGAAGAGGAAATGGCACAGTATCCATAAGTAATGGTACACCTAAGTTTTATCTAATAGCTGGTGATCCAAATATTGTAGAAGCGTCAAATTATTTACTTACAAATAATTTTGTTGTAGGAGACTTTATTAATGCCGAGACCGCATCATACAACCTTACAGCCTTAGTAACAGGAGGTAAACCACAGCAGGAAACTTTCGTTACGGTATCTCCAAAAATTCCATTATTGGTGCTACATGATCCACCTGGAGATCGAAGTTTTAGTTCTTATGCACAGGGTAGTTCTATTGAAACAAGAACATCTACTTATGTTAAAGATGCTAATTCTAATAAAGGCTGGGCATCAGTTTCTTCTGGGACTAAATTTGATTTGACAGTAGATGCTGGTCCAGTGGAATTTACCACTTCTACTAAAGTAATAGCAGAAGTACAAGGTGGAAGAACAGTAGAAAGGGTATATGATACAACGGATGTGGCGATTCAACGCATAAGTAATTTAGAAACCATTAAAACGTCGGATGATCCGAGTCTGATTGGTGATCAAGGAGATGTATTTTTTGGTGCTGCCTATAATTTCACCTATGCATTGACAGATGAAATTGGGTTCAATTATGAGACCTGTGAAGTGGAACCAGAGACTGGTTTTTATATGGATCCTGATTCTATAGCCACTACTTTTTTATTAACAACTAGAGCGATAGAAAATGAAATAAAGGAGTTAACCAGGCTCCGTGATATTCAGTCTCCTGATTCTATAATGTATTTTCAGAATCAAATAAATGTATGGCAGCAAACCATAAATAATAATCGCTTGATGAAGCAACGATTAGCAAGTACTAATGATACTCTTTCTACATACACCTTTTCTGGTCTTGCTTCAAGAACGGAGTCAGAGTCTATAACTATTGATACTACTAAGACCATTGAGTTCATGTTAGATATTAATAAGGAGGTAGCTATTACCGCTGGAATAGAAATCGCAGGTGTCGGATTAAAAGGAGGTTATATGGGCAATTTTAGCATGGTAACTGGTGGAGATTCTACGGTTACACAATCAGTGTCAACAACTGTTGATTTTACACTCGAGGATGACGATCCTGATGACAAACTCTCGGTGAAAATCTATAAGGATTCAGAAAGTGCTACACCCGTTTTTGTCAGTTTCAACTCACGAACAAGCTGTCCATATGAGGATACAACAGCTTTAGGCACTGATCAATTTATTTTTAGTCATGCATTTGGATCAGAACCAATAAAGACTGGTATAGATCCTGAAGTGGGAGCTTCTTACCAAGTCCTTATAAGTAATTATGGACTCTTTGACCGAACCTATAATATGAGTGTTGATCCCGCCTACAATCAGGATGCTGCATTAGTAAGCATAGGAGGAAAGTCGCCAGGAGCTTATCATGTAGTTCCTGTTTTGGCAGGTACATCAGTGACAGTGACTATTACAGTAGATAAGAAAAGCTCGGTGGATGTATTTAGCTATCGCAATTTGAAGATAAATGTAGATCCAATATGCAATGTTGGAGGAAACGATGATATATCCGTAGATGATACTAGACAATCCCTGTTTTTGTCTGCCACTTTTTTAGGAGATTGTAGTCAGATGGATATTACCTCTCCGACTGATTATACCGTAGTAAATGCAGAGAATCAACATGAACTACCTATAAGACTTCAGAACTATGATATAGAAATGTTGGATCGTGCTGTGTTACAGTATAGAGCAGTTGGTAGTGGTGATTGGACATCATCAGCACTCGTAGATT
This sequence comes from Saprospiraceae bacterium, assembly GCA_020629515.1. GTDB lineage: Bacteria > Bacteroidota > Bacteroidia > Chitinophagales > Saprospiraceae > GYS-P2D. The sequence continues at coordinate 1,694 of JAHDDE010000002.1, read as the reverse complement.
TAAACGCAGAAGAACTTGAGGTTGGTTCTTCGGGGACGCTTTTGATTTGGGATGTCGGAGAGGTGGTTGAAGAGGGTCTTCATGAGATCAGATTTAAGATTATTTGTACTACACCTGGTACTATGATTACCAATGTTAACTATTCTAATAGTGTAATTATCGATATCGATAGAGTGGCGCCTCAGTTATATGGAATTCCTTTGCCGATAGATGACAATTATGACGTGGCTAATGATGATGAACTCGGTGCTACTTTTAACGAGTCAATATGTGATAGGGGAAGCACCTTAGCAACTGCTATTTTAGTAGACTTAATACGAGGTGATACCATAATTACTTCAGTTTCATGTGCAGATAACTCAATAAGAATAGTAGAACAAGGTGCACCCCTTAGTTTAAGAGAACCATCCATATATAGAGCTATTTTATCAGGAGTCACGGATATGGCAGGAAATATAGGCCAAGATGTGAAATGGATTTTTTCAGTAGGAGATTTTACGCCTACAGAATTAGGGTGTATATCAGACCTCTTCGTAACTAATAACAATGAGAATCAAGATGCAATCAATGTAGCTAATTATAATGCTATCTCGATTAAATCATCAGGAATGATATCAGATTTTGGTGAGACCACATTTAGTGCCCAAGAGGAAATTACACTGGAGCCTGGATTTGAAGTTAGTAAAGGAGGTATTCTGGAAGCTGATATATCAACTTGCCAAGACAATTAACAAATGTTAGATAAAAAAGAACGTGAGGATTATCTTAGAAAGCGGGTAATCCTCATTTCTGCACATCATCAGCGGTTGTCCGAGATATCTCGAGAAATTGAAATATTACAGGTTTCTATTGATACAGCATTAGATCAATTGAGAGATTCTATCAGAGAATATTTAACCAAGGAGTATTGACTGATAATTTAATCTCTATCTTGATGAAGCATTACCAAAGATTAACAATGATAAAATACTGCATCTCACTGCGAAGTGTACCTCATACTATTTTCCTACGATTTAAGATTGTACTATGAATAGGGTACTTATCTTATTAGTGCTCGCTCTTATGACTAATTTTCTTATAGCTCAACTAAGAGATTATGATGAGATAGAGAAAGAATTACAAAAGGCTCAAGGCGAAGATCGAGTAATGCTGCTTATAGAGCTGTGTCAGCAAGACATCAATAATGACCAAGACCTTACCAGAAAAAGGGCCAAAGAAGCATTAAGCATTTCAAAAGAGTTAGACTTTAGGAGAGGAATAGGCAACAGTCTTCGATATATTGGATTGAGCTATCACTTTGTAGGTATTACAGATAGTGCAAGAGTCTATTATCTACGCTGTAAAGATTATTTTGATAAACCCAAATCGATAGGATGGTCCTATTATAATATTGCCTCACTTTTTGAATACGAAAGTGAATATGATAGTGCGTGGGCATATTTAGATCTGGCGGAAACATACTTTGATGCCGATAGCGCTAAAGTAGAGTTAGGGTCCGTACTAAGTATGCGAGGGACCATTATGACTTATAAAGGGGATTGGAGCGAGGCGCCTAATTATTTCTCTGCTGCTATGAAACTATTTGACGAAGCCAATGACCTACTACGTAAGGCGGATATGGTGAGACAGCTAGGTAGTGCCTCAGGTGTCCTTTTAAATCATGATAAGGCTATAGAATATTATAAAGAAGCTGC
>JAHDDE010000021.1 GCA_020629515.1 Saprospiraceae bacterium | reverse complement strand
TTAAATCCATTCTGACCTAAGTATTCTACAAATTCTTGTTGTGTGTCATATTCTCCATGGACCAAGAATATCTTTTTTACTTTGCCTTTTTGATTGGATATGCTTTCGACCATTTCTTTTCGATCCGCATGAGCGGAGAAGGAGTCCATAGACTTAATATTAGCTTTGACTTGTAGGACTTGACCTTGTAATTTTAATTCTGTAGCTCCTGCTTTTAATATTCCTCCGGCTGTATCAGGAGAGCAGTATCCGACCATAAGAAATGTGGAGAAGGGGTCTTCAAGATTATGAAACATATGATGTCTGATTCTTCCGGCATTCATCATGCCGCTCGCACTGATTATGACACAAGGATCTTTTGTGGCATTAAGCCATTTTGACTTATCCACACTTCTGACATACTCAAGACTGTTAAAACCAAATGGATCATCATCTTCTAAGAGGTATTCATTTAGATCATTGTCAAAACATTCGGGATGGGATCCATATATCTCTGTTGCATTAACTGCCAGAGGACTATCCACATACACGGGTACTCTTGGTAACAAGCCGTTGTTATACATTTGGTCCATCATGTACACGATCTCTTGGGTTCTACCGATGCTGAAGGCTGGGATAATCAATTTACCTTTGTGATCGACGCAGGTTTCTTTCATGATGTTTAAGAACATCTCTGATTGTTCAGGCTTGGATTCATGCTCTTTATCTCCATAAGTGGACTCGCATATGAGATAGTCTACTTCTGGCATCTGTACAGGATCTCTAAGTATAGGTCGATCGGGTCTTCCTATATCTCCAGTGAATCCTATCGTGGTGGTTTTAGATCCTTCTGTTATCCTTAATGTGACACTTCCAGATCCTAATATATGGCCCTGATCTCTGAATAATAGCTCGACGTTGTCATGTATTTTATGCCATCTATTATATGAGTAACTATTGAATTTAGTCATTGTCTCACTGACATCGTGCTTAGTGTAAAGAGGAGTCGTTAATTGGACCTTTTTTCCTTTACTTTTTTTCTTTAGTAGCTTTTTATTGGTTTGTTCGGATTCTCGTTCCTGAATTTTGGCGCTATCTAAGAGCATAATGCTACACAGACTTCTCGTGGCATGAGTACTATGGATACAACCATCAAATCCCTCTTTAACAAGTAAGGGGACTCTACCAGTATGATCTATGTGGGCATGAGATAAAATGAGACAGTCAACTGTTTTTGGCTCAAAATGCCATAGCCTATTGGAAATATCGTCATCCTTTCCACCGCCTTGAAAAAGGCCACAATCAAGCAAAATACGATATCCATTGTCAAGGGTTATTAGATGGCAACTACCAGTGACATTTCTTGCTGCTCCACAAAATTTTATCTGCATGTTATTTATTTAATATCAATAGCTTTCAAAATACAAGTTAACCCTATCGATGTATTATCAATAATTTTAGTGTTTACTGATTGGGTAAATAGTATAGAGTGTTCAAATTATTTTTGTCTAAATACTTATTAGCACATTTAATTAGGTTTTCTGGTGTTACGGCCTCGTATAACTCTTCTTGAGCATTCATGCGTTCTAACTCTCCGATTGCTTCAAAATAAGCCATAGACATTGCCTTATTGAGAATGGTTAGATCGCTCATGGCCAAGCTGCTGACCACTTTATTTTTAACCTTTTGCAATTCCCTCTCAGAAACAGAATTATTTTTAAGATTGTCAATCTCCTGCCATATATAGGCTATTCCCTCTTCGAGTGTATATTCAGGCATTGTCCTTCCTTCTATAATTATAAGACCACTATCCATTGCTCCAGTCAGGTAACAATCTATTTCACTAAAGATTTGATTCTCTTTGACCAAATTGCTGTATAATCGAGCGGAACGACCATTGGCCAAAATATCAGAGATAAGATCACATGCATAGTATTCCGGAGAATTTCTGCTGGGCATATGAAATGCCATCAAAACCATAGGCGTTGGCACATTGGCTTTTACTGTACTCTCTCTATATTCCTGTTGTGGAGGTTCATTAGGTATAAATATATTTCGTTCAGGACCATTTTTAATTTCTCCAAACCACTTACTAGCCAGCGCCATTACTTCATTATGAGGTAAAGGGCTTGATATAGACAATACCGCATTATTTGGTTGATAGTGTACGTCAAAAAAATGGGCCACATCTTCTATAACCGCATTTTCGATATGACCTATATCTTTACCTATAGTAGGCCAGCTATAAGGATGTTTTTTATATGCAAGACTGGATAGCGCATGCCATGCGTCCCCATATGGTTTATTGAGGCAAACTTCTTTGAATTCTTCAACTACGACTTTTTTCTGTACTTCTAATGCTTTCGGGTTTAGGGATAGATTAGCCATTCTATCGGCTTCGAGCCATAATGCGGTTTCGATATTTTGTACGGGTAGAATATCATAGAAGTTAGTATAATCATTATTGGTGAATGCATTATTTTCTCCACCGGCCATCTGAAGTGGAGTATCAAAATCTGGAGCATTATCGGAGCCACCGAACATTAAATGCTCAAATAAATGGGCAAAACCCGTTTTGTCAGGAGATTCATGCTTAGATCCAACCTTATAGAGTACATTGATAGCTGCCATAGTGGTAGACTTATCCTGTTCTACTAATACGGTAAGGCCATTATCGAGTATTTGTTTTTTGTATGTTATCATATAATGATCAAAAGATAGAAGGTTCGAATGTAAGCTATTTTAATATTAGTAACTCTTCGGTGCATAAGAGGTTATTTTTTATATGCTGCCAGAATCGTTCTTTATTTATAAGTTGGGCGCCAAGACTCATCAAGTGATTAGTTTCTTGTTGACAATCTATTAGTTCAAAATTAAGATCATTCAACTTATTGGCTAAAGTAATAAAGCCATATTTTGATGCATTACTTCTTTTGGAGAACATGGATTCGCCAAAAAATATTTTTCCAATAGCAATCCCATATAAACCACCCACGAGTTCCTCATTATCCCATACCTCGATAGAATGAGCATAGCCCAGATCATGTAGCTTAGAATAAGAGTTAATAATTTCTTCGTTGATCCATGTTCCGGTTTGTCCTTTCCTATTGTGATTTTTACAATTGGTTATTACTTCCTTAAAGGCATCGTTATAGCTTACTCTAAATTTGTCTTGATTGAAATAACTTCTCATGCTTTTTGATATCCTTATATCCGAAGGATAAAGCACACATCTTGGATGGGTCCACCACCACAAAATTGGTTTACGATCATACCAAGGGAATATGCCGAATTGATAAGCTAATAATAAGCGCTCGGTAGACAAGTCCCCACCAATTGCTAAGACACCATCTATATCAGATAGTAAAGGATGTGGAAAATAAATCAATTATGACACTCCTTGAGGAGGACTAATGTTTTTCTTGAAAAGTTTCTATTACAGCAGATAAGCCTCTATCAATTAATGCATCTTTCATTGGCATTAATTTTTCGAGAGTACCCGTCTTAACTACAGCTTTTCCTTTGAAGTGTACTATCAGTGATAGTTGCTCAGATTGTACAAAGGTGTGGTTACATACTTCCATGAAACATTTGATCACCCAATCAAATGTATTATAGTCATCGTTGTAGACAATTAATTCGGCAATATCAGTTATTGTCGATTCTTCTATCTCAGTAGTTTTCTCGATCTCTTTGATTGAACTTTTTATTGATTTCATTAATCTATATTGAGCTTTGAGATATATAATTAAGATAATGAGCTTAAAGTTGCTTTGACCGCTGCAAAATTAGGCATCTCACCAGCGTTGTCAAGTATTTCGACATATTTAATAGTCCCCTCCTTGTCAATTACAAAAGCGGACCTTTTCGAGACTCCTTTCATATCTAACACAAAATCTTCGTATAGAGAGTCATAGGCTTTAGATACATCCTTGTTAAAATCGCTAAGTAGTGGGAAGTTATATTTCTGTTCTTCCTTAAATTTTTCAAGAGTAAAAAGGCTATCTACTGAGATCGCAACTACCTCGGCATTAAGATCATTATAATCTCCTAATTGATCTCTTATCCCACAGAGTTCTTTAGTGCAAACGCCAGTAAACGCTAGAGGGAAAAACAATAGCACCAGATTTTTTCCTGAATAATCTGTTAGACTTATTTCACTTTTGTCGGTAGCTCGCAAAGTAAAGCTAGGAGCCTTGTCACCTACTTTTATGTTCATAAAGGTGTATTAATGTATAGTCCTTACAAATTTAGGGTAAAATTGATGGATATCAATATTTTCATTTATATGTTTTGTCGTCTACTTATAAATAGTGTGATAGCCTTAGCTTTATGATCTTATGAATCCAACAAAAAAAGCGTATCTCCAATTGCATATTGCCATATTTCTATGGGGCTTTACAGCGATATTAGGGGATCTTATATCATTGGTGGCATTTTGGTTGGTCTGGTGGAGAGTGGGATTTACTTCACTCAGTTTGGTGTTTTTTCCCAATGTTTTGAAAAAAGCCAAAAATATTCCTCTCGCTGATTTAAGACGATTTGGAATAGTTGGGGTACTCATAGCGATACATTGGATTACTTTTTTTGGGTCAATAAAGTACGCAAATGCGTCGGTTGCTTTAGTCGCTATGTCCACATCAGCACTATTTACTTCATTTATCGAGCCTATATTTAATAATAAGAGACTTAAAAAGTTGGATATTATTTTTGGATTAGCTGTGATACCTGGAATGTCCTTAGTTGTCAACGATCTAAAAGGAGATATGCTTTTAGGACTTTTTATTGGCTTGTTAAGTGCCTTTTTGGCTGCCTTATTCGCTGTAATAAACAAGAAATATATCTCAGTCGCCGAACCCATTGTTATGACTTTTATAGAATTGAGCAGCTCGTGGTTATTTTTGAGTTTGTTGATTCCCATCGTGATAGTGTATACACCAGATTCGATACAATGGCTGCCGGCTTCAGCAGATTGGGTTTATTTGCTCATATTATCACTACTATGTACGACTTTGGCATTTATGATTCATTTATATGCATTACGTCACATAAGTGCTTTTGCGTCTAATCTCGTTATCAATTTAGAACCTGTTTACGGGATTTTGTTAGCGGGGATATTTTTATCGGATTTTGAGGAACTCAATCCCACATTTTATATAGGAGTTGTATTGATACTTGTAGTGATTTTCTTGTATCCTCTTATTTCTAAGAGAGTTGGTTACAAATCCAATTAGAGATTTTCTTAGATACAGGGCCAGGCTGTCCAGTTCCTATTTTGTGTTGATCAATTTGCACAACGGGCATAACATACTTGGTCGTGCTTGTTATGAATATTTCATCCGCTTGCATAATAGAATCAAAGCTGATATCTACTTCTGCAATATTTGATATTTTATAGTCTTCTAAAATTACTTTCCTTGTGATACCAGGTAGGATATTACGTGCTGGAGTCATAATTTGACCTTCTTTTATCACAAAAATATTAGCTCTTGTGGTCTCTGTGATGACCCCATTGTTGTAATATAAAATATCAGTGGCGGCATATTTTTGAACTCTATCTTGGAGTAGGTATGAGTTGAAGTAATTTATGCTTTTGATATGAGCAAAGGGTCGTTGATATTCAAAAGAAATAAGATTGATTCCATTTTGATACATATGTTCTGGATTGGCCCTATGGGCATAAGCGAGTACTAGCAATGCATTATCCCCATGAGAGTGATAACCATTTGTACTATTGCCTCCTGTTGCTATCAGTTTTATATTGATTAGCGCATGATCATTTATTTTGGATAATTGGCCACATATATCCTTAATGTCTTCTCGGGACTCTGAGAGTTTGATCTTAGCCTCTTTTATACTTCGATAAAATCGGTCCAGATACCATTCTATGTATTTGTTCTGTCCATGATGGAAAGTGAAGTAGTCAAAAACTCCATAACCTCTATGCAGAGCCAAATCCGTCGGACTTATTTTGACATCATCATGGGGCACAATAGCTTGGTTATAATAACAATGTTGGAGTATCATTAAATTGAATTATAGTAACGAAAGATAAAAAAATAGGGTCGATATTCGACCCTACATAATAGACCAACCAACCCAAGTTTAAGTCTTATTACCAATTGGTGAGATTATTATAATCAACCATCTGTTTGGTAAGATTTATTTTTTCTATGTTAAAATTGATATGGCCATTAGACCATATTCCGCTATTGTTTTTCTTGAGAATGATATAACCTCCGACTTCCTCCATATTTATTTTAGTCACACATTTGAAAGCCCAATAATCTTGGATCTTTTTACCAAAAATCTGAAGATTGCTATCATCTATATCCGAAACATTAAAATATCCTCTGGCATAGTCACCGAAGTAAAAAAGTTTCACTTTTACTCTCTGCTGAACGTTTGAATAATCTCTAATACCCGCTAAAGTATTGATAGAATCAAATTCAACGTCCTTTTGCGTGAAGACAGCATCATTTTCATTGAATTGAGCCAGTATATTATTAATCCCTTCTGGCGATAAATTGGTCAGTTCACTCCTTTGGCATGAGAAGCAAGTGATCAATAACAATGAAAATAATAATGATACAAACCGTAGCATGGAGCAAATATATAAATTATCTATATATATAAAATTATTTAATATATTTTCAAAATAAAACATATTACGATTAATCGTTATATTTGAATGAAATAGCAGCATAGCTGTTAACAAATCTAAATATGATGAAAGCGTTAACTACACTATATGTAGTCTTGTCTATTGGTGTCTTATGTCCTAATTGGATGGTAGGCCAAAAGGATTTAGATATTCGGTTTGAAGGAGTTAGTCACAGCGATATAGATCAAAAATGTTATCAACTTCAAATAAAAGCAATCCAGAATTCATCGCAGCTTTTGGGCTCTCAGAGCTACAGGATCTTTTATAATGCTGAAGAAGGCAGGTTTTTAAGATCAGCAACTACCAATTTAATTGGGGAGCAATACGGATTAAAAATCGTTCAGAGTATCTATAATAGCGATGCTTCAGGCTTCGGAAACTTGAACTTTGATTCTTCTCTTGGCTTTATTAATATAACAATCACTGATAGTGGTAACCGTGACGATATGGTGTCCCTTATACAAGATAAGTGGCTTTCTACAGCCCAGATTTGCTTTGAAAAAAACATGGATAAGAGCAATCTTAATTTAGTCTGGGCCAGAGAAGGACTTACTGATGGATATGCGACAGCTTATACTGGTGTAGCCATTGTTGATGAATTGAACTTGCCGGCAAATGCTGAGCTCAATTATATCGACAACATAACAGAAGACCTAAATACTGCCAATAATAATGTTGTCAGTAATAAAGAATAAATAAGTCAATTGAATCTAAGAAAATAGACATGAGAAGAATTATATCAAGCATTTTTTTAATGACAGTGACTTGTTCTATGATTATAGGGCAGGAGGGATTAAGTGTAAAAATAGTTGAGTCCGACATAGTGGAAAAGAAGCAATGCATTGATCTGCAGGTAAGCAATGAATCTTCAGAAATGATCCACTTATCAAGTCAGAACTATAGGATGTATTATGGCTCAGCCAATTTGTCATTAATAGAAGAATCAATGTCCCTTAACTTACCTGAAGAAATCTATCAGCTGAAGTTAGTACAGCATGTATCAGGTGTTGATGCACAAGGTAGAGGCGCTTTAGATTTTGACAATAACTTGGGATTTATCAATTTTTCGATTGTACATAATAATATAAAACAAAAAGGATCTGAACTTAGTAAAGACGCTCTAAGCATAGTTGAAATGTGTTTTTCTGTTGAGGATCCAAGTGAGCCAATGTCCATTGTTTTGGCTCGTGAAGAAACCACTGCTGCTTATGGCCGGGCATATATTGAATTATCTGCTCAAAATAAGGTCAATGAATTGAAATCAACTGAAATTAGCCAATATAAAGACTTCATAGTGAGGTAGCTGGCACAAAAGTTGATATTATAAATATTTATAATATGTACTTATGAAAAATTGCTTATTTACCCTTTTGGTTGGATTGATGATCACCAAAGTAGGGGCCCAAAACAAAGTTGATCTAAGATTAAACCAGGTCTCCTCTTCTGTTGACATGTCATGTTTTGACATAGAACTGAGTTCTTCAGATAAAACGGAAATAAAATTAGCGGGACAAAATTTTAGAATATTTTTTGATGCTAACAATGTCAAGTTGTTAGATAAGTCCGTAAAGACTTTCGCTTCGCAAGAGGCTTATAGCACACCAGACATCATCAGTACTGCACAAAATGGAATCGGGTTTTTCTCGCTTTCACTTGATGCGAGGGAAAATAATGAATCTGTCATTAGCTTGCCGTCTTCTGGATCGTGGGAAAAAGTGGCATCTGCATGTTTTGGCCCAATAAATGAGAGAAAATTTGATTTGGTTTGGGCAAATGATAGAACAAGCCATTTTGCAAGTGCTCAGGTGGCATTATCTGAATGGGCCGAAGACAATAAACAAGTCGTTCTGACTCCTAATATGATGATAGACTATATAGGTAAAGAAGCTATCAAAAATTCTGAACTCTTATCTCTAAATGTGTATCCTAATCCTGTTGCCAACCATATAAATGTGGATATTAAGGGACAGTTTGATGAAGGTATGACAATAATGATAACCGACGTAATAGGTCGTGAGGTGGTGTATCAAGCTGTGGAAGGTGATGATAGGCTATACTACGATTTGAGCAACTGGCCGAGTGGTAGATATAAAGTGGAGCTGCTAAATGATTCAGGTCAAGTACTACACTCCGAAAGTGTAATTAAAACACTCGCAAAAAATTAAATTGAATTAATCATAAAATAAATAGGGGGGAGACTCATACAATAGTGTCTTTATAATAGACGAGAGTCTAACCAAATAAGCCAATTGATTACAAAACGTGAGATATGTTTATACATTTCTCACGTTTTTCCTATTTGGGGAATTTTTTTATACTATATTTTAACCGAGTTAGCGACAGAAGTGTCAGCTTGCTTACATTTATGAATCAATTGGCTTAATTATGAAAATGAGAATGATTACTACGACTATTGTCGTATTTCTGCTAGCACAAGCAGCATTATTCGCTACCAACCAAATCGACATTAGATTTTCTACTCCTTCTGTAGATCATACTACCAAATCACTTTATGTAGACATTCAAGTAAAGGCTCATGACAAGAGTTTAATCTTGGCGGGACAGAACTACAGAATATTTTATGATTCAGAAAAATTGTCATTAGACCAGAATAATTCTGAAATCAGCTTACCTCAAGAGAAATACACTAACTTAAAATTTCACTCATCCGTAGAGGGTATTGATGCCACAGGATCTGGGGAATTGACATTTGATGACAATTTGGGTTTTGTAAATTTTTCGGTAGACCTTAAAGACCATAAGCATGGTGGCATTCAAGTTAGTAGTGGGCAACTCTGGACAACTGTTGCAACACTCAAATTTAATCTAAAGCAAGATGCTGAGGATATTGAGTTAGTTTGGGGTAGAGATGGGAAAAGTGATGAATATGCTACAGCTTATGTAGAAATGGCAGAATGGTTATCACCCAAAAAGATCTCTTCATTGATGGTCAATGAGTTTGGAGACCTAGCATATAATATTGAGGATGAAGTTATTGCTGATATAGCTTCTTTTGAATTTGGTCCTAACCCTTCTACTGATTTTGTTAAAGTTGAGTTTGATAAATCACTTAAAAATGGTGTACAAGTGAGATTTATCAATATGGCTGGCGTAGTGGTTCAGACGAACACCGTTTTATCAGGAAATATCAGTGCCTTAATAGATTTAACTGCAGTTCCAGCAGGTAATTACTTACTGGAAGTTGAAAACTTGTCGAATAAGAATAAACTGAGAAGCGCTAAGAAGCTCTCTATAATGAAATAGTTTTTATTATAAAATTGCTTCTTTCAAGTAATAAAAAAGGGAACGAAATTTCGTTCCCTTTTTTATTAAGTTCTTGTATAAGATATTGCTATCCGCTATCCTACAAATTCAAGACTTTTCTTAATGAATCCTGATAACTCCTCCCCTTTGAGCATATTCTGATTAAGTCGGGCCAAATCATACAAATAACTGGCAAACTTCTCTTTCTTCTCCTCTGACCTCATTTTAACCAATTTTTCTGCAACTAATGGATTATTGGTATTCACCACGACATTGAAGATCTCTGGCATACCATTATCACCCATTCCTTGCAAGCTCTGCATTTCCATCATTCTTCTCATGAATTCGGGCTTAGTCACGATCACTGGCAAGTCATTTGGGGACAATGCTTTCATCTCAAGATTAGGCCCTCCGCTTTCGGGTAATATAGATTTAAATATTCCTTCGACTTTTTCTTGTTCTTTTTGTGATAGTACGGATTCTTTAGTTTCGTCCTTTTGAACCAAGTTGTCGGCTGTATCACTATCGACTCTTACGAATGTGCCATAACCCAATTTTTGCTCAAGATGTTGCATGAAGTGGTTATCGATGATATTATCCATCTCAAGTATGTCATATCCGTATCCTTCAGCACTCTCAATAAAGCTATGATGTCCTTTGACATCATTGGTATATAGATGAATAAGTTTGTCGTGTTTGTCCTTTTGAGTTGCTTCGATTTTCTCTTTGTACTCTGAGATAGTATAGTGCTCTCCTTTAATATTTTTTAGTAAACAGAATTTCTCAGCTTTATCATAGAATTTTTCTTCCGATATCATGCCATATTTGGCAAATACACTTATTTCGCTCCATTTATCCTCATAAGCCTTTCGATCTTCTTTGAATAAATTATTAAGCTTTTCAGCCACTTTTTTAGTGATATATGAAGTAATCTTTTTGACATTACTATCGCTCTGAAGATAACTACGAGATACATTAAGCGGTATATCAGGAGAGTCTATAACACCATGAAGTAAAGTCAAAAATTCTGGTACTATTTGACTGACATCATCAGTCACATATACTTGATTGCTGTAAAGTTGAATTTTATTTTTCTGTATCTCAATAGAGTTGTTCACCTTTGGAAAGTACAGTATTCCAGTAAGGTTAAATGGAAAATCTATATTCAGATGTATCCAAAATAATGGAGGCATAGAATATGGATATAAGTAAGAATAGAATTCTTTATAATCCTCATCCGTAAGTTCCGATGGATTCTTTTTCCATAAAGGATCCTTGCTATTGATTACGTTATCTACTTCGGTTTTGATCTCCTTACGATCATCTCCCTCACCTTCCCACGTGCTTTCCTCTTTGGTCCCAAATCTGATAGGGAAAGGTAAAAATTTGCAATACTTATTAAGTAAAGTCTCTATTCTCGCTTTTTCTAAGAATTCTTTGCTGTCTTCAGAGATATAAAGCACTATTTCAGTACCTCTATCTTCTTTATCCGTTTCTTCTAAATCATATTCTGGACTACCGGTACAGCTCCACTTTGAGGCAGGACCGCCTTTATGCGATTTGGTCAATACTTCAACCTTGTCAGCCACCATAAATGCACTGTAAAATCCTAATCCAAAATGACCTATAATATTAGCTTCATCTTTATACTTTTCTAAAAACTCTTCTGCGGATGAGAATGCCAATTGATTTAAGTATTTATCTACTTCTTCAGAAGTCATTCCTATACCACGATCTTTAATTATCAATTTTTCATCTTCTATGATAATATCAATGGTCATATCTCCTAACTCGCCTTTAAATTCGCCTTTTGACGAATAGGTTCTCAACTTACTGCTGGCATCAACAGCATTAGAAACAAGTTCTCTTAAGAATATCTCCTGATCAGAGTAAAGGAATTTTTTGATAATTGGAAAAATATTTTCCGTTTGTACGGATATCTGTCCTTTGGCCATATTACTTTATTTTATAAGGAATTATTCAGTTTAATATATCCCTACCTTGATCAAAGCATATGCCAACGGGGATTAGAGGACATTTTGTCATTTAGAAGCGTAGACTCAGGCTGATGCCATTGACATTTGTGCCAAAATGTAAGGTGCTGGAGTTTTTATTAGCATAATTAGTCAGTTTATTTGGCCTCAATCTATAGCTTAGTTGTGTGCTCAGTATACCCAATCCCGCCCCAAACAGCACATCTGAATGCCAATGTTTATTCCGCATTATCCTAAACATACCAGTTGCCGCTGCAGGGAGATAAGACATATAAGCCCAAAAGGGAAAGTCCTTTTTGAGAATTTGAAAATTGACAGTCGCTGTAGAAAAAGCAAATGAGGTATGTCCCGAGGGAAAAGCTAATGATCCTCCATTGGGCCGCTTCTGATTCAATAAGAATTTGAGTCCATAGGTAACTATTAAGCAGCTCCCTGTACTTATGAGATATTGTTCAAAATGATATTGATGTTTGTCCCCCTTAGATAATTTATGTCCCAAAACTTGTAAAGTGGGTATATATGATATGTAGTCATCAATATTACTCTCCGTAGAACCAAACGTATTGATTAGGTCAGACTGCAGATTTTCTTTTAGAGGGGATTGATTAGTAATCACTCCAATTGTCATAAATGACAGTGAGGTCCATAATCTACTCGTAGTGGTATCAATACTTTGAGAGCGTACAGGAACGATGGATCCTATTAAAATTAGAAAAATACAAGCGAGGTAACAAATAGGAGAAAAATGCGCTTTTACTACCATGAAAGGGGGTTAAGATACATTTGATTTTAACATATACTATTTGTCCATTTATTCTAATCGCTATAATTCAATATTTTATACAATTATAATTAATTAAATATGTTTTCTACCACATTGTAAATGCAGTCTGGCAAGAATTATGCTATAGGATAGACAAGTTCTTTAACTTTTGAAAATACTTAAGGGATTAAGTATTGGAGATTTCGGAGCGGCTACTGGGGGGTATGCCGCTCTTTTTTTGTGCAAGTCTAATCAAGGTAGTTTGAATATCCATGTAATTATTATAGTTGATCAAGGCCTTAATTTCGGTTGGAGATCTCTACCTGATGTGGATTTTTATAAAAAACCATCTCCATCTAACAGATCTCCTAATCCTCCTAATATACTTCCTTCTCCTTTACCTTTACCAAAATAGCCTTTAGAATTAGATAAAATACGATCTGCTAGGCGGCTGATGGGTAATGTCTGAATCCATACCTTACCTGGTCCTACCAAACTAGCAAAGAATAAGCCTTCGCCACCAAAGACAGTATTTTTGATCCCACCGACGAAAGTAATATCATAGTCAATATCTTGAGTAAAACCGACAAGGCAGCCTGTATCTACTCTTAGGTGTTCGCCATATTCCAGTTCTTTCTCTACTATATATCCACCTGCATGGAGAAAGGCGAGCCCATCACCTTCTATTTTTTGCATGATGAATCCTTCTCCTCCAAAGAATCCTCGACCCATTTTTTTTGAAAATTCAATTCCTACTGATGCACCCTTTGCAGCACATAGGAATGAGTCCTTTTGACAAATGATTTTGTTGTCAGTCTGGGACAGTTGTATGGGAATAATTTTACCAGGATATGGGGATGCGAATGAAACCTTTTGTTTGCCCTCTCCCGTATGGGTAAAGGCCGTCATAAATAGTTTTTCTCCAACTAACACTCTTTTGCTTGCAGAAAAAACTTTTCCCCAGATTCCTTCGTCTTTTTGGGAGCCATCGCCAAAAATTGTTTTCATCTGTATGTCTTCTTGCATCATGAGAAAACTGCCAGGCTCTGCAATTACAGTTTCGTAGGGATCTAATTCAATCTCTACATACTGCATTTCCTCCCCATATATGCGATAGTCTATTTCATGTGAAAGCATCTTTGATATTTTTTCATTAAAAATATCTCAATTACTCCATCACAAAGAGTTTCTTCGACCAACTGGTGTTTGTGGTAGAAAAGATGTTAATGCAAAGTTTAAAACTTACTTGAAATTCTATTAAGGGCGGAGTGAAGAGTAATTCTCTTTGTTAACAAATCTATCCAAATTTGGGCAAGACTTGAAGTCATCAATTATAGTGATATAGGTTGAGTTGATCTTTTGTTCTACCCAATTATTGAAGTATTCATTCTTCTTACTTTCTTTAGCATAATCTTGGATTTTGGCATAGTCGGTCTCTAAACTTGCCCTGTGAGGCTTAGTTTTAGATAACAGTTTTATGATCTTGTATATCTTCTCCCCACGCTCTTCAAATTCTAAGATTTCCGAAATATCACCAACTTCTAAGTTCTCTATTGCAAAATATATTTGATAGGGTAGGTCTGCTGTCTCCCAAAAGGTATCACCAGATTTAGGATTATTCATTCTCCCCGCATTATTATAGCTCTGTGATTCGCTATTAGAATATAATCTTACTGCAACTTCGAAGTCTATCGTATCAATTCTTAATGCAAGTGCTACCGAGTCCAAAACTGCCTTAGTATGAGAGATATCCTCTTCAGTTACTTCTGGTTTGATAAGTATATGGCGCACATTAATATTGTTGCCTCGTCGTCCTAATAATTCTAATAGGTGATAGCCGAACTGTGTTTCGATCACTTCGGATATTTCGCCGATCTCTAAATTGTAGGCAGTTGCTTCAAATTCTGGGACATATGACCCTCTCTTTGCCCAGCCTAAGTCTCCACCTGATCGAGCGGAACCATCATCAGAAAATATGGATGCTAATTCAGCAAAATCTTCGTTGTCTTCAACAATCCTCTTTCGTATTTTCTCCAATTTTTCTTTAGCTGCCGATTTATTTTTTTCAGAAATAATAGTTTTCATGAGGATTTCTCCCAACTCTACTTCGGCATTTAGGAATGGAAGACTATCCTTAGGTATCTGTTCGAAGTAGGCCACTACTTCTTTGGGAGTAATTGATACTTCCTGAATTAATTGTCCTTGTATGCGTTGTTGTATGAGATCTTCCTTAAGGGGTTCTCTCATTTCTTCTTTTTGCTCCAATGGTGTTTTACCATAATAGTTGATGAACTGCTCTTCACTTCCACCCATCTGCTGTAAAATATAGTCAATACGTCTTTGCAATTCGACTTCTATTTCAACATTAGAGATTTCGATACTATCAAGCTTAGCTTGATCTAATAATAAGGCTTTACCAAATAATTGTTCAATAATCTGGCATTGTACTTCAGGACCATATTCAGGATTTTGAGCCTTGGCATAGCTATACAATTCTTGTACTTCTGAGTAAAGAATGTATTCGCCACCCACTTTAGCTATTATTTTGTCTAATATCAATGGTTGAGATTGACCCAAAATAGTATAGCCACTAAATATTGCAATTATAACGGTAAACAAAATTCTCATCTATCTCCAATTTTTATAAGATTGTCCTCTATTGCCTGATTATAAAGTTCGCTCTTGTAAGATTCTAACAATTCTAATTTTCTTTGATGCAAAATCATCTGTTTCAATTGTTCAGAGATGTAAGGTAGTGGTGATATATCTTTTGATCCTCTATATTCTATTACTTTAAGAAAATATTCATATTCACCTTCTTTGATTCTCTGTGACGAAGGCCGCTGGGCCTTAGTTTTATTGAATTTTTGAGTGATTTGCTCAATTTGCGCCCAAGTATACCATCTTTTTTCAACAAGTGCTTGAAATGTCGAGTCAATAGAAACATTCAATAGTGGTCTATCATTACTCCAATTAGTATAAATGGTCGACAATTTTTTAGTAGAGGTTGGGACCTTTACTAAATCAATTAGGAATAAGGCTTCTTTAAGTACAAACTGTTCCTTACGTTTTTCATAAAATTCTGTCATCTCTTTATCTGAAACAATCGTATCAAACCTCTCGCTAATGATTTTATTTTCAAAATTGAAACGAATAAGTTTTTGTCTATAATCTCTCACTAATTTTTCAATCTCGCCGTCCTGAGAAGAATACTTGGCAGCTTCTTTCATGATGAGTTGATCCCTAACCCATTGATCAATATAAGCATCCGCAAGGGCAGTACTATCAGATCTATTGATAGATGGATGAATTACTGTGTTCAGTTCACTTTGATAGAGCTTGGTATTGTCAACTTGGGCTACAACTATTTTGTGGGTTTCATTTGATGTATTCCTATTTTTTTGACAACTGACCATCAGTAGAATGGCGCTACTATATGAAAAGATTAAACCTTTGGATATCTTATTAATCTTCTTAGTATACACCCGAGATGGTTATTTAATGGTTATGCTTTTAAGTACCTTCTTGTTGACTTTTACATCAAAAGATGACCTCAATTGCTCTATCCAATCTTTTTCTAACTGATCTTGATAGTCAGATATGACATATCCTCTTGATTCTCTAAGTGTCTTTTGTCCAGCAGGATAGGTTTTTTCCACTTTTCTAAATGTAGTAAGCTTTAATCTTTGATTGATTTTTGGCTTTGAGGTACTACTTGGTTTGAATAATATTCCTTTTGAGAGGTCACTGCTGATTTCTACTTTATTGGTTTCCGCCATAACCATTTCTTTACTAGAGTTATACTTGGCAAGTACTTCCTCCGTGCTATGAGTCGCTGCATAAACCATAATACTGTTAATCAATGATTCGTTGACTGTTCTTAGAGTGAACTTGGTGATATCTGCTCTTGGCTCCCAAATATATTTTTTCTTGTTCTTATTGTAGTATTTTGTTAGTGCAGATGTATCTCTTGAAGCTTTATCCCAAACTTCATTTTTAGTAATTTCAAAAAGTAAAATACCTTCCTCATATTCTCTCAAGAGATTTTTGAACTCTACGTATCTCGACTCTAATTGGCTCTCCACATAAGCAATAGCCTGATTCTGAACATAGCGATTATACAAGTCTTCTACAGCCCAATCCAGTCCTTGTGATTTACCTCTTTGTCTGCCTTTATTATTTTGTTTGACATATTGAGCGAAATCTGACAAGGTAAAGTTCTCTTTAGCATAATTAAAGAGTACTAGATCTGGATAATCGGGGATAACCCAATTAAATTCAAAAAAAGAAAAGTCTAAAGAATCTCTGAATGAGCTAAGGAATGCTCTATTTTCTTTAAAATTTGCTTCTGTCTTTATATTATCAACAACTTTTATCTTTTGAAGATCAAATCTTTCTCCTGTATTGAGTTGTCCTTTGACCATTGCTTTCAACTGTTCTTTAGTATCTGGGGTTTTCTTACTCTTTCGTTTTATTATATGCCATCCTATAGCGGTCTCGACAGGTAATGAGACGTCTCCATCGTTTTTCAACTCAAAAGCTGCGTCTTCAAATGATGTTTCTAATTCACCTATACCAAAAAAACCTAGCTCTCCATTTTTGTCCTTGGTCTTTTTGTCTTCCGAAAGCGTTTTTGCCATCATATCGAAGTGGTTAGGATTCTTGACCAGTTTGGCGTGGATGTCATATATTTTGCTCTTCGCTTGTTCTGGTGTTCTTTTCGGATTTTTTTTCTTCACCAGTATATGCTGAGCCTCAATTTTTCCCCTTGCAGGTCTTTTACTGACAACTTGTACATAATGGTATCCCAGATCTGTCCGTATTGGTCCACTTATTTCGCCCACTTCTGTGGTGTACATGGCATGCTCTAATTCTACATAGCCATTAGGCAATGCAGCGGTCATATATCCGATATCTCCACCATATTGTGCAGATCCTTTATCATCAGAATATGTCTTAGCCACTTCGTCAAAATCTTGCCCCTCATTTAAAGCTTTTGTCACTTTAGACAAGCGCATTTTGGCGTATCTTTCCTCCCCCTCATTAGCCTTTCTTTTAAGATTGATTAAGATATGTTTGACTTGTATGTCATATTTTTTTCTCTCATATATCTCATCAACAATTTCGTCAATTACCTCTCTATCTATGACATAAGAATCGGCTAATTGCTTTCGGTATCCATCTAACTCTTTTTGATAAGATTCTTTAGTATGCATACCCATTTCTTTGGCTCTTTCTACCTTGAGTTTAAAGTTGATGTATAGATCTAAGTACTCTTCTATACTTTCTTTAGAATAGTCAGCTTCATCTCGATTATTTTTTTCGTAGATATATTTAAATTCAGAAACAGTTACATCATTATCCTTAACCGAGAATAGAATTGGGTTTTCTTGACCAATCACGCTGCCAAAAATCATAAAAGCCAGTGCGACGAGAAAGGAGGTATTTATCTTTATCATTTTCTACTTAAGACATTAATTCTTGTGATAGATAGTTTAAACGGTATTAGAGCATTATCTGATATACAAAACATTAGATTAAATCAAAGCCTATATCCTTCCTATAATTTTTACCCTCAAAGTTAATCTGTTGAGCCAATTTTTTGGATTGCTCGATTGCGTCTTCAATTGACTCTCCAAATGATGTTAAGGCTAAAACTCTGCCACCATTGGTAACAACTTTTCCATGGTTCTCCTTGGTTCCAGAATGGAATATTAAAGATTCTTTAAAATCGGTTAAATTGGAGATTTCTTTCCCTTTTTCGTAAGAACCGGGATATCCACCGGATACCAAAACCATAGTTGTTGCGAAGCCAGCTTTCTTATCGATCGGTATTTCGTAGAGGTCTTGCTCTCGAAGTGCCTCAAATAGATCTAAAAGATCATTTTCTAAACGGGGTAACACGACTTCAGTTTCAGGATCTCCCATTCTACAATTATACTCTATCACATATGGTTCACCACCTACATTGATTAGCCCAAAAAATATAAAACCCTCATAATCGATCTGGCGATCTTGTAAACCACTTAAGGTGGGAAGTATAATTTTTTGTCGTACTTTATCGAGCAACTCTCTGTCAACAAATGGCACTGGTGATACAGCTCCCATGCCTCCTGTATTAGGGCCTGTATCTTTTTCACCTATTCTTTTGTAGTCTTTAGCTATAGGTAGCAAAGCATAATACTGGCCATCTGTTAATATAAAAACTGAAAATTCTATTCCGTCCAAAAATTCTTCTATGACCACTGTTTGGCTGGCAGAACCAAACTTCCCCTCGATCATGGCTTTTAATTCTCTTTTAGCTTCTTCCGCCTGATCAATAATTAACACTCCTTTACCAGCGGCAAGGCCATCGGCTTTGAGCACATATGGCCCTTTGGAGTTATTTATTCTTTCGAAGCCTTCTTGCAGATTGTGCTCTGTGACTTCGAGATACTGTGCTGTTGGGATATCATATTCTTTCATGAACTCTTTAGCAAAAGCTTTGCTACCTTCTAATAGTGCCCCTTTTTTACTCGGACCAATCACTTGCACAGAGGGTTTTTCGGCTTTGAAAAAATCTGTAATTCCAGCAACTAATGGGGCCTCTGGACCAACCAGTAGTATTTCTATATCAAATTTTTCTACGACTTTGAGCACTTGCTCAAAGTCCATAATGTCAATTTCGAGATTAGTACCTATTTGTGATGTCCCAGCGTTTCCTGGTGCTATATATAGGTTGTCACAGTTAGGACTTTGGCTGAGTTTCCAAGCGAAGGCATGTTCTCTACCTCCACTTCCCAGTATAAGTATATTCATTAAATAATGAGAAATGATTAGAAAGGCAAAGTTAAGTCTTTATCTGTATTCTGAAGTCTATTGTTACTTTTGCCTTTTTTGATAGTTCATATTAAGATTATGTATGCATATATAAAAGGCACCTATACCGTCAAGACTCCGACAGAGGTATATATTGAAAATACTGCTGGGGTAGGCTATCACTTACACATCAGTCTTAATACGTACTCCAAGATTGAAAATGAAAAAGAAGGAATGCTCTATACTTATCTGAATGTCAAAGAGGATGATCTAAGTTTATATGGTTTTTCTGATTTAGAGGAGAAAAGCTTGTTCATTCACTTGATATCTGTATCAGGCATTGGACCTAATACGGCACGTATTATTTTATCCTCGATGCCACCTATAGAGATAAGGACCGCAATTGTGACGGAGAATGATGTGGCATTTAAAAAAGTTAAAGGTGTCGGGCCCAAAACAGCCAAGAGAGTCATTCTTGATTTAAAAGATAAGTTGAGAAAAGATGGTGGTGCCATAGACAGTAATATGACCATATCACATGGATTAAAGGATGAAGCTTTAGAAGCGCTTTTAGCTCTTGGTTTTCAAAAACAGAAAGTTAATAAGCTCTTAAACCAGATAAACTTATCTGATCATAACAGCGTAGAGTCTATAATTAAGGCGGCTTTAAGTCAATTAAGCTAATATTCATTAAGCTAATCTTACAAATAAGATACCTTCGGCAATATTTTTGCGTTACTAAAACGTTCTTAAAAATCTGTAGGCTGAGGACTGCGCAAAAGTAGACCTCCCAAAGAATAAGAAACTATATTTTGTTAAGAAAAGATTCTAGCTATCAAGGTCTCCATATGAACATAAGTAGGAAGTGTTTGATTGCATGGTGTTGTATTGTTGTCCTAATTATATGTGGCACTTTTTCTGAGTCCCTTGCTGCTCCCGGACCGGATGATGATTTAGATATCTATATCCATGATATTAAGCAAGATACAATACCATTAAGAGATCGCTATGGTGATTTTATCACAGAGGAATATTATAATCCATTTGACATAACTCCTTCAATTGTTGAGCAGACTGTAGAGTATGACATGGAGACGGGACAATATGTGGTGATGGAAAAAATTGGGGATCAGTTTTATCGAACCCCTTCTTATCTTTCTCTGGAAGAATACCTACAGTGGCAAGAAGAAAAGCAAGAAGAAAACTATCTCAGAAAGTTAACAGGTACTAAAAGTTTGGACTTCAGACGTGGATTTAAAATTGATCCTATGTCCGAAATCGATATTTCATCTCAACTATTAGATAGATTATTCGGAGGTACTGAAGTATCCATAGAACCTACTGGCAATGTGGATGTGACTATGGGTTTTGATATGCAGACATTGGATGGACTCAACGTAAATGAAAGAAATCGGCGCACAGGAGGGTTTAATTTTGATATGGATATCAATATGGGAGTCGAGGGGAAGATAGGAGAGAAAATGAACCTCGGTTTTAATTATAATACGCAAGCCACATTTGACTTCGATAATCAACTTAATTTAGGCTACTTAGCAGATGCCTTTGATGAAGATGGTATTATCAAGAATATCGAAGCAGGAGATATTAATTTTCCTCTTAAGTCCCAGTTGATCAATGGTAGTCAAGACTTATTTGGATTAAAAACAGAGTTGCAATTTGGACGTTTTCGATTGACTGGTGTTGCTTCTCAATCGAGATCAGAGGCCGAGACCATATCTTTAGAAAATGGAAAGCTGATTCAGGAATTTGAACTTCGTCCAGATGAATATGATGAGAATCGACATTTCTTTATATCACATTATAACAGAAATAATTTTGAGTCTGCACTAAGTACCATTCCAACTATTAGGTCGCTTATGCGAATCACTAACATAGAAGTATGGGTAACTAGTGAGCCTAATGATGATCTACAGAATGCTACTACCGTAGCAGCTATCAGTTACTTAGGAGAATCAGATCTTGAATATTTTTCTGATCCCAATACCATGTGGACCCCTCAAAACTCAGGTAATCCGCTGTATCTTGACGTAGATGGTCAACAGCTCCCAGATAATGACAATTCTCAACTCTTCAGACAATTAGTCAATGATGAGCAAACACGACAGATCGTTAATACTTCCACACAGCTGAGAACTAATTATGGATTGAAACAAGTAAGAGATTTTGAGGTACAAAGCATGAGGAAATTGAGAACATCAGAGTTTACCTTCTATCCTGAGCTAGGATTTATCTCTCTCAATGTTCGATTACAACCAAACCAAGTACTCGGGGTAGCTTATGAATACACTTATTCACTAAATGGGAGCGAGGTATATAAAGTGGGTGAGCTTACCAACGAAAGTAATACTGGGGGACTGGATGATGAGCAGAATCCGGAGCCAGAAGATGTGGTTTATGTCAAAATGTTGAAGAGCTCTAATCAAAGAGTAGACTTGCCGTCATGGGATTTAATGATGAAAAATATTTATTCATTAAGTAGTTCTCAATTGTCTGAGGAAGATTTTCAATTAGATATATTTTTTGAGGACAATGCAACGGCTACATTAAAAAGATTTATCCCCGAACCTGGTTTTGATCGCACCCCTTTGTTGGACTTGTTTCAACTAGATCGGTTGAATTCAAGATTAGATCCACAGCAAGATGGGATATTTGACTTCATACCAGGAGTAACTGTTAATTCAAGGACAGGAAGCATTATATTTCCTGTATTAGAGCCTTTTGGTTCGAGTCTACGCTCTCTTCTTAACAATGATCAAGTATTGTTTGATAAGTATGGATTCCCAGAATTATATGATAATACTGTAATAGTAGCTCGAGAACAGTTAGAGAAGAACAGATTTTTAATCAAAGGAGAATTAAAGTCAAATTTTTCGTCAGAGATCAGTTTGGGTGCATTTAATATCCCTCAAGGGTCAGTGACGGTTCGTGCGGGTAGTCAGATATTGAGAGAAGGGATTGACTACGATATAGACTATGGCATCGGTCGAATAAAAATATTGAATGAGGCATACATCCAACAGGGAGTACCTATCCGAGTCAGTTTCGAAGATCAAAATCTTTTTGGCCTTCAGCAAAAAACCATGTTTGGCCTGCGAGGGGAGTATGAGGTTAATGATAATCTTATTATTGGTGGAACCTATATGCGTCTTTTTGAGCGACCTTTTACTCAAAAGGTTAATGTCGGTGATGACCCTATTAACAATAGGATGTTTGGATTGGATGTGAATTATACCACAGAAGCTCCATTTTTGACAAGATTGGTTGATAAACTACCATTTTATAGTACAAATGCCGAGTCAAGCCTTACACTATCTGCTGAGGTGGCTGCCATCAAACCTGGCAGCTCAAGAGCGATTAATGTACCTAAAATTCGACTACCTGATGGAACCGAGATAGATGGTGATAAACCTGTGGTGAGTTTGGATGACTTTGAAGGAGCAAGTAGTAGTATCCCTCTCGGCTCAAGTCCACAAAGATGGAAGTTAGCAAGTACACCAAGTAGATTTAGAGAATCACTGTTGAATAATGATTTGACTTATGGGGTCAATCGTGCCTTGATCAACTGGTATGTAGTGAATGATTTTGGATTGAGAACTCAGGCCGATAATGAAGATCCTTATACAAGAAGAATTGACCAAACAGAGTTATTCGAAAGACAATTAGACCTGAGCCAGATCCCTGATCTATTGACTTTTGATGTGAACTATTATCCTTCGGAGAGAGGGCCCTATAATTTTGATTTACCCCAAGGCACGCCATTCTCTGCTGGGATAGATGTAGATCAATCTACAGGTGATATTGTATTGAAAGACCCTGAATCACGTTGGGGTGGCATCATGAGATATATCGACGGGAATAATGATTTTCAAGCATCAAACATTGAGTACATAGAGTTTTGGATGTTAAATCCATATATGGATCGTAGAGACGGTCAACATTTAGATGATGAATCAGGGACTATCTTTTTTCATTTGGGTAATGTGTCAGAAGACATCTTAAAAGATAATCTGCAGTTTTACGAAAACTCCATACCGCTACCTGAGGAAAATGTACCCACAAGAAATACAGCCTGGGGAGAGATACCTCTATCTATTCCAAATGTAGATGCATTTGATAGGACTAATTCGGAGATCCAAGATCAAGGCTTAGACGGTATAGATGATATATTGGAGCGAAATCAGTTTCGAACTTATATTGACGAAGTGAATGCTGCATTAGGTCTTGTAGACTTAAGCGATCCGAGTAATGATAATTTCGTTTCTTTCAATGATGAGTTGTTCAATAACAATGATAATTTATTGGAGAAGTATAAAAGATTTAATCATCCTCAAGGCAATGTAGACAATAACAACAATCAAAATCAAAGAATAAGTATCGGTAATCCGCAACCCGATACAGAGGATCTGAATGGTAATAGATCATTAGAACAGAATGAAAGTTATTGGCAATACAGGATAGATATCACTAATGAAAATGGTGAGTTAAGGAGATCTCCAGATGACTTCATTACTGATGAAAGAGTGATATCTAATCCAGAAACTCAAGAAGAAGAAAAATGGTATAGGTTTAGGATTCCTCTTAATGAAGGAGTTTCTATTAATGATATTCAAGGTTTTAGGTCGATACAGTTTATGCGTATGTATATGACTGATTTTGCTACACCTAAAACTTTCCGTTTAGCAGAATTCGAATTGGTAAGGAATCAATGGAGAAGGTTACCTTTTGACGAAGAATGTTTAGGCGATCAAAATCCAAATTCAATAGATTTTGTGATTGACGAGGTAGGGATTCAGGAGAATAGTCGTAAACAACCATTTAACTATATCCTGCCGAGAGGAATTAAGCAAGAGCGATTTGTAAGTACATTTTCTAATGTATTGCAGGATGAAAATGCAATGAATATTCGTATTTGTGGTTTGCCCGATAGTTGTGAGGCTATGGTATACAAACTTACGGAGTTTGACATGCGACTCTATGAAGAACTTGAATTATTCGTTCATGCAGAAGCTCGTGATGCCTTTTTGCAAGATGAAGAGCTATCTGCATTCATCAGAATTGGGCGAGATTTTAAGAATAATTACTATGAGTATGAAATTCCTCTAACACTCTCTGACACTACTAATTTATTGGGTAATCTGCGCCAAACAGCATCACAACAACAACAATATACAGCTGAAGTCTGGAGGGAAGAGAATAGGTTTAATTTCCCCCTAAAGCTATTTACTGATGCCAAAATTCAGCGAAACTTAGAGGGTTTTGATAAAACTGCTGTATTCGAATTGCCAGGAGGAGATCCTAACAAAGAAAATGCACGTATCAAAATTAAGGGAAATCCAACCTCAGGAAAGGTGAAGGGCATCGTATTGGGATTGCGCAGTAATAAAGGTAGAGAAGAAAATATTTGTGCAGAAGTTTGGTTTAACGAGTTGAGATTGAAAGGGTTGAATAATCGAGGCGGTACGGCGGGTACGGCAAGAGTAGATATGCAGTTAGCAGATCTGGGTAATCTCACTATGAGCGGGAATTTTAGTACGGTAGGATTTGGTCAGATTGATCAGCAATTGCAAGAGAGACAATTAGATTATGTGACAGAGTTTGATGTAGCTACCAATCTTGAATTGGGCAAGTTTACGCCAGAAAATTGGGGATTAAGCATACCTTTTTATTATCAATATGCTAAGTCTGTGCGTCAGGCCGAATTTGACCCCTATGAATTGGACCTTAGAGTAGATACGCTAAAGACTATCGAGGGCTATCCAGATATAGAAGATATCGATGAGCGTAGTAAAGAAAGAACCACCATTCAGACGATTAACTTTACTAATGTACGAAAACAACGTACTGGTGGCGGATCATCCCCTAAGCCTTGGGATATATCCAATGTGAGCTTAAGTTATTCGCATACAAAAACTACTTATAGTGATGCGATACTAAAGGAAGAAGTTACGACAGATCAAAGGGGGGATATTTCTTATGGATATAATTCTAAAGCAAAACCTATCATGCCATTTAAAGGCATAAAATCAAAGCCACTGAGATTTATAAAGGAAATTAATTTTAATCTAATTCCTAATTCATTTTCTTTTAACACTCAGTTAAGGCGCTTGAATAATCAACGGTTCTTCCGATTGCCTGATCCAGAAGTAGAAGGTATAGAATACGCTTTTGACGATAAGCGCTTTGATTGGACAAGAAATTATGGTTTACAGTGGGATTTGGCAAAAGCCCTTAAATTAAATTATAGTGCCTCGGCGTCAGCAGTCGTTGATGAATTAAGGCAAGTTGGAGTGGCTCAGACTATCGCAGAAAGAGATTGGGCTAATGAATATGGAGAGAATGTCTCGGAACAAGTAGCTGCTAATCCAGATCTTCCTAATCAATATAGAGCTGATAATTTAAGAGATTTAGGAAGACTCAAGAATTATAATCAAGGATTAAGTGTGAACTATACCATTCCGTTCAAATATATCCCAGGCTTGGACTGGATCAATGCAAGAGCGTCGTATAATGCCGATTATATTTGGAATGCTGGCTCACTGAATCTGAGAGGACTCATCGAACCTGAATATGAAGGTGAGCAACCTTGGCATACCATACAGAATAGTCAAAATAGAAGTATTAATTCTACATTTTCATTTGAAAAGCTTTATGATAAAATTCCTTATCTGAAGAAACTGCAAGGAGGCAGAACAAGATCCAGAAGTAGGGTCCGATCCAGTCGTACGGATTCGACTGAAGAGGGAGAAACTAAGAAAGCTGATCGCAAAAAAGATCGTCCTATATCCACAGTTGAAAAGATATTTTTACGACCACTTCTATCTATTCGTGAATTGAAGTTTACCTATAGAGAGAATCTTTCTACTGTGGTACCTGGATTTGCTAATACCCCCAATTTAATGGGTATGAGTGGCA
This sequence comes from Saprospiraceae bacterium, assembly GCA_020629515.1. Taxonomy (GTDB): domain Bacteria; phylum Bacteroidota; class Bacteroidia; order Chitinophagales; family Saprospiraceae; genus GYS-P2D. Next base: position 29,630 of record JAHDDE010000021.1, on the reverse strand, counting down.
GTTCTCCTGGATGGGGATTTGTATTTGGTGTTCAACCGGATATTAATTTAGCAAATGAAGGCAATTGGTTGCGAAATGCAGCCAACCAAGGCTGGATTACTCCATCGAGATTTCAGAATCAACAGGTGCTCCAAAATAGCTCTCAAAATTATGAGGGCCGACTGAAGATAGAGCCTTGGAAAGATTTTGATATTGATTTTAAATTTAATAAAACCTACACGAGAAATCATGCAGAGGATTTCGTTAATAGGGCAATTCCAGGTTCGGGAGAAATCGATCTACAACAAGTAGCGCTAAGGGACTTAGGAAGCTATGAGATCAGTTATTTTGCTTTGGGAACATTATTTGATTCAGATATTGATGGACTTTTCACTAGATTTGAATCTTATAGAGCAATTATATCAAATCGTCTTCCTAATGAAGCAAGTGCAGGTCAGCATGAATTGGATCAAGGCTATGCCCAAGGATATGGACGACAGCACATTGATGTATTGATTCCATCTTTTATTGCAGCATATACTAATAAAGATCCAGAGACTGTTGATCTAAACTTAACCGATGCTATAAGTAAAAGAGGCTTTATTCCTAAGCCTAACTGGCAGTTGCGTTATAATGGATTATCCAAGTTGCCTTGGTTCAAAAAAATATTTAGTAATGTAAGTATCTCTCATGGGTACACATCTACTTTGGGAGTTAATAACTATCAGACCGACTTACAGTACAAGGCTACGGATCAATATTTTATAGATCCAGATATATCTACTAGGAACTATTTTGCTCGCTTCGAGATACCAGAAGTGATTATAGAAGAGCGTTTCCAACCAATTATTGGTTTAGACTTCAAAACTAAATCCAATATTTCGGCCAACTTTGAATTCGCTAAGTCAAGAACGCTACAATTATCGACTGGATTAGGTCAGATTAACGAGCGTCGGAGCACAGAATATACGGCGGGAGTTGGTTGGGTTATAGATGATATTAACATTGCTTTTTTGACAGGTCAAAAGAATAGAAAACGTAGGGGGCGACGTGGCAATAATGAAGAGAGTGATGAGGTTACTGAAGAACCTGAGTCAGCACGACAAAGAAATCCAGTGGAAGATTTTCAAAAAAGACTCCAGTTTAATTTTGACTTTAGTTTGAGGGATGATGCGACTTATATTCATGAGTTTGATAGTGGGAGAGATGCACAGGCTACCAGAGGTACCTATAGCCTACAGATTAGTCCTTCTTTTGATTATGATATCAATAAGTATTTCACTCTCCGGTTATTTGTTGATTATAATCAAACTAAACCTAAGACATTGGGAGGATTTGATGTAACTAACATCAATGGAGGTCTTACTGCCAGATTTAATCTTCAATAGTTTAGGTTATCGGTTACTCATCAAGTTTGTTAACTTCATGTCAATATAATTGAGATATGAAGCAGATCTATGTTCTAATATTCTTATGTACATCTACCTGGCTTGGGAGTCAAGTCAGTTTTACTAAAGCTGATACTCTGAGAGGCTCAATAACCCCAGAGAGAGAGTGGTGGGATTTGACTTATTATCATTTGGATATTGAGGTTGACCCAATGGATAGTTCTATAGTAGGGTCCAATGAGATCAGGTATAAGACCCTTAAGCCACACGACATTATGCAGATTGATCTTCAGGAGCCACTTATTATAGATAAGATCACAGACTGTAAGGGGCGCAAGTTGAAGTGGGAAAAGATGGGATCTGCACATTTCGTCCAACTGCGGTCGCAGCCTAAGATAGGAGAAGAAGATTTTATAATAGTATACTATAGTGGTCATCCCCATGTGGCAGTGCGCGCTCCATGGGACGGAGGGATCAGTTGGGCTTATGATAACAATAATAAACCATTTGTTGCGAGCTCATGCCAAGGTATAGGAGCTAGTATCTGGTGGCCCTGTAAAGATCATATGTACGATGAAGTAGATAGCATGTTGGTGTCAGTGACGGTTCCTGAAACTCTAATGAATGTGGGTAACGGTCAATTAAGAAATACCAAAGTGTCTAATGGAAAGAAGACTACCGAATGGTTTGTTCAAAATCCAATCAATAACTATGGAGTAAACATAAATATTGGAGATTACGTCCACTTTGATGAAATATATAAAGGTGAAAAAGGGGACCTTAAATGCGATTATTATGTTTTAAGAGATAATCTTCACAAAGCAAAGGAGCAATTTAAACAAGTGCCGATGATGTTGGATGCATTCGAGTATTGGTTTGGACCCTATCCATTTTACGAAGATGGATTTAAGCTAGTGGAAGCTCCTTATTTAGGAATGGAACATCAGAGTTCTATCACCTATGGTAACCAATATACCAATGGTTATAGAGGGATGGATTTGAGTGCAACAGGATGGGGGTTGAGATTTGACTTTATCATCATACATGAAGCTGGACATGAATGGTTCGCGAATAATATTACTTACAAGGATATTGCCGACATGTGGATACACGAGAGTTTTACGGCGTACTCAGAGTCGCTCTATTTAGAATATCATTACAATAAGGCTGCGGCATCAGATTATATTCTGGGTACTCGATCCAGAATTAATAACGATATACCCATAATAGGACAATATGGAGTTAACTCAAGGGGCTCAGGAGACATGTACTATAAAGGTAGTAACCTCCTTCATACGATTAGACATGTGATCGACGATGATGATTTATGGAGAGATATTTTACGAGGATTAAACGATACCTTTTACCACAAGACGGTCACCACAGAGGATATAGAAAAGTATATTATTTCTAAATCCAATATAGACTTAAGTGCAGTATTTGATCAATATCTCCGTACTGCCGAAATACCAATTCTTGAATATCGAGTTCAGAGAGATGGTATTTCTTACCGATGGTCTAACTGTCTAAATGCATTTAATATGCCAGTAGATATAAATCTAAATGGGGAAAGTATAAGGATATTTCCGAATTCATATTGGAAATCAACCACTACTGACCAGCCAATTGAACTGGTTGAAGTTGATCGTAATTATTATGTTGCCACAATGAAAGTCTTTTAGATTTTAGGTGTACGATCCATAGGTCAAAATGCATTGATATGAGATGTTTTGTCCATTGAGTAATGGATCAATTTAAGCTATTAGTCTGCTCAGTTAGGACTTTTATCGAAAGTGTTCGATTTAATGCCATAGTTTAGGTATTTTGATATCAAAATAATATCATAATACTATGAAAGAAAAAGTAATTACTGCTATGTCAGGATGGGTCATCTTGCCCATTGTCTTAATATTATTGATAGGCGGGGCCTATTGTGTCGCTAATCAATTGATCGCACCTCCTATTATGGTCCCCATTGTGATTGGAGCTATTTTTTTAGCCAAGGGTTTTTTGGTAATATATCCTAATCAGTCTAAAGTCTTAACTTTCTTTGGGAAGTATGTGGGTACAGTTAAAACCAATGGATTTTTATGGGTTAATCCACTTTATAGTTCTTATAAAATTAGCCTACGAGCGAGAAATTTTGATAGTGAGAGAGTTAAGGTAAATGACAAAAGAGGTAATCCCATTCTTATAAGTGTCATCTTGGTGTGGAAAGTGGATGAAACCTATAGAGCGGCATTTGATGTGAGTGATTATGAAAGTTTTGTAAGAGTTCAAACGGATGCAGCTGTGAGAAAGTTAGCCGGAATGTATTCTTATGACAATTTTGATGATAATCAAGAGGAGATCACACTTAGATCCGATACGGGAGAAGTGAGTATTGCATTAGAAAAAGAGCTTGATGAAAGACTATCTATTGCAGGTATTGAGGTAATCGAGGCGAGAATAGGGTACTTGGCTTATGCCCCAGAGATTGCATCCGCAATGTTGAAGAGGCAACAAGCTGAGGCGATCGTGGCTGCGAGGTTAAAAATTGTGGAAGGTGCCGTCAGCATGGTTGAGAACGCTTTAGATGAACTGTCTAAAAAAGAAATCATTGATTTGGATGAAGATAAACGAGCTACTATGGTCAGTAATCTGATGATTGTACTTTGTTCTGACAAAGAAGCTACTCCAGTAATTAATACCGGAACTCTACTCACTTAGTGTCTTATGAGCAAAAAGAAGTTTGTCTTGAGAATTGATGAAGAGACGATGAAAATGGTTGAAAAATGGGCAGCTGATGAATTCAGAAGCACCAATGGTCAATTGGAGTGGATCATAGTCAAAGGATTGAAAGATTCAGGTAGGTATAAGCGATTAAGTAACGATAATGAGACCAATTGATTTGGTCTCATTATTTATATTTTTTGCTAATCTAATACTACCTCTATTTTCTTTTTGTTACCATTTCGATCAATTTCTAACGTAATTGTTTCTCCACTGACCTTTTGGTTCATTATCATCGCCAGCTCACTGTAGGAGGTGATCATATTATCGTCGATTCTAAGAATTGTATCCTTTTTTTTGATTCCTGCCTTTTGAGCTGCAGAATCCTTAATCACATCAGAAACAACTACTTTTCGACCTTCTTCATCAATAAAGACGCCGAGGGATCCTTTAGGATTAGGTTCGTTATTATAGCTTTTGCTTTGAGATCGAAAAGGTTGAAGATTAAATCCATGTTCAAAATTTCTGAAAATGGAGTCCACATTAAGCTGTTCAAATTGACTTAATAGTGAATCCATATTGAAGGATTGGTTTAAGTCAAAAAGAAAGGATCGACCATTAAGCTCATTAGAAAATGAGAATGGATTGTTCTTACTTCGATTGCTTTTGAGAAGGACAATTTTTTCAATTTCCTGTCCATCACGATATACAGTTAATAGCAATTCATCCCCGATTTGCTTAGATTGTAATATGTCATGAATATCATCAATCGAATTTATAGAACTGCCTTCGATAGCTATTAATTCGTCGCCGGATCTAATGTCCGCATCACTTGCGCCAGACCCTGAAACCACATCTGTGATAATATTTCTACCGTTATCAAAGGACAATTGAAGACCAATTGAAACAGTCGGCTCCTTTTTGTTGCTGTAACCCCATTCTTCCCAACCATCAAATGCGTCTGGCCCAAATCCCAAAGATTGGATGTCCCATTGGCCAAATGGCGTATCACTGTTTTCTAACAACTCATCTAAATCATCATCATTTAGTTCTGAACCATTTTTACGAATGATCTTTTTAGACACTTCATTTCCGTTTTCGTCAATAGTTTTCTCAATGATTATGACCTCTTTATCTACTTGAGCTGATATATCTGATAAAGCAAAACAGCCTATGATTAGTACGAGCGAAAACTGATAGATATCCTTAACCATGATGCATATTTTATTTTTAGTAAGTTGAATTCATATGATTAGACAAAAATATTTTTGCCTAATATATTATTTTCATAAGGATCAGTTAAATCTTAGTTAAACGATAGTGTGAAACCTAAAATTGGTGATAGTTTTAAGCTTTCTAACGTAGATGAGTAAAAAGGTAATTCAAACAATAATAGTATTAATGAGTATAGCTCTCCTTGGGATAGCTATTATCCAATACTTTTGGCTTAAGAGAGGAACAGAGCTTAATTCTAAAAATTTTGACGATAAGGTGACATTCGCCTTGAACAGGGTGAAGCAACAATTAGAAGATGATGCTAATAATGTTGAGACTTTCACTAATTACTATAATAAGAATAGAAGCGAATCCATATTTAAAATTGATCTTGAACCTCTTAATGATGTTAGTAGTCCACTTAGTAAATATCGAAGTGAAATACTTAAAAATCAAATAGGAAGTACGGCGTGGTTCGTAGAGCCTTCTATTGCCTTGAATGGTATCAATATAAGTGACATTGAGAACTATCTGCGTACGGAGTTAGAAGATCAGGATATTGACTTACTTTATGATTATGGCGTTTTCTCTAATGAAGAGAACAACTTTATCATTGCTAATGGTAGTTATACTGTAAGTATAGATAATGAAGAACAGTTCAGTATCGGCGGCGAAACCCAAAAATTGTATGAATCTGAGTATAAGGTAAATCTATTTAGTACGGAAGGGGAAAATGCGGCTGGATCTTTAAGAATTTTTTTTCCTAAAAAGGGTACCTTCCTATTAAGTGCCATATTACCATCAGTTATAAGCTCAATACTCTTTACAGGATTGATATTGTTCTGTTTTGTTTATACCATCAATATTATTCTTACTCAGAAGAAAGTGTCTTTGATGAAGACAGACTTTATTAATAACATGACACATGAGTTTAAAACACCAATAGCTACAATATCTCTTGCAGCTGACTCTATTAACAATCCGATGATCATGTCTAAACCTGATCAAATCAAGCGTTATGCTGGGATTATAAAGCAAGAGAATGCAAGGATGTTAAAGCAGGTTGAAAAAGTCCTACAAATTGCCAAATTAGATAAGGAGGAGTTTGAGTTAAAACTTACAGAGGTAAACATAAATGAATTAGCCAAACTGGCAGTAGAGCATACGGCTCTAAAGGTGAATCAGAGAGGTGGTGTTATTAAGGCATTTTTACAAGCCAAATCTGCTATTGTAGAGGGAGACGAAAATCACATTAGTAATGTAATCCACAATCTCCTTGATAATGCAAATAAATACTCCGCAGATAGCCCTAACATCACATTAACTACCAAGGACGTGCCTAATGGTATAGAGATAGAAGTAAGAGATAAAGGAATCGGTATGTCAAAAGACGATTTAAAACGTATTTTTGAGAAATTTTATAGGGTTAGTACTGGAAATATACATAACGTAAAAGGTTTTGGTTTGGGCTTGAGCTATGTTAAGGGAATAGTTGATGCACACGATGGAACCGTTGCTGTAAAAAGCGAATTAGGGGAGGGGAGTATTTTTTCTGTATTTTTTCCTCATAAAAAAGTGACCAAAGAATAATCTTACGTCAACACTTAATAAACCTAAATCCTACTACTATGCCTCAGAATATTTTATTGGTAGAAGATGATCGCAACTTTGGGGATGTGCTCAAGTCTTATCTTGAGATGCATTCGTATGATGTGACGTTAGCTACGGATGGAGAAGAAGGTTGGCATGCCTATAAAAACGGCAAGTTTGACTTATGTATTTTAGACGTAATGATGCCTAAGAAAGATGGCTTCACTCTTGGGCGAGAGATTAAAGAAGATAACCGAGATACTTCATTAATATATCTCACTGCAAAAGCCCTTAAGGAAGATGTAATTGATGGTTTCAAGATTGGAGCCGATGACTACATTACTAAACCATTTAATTCGGAAGAACTTTTATATCGAGTGCAAGCTGTCTTAAAAAGAAGTGTTGTAGCTCCTAACCCTGAAGAGAATAAGAAGGAATTTCATATTGGGCAGTATCATTTTAATTATCCACTACGTATTTTGACTTATAAAGATGGAGACGATGTCTTTAAGGATAAATTATCCCCTAAAGAAGCACATCTTTTAAGATTATTCTGCATACATAAAAATGATGTGCTCCCTCGTTCATTAGCTCTAACCGAGATATGGGAAGAGGATAATTATTTCACAGCCAGAAGTATGGATGTTTTCGTCACTAAGTTGAGAAAATACCTCAAAAGAGATGAAAACTTAGAGATAGTAAATATTCATGGTAATGGATTTAGATTGATTGATAAAAGAGAAGTAGAGGACTAATCCTTATCAACTTCAATTCTTTTATCTCTATTGGCCAATTCCCAGACCGTATGAAAAATCATGCGGCCTCTGTCTTGCATTAGGTCGAAGTCTATCTTATCAATTTCATCACCAATCTGATGATAGTCTTCGTGGACTCCGTTAAAATAAAAAATGGCTGGAATACCATTTTTAGCAAAATTGTAATGATCAGATCTAAAATAAAATCGATTTGGGTCATTTTCGTCGTTGTATTTATAGTCCAATAACATATTGCTGTATTTGGCATTCATTGACTCATTAATTTCATGTAGTTCAGAACTTAGACGGTCAGAACCGATGACATATAAGTAAGACTGATCTGTCCCTTGATACTCTTCTCCCCATCTTCCAACCATATCTATATTTACATCTGCAACCGTTTGGGATATTGGAAAAATTGGGTTATTAACATAATACTCTGAACCCAACAGGCCTTTCTCTTCACCTGTCATCCAAAGACATAAAACACTACGCCTCGGGCCTTTACCAATTTTCTTTGCCGTAACTAAGGCTTCTGCTATTTCAAGGACGGTAGTAGAACCAGAACCATTATCATCGGCCCCATTATACACATCATTACCTTTGGTGCCAACATGGTCATAATGGGCACTAACTATTATCAATTCATCTTTCTTATCTGTACCTTCGATATACCCTAAGATGTTTTTACCTGATAGCACATCTTTTTGAACCTTTTGGTTAATTGCTACATTAGATTTTGAGCTTATCAACTTACCAGGAGCTAATTTCTTTTTTATATTATCTCTATCGGTTATAACAAGATCAATCTGATCACCTAAAAGGTCCTGCGCCATTTTAGTCGATATGATGAGCATATTGGTTTGTGACTTATCAGTTTTAGAGTAATCTCCTAATTGAGTAACCCTATTGACCAGCATTCTTCGATTGGCATTAAGAACCTCTTTGAGATTATTAGATATAATCATTAAAAAAGCAGCTCCATGTTTTTGAGCAGCGACTCTTTTTAATTCATAATCTTCAGACCATTCAGACGCATTTTGATTGCCAGTAATCCCCGATACACCATCGCTATTAAATGGCTCTCCATCAAAGACTATAACCGCTTTTCCAGTGACATCCTTATTAGCATAATCGTTGTATGACTCCGTATCAATACCATATCCCACATAAACTACCTCATCAAAAGAAAAGGTTGAGCTTTTACTTGATTGTGGAAAGCCAACAAAATCCCAAAGTTGTTTATACCTCTTATCATCAACTCTCACTTCATTGTCAATCCAAGATGAGAAGGTGAAGTCGACTTGTTGGAAGCGAGAAGTATTACCAACTGCATAAGGCAGCTGCAATTTGTCTAATTCAGAATTGATATATGATGCGGCTTTTTCTATTCCTTCTGATCCAGTTTCACGACCTTGAAATTCATCAGATGCCAAAATACTCAGGTGTTCCTTCATATCTTTTGCATTAATAGTAGTGCTCAGCATAAAAGAATGATCCTTCAAATTACGCACTACTTCTTTGTCTTGAACAGGCATTGTTTTACCTCCAAAATATTGGGCGTGTAGTGCAATTGATGGGCTAATTATGATCGACAAGATCGAAAAAATGATTTTTCTCATAATAGGGGTTATTTCTTTGAATAAGATTTAACAAGAGAATTTTATCTCAGAAGTAATTTTATCAATTCTACGTTGATGTCTACCACCTTCAAACTGAGCAGATAGAAAGACATCAACCATTTGAATGGCGTCTTTGATATCTACAAAGCGCGCAGGTAAAGAGATAATATTAGCGTTGTTGTGTTGCCGTATTAATTGAGCAATTTCCGCATTCCAGCACAAACCACATCTCACTTCTTTGTATTTATTGGCTGTCATAGATACTCCGTTTCCTGTACCACAAATCAATATACCATAATGAGCGTGTTGATCGCTGATATCTTTGGACACGGGATGGACGAAGTCAGGATAATCAACTGAAGAAGTATCATGTGTGCCATGATCACTTACTTCATGGCCTTTTTCTATCAAGTGACCTTTGATAGCTTCTTTATATTCATATCCTGCATGATCACATCCTATGGCTATTCTCATTATATGTGGTTTAGTTAGGTACTGTATTAGATTTATATCGACTTAATAGATTGTTGATTCTATTCTTAAAGTCTTCATCAGGTATGATATCCGCCGCTGATAGAACACTCTGCGCTGCTCTAAGTCGATATTGATAATCCGTTCTGAAGCTACTTTGAATGATATCTGGATCTATACTTTCATAAAACTCTAAGTGATCAATGGTTTCGTCTGCAAGTATGGTTAAATGCTTTTTGGCCTTGTCCCATTCTTGTGCTCTTAGATATCCATTGATCAGAGGAGTGATAGTCGCATCATAAGGAAAATTCATGTGTGGGAAAGCCTCAAAATACTTATCAGTAAGATTGATTCCTTTGGTTTTTTCTCCCTTATCGAGGAGTTCCTCAATAGTTCTGATAAAGACCATCTTGTGAGCCTGTACTGCTGCGCCATAAGAGTTGTCTACAAACAAGTCCATTTTATCAAAACCACCCCATTTAAATTTATTCATGATATTATTATAGACTTTCTCAGTGCCTACACGACCACTACCATAAATGGATAAAGATCTATCACTTGGAGTTTTAGTAGGTACAAGCCTCAATGCTAAACCTTCATATTGCATATAGTCATTCAGACCTAAGAGTTTGTCGTTTTTACATGTGGTGGCAAAGTAAATAGGTCGCTCCCATAGATTGCTTCCTATTATATCCAAAATGGCAATCTCATCCTTTACTAACCAGTTTTTGTTTTCTCCAAATTTCAATTGAATAGCAGGAGCAATTTTAACAGAGTCTCCAGGTGAAAAGAAATTGAGTCTTCCTATGGCACTATTATTTGTAGGAATGATTATATCCTTAGTCGGAACATAGCTGGCAAAATCCATGGTAGAACCTCTTAATGAGTTGTTGTCTCCGATGAATTTTAGCACAGTATTGATAGCCATTGGCCTGCTATCTTGATTGCCCAAATAAAAAGGAATTTGATTCCTCTTATTTCCTCTATATGCTTCTGTTGGAATGGTTAGTTTAAGAGGAGGAGAATCATTAACTCTTCGAGTGAGTTTAGTGATATACCAATCTACTTGTACCAGACTTAAATTGACAATTCTTACATCCGTTCTAATTCCTTCGACTTCTTGCGCATACCATAATGGGTAAGTGTCATTATCTCCATAGGTAAAAATAATGGCATTAGGTTCTAAAGAATTTAAAAAATTAGATGCATAATCACGAGATCCAGTATGATGCCTTCTACTGTGATCATCAAAATTTTCGAACCCCATAATTAATGGGGCAGATAGCACTATTAGGGCCATACCAGCGGCGAGACCCGCACCTTTGATATTAAACTTCTCTTTTATTAATTCGCACAAAGCTGGAATAGCTAGTCCTATCCATATACAAAAAGTGAAGAAACTCCCTACAAGAACATAGTCTCTCTCACGAGGTTCATTAGGAGGTTGATTGGAGTATATGATAAGTCCTAACCCTGTAATTAAGAATAAAATAAGTATGGCGAAAAAGGATTTCTGATCTTTGTACAAATGAAAAAACAAACCTAACAAGCCAAATATGACTGGTAGAAAGTAGTAGTTATTATTGGACTTATCTTCTCGCATCGTTTGTGGTTCTTCATCCACATTATAAAGCTTAGCTTCATCAATGAATTTGATACCTGATCTCCAATTTCCAGAAGACTTGTCCCACGCATAAAAACCTTGACTCCCATTCTGACGACCTACGAAATTCCATGAGAAATACCTAAAGTACATCCAATTGACCTGATATTTCATAAAGAATGCCAGGTTAAACATGAAATTTGGCTTAGCATCTGAATCAAAGATTGACTGATACCATTGACGGTATAGTCCAGGTCGACCCATATTAGAATCAGATATACGAGGAAAGAGAATTTTGTCCTTTCCAGCATACTGCGGCTTAATCTTCTCATCTACTTTTATGTACTCTTCATTGTTAGTTCTTTCATTATAGTAAGGAGGGAAATCTTCGCGTCCGAATCTTTCATTTCGGTCGTATCCGACAGGTGACGCCTCATAATGAGGACCGAAAAGTAAAGCTCTCTCCCCATACTGCTCTCTATTGATATAGGGTAGTAATCTCGATGCGTCACTAGGTACATTCATATTAACTGGAGTATCCGCATTAGCTCTGATCACTACTACTCCTATTGTAGAGTAACCAATAGTTATGAGCATAGCTGACATAACCAAAAGCTCCATAAGCCTATTCTGTCTTTTGTATGCATACCTAAAAGCGAAGTAGAAAACACCAGCCACTATTAGAATGGTTGGTATTATCCCAGTCTGGAAAGGCAACCCAATACTATTTACAAATAGCTTTTCCATACCGAGCCAAAGAGTTGGAATTCCTGTGATGATCAACTTTTGGATGATAGGGATTGATGCCGCACCAACAGCCAAAATTCCTAAAATCGATAAAGGCTTAATTTCTTTAGATTTCTTGAAATAAACCAATAAAGCCAACGCGGGAAAAGTTAGCAAACTCAGTAAGTGTACGCCAATTGATAGTCCAGAGCTATAAGCTGCGAAAGCCAACCACTTGTCATTTTTAGGATTGGCATCAAGAGTGTACCACTTTATGACCGCCCAAAAAGTGAGAGCCGTGAAAAATGTTGACATAGCATATACTTCCCCTTCCACCGCTGAAAACCAAACGGTACTGCAAAAAGCAGTAGCGAGTCCAGCAACTAATCCAGTACTTCCTATAATGATCTTATTAGTAACTGAATCCTCTTCAGTCTTATAAAGAATCTTTGCCAACTTCATAGTGATGGATGCAACAAGTCCTGCCACTAATGAACTACACAAGGCTGACATTAGATTAACTGCAAAAGCGATATTGGATGGATCAGAAGAGGTAATGTCTCCAAGCCATGCAAAAAGTCGGCCAATAAGGAGGAATAAAGGTGCTCCAGGGGGGTGAACCACCTGCAGTTTATAAGCGCCTAAAATGAATTCTCCACAATCCCATAGACTTCCTGTGCGCTCTACAGAAAAGAAGTAAACAATAAAAGCTATCAGGATAACAGATAGTGATACAAGTCGAGTAAAAGACAAATTTTTCAGCATATGCTATTATTGAGCTACAAAAATAAGAATTGAGGAACACTTTATGTATTTAGTTAATACATTGTGAATTCATTAACTTGATCCATCTTGAGGTTTAAGATTAGTTCTATTGTTCAGACGTTATTGCTTACTGCCATTGGTTTGGCAATTCTCTATTTTATTTGGCAAAAACAATCAGCTATGTATGAGCAAGATTGTATCAATTCGGGCCTCTCGGATTGCAATCTTTTACATAAGCTACAATTGGACCTAAAAGCCTCATCTTTATTTTGGATTGTTGTGGTATGTCTAATATATCTATTATCCAATTTTATTAGAGCATTGCGTTGGAAACTATTGCTAAATACGTTGTCAAAAGAAGTAAGATTTGTCAACGTAATATTTTCAATAATGATATCCTATTTATGTAATCTTGTAGTCGCACGATCTGGAGAATTTGTGCAAGTAGGAATCATATCAAAATTCGAAGATCAGAAGTATGAAGAAGTAATCGGAACCTTGATTTTCGAAAGAATCATTGATTTTATTGCTTTATTGATCTTTATTACTTTAGGAATAGTATTAAGCTATTCTTACTTAGGGGAATATCTCAGGACACATATTGATCAAGAATTTATAACCAATAAATTATTGATTCTATGTCTTTTAGGGATTTTTGGGCTCTTGGTTCTTTATATAGTTTTTAAGGTAAGGATTAAGGGTAGAACTATTAAGCAAAGATTTTCTAAGTTAATAGATGGTCTTCGTAGAGGTTTATTTGCATTCGCCGAGCTACCGAATAAGGGACTATTCATTTTTTACACGGCATTACTGTGGAGCTGTTATTATCTTATGATGTATGGTTCTTTTTTGATATTTGACTACAGTCGATCACTCAGAAGTGCTGATGCGTTGATGGTTTCGGTTTGTGGGTCATTAGGAACTATTTTACCCACACCAGGAGGCATAGGCGGATATCATGCCATGGTTATAGAAGGTATGACAATGCTGGGGGTATCATCATCTGAGGCTCTTTCCTTCGCTATGATTACCTATTTGATTTTAAACATCATTTGTGTTGTCACATTTGGATTGATAGCATTAATTTCGATATATATCTTTAATAAATGGTCAAATTAGCGACGATAGTAGTGTGCTGTTTCTTAATGTACCGTCTCATTTTTCCAGCTAAGAAATTGCCGACAACAACGGAAGAAGATAAGGAAGCGAAGGTGATTGATATAGACTATGAGGAGTTCGAATGAATATAGATCAATTAGTTCTATATCAAGATAAAGACCTCATCGTCGTTAATAAGCCACCAACTTGGCCGTGTTTGCCAGATAAGACTGGTGATATTTCACTTTTAGATAGAATGCAGGATAAATGTAATAGAGAATTATACCCTATTAATAGATTAGATAGACCAGTAAGTGGAATTCAGCTATTTGCCAATAGTGCGAGTGGGCAAGCTATGATAGAACAAATGGAGATAAAAAAGCAATATATAGCTATAACTCATAAAAGTGAAAGGTTGACCAATGGCTTAATAGCCAATTATCATGCTAAGAATGGGAAGTCGAAAAAAGCTATAATTTCTATTGAACCAAAAAAAGGTTTTAAACCGATCAAATTGACCATTTTACATATGCAAGAGTTAAATAATTATTTTGCACTTATGATTGAATTAGGGACAGGAAGATTTCATCAAATTAGGGCACAATTAGCACATCTCGGTGCGCCGATTAAGGGAGACGTTAAGTACGGTGCACGAAGAAAAAATCGAGATAGAAGCATTTATTTGCATTCTTATCGACTAACTATTCTTGAAAAAAAATTGAAAATAGAATGCCCTCCGCCACAAGATGCTTTATGGCAACTCGCAAATAATTGTTTTACGACGTAATAATTTTTTTGATTCCCTTCAGTATTATCGGCGGGGTTATTTCGTTAGCAATGTTAACAAGGGTATTGAATTTACGCATTTTCGACTCAGATTTATTACCTTTTCTATCTACAAACTTGGTATGCTCATCTGCTCCTCTATCACTTAGCTCCGACTGAGGACGGCCATTTGAATAGTAATATAAGGCAATTGATTTTCTACTTCTGTTAGGAGGGCAAGTAATAGGATCTGGTAAGCCATGATAGGAGAAATCTGTGGTTGAGAACATAGCAAGAGTATTAAAATCGGGCCTAATTCTTGTGACACATTTGGTCATATCTTTATTCCATAACTCGAAGTGACCACCGTAACTATCTTCCCAATCTTTATTAAGATATATCAATACATTCAGCCTTCTATCTAATCCTGTTCGCCTGTTTTTATTGAAATCAGCATGAATCTTTAGAAGACCACCCGCTTTGCTTTCATGACATCCCCCTCCTTCGAAGTAGGGATCAGGAATTAATGTTTCTTCAATATTGGTTAGCTCCTGTAAAAACTCTAAGAAGGGTTGAGAATTCAAAAAGTGCATAAAAGCTTTCGTTTTAGGGCCAAAACGATTTTCGCCTTTAGAACCAAGCTTGATTTCGTTGGGGTTATTGAATTTAATTTGATCTCCTTTTGACAAATCGGGAAATTCAGCAAGTACCTCATTTAATTTGTCGACGTTGAAAAAATTAGTAAAGCTGATGTTGGGGAAAGGAGAATTGGTGCAATAATTAGTATGCTCAGCCTTCGCTATTGATAGTAAATCTTTATAATCGTTTGATAAATAATCGCTCATAGTAATCTAATGAAGGATAAAGATACATATTAAGATAAAGTAATATGTATAATCTATACTCATATCCTTTCATCAAACAACATATAGTTAGTTAGAACAAGTTATTTTTTGGTCACAATACTAAATACAGATACTCCAACTGGTAGATTGATTCCTTGAAGCATTTTGTTTTCAAATGATAGAATCCCTTGTAAAAAAGAATTGAATAATGAAATTTCTTCAATATCACCTTTTGTATTAGCTTTTTCTTTTGAGCCGATTAATCTACTAATAAATCTATATATCCAAACTGGAGTAAAGAGCAAAAAATTCCAATAACTGGATCGTTGAATAGTAAATCCATTTTGCTTTAATTTATGATTCAATTCGGATTTGGTGTATCGTCTATAGTGCATATTGACCACATCGTGATTGCTCCAAAGGGACATAAAAGCAGGCACGAATATCATAGCTATACCTGTTGGTTTCAAAAGATTATACCAATTAGATAAAGCAGTCTCGTCCAATTCTAAATGTTCAAGACAGTCTGAAGCTATAATTAGATCAAATTTTACATCCAAATTAATATTTTGAGCATCCATTTGGTAGGCGTTTGTAATACCATTTTCTTGGCAAAGAGCGATGGCCTTTGAGCTAATATCCACACCATAAAGGTTGTCCACGCTGTACCCATAATCAAGGAGCTCTTTAAGAAGTACGCCTGAAGAGCAGCCTATATCGAGAATTTTTGAGTCTTTAGGATACTGTTTAAGGAGTTGGTGAATAAACTTTCGTCGAGAATTGAACCAATAATGTTTTTTCTCTAATTCGTGATATTTCCTTTCATATTCAATTTGCATTCTTTCTGATCGTCGCTTTATTGATTTTACAAAGGTATACTAAACAATAGATATGTTATGATCACATTAAATAGGTGAATGGTGTCAAAATTCTATCTTTGGGTTACAATTTTTTCTAATATGTTATCTGTAGTTGTTCCATTATATAATGAAGAAGAAAATGTCGTTCAGCTACATCAACGTCTCACTTCTGCAAGTGACACTTGGGGAGAAGACTACGAGCTCATCTTTGTTAACGACGGTTCTTATGATAATACAATTGAGTTGTTGAAAGATTGTCATCGCAAAGACAATAAAGTGAAGGTCGTTGATTTGTCACGTAATTTTGGTCATCAAGCGGCCATTTCAGCAGGAATAAAATGTGCCAAGGGAGATGCAGTAGTGGTGATGGATGGAGATTTGCAAGACCCTCCAGAAGAGTTAAGTCGATTTTTAGATAAGTGGAGAGAGGGATATCATGTTGTTTATGCGATAAGAACAAAACGGAAAGAAAATATTTTCAAAAGAATATCATATAAGCTTTTTTATAGGATATTGGCCTTTTTGGGAGATATAGATATTCCTCTTGATTCTGGGGATTTCTGTGTGATGGACAAAAGAGTTATCAATGTCCTGAATAATGAAATGATAGAAGTTCAACGGTTTATACGTGGATTAAGAGCATATGCTGGATTTAGACAAATCGGAGTCAAATCAGAACGTGCCAGCAGAGCAGCAGGGGAAGTGAAGTATACTTTTAAAAAACTATTGAAGTTAGCTATTGATGGGATACTTGATTTTTCTTCTTTCCCGTTAAGGATTTCGACATATTTAGGATTTTTAATTGCTATTCCTTCTTTCATTTTTGGAGTTGTTATTTTGATACAGAAATTTACTGGTTCAACTTTTTTAGGAGGAGCCGCTTCTGAAACTCCAGGCCTTACCTTTTTGACGATAGGAGTATTATTTTTATTTGGTCTGATAATGATTATGCTTGGTATAATGGGAGAATATGTTGGAAGAATCTATATGGAGGTGAAGAGAAGGCCAACTTATATAATCAACGAAATTTATGACCACTAATAATACAAATCTCTTGTAAATGACTAAATCTTACCTTAGCCAAGAGCGCATAAAATGGGCAATTCTTATTGGTGTATTATTTACTTACATTTTATTGAGTTTCGGGAGCTCCATCAGCGGAGACGAGGATATTCATCATCTTACTGGTTCTAAAGTCTTAAATTATTATACCACTCTGGGACAGGATACATCCTACATGACTGGTATTAGATTTGCCTCAGCACCAGACTATGCTTATAATTTCACTTTTGATGTCGTTATTGATTTAGCTAATAGAATAGCGGGAGTCGAAGATGTATATATGTTTAGACATATTTTTAATTCGATTGTCGGTTGGTTGATCATACTGTTTGCCGGATTTATAGCAAAGCGATATTTTGGATGGAACGCATTTCTCTTGACCGTTTTTATGTTGGCTTTTTCTCCAAAGTTTTTAGGTCATAGTATGAATAATCCAAAGGATATACCTTTTGCTTTTGGGTATATTTTGAGTATTTATTTTATATATAGATTTTGTGATTTATTGCCTAAACCTACATGGAGAGCCACCATTGCTGTTGGATTGGCTATAGGATTATGCTTGAATTTTAGGATAGGGGGGTTACTCTTGATACCATATTTTGGCCTGTTTGTGATGCTCAGATTGATTATGAGAAGAGGAACAAAAGTTTTCAATAAGAATCATTTTAATGACTACGGTTCTATAATACTGAAGGGGTTGGCAGCCAGTTTTCTTGCATATATTTTAATGGTAATTTTTTGGCCTTTTGCTTTGAAGGCGCCGTTTTCTAATCCTTTTAAGGCTTTAGAAATAATGACCAATTTTGCTGTAGGGATTCGGCAGCTTTTTGAAGGTGTTAATGTCACCTCAACAGACTTGCCATCTAATTACATTTATAAGTGGATGTATATGACCATTCCCACAGTGGTTTTACTTGGGTTAGTTCTTTTACCATTCACCTACTATAAATACCGTACTAAAAAGCGGTCCTTTATTCTCATTACCTTGGCTTTTTCGGTCATTTTTCCTATTGTTTATGCTATTAGTCAGAATAGTAACGTGTATGGTGGATGGAGGCATTTCATTTTTGTTTATCCATCCTTGGTGATTCTTTCAGCGGCGGGTTATCGTTATTTGATTAAGACTATAGATAACTGGAGTCCAAAGGCGAGTTATGGGCTATATAGTATTGTGGGATTATTATCTCTACATCCAATTATTCACATTATTAAAAATCATCCTGTAGAATATGTTTATTTTAATGAAATAAGTGGTGGATTAGATAATGCCTATGGGGAGTATGAAATGGATTACTATATGCATAGCTTGAAGCCGGCGATGAATTGGTTGATGGAAGAGGGGATAATTAATGAAAAGGATAGCATTTTGATAGGAACGAACCACTATTATTCTGTAAGCTATTATGCAAGACATTATGATAATGTCAGGGATGTTTATACTAGATATTATGAGCGATTAAATCATGATTGGGACTATGCATTATATGTTAATGTATATATAGATCAAGCAGAGCTTAAAAATGAACTTTATCCGCCAACGGGCACGATACATACAATAGATGTAAATGGTAAGCCAATGTGTGCTATTGTCAAGAGGCCGAGTAAAGCTTCAATTGGCTATGCCGATGACCTTAAAGCTGGTAACAGAGCTTTGGCTAAATCTAAGCTTTTAGAATACTACTCAGTTGATCAAAATAACTTTGAGGCAAATATCAACCTTGCTTTGATCTATAATCAAACAGGACAAAAGGATAGCTTGGGATATTTTCTTAAAGAAGCGCAAAGAGTGAACCCTCAGAGATATAGTAGATACGTTGGGGCAAAATAAATTTAAACTATGAAGAGGACAGATGTCAATGAGCTAGGAGAATTTGGATTAATAGATCATTTAGTAAAAGGTTTTAAGAATCATAATAAGTCCACTCTTAAAAGTATAGGAGACGATGCTGCTATTATTAAAGCTGGGGCTGGATCTGTGGCTATATCTACTGATATGCTTATAGAAGGGATACATTTTGATCTATCTTATTGTCCGCTCAAGCATTTAGGCTATAAATCTGTTATAGTAAATCTATCAGATATATATGCTATGAATATGTTGCCTTCGCAGATCACTTTTAGTATGGCTTTATCCAATCGTTTTTCTGTGGAAGCATTGGAGGAGATTTATGCCGGAGTCAAAAAGGCGTGTGAAATATACAAGGTTGATTTAGTGGGAGGAGATACTACCTCAATTCCCAAAGGATTAGCCTTGAGCGTGTCAGCACTTGGGTATACTGAGAAGCTCAAAGATATTGTTTATAGAAATGGGGCTAAGATAGGTGACGTCATTTGTGTAACAGGTGATCTGGGTGCTGCCTACTTAGGTTTGCAACTCCTAGAAAGAGAGAAGCAACTTTTCTTAAATGACAATTCTATAAAGCCTGATTTTAGTGGTAATCAATATGTAATAGAGCGGCAGCTCAAGCCTGAAGCCAGAAAGGATGCTATCGAATATTTCAGAAAGTCTAATCTGCGGCCCACCGCAATGATAGATGTCTCCGATGGCCTAAGTTCTGATCTCATGCATATATGTAAACAATCTGGTGTCGGGGCATACCTCGAAGAAAGCAAAATACCGCTTAATGCTGAATCAAAACAGTTGGCATTGGAATTTAATATGGACCCCGTAACTTGCGCACTTAGCGGGGGAGAAGATTATGAGTTGCTATTTACCGTTGCACCAGAAGATTTAGACAAAATAAGATTTATGCCTGGGGCTTACATCATTGGGGAAATTACTCCAGAAGAGGATGGAGTAAAACTTCATACCACTGGAGGCAATATCCATCCCTTGAAAGCCCAAGGTTGGAATCATTTCTAATCGGATATTAAATTGTATTCTAAGGAAGTTGATGTTGAACTATGCCAATAAATAGGCATAGATAAGGGCTATGCCCAAGGCTATTACAGCAGATCCTCTCAACAAGAGTTCAGCATTATTAGCCCAAAACGCCTTCCTCTGAGCGCCGTTAAGTGGATTGTGAACCCTATTGCCAAATAATTCATGATTGTCAGAATTAGAATTAAAATACAACCTGAACAACCTATATGCCATACTCGTTTTCATAATAAAAAGTTTAATATTGAGGTATTACAAAATATTATACTGCAAAGTTCACGCTTTTTTACTAAAAAGCAAATATTTGATGGTCTTGTTATTTGACAAATGTTGAATTTCGTAATATGTTTTAATCTCTAAATCTGGATTATATAAGGTTTGGCCATATATGTTATCGTTTTGATATAGAATATCAAAATTTTCGTGCACATTGACACTTTCTACCGAATATTCATAAAAGGGGGTGTCATCTGTTTTTAAATTGATCTTACCTAAGGGTTTAACAATTTGATAATATTTATCTAGGAAAAGGGGAGAGGTAGTTCTCCGATTTTCTTTAGCCTCAAATGGATCCGGAAATGTTATCCAAATGTCATCAATTTCATTCTTATCAAAGTAGACGTCTATTTGTTCGATCCTGATTCGAAGGAAAGCAACATTCGACAATTGTTGATGTATTGCTTTTGACGCGCCTTGCCATATTCTTGCTCCTTTTATATCAACTCCAATAAAATTTGTGTTCGGATATTTTTTAGCAAGTGCAAGCGTATACTCGCCCCGACCACATGCTAATTCGAGGCATATCGGATTATTATTGTCAAAGACTTTTGATGCCCACTTACCTTTGAGTTCAACATTCTCAAACGCACTTGCCCTTAAGATTGGACTACCGATCTCTGTAATCTCAAATACATTAGGGAATGATAGTATATCGGCAAACTTTTCAAGTTTTCTTCTCCTGCTCATGCTAATGCTTAAATTTGTGGTTTAAATTGAGAATCATTACTATGGACCACAAAGATTATAAGAATATCTGTACTCAATGTTTTCCTGTGATTCATAATGTCGGTTCTTTCATTAAAAAAGAATTAGGAAGCGTCTCTACTGAGCAAATAGAAGTCAAAGGATTGAACAGTTTAGTCTCATATGTGGATAAGACGGCGGAAGAAATGCTGGTCAAAGCATTAGCTGAAATTTTACCAGAAGCGGGTTTTATTACTGAGGAAAATACTGTAGAGCAAGGTGGAAAGGATGTCTTATGGATTATAGATCCTCTTGACGGTACTAATAATTTTTTGCACGGAATCCCTCATTTTGCAGTCAGTATTGGATTATTACAACATGATGAACTTGTGGTGGGATTGGTATTAGAAGTGAATTCAAAAGAGCTATTCTATGCTTGGAAAGATGGAGGAGCATATAGGAATGGAGATAAAATTAAAGTAAGTACTACTCCTACACTTTCGGAGGCTTTGGTGGGGACAGGTTTCCCTTATAAGGTAGATGATGTTGCTCCATTGATAAGGACTCTGGGTCACTTTATGAGATATGCACGAGGGGTAAGAAGGATGGGTGCAGCTGCATTGGACTTGGCTTATGTTGCTTGCGGTAGGTTTGATGCGTATTATGAGACGACACTGAGCGCATGGGATGCTGCGGGGGGAGCTATAATCTTGAAAGAGGCTGGAGGCATGGTGAGTGATTTTAGAGGAGGTTCAAATTATTTATTTGGAGAAGAGTTAATAGCATCTAATGGATTAGTACATAAAGAGGCACTTAAGGCAATCAAAAAGAACTTTAGAATATGATTGAAATGATTTTGATCCTCAAATATGTATATCTGATCTAAAGAATCTATGACTATTAATTTATCCCTCTATATTTAATCCAATTTAAATTTAATTGTAATTCATTGAATTTATTAGAAAATATAAGGATGGCACTAAGGTCATTGAAGTCGAATTTTTTAAGGACTTCTCTGACACTTTTGATAATAGCAGTGGGTATCACTTGTCTAGTGGGTATCTTAACAGCTATAGATTCTATTCTTTTTTCAATGAGTGATAGTTTTAACAGGCTGGGAGCCAATTCTATAAGCATCAAACCTACTCGGGAGAATATTAGATCTAACAGACGAGGTCGTCAAACGAAACGAGCTGATCCTATTTACTATACTCAGGCTAAGGATTTTAAAGAGAGGTATGACTATCCGGGCACCCGTGTGTCAATTGATATGTTTTGTACGGGGAGTGCCGAAGTGGCCTATAAGGATAAGGCGACTAACCCTACTGTACGTATATTTGGGGTTGATGATCTATACCTTGACGTGTCTAATTATAAGCTCGCTGAGGGGAGAAATTTCACTGCATTAGAATCTCAAGAAGGATCTCAGAAAGCGATCATAGGAATGGATATAGTTAAAGAACTATTTGATGATAGTCCTGAATCTGCGATTAATAAAATAGTTCAAATCAATGCTGCTCGCTACAAGGTAATTGGTGTGTTAGAGTCAAAAGGAAGTGCTTTTGGAGATAGTCAAGATCGAAGAATATTTATCACACTAACGAAAGCAAAACAGATTTATGGCTATGCAGAGAAGGGCTATAATCTAACGGTGGCGATAACCAATTTGACTGATGTAGAAGGAGCTAAGATGGCGGCAATTGGCCCTATGAGAAATATCCGAAAGCTAAAGGCTAATGAAGAGAATGACTTTGAAATATCTACCAGTGATAGTATAATGAATACACTTAAGGATATGACTTTTAACCTACGTATGGGTACTATTGCTATAGCCTTGATGACTTTGTTAGGTGCTTCAATCGGACTAATGAATATTATGCTCGTATCAGTGACAGAGCGAACCCGAGAAATAGGTGTGTCAAAAGCGTTAGGTGCTAAGCGAAGGAATATTTTGATACAGTTCCTAACAGAAGCTATTGTTATTACTCAGATTGGTGGTCTGGTAGGTATGTTATTGGGCATCCTCGTAGGCAATTTAGTCAGTGTCATGATAGGTAGTAGTTTTATCATCCCTTGGCCATGGATTATTTTGGCTTTTTTTGTTTGTTTAATTGTAGGAATTTTGAGCGGTTTGTATCCTGCCATGAAGGCCGCACGACTTGATCCAATAGAATCATTGCGTTACGAATGATGGATTTTGTTGATGTTTTAAAATCTACAAGTGTATTCCCTATTATGGGGGTCAATTACGATGATCAAGATTTCGTTGATATTGATCTTTCTATATTCAACGATGCACTTCCTGATGTTCCTAATTTTGATGACATTGATCTGTTCGTTAATGATTATAAGACTCTTCAATCCTGTCTATGGGCAATAGGAGGTTATCTCGAGAGGCGCAATTTATATGTGCGAAGTGAGCATTTTGAGGGTGAAGATGTCAGAAATATTCATTTGGGAGTTGATATATGGGGCCCTTCAAGTAGTCGCATATATGCCCCGTTATCAGGAGAAGTAGCCTATGGAGCCTATAATAGCCAGCACTTGGATTATGGATATACACTGATATTGAGACATAATATTCGTGGATGTATTTTTCATACTCTATATGGTCATCTGAGTAAGAAGTATTTTAATAGCTGGATCAGAGGGAAAGAGATCAAAGCAGGGGAAATAATTGCCGAATTCGGCGATAAGAAAGAGAATGGAGGCTGGCCTCCGCATTTACATTTTCAAATTATTAAGGATTTAGGTAATTGGGTAGCAGATTATCCTGGAGTATGTGCTTCAAAAGATGTGAATTATTATAGTTCGAATTGCCCAGATCCAATGCATCTTATACAAAAAGGGCGTCCATTAACATACTAAACCGTTAAGGACGCCCTTTTGTTTGCTGTGAGAGAAGGATTCGAACCTCCACGGAGCACTTAGTTTTTACTTATTGCAAAAATTTGTTGCTTACCTCCACCCCCGAGACAAGAGGGCACGTCTACCTGTTTCATCACCTCACAGTATTGTCAAAATAAATATTAAACAATCAGTAAATCAGTAACATCTTTACTGCATCTTGCTGTGAGAGAAGGATTCGAACCTCCACGGAGCGCTTAGCCAATGGACAAAAGAAAATTTGTGGTCAACCCTATCCATCGTTTATCGCTTACCTCCACCCTCGAGACAAGAGGGCACGTCTACCTGTTTCATCACCTCACAGTATTATCAACTATTGATATAATCTCTTTTGATTACACTTCAAAGATAAGGGTCAATGTGTTTCAATTGCAAATATTCTAATAAATATCAATTAAATATTGATACCTTATATTTTAATAGATATATTTTAGACATTAATCAAATATCTACAGTTGAAATCCCTCGAGATTAGATTTTTTTTAATTCCTATCTCATTTTTGGGCGACGTCTTTTAGACTTTCCACCTTGAGACATCATGGACATACCTTGTTTGCCCATGCTTCTGGCAGCTTTAGCTTGGCCGCTTTGATTAAGGGCTTTCTCAAATTGAAGTAATTGAGTCTTTATAGGGCCTTCAGTTATTTTTAGCTTTTTAGCTTCTCTGAAGTAATTTTTAGCGGCGCGCCATTTGCCCTTTGAGCCATTAATATTGGCTAATTGTAGCAATAACATACCTTTTTCATTATCAGATGGAAGATCCATAGCTAATGCCTTATCGAACAGTTCTTCGGCCTGCTTCATATCTTTGCGATGCATGGCGATAGATCCTTTCATGATATAATAGAATGCTCTCTGAGTGATATAAAGCCAATCTGGTTTTAGTGTTAAATTTAGCTTTTGTTCGGCTTTATCAAAATCTTCCTCTTGGATGTGCTTAGCAGCAGAATTCACACTGCCAAAGAATATATACACTGCAAGCAAAATAATTCCCACTAATAGTAATGGGAAGGCCCACCAAAATCCAGCAAATATCGCCGATATAATACCTCCAATCAGGAAGAGGGCTGTCAAGCCTATTAATACATATATATTCAAATTGATCATAGTCTCTTATTTGGTGCAAAAGTATAACATGCTAACTGCCAAACCAATCCTTATTGTTGATTAACATATAATTTCTATGGGCATATACCTTTTCTGCTTGAGGGAAAACTTTTTTAAAAGCGTTATTGAAAAAATCAGTTGATTCTTGTTGGTGTTTCGCGGTATAAGCTAATGTATTGTAAATCAAAATGCCAGCTGGTGATAAAAGATTCTTTAGTTTTTCTAAAAAGTAGATTTCTTGAAATTCGTTAGGCGTTTGATCTCCAACAAATAGGTCTACACAGATCATATCAAACGATTCTGATCTTGTAGTTTGGATATAAATTGAGGCATCAGCAATTATGGTATTAATATTGGATTGGATTTTTTGATAAGCATAATCGTGAGCCAGAGCTACGACTTCTTCATCGATTTCTACTGCAGTAATATCCCATGCTCCAGGGGCCATGAGATCAAGAAGAATAGGTATACTGCCAAGACCTAATCCTAAAACGAGCACTTTGTTAAGTGCTAATGGGTTGATATCGAGTGTCTGATTGAAAATTAGTCCGAAATTCTCATATTTATCTTCATGAGAATAAACAGCATTTTGGGTGCTTAAAAGGAATCTGCCTTTACTTAATTCTATGTTGAGAATAGGGTTGTATTCTGATGATCTTGTTTCTATGTGGATATCCCATAGGTAGCTTAACCAAATTTTCCATTTAGGAAGGGCAATCATGGATTCTATATTGTTGGTAGATTTTTTTAAGAACATCCTTTTCAGAGTCACTCAATTGTCTATTTCTTCTCCCATACACGATATTGGCGACTTCTAATGCCTTATTAATATCATATACTTGCCCTTTGCCCCAACTAAATGATGGAATATAAGTGGGAGGAGGCGCACCAAAAATATTAGCAAACACCCCGACTACAGTGCCAGTGTTAAATTGTGTATTTATTGCACATTTACTGTGATCACCCATCATCAAACCCAAAAATTGATTATTGGTTATTCGCTTCTTGTTTCTAGCTATATCATACAAGCTTATTTTACCATAGGTGTTTTTCATATTAGAAGTGTTGCTGTCTGCACCAAAATTGCACCACTCGCCGATTACACTATCTCCTACAAACCCTTCGTGACCTTTATTGCTATTGCCTATTACAATTGTCCTTTTGACTTCTCCACCGATTTTACACTGAGGCCCAATAGATGTGTTGCCATATATTTTAGCCCCCATTTTTATTACACTATTAGTTCCTATGTATAGGGGCCCTCTTAGCATAGCGCCTTCCATGATGGTAGCGTTTTTGGCGATATAGATCGGCCCATGACTTACATTGAGTGTGCAGTGTGAGATACTTACAGAATTTTCTATATATACTTGCTGCTTATCGCCTATAACAGCTATAGTTGGATCTAATTCATGAGAAGTATGCTGTTGGATATGAGCGTATATCTCTTCGCTCAACAACTTGTCATTGATATTTAGAATATCTTCCGGATAGTTGATTTTAGAAACTTCAGATAGAGATTCCTTTTCTGTATATATTAATTGTGAGATATCAATATCAGGATCATATTTCTCTACTCTAAGTGCTATCACATTGCCCTTATGGCATATAGCCTCATTAATCTCAAGTGTTTTAATTTTTGAATAGATATTATCGCTGGGTAGAACGGAACCATTGATTAGAATGGACTCTTTATCTTCCGCACATTGATATTGGCCTTTCAGATGTTGTATTGTGTGAAGGTATATAGGCTTTTTTATGAATTTTTCCCATTTTTCACATATTGTCGATATGCCTATTCTGATGTGTCCGACAGGACGAGTTAAAGTCAGCGGGAATAAATTTTCCCATTCCGGACCATCAAAAAGTATCACTTGACTCATAACAAAAAAACCCCGCTTTTAGAGCGAGGTTACTATTTATTTCTTTATAAGATTATTACTACTCAGCAGCAGCCTCAGTTTCAGGAGATGCAGTCTTCTTAGCAAATTTTGCAAACTTCTTATTGAATTTATCAATTCTTCCGGCTGTATCAACAAATTTCATTTTACCCGTAAAAAACGGATGAGACTGATTTGAAATCTCCAACTTCACTAAAGGATACTCATTCCCATCTTCCCAAACAATTGTGTCTTTAGTGTTAGCACACGATCTCGATAACCAAGATTTATCGCAAGAGAAATCCTTGAAAACTACTAATCTATATTCTGATGGATGTATATCTTTTTTCATCACTAATTTTATTAGGGCTGCAAATGTATGTCATTCTCTTTTCTTATGAAAGTATCTGAACTCAATTTTTATCACATACTTGGTAATTCATTATTAATTGAATTGTTTAAAATCTAAATTCCAGGAAAAAAGGCGTCTTCATAATGTTTAATAACGGGTTCTGTATTACTTAATAGGATCGATATGATATCAAAACGAAATGCCCATTCATATTCGTTCTTGGACATATATGCAGCTGCTGCATCACAAATGAGTCTTTCTTTTTTTGCTGAAATAGATTCTTCCGGTTGTCCATAGTAGTCATATGAGCGAGTTTTCACTTCTACAAAAATTAAAGTATCATCGTGAAAGGCGATTATGTCGATCTCGGCACGACTGAATCTCCAATTTCTTTCTTTAATAGAATAGCCTAATCCGAACAGATACTCTGTTGCAAGGTCTTCTCCCATCTGACCAACATCTTGTTGTCGTGCCATTATATGAAGATATAAAAATTCATATAGTAAAATTTAGGACACAAAAATGAACTCAGAGTTAAATAAAATGTTATATTTTTGGAAGGTAAGCTTGTATGCGCATGATATGCGGATGTATTGGTTATTAATAAATTAACTTATAGTAAATAAAATATAAATGGAAGTAACAGAGAAAATTCAGAAAGGAGCTCACTTCTTAATTGAGGATTATCAAGAAAGGGTTTTTACTCCTGAGGATATGACGGACGAACAACTTATGATAAAAGAAACAATCAAGGAGTTTGTGAAAAATGATTTTGCTGCTGTTGCCGACAAAATGGAAGCAGGAGAATTTGAACATAATCGAGATCTCCTAAAAAAGTTAGGTGATTTAGGATTTTTAGGGACACATATGCCAGAACAGTATGGAGGAATGCAAATGGATCCTAACACAAATGCGGTGGTATTAGAATCCATAGGGCCAACAGGCGCATTTTCTACTACTTATGGGGCTCATACGGGCATTGGTATGTTACCCATATTATATTTTGGTACGGAAGAGCAAAAGTCAAAATATTTACCTGGATTGATCTCAGGAGAATTGATTGCGTCATACTGTTTAACTGAGCCGGGTTCTGGTTCTGATGCTTTAGCTGCTAAGACTCGTGCTGACCTATCTGAAGATGGTAAGTATTATATCCTTAATGGACAGAAGATGTGGATAACGAATGCAGGATTCGCAGACGTATTTGTAGTATTTGCTAAGATAAACGGAATTGATTTTACTGGTTTTATTCTTGAGAAAGGTATGCCTGGTTTGACTTTAGGAGCTGAAGAGAAAAAGATGGGAATAAAAGGGTCATCTACGCGACAGGTATTTTTTGAAAATGTGAAAGTACCGGTAGAAAACTTATTAGGAGAACAAGGCAAGGGACATCACATTGCATTTAATGTCCTAAATGCAGGAAGATATAAAATAGGTCCTTTCGCATTGGGAGGGTCAAAAGGATTAATTGATGTAGGTATAAAATATGCTATTGAGCGTGAGCAGTTTGGAAAGAGCATTTCAACCTTTGGAGCTATAAGATCGAAGGTGGCAGAACAAGTGATTAGAACATATGCTGCTGAGGCCGCTGTATATAGAGCTACAGGATTGATTAATGATTATACTGAGATATTAATGGAGCAAGGCAAGTCTTATGCCGAAGCAGAATTAATCGCCGCAGAAGAGTACGCATTAGAAAGTTCAATACTTAAAATCGTATTATCAGAAAATGTAAATTTCGTGGCGGATGAGACAGTTCAAATACATGGTGGTATGGGATACAGTGAGGAGTCTGCCGCCGCAAGAGGATACCGTGATGCTCGCATAGCCATGATATATGAAGGCACCAATGAGATCAATAGAATGTTGATGCTCAACATTATTTTTAAAAATGCGATGAAAGGGGCCTTGGATTTCGCTACTCCTGCCATGGCAGTTCAACAAGAGTTATTGACGGGTACGCCAACCTCTGATGGGGCGATATCTGAAGAGGAAAGAGCTGTAAAGAATTTTAGAAAAGTTGCATTGATGTTAATTGGTTCTGTTGGGCAACTGGCTATGAAAGGAAAAATCAATCTAAAAGA